>JAHAYJ010000051.1 GCA_018384375.1 Lachnospiraceae bacterium
GACAGTATTCCAAAAGAAATCGAAAAAACAGCAGATACATAGAAATTGCGATTCCTTCTGTAAGTATACTGTTTGAATACATAGATCTTCTTTGAGCAACAAATCTGCACAATAGTGAAACTGCCAGCGGCAGGATAAAAATCATGGTTGTCACTGTTTTAGACAAGCCCAGGTTTCTCCATAAAAATACTGCCATTGACCATGCAGCTATCGCTGATAGAATGCCCTGCAAAATCACCGTGATCCACAGATAACTTTCTCCTGTCTGCAGTTCTCCCGTAAATCCTCTAAGCATAGCAAGCAACAGTGGATAGATAGGTTCCCTGGAGCTCTCCATGTAGATATACGTAGGTGTATCTACACAGATTTGGGGTCCGTCAAAGAAGGTAAAAAAGAGATAAAACAAAATACCACTGCTTAACAGGACAAGAGAAAACATATTTGTTTTCCATTTTTTCATGTTCTATATCCTTCCCGGATCTTATAGATTTTCCTTATACCAGTCGATCGCCAGATTGATTCCTTTCGCAAAATCATATTCCGGATCATATCCAAGCAGCTTTCTTGCCTTACTGATGTCCGCATTGGAATCCTTAATATCCCCTGCGCGGTCCGGACCAAAATTCGGCTCTACCTCTTTGCCAAGTGCCTTACAGAGATCGTAATACACATCAATCAGATATTCTCTGCCGCCGGCACCGATGTTAAATGCCTCTCCTGCCGCTTCTGAGGGTGCCAGACAGGCCTTCAGATTGGCTTCGATCACATTGTCTATATAGGTAAAGTCTCTGGACTGTCTTCCGTCTCCGTTAATGGTAGGCACCTCTCCATCCATCAGCTGCTTGATGAATTTGGGAATTACAGCCGCATACATGCCGTTGGGATCCTGGCGTCTTCCGAACACATTGAAGTACCGCATGCCGTAGGTGTCAAGGCCATACAGTACCTTATACAGCCTTCCATATTCCTCGTCCACTCTCTTTGTCAGTGCATAAGGAGAAAGCAACTTTCCTTCCTGGCCTTCCTTTTTGGGAAGTACCGGATGATCCCCGTATACAGAGGAGCTGGACGCATAGACAAACTTCTTAACCCCATTCTGTCTGGATGCCTCCATCATATTTAAAGTGCCCCTGATGTTGATCTCCTCATAGAGGAGCGGCATCTCAATGCTTCTGGGAACGCTCCCCCATGCCGCCTGATTCAACACATAGGTTACGCCCTTCGTTGCCTCCATGCAGGTATCCAGGTTCCGGATATCGCCCTTGATAAAGGTGAACTTAGGATTTGAAAGAAACGGCTCGATATTCTCATACTTTCCTGTGGACAGATCATCCAGACATCTTACCGTATATCCCATGGTAAGCAGTGCCTCACACAGATTAGAACCGATAAAGCCGGCACCCCCTGTTACAAGAAACACACTGTCTGCATCAAATGTTAGCTCCTGATATCCCATTTCAATGACCTCTTTTCTTACAATCTCCAGTATAAATAATCCTCTGTCAGATATTCCTCTCTGTCAAACAATCCCTTAATGTCCATGAAAATCTTCTTCTTGTGGGCCGGATGAAAGAAGCCGCCTATATCACTCTTCTTAAGGTTCAGGAACTGGGTATGTGCCACAGCTACAATCACTGCATCCATATCCTTAACTGCGTCCATCGTTTCAAAGGTAATGCCGTAAAGGCGCTCTGCCTCATCCGCGTCTGCCGCAGGATCGACTACGATGGGGGTAATGCCGTATTCGCCAAGCTCTTTATAGATATCGATGACCTTGGTATTTCTGGTATCAGGGCAGTTCTCCTTGAAGGTAAAGCCTAAGATGGCAACCTTAGCACCCTTCACCGGGATATCGGCTTTGATCAGATTCTTCACCATGCTCTCTGCCACATACTTACCCATGTCATCATTGATCCGTCTTCCTGACAGAATGATCTGGGAGTGATACCCAAGTTCCTCCGCCTTGTAGGTAAGATAGTAAGGATCAACTCCAATGCAGTGTCCTCCAACCAGGCCGGGATAAAATTTCAGAAAATTCCACTTGGTTCCCGCTGCCTCCAGGACAGATTTGGTGTCAATCCCCATCTTGTTGAAGATGATGGACAGCTCATTCATGAAAGCAATATTGATATCTCTCTGACTGTTCTCAATGACCTTGGCCGCTTCTGCCACCTTGATGGACTGGGCGCGGTAAACACCGGCCTCCACCACCAGCTCATAGACCTTCGCCACCGTATCAAGGGTTTCCTGATCCATACCGGATACGATCTTTACAATGGTCTCAAGGCGATGTACCTTATCGCCGGGGTTGATGCGCTCCGGAGAATAACCGATCTTGAAATCCACACCGCATTTCAGGCCTGATTCCTGTTCCAGAATCGGTACACAGATATCCTCTGTGACACCGGGATAAACGGTAGATTCAAATACTACCACAGAGCCCTTGGTCAGGTTCTGTCCCAGGATCCGGCTGGCCCCCTCTACCGGTGTCAAGTCCGGTGTGTGATCGTCATTGACCGGTGTAGGAACCGCCACAATGTGAAATTTTGCTTCCCGAAGCTTTTTTGGATCTGCGGTAAACTCCACTGCTGTGTTTTTGATCACATCATTTCCCACCTCGTTGGTAGGATCAATTCCACTCTTATATAAATCGATTTTCTTCTCATTCAGGTCAAAGCCTACCACCTTGATCTTGCGGGCAAAGGCCACCGCTATGGGCATACCCACATACCCAAGCCCTACCAGCGATAATTTCTCTTTCCCATTTACAAGATCCTCATATAGACCCATTTTTATTTCCTCCTGTCTGTGCAATGCTTAATCTCTTCCTCATAGGCATCGACTACCGTTTTTCTATCAAATTCACGCTCCATTTTATTGCGGGCGTTTCTTCCCATCTGTCTGCGCTCCTTGTAAGTAAGCGCCATAAATTTACGGAGAGCCTGTAAAAATGCCTTCCCATCCCTTGGGGCAAAGGCAAATCCGCTCGCACCGTCCTCAAGGCCTTCCCGGCATCCCGGAATATCCGAGGCAAGCACCGGTCTTCCTGTGGCTGCCGCCTCCAGCACCACATTGGACATCCCCTCATGATAGCTGGGAACCACCACCGCAGACGCTTCCCGGTAAAAGGGGTGCATCTCCTTCTGATAACCGGTCAGGCGGACAATTCCCTCCTGCTGCTTCCTCTCAATCAGCTCCCGGTAATCCTCCTCATAGCTTCCCACAATCTCAAAAAGCACATCCGGGTATTCCTTTTTCAGTTCTTCCGCAGCATACAAAAGCTCGTCCGTTCCCTTTTCCTTCATGATCCTGCCAACAAACAGGAATTTGACCGGTTTCTCCTCTTCCGGATATTCTTCAAAGGAATGCCTGTCAAGGTTCACACCGGAGCCGGGAACCAGCCGGTCCTTTTCCCCCTTAATTCCAAATTCGGAAAAGATCTGTTTGTTACGGGCATTTTGAAAGAACACACAGGACGCGCTCTTTAAGGCGATCCGGTATAGAAGTACTACCATTTTCTGTAAAAGACCGCCCTCCTCAAAAACAGAGCCAAGTCCTGTAATATTAACAATATAGGGAATCCTCAACATTCTGCAGCAAAGACTTCCGTAAATATTCGGTTTGATTGTGTAGGTCAGGACCACATCCGGCCTGATCTCCCTCATCAGCTTAAGATAAGCTGCAAAAAGCCTTCCGTCCTTCAGCGGGTTCATCCCTCTTCTTTCTAACGAGGTATGATGAACTACGCAGCCCTCCCCTGCAATCTCGGGAACCTCCTCTTCATCCGGCAGGCTCACATGCACCTCATATTCAGTGAGCAGGCGCAATAAAAGTTCATTTCTGAAATCATACAGTCCGCTGGCACAATTGGCAAGTATCAGGATTTTTTTCATTTGCATCCCTGCCTCCTAAAGGTGATCATTTCACCGTATCGATCAGCATGATTTCATTATACTTCATCATCACCTTGTCGACGGCATAGTCCCCGATTTTTCTCTCATTTATCTTACCAGAAAGATTATTCTTAATCAAGGTCATGTGATCGGCACCGCAGGCATAAGCATGTGGATAACCCCCGCCAAACCTGGGATTCACCTCCGAGAAATAGAAAATGCCGTCCTTTTCAAAAATATCAATATCGATCTGTCCCAGAAAGCCGTTTTCAAGGACAAATTGTTCTACAGCGGCAAACAGCTCAGGATCAGCAAAGGAGATGGCCTTGTCCGTCTCTCCTGCCCGCATGACCAGCTTTTTCTTGGTGAAAATGGAAACCACCTCATGGCTTAACAGATCTATATAGCAGTCTACACCGATCTCCTGTCCCGTCATCAGCTCCTGGATCATCATATGTTCGCCATGTCGAAACAAGATTTCCACCGTTTCTCTGTCATCCGCTCTGGAGATCTGAATACTGGCACTCCCCTTCATAGGCTTCACGAAAACCGGATAAGAAATCTCACCCTTTTCTTCCGCCTCAAGAAAAGAGGGAAGATCAATGTAGGATTTGGCACAAGGGTATCCGTGTTCCTTCATCCAGCAGTACATCTCCCATTTATTTAAGGTCCGTTCACACAGCTCATAGGAGGAACCGATCACAGTGGTTCCCACTGCCTCAAAATCCTCCCTGTGCCGGGCAATCAAGGAAAGCTCCGGGTCAATGAGGGACAGCACTCCGGTAATCTGCTCCTTTTTACAGATATCCAAAATCACATTGATATACCCGGGCTCTGTGATTCTGGGTACAATATAATGTACATCTCCTTCATAAAGAGCCGGTGCATAAGGGCTGCAGTCTGTTGTGACCACTTTCCCTTCCTCTCCGAATGCAGTTTTAAAATACTGTACCACCTTATCCCTTGTTCCACAGCTTAAAATCAAAATATTCAAAATGGTTGCCCTCCTAATACAAGCTTTTCTGACTATACTCCTGCGCCGTCCATGCCTCCCGGATAATCCGGTATTCTCCGTTTTCCTCAACGTATACCGCAGGGAAGTAACGGATAAACAAGGGTGTCAGACAGATGGTATAGCCTCCCACCTTCTGAAAGGAAATTCTGTCTCCCTCCTGAAGCTTCTTTTGATCCTCGATCACAAAAAGCCGGTCATTTTCCATACAGGTAAATCCACAGACAACCTGCTTTGGAATCACCTGCCTTGCTTCCATCTCCTCCTCCGTTCCCTGATAAAGCAGCTTATGGAAATAGGAGCTTTTCCCATGAAGCGGATCCACATCGATCCTGCTTCCGTCTGTGACCACCAGATGGTTTGCATAGGTCTGTTTGGTGTCCACCACCGTTGTCAGATATTCGATAGGCGGTGTGATCAGAGATGTTCCCGGCTCCATCACAAGCATGGTCTCCTCCGGTGTAAACTCTTCCGACAGTTCCTCCCGGATTGCCTTCACATAATCCGGGAACTTAGGTCTGTTCTCCATTCCCCCGAAATAACCGCCTCCCAGATCAATATAGGTAAGCTTTAAATCGTATTCTCTCTTTAATCTGCATGCCATCCCAGCAAGCTGTCTGTATATAGCAACACTCCTTGTCTTAGAGCCCACGTGAAGATGAAGGCCGGATAACGGAATACCCATCTTATCCAGTTCATCCATTGCCCACTTCAGCTCCCCGGTTTCATAGGAAAAACCAAACCGGCTTCCCTCCTCCCCGGCAGAGGTTTCTCCCGGGCAGAGCGCCTCCAGATTAAAATTCACCCGAAGACCTACCGTTACATCCCTTCTGCCGCTTTCCCGTAGCCAAGCTAGCTCACGCTTTGCGTCCAGATTGATGATGGCTCCATGCTCCAGAGCATGAAGAAAGGTTCTCTTCCCCTTCACAGGACCATTATAAATGATTTTTTCATACCCGTGCTTCAGCGCAAGATCATACTCATCCTCAGAGACCACCTCTGCATAGAAGCCCGCCTTCTTCATTTCCTCCACTACATAAGGAAGGGAATTGGTTTTAAAGGAATAGCCCACACAGAAATGGTTCCACTCCCTCTCAAGGGAAGTCTTCAGCAGGCCGATTCCTTCCGCCAAACGATCTTTATGAATCACATAGCAGGGGGTTTGAAGCTCTCTCTCAGTCATCCTCTCTCCTTTTCCTCTCATCCCAGAGATACCCTTCCACGCTGTCTGTTTCCACCGCCACATCCTCCTTCTTAAAGACTACCATAACGGTCCTAAGAAGAATCTTTAGATCCAGCAGAAGTGACAGGTTCTCCACATATTCCACGTCCTTGGCAAGACGGTCATCCCAGGCAATAAAATTTCTGCCGCTCACCTGGGCAAGTCCGGTGAGGCCCGGTCTCACACTGTGACGCAGCTGTTCCCGCTTCGTATAGTAGGGAAGATACCCCACTAGCAAAGGTCTTGGGCCGATCAGACTCATGTCGCCTTTCAAAATATTAAATAGCTCCGGCAGTTCATCCAGACTGGTCCCACGAAGCTTTTCCCCAAAGGCAGTCAGACGCACCTCATCCGGCAAAAGCTCCCCCTTTTCATCCCGCTTATCCGTCATGGAACGAAATTTATAGAGCTTGAAAATTTTTTCATCCTTTCCCGGGCGCTCCTGGGTAAAAATAGCCGGTTTCCCAAGCTTCACTCGCACAAGAATCCATAAAATAAGCAAAACGGGAGAAAGCACGATGATTCCCGCTGCCGAAACCACAATATCGATCAAACGCTTTAGCCATTTCTGGTACATACTTTTCCCGTTTCTCCCTATTTTTTATTTTGCAAAGCAGTTACGGACAATCTGAATAATTTCTTCCATATCTGCTTTTGTATTCTTAATATCACTGGGCAGGCACAGCCCCCTCGCAAAGATATCCCCGGCAACATCCCTTCCCTCATGGGCGGTGATAAAATCGCACTCCGCAAATACCGGCTGCAGATGCATAGGCTTCCAGATGGGCCTTGACTCAATATTTGCCTCCGCTAACGCGTCCATCACCTGATCCGGGCTCACTGCACTCTCCCTGCTGATAGTCATACAGGAAAGCCAGCAGTTGGCATCTCCGTCCGGATTATGAGGATTCATGGCAATCTCCTCAATATCTGCAAAGGCTTCCTTGTACTGCCGGTAAATCGCTTTCTTTAATGCCTTATGTTCCTCAATATGAAGAAGCTGCCCCCTGCCGATTCCGGCTGTAATGTTGCTCATCCGGTAATTATAGCCGATCTGGGAATGCTGATAATACCTTGCCGCATCCCTGGCCTGGGTTGCCAGGAAGGTTGCCTTCTTTGTGATCTCCTCATCCTCTGACACCAGCATACCACCTCCGGAGGTGGTAATGATCTTATTTCCGTTAAAGGAATAAATTCCGATTTTTCCAAAGGTCCCCGTATGCTTCCCTTTATAGGTACTGCTTAGGGATTCCGCTGCGTCCTCGATCAAGGGGACCTGATGCTCCCTGCAGATTTCCATGATCTCTTGAAGCTTTGCAGGGGTACCGTACAGATGAACCACGATCACCGCTTTGGGATTCGGATATTTTTCAAAGGCTCTTCGCAGTGCCTCGGGATCCATATCCCAGGTATCCGTCTCGGAATCAATAAACACCGGAGTGGCCTTCTCATAGACGATGGGATTGCAGGTCGCACTGAAGGTCAGGCTGGGGGCAAACACAATATCACCCTCACCGATTCCCAGAATGCGAAGCGCCAGATGAATGGCCGCCGTGCCGGCACTGAGTGCTGCCGCATGACCTGCACCCGTATACGCCGCAAGCTCCTTTTCAAAATTATTGACATTCGGTCCAAGAGGTGCCACCCAGTTGGTGTCAAATGCCTCCTTGATAAAATCCTGCTCCTCCCCATGCATGGTGGGGGAAGAAAGATAAATTCTTTTCTCTGCCATAGTTACTCCCTTCCGAAGCGTCAATTTTTTTCACTTGAGGCAGCTTCTTCATAATGATAGGTGGGTACAATTTCCTTTACTAACGGTCTGATATCACAGCTCTCATTCATGGAGGCCTCCTTCAGTTCCTTCAGCTGGGCAAAAAATCTCATCTCATCTATCTCGATCGGCTTTCCGATATGAATCAGTTTATTTGCGGTCTCCTTCATGCCCTCCTCTGCCATGAGAAGCTCCTCATACAGCTTTTCTCCCGGGTGCAGTCCCGTAAACTCAATCTTGATATCCTCATCCACCCGATAACCGGATAAGCGGATCAGATTTTTGGCTAGATCCAGGATCTTCACCGGCTTTCCCATATCCAGGACGAAGATTTCGCCTCCCTTGCAGTAGGCACCGGCCTGCAGCACCAGAGATACTGCCTCCGGAATGGTCATGAAATAACGGATAATATCGGGGTGCGTTACGGTAACCGGTCCTCCTGCCATGATCTGTTTCTTAAACAGGGGAATCACACTTCCGTTGCTTCCAAGAACATTGCCGAAACGTACCGCTACGAATTCCGTATCATAATGCTTGTTGAAGGTCTGAATGATCATCTCACAGATCCGCTTGCTTGCCCCCATGATGTTGGTGGGATTCACGGCTTTATCGGTGGAGATCATCACAAAGCGTTTGGTGCCGTTCATGGCTGCTGCATAAGCGGTCTTCCAGGTACCGAACACGTTGTTCTTAATGGCTTCATTGGGACTGGTCTCCATCAGCGGCACATGCTTATGCGCTGCTGCATGGTATACAATCTCCGGCTGATAATGCTCAAAGATCCAGTTCATACGGTTGGTGTTCCGCACGGAAGCAATCAGCACCACCAGCTTAAGCTCAGGGTATCTTGTCTGAAGCTCCTGTTGTACATCATACACACTGTTTTCGTAAATATCCAAAATCAATAGCATGGACGGCTGATGAGATGCGATCTGGCGGCAAAGCTCACTGCCGATAGAGCCGCCTCCTCCTGTTACCAGCACCCGTTTGCCCTTGACATATCCCAAGATGGAATCCATGTCTACTTCTATGGGGTCCCTGCCAAGCAGATCCTCCACCTCCACATCACGGAGCTTGCTGACACTGACCTCACCGTTTACCAGCTGATACATCCCCGGAAGGGAACGCAGCTTGCAATTGGTTTCCTTACAGATGTCCAGAATTTCCGAAAGCTCTGCCCTGCTGATAGACGGCATGGCCACGATGATTTCATCAATCCCGAAGATATCCGCACATTCAATGATACGGTCTCTGCCGCCCACCACCTTGATTCCCTGGATAAATCTTCCCCATTTCCCGGAATCATCATCGATGATACAACGGATGACCATGGTGGAAAAATTGCTGTTTACAATTTCCTTGATGATGATATTTGCAGCTTCCCCTGCCCCGATCACCATGACAGAAATACTGTTCTTCTTATTCTGCTTCTTGTGCTTTAAGCTTCTGAAGAAGCGATAGGAAAACCGACTGGCAAAAATACAGCTGATCAGCAGGAACATGTAGAGGAAGTAATAGCTTCCCGGTACAGCCTGCTGCCCCGGCGTCCTAAAAAACTGAATTCCCACTGCCTGCAGGATGGAGGACAAGACACTGGCCATTACCAAATTCTGCAGTTCCGTCTCTCCTGCAAACGCCCACAGGCTGTTATACATGCGAAACAGATATAAAATGATCAGTGTAATGATGATATTCAGTGGCAGGAACCGATTGATGGGATCCACAAAGTGATCCGGTATCTCTGACATTTCAAAGCCATAGCGCATGATAAGAGCCATGTAGCTTGCCAGAATCACGCTGATAATGTCATAGACGATCAGACAGGTTCTCCGATAAAACAATTTTACGTTAAAAGGCTTTCGCTGTTTCTTTGTTTCTTCGTTCATACTATTCCTTCATTGCTTTTGGGCAATTATTTCAACCTTTCTCTTCCTTAAACACCAGCGGTGCAAGAACAAGCATTAACAAAAGACCACAGGGGTGGCTTAGGTGAAAGACCCATTCCACCATGCCGGCTGCTCCCACAGAGGCAATCACTACTGCAGGCAGTGCCGCATAGGTAATGATGTCCTTTTTCTTTCCAAAGTAAATCCATGCCTTTACAAAGCTCAAGATCCCCACCAGCACAAATAGCAGTGCTACAGGGATACCGTGATCATAGGCAACCTGCAAATAGATATTGTGCGCATGGGTTGCAATGGAACCATCCTTCAGCAATGCGCCCATCTCCTCATGCCCTGTCATGTTCAGCTGTTCTATATAAGAACGGAAAATGTCAATTCGTCCGTTGGTATAATCATCCTCATCTTCTTCCGGCATTTCCAGCTCTTCCGGTGTATAATCAGCGGAAGCTACGAATTCCTGCGTCGCAAGTACACCCGGAATCTCTACTTCCTCCTGCAATGTGAGTGCGCCGGTTTCTTCCTCTTCCGATATACCATGCGTCCTCTTGTATTCAGCAATCTCACCGTAGAAATCAAAGGTTCCTTCGGGAATGCCCAGAACCCGGTCTGCAAAAAGGTCAATGAATCGTCCTACCCTCATGAACTCCACGGAATTCAGCTTCCGTCCGCGCAGTGTAGGATCCCTGAAGTCCTCAAATTCATACATGTAGGGATCGCTGACAAGCGCCGGGATTGTTCTTTGTACCGTAAAGGTAACAGGCAGGCATACCACTACTGCCAGTGTCATAAGACCAATGGATCTTCCCATATTCCTTATCTTTTCTCTGCCTGTTCCTGCTGCCATGATCACAATGGCAAAAATCAGGGTTATGCCCACTGCCAAAAAGCCTGTCCTTGCCATAGTAAACAGCATATAGGAAGAGACCACGCCAAACAAGGTCAGTTCCTTCCAGTAATCCCTAAGCTTCCTGCTTTTTCGAAGCTTACTTAAGAGCATCACCATCGCAGCGCACTCCACCATGGTAAGATAGGTTGCCGTAATAGTTACCGTATGGAAAATATGGGGATATCTGGCCGTGCGGTAGGTGGTATAGGGTCTGTGAAGCAGTGCCCAACCTGTTGCCAGAAGAAACTGCAGGATCACACCCCTGCAGATATTGGCAAGCAGACGCCCCCTGTGCTCCCACATACCGTAATTTAGATAAAACAACGTAAAGCTGACGGCCATCACCACCGTCCACCATCTACCGTTTCTGAAAAGAATGATTGCCGCAAAGAACAGCAACAGCAAACCCGCATATGCAAAATCGGGCTTTGCCAGCTTCTTCTTTACCAGTCCGATGAGGGTACGGATGACAATCAACCCCAACAGGATTGCGATCATCACTGTGTGACGGATCACCTGCAGATGCCAGTCGATCTCCGTTTCCTTAATCGTCTTTTCTGCAAGCTGCAAAACTGCATTTTGATAATAAAAATATCCGCCGATTCCCGCCACAATCAGGTAAACCAGATTATACAGATTGAAAATCTCCTTCATGCTGAACATAGCAATTACAGCCAGCGCGAACCAGAGCATTTCCTTACGCTCCGCCATAGCGTGATGAATGTCATAGAGTCCTGCCATATACTCGCAGCAGCCACTGATGGCACCTGCGAAGCACACGGACTGAAGCAGATCCTGAACATGTGTCCTTATATATTCCCAGGTAAGAACAGGCGTCTGTCCGTCCCGGTTATGATTGATTCCATAAAAAAGGATTGCAGAAAGAAAAAGTACGCTGATAAAGAAAAAGGTATTATCCAGCACATAATTTCCGCAGGCACCCATCAATACTGCGCCAAGGCAGAATACCGTAAACACCGCCACCACCGGATTGGCAACAAATTTGAATGCCCGCTCTGCCGTGATCAGCTTGTCACTGCCCCTTTTTCTGTAAAAAAATCCCACTGCCCATACAAGAATTGCAGCAATTGCAACGATCAGAATGCCATAAAGAAGCACTTTACTCTTTCTAAGCGGCATTCCGTAATTGTAATCCGCCACCAGATTCATTCCTTCTATCTGATCATTGTCATAATACAGGGGACCGGCATAAGGCATATCCGCCATGGAAATACTCTCGCAGCCCAGAAACACCTCTGAATCATTTCCCTGAACAATACAGTGGTACATTTTGCCCACTTCCATATCAACGTCAATGAGGACCTCCACATAGCCCGGAAGCTTCGACTGATCAATCATGATCTCTTCCTCGGCGATCATGATCTGGCCTTCGTTCAGAAGGCGTACATAAAAGCTTTCTCCTACCGTGTCCTCTCCTACGTACAGGCGGATCGTGTCCATATGGTCGTACTGTGCCACAAAGCTTTGCAGAACAGTGACATCATCGTTCACCACACCGGTCATGGTTCCCGTGCCGGAAGGAATGGAAGTCGTCACCGTCTCATGAACGATCCGCAGCGGCCACAGGGAGAGTAACAGGCATCCTGCCGTAATCAGAATTATCATCTGAATCGCTTTACTTTTATATAAAATCTTTTTCATATTCCCTTATTCCTTTTCTTAAAACCATGGGTAAGTATATCACAGATGCCTGCAATTATCAAATTCTGCAAGGATCACCGGCAGCACTGCCCACAGATAGACCACATACCTGGTAAGATAGGTGGGACCAAGCAACACCGTCAGCCAGCAAAGCATTACCGGCATAAGTGCCATCACCTTTTTCCATCTACCATGGTACCCCCAGAAGCACAGGATAAAGGCGCTCATCCAGAACAGAAATCCCGGTGAGAACAACATGGACACCACTGGAATTCTCTGTTGAAAGATCTCCAGAGACATTCTCCGGTAAATTTCTGAAAGCCAGGGAAGCTTACTTTGCCTGGTACCCGGCTGCTCCACCTCATATCCGAAATAGGAACTGTCCTCATAGGTATAGGTAAATACTGTATTCCCCCGGTATACGTCAATCACAGTGTCCGGATACCAGAATCCATAGGAGGTCATAAACCAGGCATTCAGGTAGGTAAAGGGATTTTCCGTCCCCCATTTGAGCCACAGCTTAAGAAAGCTCCCTCTGTCTGCTTCATAGGCCTGATTATTAAAATGCACTTTCACGCCGTCGGAAACCTTAGGTGTATAGTGCTCCAGCGCTTCCTGCGGAAGATATTGGTAGAGGAGCTCCTTTTCTTCCGACGGCAGCTCCTCTTTCCGATTTTGGTAAACCCTGGTCATCTGGCTGATAGGCACCGTGAGCATCTCCTGGTTTTCGGAAGCATCTGCACGTAATATTCCGGTCAGTCCTGCGCTTACCACCAGATAAGTCGCCAGGATTCCCCCAAAATAAAGAGCCGCCTTTTTCCGATCCTTTTTCAGATAGATAACTGTCAGCACCGAAAAGACTGCAAATGCATAAAACCCATTGTGTCTTAGCAGCATCATCCCAAGGGAAGCTGCCAAAAGAAGCAGAAGCTTTCCTTTCTGCTTCCAAAATTCCTCCGGTGCCTTAAAAAGCTCCGTAAGTAATATAGTCATGATCAGCAGCATGCCTGCAAAAAGACCATCCTTGGCAGAACAGAGGGAAAACATTACCAACACCGGGCAAAGCCCAAAATACAGCGTTGTCAGAATCCGATATCCCTTACCTACGCCCCATTTCTCCAGCTTCCGGATGCACCAGCCAAAAATTCCGGCCATCACCAGCATCTGAAAAACGGTATAACAGGCAATTCCTGCATTATAGGAGCCGGTCAGCTTATGGACAAGCTGAATGATTCCTCCAAGCATCAGCACGTGCACTAAAGGATGATGGGTGGAAAAGCTTCTTGTGACCACCTGCATCAGCTCATCCTGGGCATCGTAGACAAAAAAGCCCGGATAAACCGCCAGGAAAACCGGAAGATACATGACAAAGATCAAAGCAGAAGGCAACAGCCAGCCGGAGAACTTATTCCATCGCTTTTCCCCCTGATCTGTGGCTTCCCCCTCTTTCTGACGGCTCACTGCCCGCTCCCTTTGCTTCCCATCGATCAGATCCCAGAAATACCGGACAGACAATGTCATTACCACTGCCCCTGCAAGGATGGCAAGCCACAGCGAAGGATCGGAAAAAGGAACGCTCCCTCTGGTATCCAGCTGCACACCGGTGATCATACAGAAGGAAAAGGCTGTCCCAAAAAGCCCGGGAAGGATCCATCTTCTTTTCTTCCCCCTAAAGGAAGCTTTCAGTATTTTTTCCATCAGCAGGTACAGTGCCAGAAAGGTCAAAACCGAAAAAATACTGTTGGTAAAGGCAATTGCATCTCCTCCTGTCTTCAGCATCCGGGACAGTGCGCACACACCGGCAAAGGAAAGAAGTGCCGCAAGCAGTCTTCTTTTCCATTCCCTGTGCTTTTCATATGCAATTATTGCCGTTTCCTTCTTCTCCATGCCGTTTTATTCCAATATTTCCTTCCCGGTTATTCTTCCGTCTCACAATTCACAATTTCTCTGACGACATACTGAGGGGAACGGTTCATGGAGATATACATTCTCCCCATGTATTCACCAACCAGACCCAGCATCAGCATCAACATACCGCCCATAAATACCAGCACCGACATCAGCGCACTGAAGCCTGTTACCAGTCCGGGCGGATTGATAAATATTTTTTTGATAATCGTATAAATTCCGTAAGCAAATCCCAAAAATGCGCAACCTGCCCCCGTCACGGTAGCAATCCTAAGAGGCTTTACGCTGAATGCCGTAAAACCGTTAAACCAGAGACCCAAAAGCTTTCCCAGCGTATAGCCGGAGGTTCCCTCCATCCGATCCCTGTGGTTCACCTCCACGTTGACAATATTCTTCGTGGTGCGCAAAACCAGTCCGATCACGTAAGGATAAGGATATTCGTACTTGATCATCTCATCCACCACAAATCTTCTTGCTGCAAAATAGCTGGAAACAAACAGATCCTTCGGCTTTCCAAGCATCACCCTGGTCATCAGCTCGTTCACATGACTCCCCCAGTTCCGAAAGCCGGAATGATGCTTGTGGGCATATTTGGCATAGACCACATCTGCCCCCTTCTCAATGCCCTCAAGGAGCTTGCCCACCTCATCTGCCGGTGTCTGACCGTCATCATCCAGGCATACGATGATATCTCCCTTAACCTGGTGAAAACCTGCCATCAGCGCACTGTGCTGTCCGAAGTTCTTGGCCAGATTGATTCCTGTTATATTCTTATTTTCCCGGCATAACTCCCTGATCGAATCAAAGGTGTTATCCGGAGAGCAGTCATTGACCAGCACCACCTCATAGGTGTACTGTGAAAGTCCTTCCATTGTCTCCTGTATTTCCCTGATCACACTCGGCAGGGTTGCCTGTGAACGATAACAGGGGATCACAAAGCTAATCATTTTTCCCATCAGCATTTCTCCATTCTTCCTTCAGAATTGCCATCAAAATGACATCCCTGTAGCTTCCTTCCAAAAATACCTCATCTCTCAAATAGGCCTCCTGAACAAAGCCTGCTTTCTCATAGCTTCTCTTAGCCCTGGCATTTTCCGCCAGTACCCGGAGCATTACCTTATGCAGCTTGAGCTCCTCAAATGCATAGGCAAGCATCAGCTGTGCCGCCCGGGTTCCGTATCCCCTGCAAAGGGCATCCTCTTCCCCGATAAAAATCCCGTATTCCGCCTTGTTATGCTTCCTGTCAATATCCCGCAGGTAAACGCTTCCCACCGGCCGGTCCGTTCCTTTTTCACAGATAATGAATTGAACCGCTTTCCCGGTACTGATCATGTCCCTCGTCCATGTTTCATGTCCCTGTCTGGTAAAGGGCTCCTGATAAATGAAGTTACGACGAACAAAGTCCGTATTCCGCCATTTGATGATATTGTCTGTATCCTCACCTGTCATGGGGCGAAGATAAATATCCTTTTCCCTCTCCATATTTCCTCCACCTGAAAGCCTCTCTACTGCCTTGCCTCCACGGAATAAATCTCAAAATCACCTGCAATGGTTTCCTGAAGCGTAAGCTTAACAGGTGTTCCATGCCCCTCATAATAGTCATAGATCCACTGCAGATCCTCGCTTACTTTTCTGACAAAATAGACATCCTCCCGTAAGAGCAGTGCCTGTTCCATGCTGTCAATCCCGAATGCTTCCAGCTTTTTACGCCAGAGGGGGCTCTTGCAGGCCCAGCCGCCCATAATATCATAGTTATCTAATGAATTGTCTACATTTTCAAACATCTTTTCCGAGTAGGCTACGGAAGAATAGACATCTATCAGGTAAAAGTTTTGCTGATTCTCTCCTTCTGTAAGATATCCATATAGTTCCCGGTAAGGCGCATTGGTAACTGCCCTTACCTGCTGCATCTGTTCCACTCCTCTTACGCTTTGGGGCAGAACCATCGCCCCGAAAACCGCAAACAGGATAAGTGCCGTTCCTCCAAGGAAGCCTGTGGTCTTCCCTGATGCGATCCTTCTCCATTCCGTCATCAGCATAGCGGCAAGGATACAGAATTCCATCAGATACAGGGAATGTGTGATCCTCTCGGGGGCTCTCTCCCCCCATAAAATATACATCCACAGAGCAGATCTTACTGCGAATAGAAATATCAGTTTCCATGTGATCCCAAGTACGTTCCGCATACGCCCTACGCCGTCCGTCTTGATCGGAAATGCCGCAAAAAACACCAGGAAATATCCCAGAATCACCAGATAATTCCATGGGTAATCGCTTCCCACTGCATTCGGTCCATGCAGTAGCCGGTAACAGTAGCTTTTCAGCTTCTCGATCAGGTTTTCTGAAAAAGCAGTGCGCTCTACGCGAAGCTGTCCTGCATATTCCGCGATCTCCCCAATCATCTTCTCATCAATCTCATCATCCATGCCGAAATTGTAATTATCAAGCAATATCTTTTCACTTTCAGATAACCCGATCTTCTCATAGAAATCCCTGTTTTCCTCATAAGCAGGTGGTGCCTGAAAGTCGTAAAGCTCCGTCCTGTTGTCAAAAAATTCTGTAAATGCTCTCCATTCTTCGGAGCTGTATGCCAGCATATGAGCTGCCTGCCCCAGCAGCAGTCCTGCCAGGATCAGACCGATCACACCCAAGTACTTCCCTGCATGATCCTTCGTAAAGATCTTTTTTTCACTTCCCCATTTGCAGACTCCTGCCACACAGATCATAGGCAGCACCAGTAGAAGCATCTCCGACCGGATCAGATAGGCGATCACCACCAATATCACCGACAGAATATTTTTCCGAAGAAACACCCCGGTATCCAATGTAATATCCGTTGTGTAAAACAAAAACGCCGCCGTTGCTCCCAGCAGTGTACAGGTCACAGTATACTGGGCAAAAATCAAATGACTTAAGAAAAAGGCAAGGAAAAGCAGTATGCTCACCACTGACACGAGCAGCTTTCCTGCCCGTTTTTTGCAAAGGGATACCGCTCTTTCTGTGATCAGAAGCATGCACAGGAAATGACAGCCACACAAAAACAACCCATACCAGGGAAGGCTGCCTGCAATCCTGTAAAATCCACTGATCAGTGCGCTGATGGGCCACAGCATCTGAATATTATGTCCCTCCGGCATTCCGGTGTACACCCCCGCCAGAATATCCTTCATTAGAGCATCATCATTCAGGTCATAATAGTAGTCAAAGCAAAGACCTGCATAAATGCCCAGAGCAAGAATCGGAATCAGCGCAATTATCCAGTTTTCCCAGTTCCTTATTCTTTCCTTAAGCACCATAGAATTCCTTTACTTTTCCTGCGATCAGTTCTACCTGCTCTCTGGTAAGCTGATAGAACATGGGAAGCCGAAGCAGACGTTCGCTCTCTTTTGTCGTATAGATATCTTCCCCATGAAAACGTCCGAATTTGAGTCCTGCCGGCGCCGAATGCAGCGGCACATAATGAAATACCGTCAGAATATCGTTTTCCTTCATAAACGCGATCAGACGGTCTCTCTCCTCCTGATCCTTTGTCTTAATATAAAACATATGTCCGCTCTGGACACAGCCCTCCGGTATCACGGGGAGTTCTATCTTCCCTGCCTCCTGCAGAGGGGAAAGGAGCTCATAATACTGCTTCCACCGCTCAAGTCTCGTCTGATTGATCTTGTCTGCCATCTCAAGCTGTGCATAGAGATATGCTGCATTCATCTCGCTGGGGAGATAGGAGGAACCATAGTTCATCCAGCGGTACTTATCCACCTGTCCCCGGAAATACTTACTCCGGTCCGTTCCCTTTTCCCGCAGGATCTCTGCCGCTTCAATGTACTTC
>JAHAYJ010000052.1 GCA_018384375.1 Lachnospiraceae bacterium
TGAATGTCCTCCTGCTGCCGTTTCCTCCGTCGAAGATTTGCGTCAGATATTCGGCGATCCAAGAGAGATCGTTCATCAATATTATTCCACCATGGAGGCGGATGCCTTTTACTCCTTCCTCAGAGTGCGGCGGCTTATGGGAAGGGTCGCATTATTTATCTGCGGACTGGTTTTAGCATTTACAGCATTTCTTGCAGTCATCTTATACCAGGAGCACTTAAGTGTAATGCGTTCAGAGCCCGTTTTTACCACAACAGAAATTGTAATTCAGGAGGATACCCAATGAGAAAAACTATATCTGTCTTACTGCTTTGCCTAACCCTAATTCTGTCTTGTCCGTCCACTGCCCTGGCAGCCAATGCCACAACATCAGGGTCCACTGTGGTTACCATAGACGGCGTGGACTACTATATTGATACGGTAATCACCGAGTGGAGTGCTGACACGGAATCCAACCGTGCTGCTGCATCCAACACTAAAACTGCAACAAAAACGACATACATTAAAGATTCCAGCCAGAATGTTCTCTGGTATGTTTCTATTACAGCAACCTTTTCCTATGATGGTACTACCGCAGTGTGTACCTCCTGTTCTCCTCATGCCACAGCACAAGATAGTCAATGGAGTATTAAGAGCTCCTCTGCCAGCAAAAATGGCAATTCTGCCACGGCTACTGCCACAGCGGTTCGCAGCCTTTCATTTGGACTAGTTCAAGAAGCCACCAAATCCGTGACCATTTCCTGCTCTCCAACCGGTGAAATCTCCTAAGATTCACCTCAGCCGCCGCCCATAGGTTATTGACTTTTTCAATTTATCTATGATATATTGACTCCGAAAAGAGGAAAGAAAATGGCTTCCAAAAATACCTTTATCAATGGAATAACAGACCTGATCATCCTGTATCTGCTGAAGCAGAAGGATTGTTATGTATATGAGATCACGAAGGCGATCTCTGAGCTTTCTGAAGGGTTCCTGGATATCTCGCAAAATACGATCTACACAGCGGCATACAAGCTGGAAAACGACGGAATGATCACCGAATACTCCCGCCTGGTGGGGCGCAAGCGTACCCGCGTATACTATCATATTGAACCGGACGGGGAGAAATATCTGGAGCGTATGCTGGCGAGTTACAGAACGACCTTCTGCGGGATGGAGAAATTTCTGTCCAAATCCATCGTAGACCTTCAGGAAAGTAAAGAACGAAAGAAAAAAAGTGAATAATGGAGTGAGGCCGGCAGGATAGTACTGCCGGCCTCACTCATTTTTTGTTTACAATGAACCACCGGGTGCCCCACCAACGACCTGTCACTTCTCATCCAGTCCGTCTTCCGCCCATGAAGCGATTCTCCTTTGCAGGCAGAGAGGATCATGCAAACGAGAAGCAGCAGGCCGTATATTCTCTTTCTTCTGTGTTTTTTACCCTTTTCCATAATCTTTTCCCCTCCTCTCATAACTCATAAACGGAGATGATGCCCAAAAGTGGACAAACTATTTTACATTATTTAGAAATCTCATAGAAAGATTCAGCGATACGGATCAATTCGTCAATGAATAAAAAGGCGGTTACAAAAGGTGCACCGGATCTGCTGCGATCTCAGTGCACCTCTAAATTCATTCTGATTATAAATTGAGTGGAAACTCTTCAATCTCCTCCTCCGTAAAGCCTGCCTTCAGAATGATTTCCTTGTCAAGCTTCGCCTCCAGCATTGCTCGCAAAATCGAATGTCGCCCATTTCGCTCGCCCTGCTCACGACCCTCTTCAAGGCCCTGTT
>JAHAYJ010000053.1 GCA_018384375.1 Lachnospiraceae bacterium
GTATAATTACAGAGGATTTTTGAATCTATCCTTTGTGCTTGCGGGAGAATGTGTACAGCGCGGTGACGAGATCTGTATCATCGCAGTGGACGTCAAGGGACTGAAGAATGTCAACGAAGAGCTTGGCCGTGATTACGGGAACCGTGTGATTCGTGTCGTGGGCCGTTTCATTCAGGAGCTTCTGGATGAAGAGGAGGTCTGCAGCAGACTCGGAAATGATGAGTTTCTGATAGCAATTCCGGGAAGTGTGGATTCCCCCAGAAGTAAGAACCTTTTGGAACAGCTCCATCAGAAGTTACAGGAGTATCGTTTGCCCGAGGCTGACAACTGGACCATTGACTTCCATTACGGCAGCTTAAGCGGTTCTCCGCTCGACAATGCTGCACTGGAGTCGCTCATCAACCACACGGTCGGCATCAAGAACCACAATAAGGCTCTGTTGCGTGACAAACACCGCAGTGAGGCAGACCTGACCTTAAGCGAGATGAAGAGAAACCAGGTCGTTGAACATATATTGGACAACAATCGGTTATCCTATTATTTCCAGCCGATCGTGCGCGCACAGGATGGCTCCATTTTTGCGTATGAAGCGTTGATGCGCTGTGAAGAGCATACGGAAGTGGGACCGGGTGATATCATGAGGGCGGCGGTCTATTTGAACCGGCTCTATGACATTGAGAAGGCGACCATCTACAATGTGCTGAACTATCTGGATCGGAATGAGAGCAAATTCAGGGATGCAAAAGTTTTTGTCAACAGTCTTCCGGGCTATCAGCTGAAGGGCGAAGATGCGATTGGAATAACGGACAAGGTGAATAAGCATAAGGAACGCCTGGTCATTGAATTTACGGAGGAATCTGAACTTCCCGAGGAACAGCTGATACAGTTTAAGAACAGCAAGATGCATGACGGCATTGAGATTGCGCTGGATGATTACGGCGCCGGTTACTCGAACGTGAACAATCTGCTGCGCTACAGTCCCCGCTATGTGAAGATCGACCGCATGCTGATCACCAATATTCAGGACAGCCCTCAGAAGCAGCACTTCGTGAGAAGTATTGTGGAATACTCCCACCAGAATAGCATTCTGGCCCTGGCGGAAGGCGTCGAGAACACCGAGGAACTGAAGGCCGTCATCAATCTGAATGTGGACCTGATTCAGGGATATTACATAGCACGCCCGAAGAAGGAGCCTCAGCCGGACATCGACAAAACGATTCGCAAAGAGATTGAACATATTCAGCTTCATAAGAAAGAGACCCTGTATTCGCTGCAGTAGAGATACAGTCTGTGCAACGGACGGAACCCTAAAATAAGCGGAGTGGAAATCACTCCGCTGCAGAGTGTAGACAAAGTCCCGCACAGGAGTGCGGGGTTTTTCTTTGTCAAGTGCCAGAAAGTTCAGTATTTATGAGGACTTTCCGGCACTTTTCTGGTATAATAGAAGTATCAAATTATGGCAGGTGTTTCTACTTATGATGACCCAGAATGCAGATAAAAAAAGAGAACAGGTGCAGTTTCTTTGCATGGATGACATGGTTCCGCAGGATCACCTTCTCCGAATCATAGATAAGGCAATTGACTGGAACTTCATTTATGACCTTGTAGTCGAAAAATATTCGCAGGACAATGGCCGTCCCAGTATGGATCCCGTGATGCTGATTAAGATTCCTTTTATCCAGTATCTTTATGGAATCAAAAGTATGCGGCAGACCTGCAAAGAAATCGAGGTAAATGTTGCCTACCGATGGTTTCTTGGTCTGGATATGATGGATAAAGTGCCACATTTTTCTACGTTCGGGAAAAACTATACCAGACGCTTTAAGGATACCGATCTTTTTGAGCAGATATTTTCCCATATCCTGATGGAGTGCTATAAATATAAACTTGTTGATCCTACTGAGGTTTTTGTTGATGCCACTCATGTAAAGGCAAGAGCCAACAACAAAAAGATGCAGAAACGCATTGCCCACGAAGAAGCCTTGTTCTACGAGGAACTTTTAAAAAAGGAAATCAACGAAGACAGGGAGGCTCATGGGAAGAAACCTCTGAAAGAAAAGGATGACAAGGACGATGATGATAACGACAATACACCGTCAGCCGGAGGTGATCCTAAGGAATTCACAGATGACATCCCAAAGGATACAAAAACAATAAAGTGCAGCACTACGGATCCTGAAAGCGGATGGTTCCGTAAAGGGGAACACAAGAACGTATTTGCCTACGCAATAGAGACTGCCTGTGATAAAAATGGTTGGATTCTTGGTTATACAATCAACCCGGGGAATCAGCATGACAGCAGAACTTTTAAAGGGCTGTATGATAAGATCAAGGATATTGGCATAGAAACACTGGTTGCAGATGCGGGATATAAAACTCCAGCGATTGCAAAGCTTTTGATAGATGATGGAATTAAACCTCTCTTACCCTACAAAAGACCGATGACCAAAGATGGATTTTTCAAGAAATATGAGTATGTATATGATGAGTATTATGATTGTTATATCTGCCCAGGCAATCAGGTGCTGATATATCGTACAACAAACAGGGACGGAAACAGGGAGTATAAGAGCTGTGGAGCAGTCTGTGCACAATGCCCCTATCTTTCACAGTGTACTGAGAGCAGGGATCATGTAAAAACCATAACCCGTCATATATGGGAGCCATACATGGAAATCTGCGAAGACATCCGTCAGACATTGGGAATGAAGGATTTATACGCACAGAGAAAGGAAACCATAGAAAGACTCTTTGGAACGGCAAAGGAGAATCATGGTTTCCGATATACACAGATGTACGGAAAAGCCCGGATGGAAATGAAGGTCGGGCTTA
>JAHAYJ010000055.1 GCA_018384375.1 Lachnospiraceae bacterium
GTATCAGGTAAATAACTCGCCTGCCTGAAAAAGCATCGCCACCTGATAGAGGTGGCGAGTCATAATTATCTCTTCAGTTGTTTACAACAATCGGGAAGTATTTCCGACCAAGGCATTAGTTCTGCCAGTTTATCTTCAGGAACATTGTTTCTTGGGTATTCCTTAAGCTGATCCATCAGATACTGGAAATATTCAAACGGATTTAGTCCGTTTGCTTTTGCCGTTTCTGCAATGGAATACATCATTGCACTTGCTTTTGCACCGTTTTTAGATTCTATGATGTGCCAGCTGTGTTTGCCCACGCAGAATTTCTTGATACTTCGCTCGGCATCGTTATTATCCAACGGAACCTCCGGCTCTGTTAGAAAGGTTCTCAAATACTGTTCCTGATTAAGGGAATAGTTGAGTGCTGACTTTATAGCTGAACTCTGATCCAGGCCCGGCTTGGCTAACGTTCCTTTAATCCACGCAAAATAAGCATCTACCAGAGGCTTTACCGACTGCTGTCTGTTATCTAAAATCTCCTTTGGCGATGTTCCTTTATACATGTTGTCCGTATGATAAATCGCTGCAATCCTTTTGACTGCTTCATCAGCGACCTTCTGCCCGGCTGTCATAGAGCTTTTATTGCCCGCAGCCTTGAGGATATCCGCATACTTTCTCCGGGCATGAGCCCAACAGCCGGCCACTTTGATTTCATCAGCCCTGTCTTTCTGCAAGGTGTGATAGCTCTGATAGCCATCTGTGACAAGGATTCCGGTGTACCCTTTCAGATACTCTCCGATAACATATCCTGCTCTGGATCCGTTATCGTATTCATACAGGTAAACCGGGTGGCAGTCTCCTTTTCCGGGAGAATGGTATACCCACATATAATCCTTGGATTTTGGGTCTCCCTCATCCTTTTCTCCGGTCATCTTGAAAGGAGTTTCATCACAGTGGATGATACCAGATTGGAACAGCTCTGACTTCATCATCCGATGCACCGGCTCCAGATAATACTGATAGAGCTTTATCATCCATCCGGCCATGACCTGACGGGAAATATGGATACCGTCATAACCATAACCTTCTGAGATCCGGTTTAATGGGACTGCATTGACATACTTGGCAGTAAACACAGAAGCTGCCAGCGATGGTGTCAGAATGCTGTGATTCAGCAGGCGCTTAGGTGCTTCTCCACGGATGATTTTACTGTTATCTCCATTTCCGGCATATACACCGATATGATGCTCCACAACCTCATAGCTGGCAGGAATTCGTTTTAATTCCTTGTAGACTTCATCTTCTAACTGGTGCCATCCCTTGGGGAATCGTTCCATCAGGGTATTTTCTTCCAGATAGTGTGATTCTACCGTGGTTTTGATTCCGGAAAGATCCACTGCACGTTTTCCCTTTGGGCGCGGTTTCCTCACCGGAACAGTATCTTCCAGTAAAGGTTCCTCTGCAAACCCATTCTCTGTCAGGATTTCTGCTTCATTGAAAACATTCGGATGATCCAGATCAAAAGAGAGCTGTCCCTGAATGGGCAGGTTCTTTTCAGAACTTCGTCCGAAGCGCTGCTGGGTCAGAATGGCGACCTGCTCCTTCAGATCTTCTATCTGCTTCATAAGCTGCTCATTCTGCTTCTGGATAACAGCGGACTGTTCGGAAAGAAGCCTAAAGTTTTCACCCTGCTGAAGGAGCAGCATGATAATGGTTTCCTTTGGAAGAGTATTCAGTTTTTTTTCTGTTAATAACTGATTTTTCATACCATAAGTATACCACAACAGGTCGCTGAAAGCAGCATATTTACTGGATTTTTTGAGATTTTTGATAACGTATTTAACTGTCAAGGTGCGTATGAAAACAGCCTTTAGTAAAGGTCTGGTTTTAATGGTGAAATCGATTTTTTCTGTTCAATGGAAAGACCTTCCATGAGCCAGCGGAACTGCTGTGGAGATAATTGTTTCGCTTCCTGTTCGCTTCTCGGCCATTGAAAATGCCCATCACCGGTTAACCTTTTGTAACACAGAAGCCATCCGTCTCCTTCAAAAAGCAGGGCCTTGATGCGGTCGGTTTTTCGGCCACAGAAAAGAAAGATGCTTCCTTCCTCTGTCGGATCCAGTCCGAAAGTTCCGTTTACGATGGCAATAAGTCCATCAATCCCATTTCTGAGATCGGTATATCCGGTGCACAGGTATATATGGGAGAATCCATTTGCGTCATTGAGCATTCCTTATCACCCCAATCGTTCTGGCAAGCAGTGCCGGCGATGTATCTTCTGTGACCTGTATTGTGATTCCGCACACCGATAAAGTCAACTGTGATGGTTCTGGTTTTGCGATTGGAACAGCTGTAATCGGATGAGACCCGGAGTCCGTTTCTGCCGGCAGGCTCAACTCGACAAAACCGGATTCAGCTGATTGTTCCAGTGCTTCCTCGCGGATGATTCGAAGCCAGTAAAAATAAGAATTACGGCTGAGGCCATTCTGTTTGCAGTATTCATCCACTGTCAGGTTCGTATTGTTCCGGTCATGAATGATAGCTTTCCATTGCTGAATGCTGTAATTTCGTTTTGCCAAACGTGTATCCATATGGAATATCCTCCTCGGTTTAAAAAGTGTAAAAAGTTGTGAACTTTTTCAGCTTTTTAAATTATCTCAACCGAGAGGTGTTTAATCAAGGTGCGAGTTATTTACCTGATACTCTGAATTCGACAAATCCATCAAAATCGCTAAAAAGCCTTACCGTAAAAGGATACATGCCCTTCATATCAGTATATAAGTGCGAAATGCATCAGCCTCTTTGTATTCAAATCTAGATCTGGCGGAATCTATGCTGCCTGGTGTGAGAATGTGCCTGACAGATAGTAACGATATCAGCCTGATATACTACATAATACATAACAGCAGCCATGACAAAAGCAGTCAGAACGTCAAACAGAGAATGCTGCTTTATGAATACAGTAGACAAAATAATGGATATACACAGGAAAAGGGAACCAAAATGGATAATCTTATTTTTTGCAAGCTTTTCGTTGTGTATGATTGCCAGATGCGCTCCGATGGAGTTATATACATGGATACTGGGCCAGAGATTTGTGGGGGTATCCATACTATATAATAAAGCCACCAGTTTGGTAAGCATATTGTCTCTTGGCATTTGATAAGGACGGAGGTGATGTCCGTTGGGCCAAAATGTGGAAATGATCAGGAAGATCGTCATTCCCGTAAAAAGAAATACACAGGTTCTGTAATATTCCTGCTTATTCTTAAAAAAGCAGTAGAGCACTGCTACTCCCATATAGACAAACCATAAAAAATAGGGAATGACAAATATCTCACAAAATGGAATCGCATCATCAAATTTTACATGAATGATTGTTTGGGGATGTGTAACCCTCTTTTCAAGCCAGGCAAACCAGGCACAATAGATTACCGCATAGATAAGCAGCGGTATTGCATGTTTGTACCGTTCAACATATTTTTTCATAATAAATTCTCCTCTTAACAAAAATCTCCTCTTTTACAAATTCATTTATCTACATTAACAGTCTAAGCTTTTCTTTCTCACAGGTCACGGTAATGGAATTGCTTTGCGTGCTCACCTCACCGTCGGTATGTACCCAAAGTGGTGCAGAGGTTTCCAGGTGAAGCTTTTTGGCAGCATAGCGATCAATTCCGTTAAAGCGATAATGCTTTCCTTTAAAAGCAGTGGGAAGTGCAAGCAGCACAAGCCATTTGGAAAGATTACCGGCAACACAAATATCAATAATGCCGTCACAAAAGCTTGCGCCGGGACAGAACATAAAGCCGCCGCCTTCAAATTGATGCATCATTCCGGTAATAAAGAAAAACTTGGGAAGATCAATCGTTTTCTCATCGTCAAGTACCATTTTGCAGGAAACCTTTTTTGCCATGATAAGCTGTTTTAATGCGATGATCAGGTAAGTCAGCTTTCCTAGTCCTATTTTATTCAAAACATTCTTAAATTTAGAAGATAAAGCTTCTTCACATACAGCAGCATCGAACCCGATTCCGAAGCTGACTGCAAAGTAACGCTTATCGATCTGTTCTGCGCTGTGCTGTCTGGACAGCCGCCCTGAAGTATTTTTATAGGAAAGATATCCCAAATCCATCAAAACCGGCTGCTGACAGGATAAAATATTTTCAAGTGTCATTACAGGGTCATGGGGAAGCTTCAAATCCCTGGCCATGTCATTGCTGGAACCGGTAGGAATATATCCGACTTCCACACGGCTGAAATCGGAAATCCCCTGAAGCGTTTCGTTGAGCGTGCCGTCACCCCCAAGTACGATCAGCTTCATGACAGAGTCGGTTTCATTCTTTAATATGGAAGCAGACAGATCGCGGACCAGCTTGATAACATGCCCGGCTTCTCTGGAAAAGAAAACCTTGTATTCAATTTTTTTCTCCTGCAAGACCGGTTCTAAAGTGGCCCAGATCTTAGCACCTTTGCCGGATTTTGAGGCCGGATTCACGATGATATAGTACATTTATCTTTTGTTCCTTCCAAAATCTTTTCCTATTGTAGCAGTATTTTTCGCGGGAGTAAAGTTTTTTTCGGATATTCCGAGAATCTTAAGGTTTGCTTAGGAATATGTTTTGTGCTATAATGGTTCAAATTTATAGTTTCGGCAAGTAATTTAATCATATAAATGAGGAGGTCATATTATGTATTCACTTGATGAAGTAAGGAACATTGATCCGGAAATTGCACAGGCGATTGTGGACGAGCAGGAAAGACAAAACAGTCATATCGAACTGATCGCATCTGAAAACTGGGTCAGCAAGGCAGTTATGGCAGCGATGGGAAGCCCGCTTACCAATAAGTATGCAGAAGGCTATCCGGGGAAAAGATACTATGGCGGATGTCAATGTGTTGACGTAGTAGAAAATCTTGCCATTGAGAGAGCAAAGGAACTTTTTGGATGTGATTATGCAAATGTTCAGCCGCACTCAGGTGCACAGGCAAACCTTGCGGTACAGTTTGCAATTTGTAATCCCGGTGATACCATTATGGGAATGAATCTTGATCACGGCGGACATCTGACACACGGGAGCCCGGTCAATATATCAGGTAAATATTTTCATATTGTACCCTATGGAGTTAACGATGACGGGTTCATTGATTATGATAAATTAAGAGAAATAGCGTTGGAATGCAAGCCTAAAATGATTATTGCCGGTGCATCGGCATATGCAAGAACCATTGATTTCAAGAAATTCAGAGAAGTAGCAGACGAGGTGGGAGCAGTATTGATGGTAGATATGGCTCACATTGCCGGACTTGTGGCAGCAGGTCTTCATCCGAGCCCGATCCCGTATGCGGATGTAGTGACCACCACAACCCATAAGACCTTAAGAGGTCCCAGAGGTGGTTTGATCCTTGCAAATCAGGAGGCTGCTGATAAGTATAACTTTAATAAGGCTGTTTTCCCGGGAATCCAGGGAGGCCCCCTGATGCACGTGATTGCAGCTAAGGCTGTCTGCTTCAAGGAAGCTCTGTCTGATGATTTCAAGGCTTATCAGAAGGGAATCATTGACAATGCACAGGCACTTTGCAAAGGCCTGATCAGCAGAGGCATTAAGATCGTATCCGGCGGTACTGACAATCATCTGATGCTGATGGATCTGACTCCATTTGATCTGACCGGAAAGGCCATTGAAAAGATGCTGGATGAAGCACACATTACAGCAAACAAGAACACCATTCCCAACGATCCCAAGTCACCCTTTGTGACGAGCGGTATTCGTCTCGGAACGCCTGCTGTTACCTCAAGAGGCATGAACACAGAGGATATGGATCAGATTGCGGAAGCAATTGCCTTGATTGTAAAGGGCGGAGAAGAAAAGATCCCTGAGGCAAGAGCAATCGTTCAGAAACTGACAGATAAATATCCTTTAATTTAATAGCATATTCATAAGGAAAAAGAGCCGTGCTTTTCAAACTGTTTGGAGTTTGAAAGGACACGGCTCAATTGATATTTCAGATAAAAATCAATATCCAAGTTCTTCCGCGACAAAGAAAATCTTGATTCTTCCGGCATGGCCGCTTCTTCTGGTGATTACGACCTGATTGCAGATACAGTCGGGAGAAAGGCAGTCGCCGCATCTACCTGTGTGGAAGCAGGGCGTATTTTTATTCAGCCTCCTGGTATTGGCAGGGGATGCAATATCGCGCACTCTGCGATAGCCATCCTCTACATTGGAAACCAGCTTATTCATACCGACTACCAGGATTACATGCTTTGGTCCATGAATCAGGCATGCCACACGATTTCCGTTGCCGTCGATGTTGATCAGTTCGCCGTCCATAGTAATGGCATTGGTACTCATGAGATAATAATCTGCCATTACCGTTTTGGCGTAAAGTTCCCTGCTTTCATCGGGAGTTTTGGCGGTCATTCTGTCAATCAGGGTATAGTTTCCGTTATGAATGGCATCCATCAGACCACACTCTGTTACGGACTGGCTGCCACCCCATCCGATGACGGCTCCGTCTTCCATCATATTCAGAATTGCCTTGACGCAGTCTGCGCTGTTCTCAAAAAAATAGCCCTCCATGTTTCGTTGATTTAAATTTTTGATAATGCTTTCCGACGCTGCCTGAAAAGCAAGCTGTTTGGGTGTCATCAATATTCCTCCTTAAAAGTAACCGATTCTTTATTTCCTAATTATAAAACATAGGGAGTGGAAGTTCCAGAGAATAATGTTGTATTTGAAATTCAAAAGAATACTTCCGAATTATGTAATAATATGGAGAAAAATGGAAATAAAACAGAAAAAAACAGAAAAATAAATAAAATTTGAAAAAATAAAGAAAAAAATCAAAAAATGTGTTGACAAATTAAGGGAGCTTGGATATAATGAACTTACAAACAAGAAATTCATATAGATAAATCTTAAGAAAGGAAGGTACGGTCCCAAAGGAACATAAGGCAACCATTTGATTAACAGATTAAATCAGGTGGCGAAGTTAAAAAGCTTTTAAAGTACAAAAGAACAAGGTACCGAAGAAAGCGGATTTCAAATTCGTATTAAGTACAGAAGAAAAGGTAACGATCGACAAAAGATAAGGAACAGACGTTACAGTACATGCGTACAAAGGAAGAGAAGGAAAAGTACGAAAGAGAAAAAAGACAATTGAATAAGATAAATCCAAAAGAAAAGAGAGGTAAAGACCATTGGATAGTATAGTTTAGAAGCGGGTATTGATCTGAGAGATTGGTACCCGCTTCGTCATGCTTTTTTCAAAAGTTTGTCTTTTTTTGTGGAAATCAGTTGAAGAATACGTTATGATAGAGCATATGGAGGAACTGAATATGGCAAAAAATGAAACTTTTGATCGGGAAATAGATCGCAGAGAATTTCGGCGAAAAAGGAGAGTGAGAAATCAGATTATTTCATATATTGTTTTCTTTGTATTACTGGCAGGAATAATTGTTGGCGCAATATTTGGTGTGAGTCATTTACTTACAAAGGCTAAGGATAAGAAACAGGCAGAGGAATTGCAAAAACAGCTTCAGGAGCTTTCGGAGATGGAGACGGAACCGGAGGTGGTTGAGGCGCCGGCGGAATCTGCCGGACCTGAGGAGGAGCCGGATTATCTGGGCGAGATTGTGGATTCGTATATTTCAGAGATGCCTCTTGAGGATAAAGTGGCAGGTCTGTTTATGATAACCCCGGAGGCTTTGACGGGAACGGATACGGTAGTCAGAGCAGGGGATACAACGCGTGAGAAGCTTGGCGAAAATCCGGTAGGCGGATTGATTTACTTTTCCAAGAATATAAAGGATGCCGGGCAGCTTACGGAAATGCTTCAAAACACAAAGAATTGGAGTAAATATCCGATTTTCCTTGGTGTTGATGAAGAAGGTGGCAGTGTCAGCCGTGTGGCAGAGGCAGGGCTTGCAGATAATGTAGGACCTATGGCTGAGATCGGAGCCAGCGGTGATGCGGCAATGGCGCAGGAGGCAGGTGCTGTAATCGGCAGTTATCTCTCCGGTTTTGGGTTTAATATGGATTTTGCCCCGGTGGCAGATGTGATCACAGAGGGAAATGAAACGATCGAAGACAGATCCTTCGGAACGGATGTGAATCTTGTATCACCTATGGTGGTGGCAGCAGTAGAGGGGATGCAGAGCAACGGGGTCAGTGCCTGCTTAAAGCATTTCCCGGGACTCGGTGATACATCCGAAGACTCTCACGATGGAATGGCAACGACAGAAAAGACGCTGGATGATTTCAATGCCACGGATTTTCCGGTTTATCAGGCAGGGATCAATGCAGGGGTCGAATTTGTGATGGTAAGTCATATTTCTGCACCCAATGTGACGGGAGATAACACGCCTGCTTCACTTTCCTCTAAAATGATTACGGAAATTCTGAGGGGACAGCTTGGATATCAGGGAATTGTTATCACGGATGCCATGAACATGAAGGCAATTACAGAGTATTATACATCTGCTGATGCTGCGGTGATGGCGCTGCAGGCAGGGGCTGATATGATTTTAATGCCTGAGAATTATGAAGAGGCATATAACGGCGTATTGGAAGCTGTAAACAACGGAACGCTGACGGAAGAGCGCATTGATGAATCTCTAAAAAGAATCTTCCGTATAAAATGTAAGGATAAGGTGGAATAGAATGAAAAAAGTATTTGAAAAGTGGTGTAGTATCAGTCTTGTTTTAAGAATTGCAGTGGGACTTGTGATTGGTGCAATTCTGGGACTTTTGGTTCCTCAGTTTACAATTGTATCATGGCTCGGAACAATTTTTGTAGGCGCGCTTCGTGCGGTGGCACCGGTTCTGGTGTTTGTACTGGTAATGAGCTCACTGGCAAATTCCAAGGGTGGTGCGGGCGCAAACATGCGTGTTGTTATCATTCTTTATATGGCAAGTACATTTTTTGCTGCGTTCCTTGCCACGGTGGCAAGCTTCCTTTTCCCACAGACCATTGAATTGGCAGAAGCTGCAACAGCGACCGCAGCACCTCAGGGAATCGGAGAAGTAATTGAAAATCTTTTTGTCAATATGGTGTCCAATCCGGTGGCTTCTATCGTGAATGGAAATTATATCGGAATCCTTACCTGGGCAGTTATCTTTGGCGTGGCACTGAAGAAATCCTCTGATGTGACGAGAAAGCTTCTCTTGGATGTGTCTGAGGCGGTAAGTCAGGCCGTAAGATGGGTAATCAACCTGGCACCTTTCGGAATCCTTGGACTGGTATTTGACACAGTGTCAGAGAATGGTTTGGAGATTTTTGCGGGATATGGAAAGCTGCTTGCATTGCTTGTGGGCTGTATGTTGTTTATTTCATTTGTTACTAACCCGATTGTTGCTTTTATATGTATGCGGAAAAATCCCTATCCGTTGGTATTTACCTGCCTGAAAGAAAGTGGGATCACAGCCTTCTTTACCAGAAGCTCAGCAGCTAACATCCCGATGAATATGGCACTCTGCAAAAAGCTGGGATTAAATGAGGATTACTATTCGGTATCTATTCCGCTGGGTGCAACCATCAATATGGACGGTGCAGCGATCACGATTACGGTTATGACACTTGCCGCAGCGAATACGTTAGGTGTGGCAGTTGATTTTCCTTCCGCTCTTGTTCTCAGCATTGTGGCTACTTTGGCTGCCTGCGGGGCATCGGGTGTTGCCGGCGGTTCCCTGCTGCTGATCCCGCTTGCATGTTCGCTGTTCGGAATTTCTAATGATGTGGCAATGCAGGTGGTCGCAGTTGGGTTTATCATCGGTGTGATCCAGGATTCAGTGGAGACGGCACTTAACTCTTCTTCAGATGTTCTGATGACTGCATCGGCTGAATATTATTTAAGAAGAAAAGCTGAGAAAAAGTAAACTGTTACTATTTATCTAAAAATTTAAAAAATTTAATTGACAAAGTGAATTTCATATTGTATAGTAATACTTGTCCGTCAGGTACGGGCAAGTAAAATGCGCGAGTGGCTCAGTTGGTGGAGCACGACCTTGCCAAGGTCGGGGCCGCGGGTTCGAGTCCCGTCTCGCGCTCTACATTACAACAAAAAGACATCCGAAGGGATGTCTTTTTTGTTGTAATCGAGCCCCGCCGGGGCTCGAAGGTTCGAGGTCTCCGCTCCGCTCCGGTCGGCGCAAAGCGGACGTCCCCCCGGACGTCCTGCGCCGTCTCGAGCTCTTGAAAAGTCTAGTTTTTACTAGGCTTTTTATTTTTGTGCTAGAAAAAATTATAATTAGTTCGTGAATCGCTCCAAGGCTACGAAAAGTTAATTGCTTTGAGCTTCTAGTGCCAATCCGATCAGTCGATCTGCCTGATCAGCCATGAATAGAGGAATGTTCAGCATATCATCATCCAGCTTCAGATTGTCCAGGGAGAAGCGTACACGGAGCTTTACCTTGTCTGGGAACAGCTCTTTGAACTTCTTCAGACTCTTGCTGGATGTGTTGGCTTCGGATTTAACCTCAACAGGGAAAATGTCATTTTCTCGCTGAATTAGGAAATCCACCTCATACGGAGGATTGGTCTGTGTCCAGTAGCGAGGAATTACTTCAAACTGCGTAATCAAAGTTTGAAGCACAAAGTTCTCGGTCAGTGCGCCCTTGAACTCTGTGAACAAGCGGTTGCCTTCGCCGAAGGCTGTAGGAGCCAACTGTGCCAGTCGGCGGAGTAGACCCACGTCCACCAGATAAATCTTAAATGCTGAAAGGTCATCGTATGCTGCCACAGGAAGGCCGGGAGCGGAGCTGCGATAGATTTTATGCACCAATCGGGCATCTACCAGCCACTGTAGAGCATCCTCGTATTCACGGGCTCTTGCCCCTTCTTTGACAACCTTATAAATGAATTTTTTGTTTTCTCTTGCCAACTGAGAAGGAATGGACTTCCATATCATAGAGATCTTAGGAAACTCGTTGATGTTGGGATGCTTTGCAAAGTCACGTTCGTAAGCTCCGATAATACCGAACAGGGCTTCCTGCATAGCGGAAACGTCACGGGCTTCAGTCCACATCAGAACGGATTCAGGCATACCACCGGTAACATAGTACATCTTCAATTTCTCATACAGAGGATTGAAAAATGCATCGGGTATGGGCTCAATGGAATCCACGCTTTCCAGATATGCAGCAAGGCTTTCGTCACCATTAGCAATCAGAAATTCCGAGAAAGTCATAGGGTCAATCTGCATGAAGTTGACCTTGCCCACAGGGAAAGAAGATGGTTTTGCCAGAGCAATACCCAGCAGAGAACCGGCGCAGGCGATATGATACTGCGGAGCGTTCTCACAGAAATACTTCATAGAGTTGATGACCTTCGGACAATCCTGAACTTCGTCAAAGATGATGAGCGTCTTTTCCGGCACAATTTTCTGACCACTTGCCAGCATCAAGTTCTGCAAGATGCGGTCAACGTCCTTGGTGGTCTCGAAGAACTGTTTGTATTCTTCGTTTTCATCAAAGTTAAAATAGGCGGTGTTTTCATAGTAACGTTTGCCGAACTCTTTCAAAATCCAGGTCTTACCCACCTGACGAACACCTTTTAAGATCAAAGGCTTGCGATAGGGAGAATCCTTCCAGTCCAGTAGCTTTTTCAAAATAAATCGTTCCATAAACTCAGTCCTCACACTTTTATTGGAGTTTAGGTGTTTCTCAATCACATTTTTATTATATGTGAAAGTCTTAAAAAATACAACCACAATCACAAAATTATATGGATTTTATGGCGGTTCATTCACACTTTTATGTTATATTGGGAGCTTGAGGAACACGAATTAAGAATAAGGACTGGATTTCACAAGAAGGGAGTTTTATCTGGAAATAAGAAATGCATTTTACGATTTCCTTTACTCCTTTACTGTTTTTGCCCTGTAGAGATTGACCTGCTTTTACCTTTACACATTGCACTAATTTTGATATTTTAAATACAGGAAGAGTGAGTTCAGGCTCGTTTCGGACGTACGCCATACGGGTTTCCTAGGAGCAGCAGCGGCACCTGATAAGCTCTTCCTTTTTGTTGCAATTATTAATTCCTATTCATAAGAATCACTCCCTTGTTTCACTTTGAAAAGGCTACAGAAGTCTGTTCTGTACAAGAGTGTCCCAAAAATCTATTTCCCAATAATAAAAAAATTGATTTTTGGGAAATAGAATAATAAAATATTTTTGAAGGTGGTAATTGTGATGAAATTAATAGAACGTCCGAATTATTTACAAAAGTTAATTGATTTAAAGGGGACGCCAGATATTAAGGTTATAACAGGAGTTAGAAGATCTGGAAAATCTAAGCTTTTAGAGGAATATACTGAATGGATCAAAAAAATGATACAGAGGCAAATATCATTTCTATTGATTTGACAATCAAAAGGATTTTAAAATTATCCTTGTCAGCGAAGCAGTATATGAGTATTTGCGGGGTCGTTTCCGTATGGAGTATGTGGAAAAGATGATGCTTAAGGGAAAAAGAGGGCGTCAGCGTATACAGGGTATCGGTCACTGATTCTGTCGAAAAGGCAAACCATGCTCGCTGAAAAGCAGGAGAAAAAACTATGGCAATCGTAAAGTACATTCTTCCGAAACTGATAAAGAAGAACATAAAAATATTCATATCATTGATCTTGATTGCGGCGATGGGAATGGGTCTTCCAACGGCATTGCTTAACTCGTACAATGGGGTTCTGTATTCATTTGAGAAATACTTTGAGGAATATGGATTTCCTGATGTAACCATAATGTCTACAGCTCTGTTTGGAGAAGAAGAATTGAATGCGGCAGGTGAGTTGTCTGGTGTTGACGATGTGCAGGGTAGGCTTTGCGTAGATATCGAAGCTGCAAAGGGAGAAGATACTTTTGTTTCTCTGCGGTGCTATTCCATTGGAGAAACGGATTTCATGAGATATTCTGTGGTAGATCAGCTTTCAGAAGATGCGTATTTGGCGACGCAAGGCGATGAAACGGAGTGCCTTATCCCCATGGCAATGGAGATATGTTTTGCGGAATATGCCGGTTTTGAACTTGGAGATGTATTTACTTTAAGTTTTCCGCAGGGAGAATATGAATGTGTTCTATCGGGACTTGTTTCTTCTCCGGAGTGGGAAATCACCTACCGTGATAATTATTTTAACTTCAGTACGGATGAATTTGGGTATGTCCTCTTCTCTTATGAGGATCTGATAGAAATGACAGGAGTTCCTGATGAAACCTATAATCAGGTTATGGTGCGGACAAAGCCGGACATCGAAGCGGTGGATGTGGAACAGCAGCTTTTATGCAGTGGATGGTTTGGTGACGGAGCATTTGGCTATACTTATGAAACTTCTCCGCAAAAGGAGTTTGTAGATTCTTGTGTGAATCCGCTGAAACCGTTGAGCTACTTCTTAGCCTTTTTCTTTTTTCTGATCGCTGCGCTGATGGTTTATTTGTTTTTATATCAGATTATTTGGGAGCAGAAGGAAGAATCGGGGATTCTTATGGCATTAGGTGTATCGAGAATCCGAATCGCCTGGGTGTATTTGGGATTTGGGATAGGTGTGTCTGTGATGGCAGGACTGATCGGAAGTGTGACGGGATACTTCCTGATGCAGTTGATATCCGGAGTATATCAAGATGCCTTCATACTGCCGTATATGGTGAAGGTATTTTCTCTTGGTCTTGCACTGGCAGCGTCTTTGATGATGACGCTGGTAATGTTCTTTTCTTTTCTGTTAGCATCGATACAGATATTTCGCATGGATCCGGCGGATGCAATGAAGAATCAATTAGCACAAAGCAGAGGAAAACCATCCTGGAAAATCTTTTCGATATTTGGATATGCTGCAAAGGTCTGCTTTTGCAGTGCGCTGCGCAATAAACGGCGGCTGGTTTTATCCATGCTTTCTACGATTCTCGCGGTTACTATGATTAGCCTTTCGTTTCAGTACGTAGATGCAGGAAAATACGTAGTAAAGCACACGTTCGGTGAGCGGCTTTTATATGACTGCCAGATCTTTCTGAACAATGTTTGTACAAAAGAAGAGGTAAAAGCTGAGTTGGAGGATGTTGAAGATATCCTTGAAAGCGAAGTTTTCTTAATAACAAATATGGACATCGAAGCCGCAGGGAAAGAGGTATTTACAACATTTTACGGAGTGGAACCGTCCTCTAAGCTTCTCCGGAATCGTGGGCAAAACGGAGAAATTCTGCAGCCGGAAGATGGTATCGTTTTGGCTCGATATACGGCAGACGAACTGCAGGTTTCCGTTGGTGATCAGGTGGTAGTCGGGGGAAAGAAGCTGACGGTCACCGGAATCCACGAAGAAAATATAATGCTTGTTCAGTATGTCACTCACGAAGTGTTTTCAGAAATTACAGAGGATGGTGCCATTGGTGCTTTCTTAAAACTAAAGGATGGCGTTACAAAGGCAGAAATCTACTCTGTTTTACAGGAAAAAGAAACATTTTCGTATCTTTCTATGAAAGATTCACAGCAAATATCTGTGGAAAACCGTCTTAACAATACAGAGGTTGGTGTATATATCGTAATCGTAATGTCCTTTTTGATAGGTGCATTGATCATATATAATATGTCTCTTATCAACTTTAAGGAGAGAAAAAGGGTATACGCCACTATGCTCACCCTGGGAATGCAGGAAACAGAGTTGGGCTGGGCGAGTTTTGCGGAACTTGTTGCGCAATATGTTATTTCCATGCTGGTGGGAGGCTTTGCTGGCAGTGGATTAGGAAAACTCCTGCTTAAGATGACTTCAACCGACAGTATTTATTATACAAAAGCATTTTCCTTATCCAGCATGTTTCTAATTTGGTTCTGTGTTGGCGCATTCATGGTTTTGGGACACCTGCTGGCACTATGGCAAATGAAGAAAATAGATATTGTAGAAGAATTGAAATCGAAGGAGTGATAGAATGACATTGAATATATCTGTGGGAAACACCGTGTGGTGGATGGTCATCGCGCTGGGCTGCGCAGTGACTGCTTTTATGTATTTGCTTCTGCGCAAAAAAAACAACGAACAGAAACGGAAAGCTATGCTGTTTATCGGATGTGCCATTATGGTTTTGTTTTATGTACAAAGAATCCTTATGTTCCGTTTTGATGCTTTTGTTTCGATATATGGCAGCGGATGGGAGCATATCTTGACTGAACTGTTGCCATTTAATCTATGCTATTTAAGCGTGATAGTGATGATTATCGGAGCACACTTAAATAACAAATATCTTCTCGGTTTTTGTTTTTACATTTCGTCTATGGGTGCTGTGCTTGCGTTGGTGGCGCCAGTCGGAATATTTACAGACACGAACCTGCTGCAGCCTGCAGTTGGTATGTTTTATTTCTTACACATTCTTGTGGCAGCTGCATATTGGAACATAGGTTTTCTCGGACTCGTAAAGCCGGGAAAAGTAATGGCAATAACTTCGCCTCTTTTGTTAAATGTCATATCTTTTCTGGTACATATAGTGAATTGGCTGGGCAGAAGTGTAGGGATTGATTGCATGAATTATTTTTATACTTTTGATCCGGAAGGGAGTTCGATGCTTGAGCTGTTTTGGGAATGGGTTCCTGTGCCGTATTTCTATTTGATAGTTCCGGGATATGTGATTTTTGCCGGATGGTCAGTGCTGCTGACACTGCTGTACCGATGTGGAGTGCTTTTAAGGAAGGGGAAGGTGAGGACATTTGAATAAATATGATTTTGAGTGGCGTGTACTGGAACTGCTGAATAAAAGCAAGCACACGGCTGAAACGATGAGAATCTTTCTGGAAGAGCTTGCTGCGCAGTCCAAGGCAGCCGCCGCTTCCGTATGGCTGCTGGATGAAGAAGACAATATCAGCCTGTATGCGGCCTGTGGGGAGAAATGCGGTGGGTTGGAACAGATCGTTCTAAAACGCGGTCAGGGAATCTGCGGAGCATGTATTGAACAAAACGATGTTGTTCTTGCAGAAGATGTTGCACAGGATCGGCGATGGGAGAGCAAGGCGGACATTCTGACGGGGTTTCATACTGAAAGTATTCTGTCTGTTCCAATTTCTGCATCGCAATCGGGAGCTTTTGGCTGCCTGCAGTTACTGAACAAAAAAGAGGGAGCCTTTGATGAAAACGACATTTCACTGGGCCGTACAATGGCCGATTTGTTGGCGAAATGGTTCTATGAAAGCGGTATCAGTATTCCTTCTTTGAAAAAACGAGAGGTTCTGGTGGAGGGTGTGAATCTGATAAAGACTTACGGCGAGGGTAATGCTTGTGTGCATGCCTTGGATGATGTAAGTTTTCGTATCCATAAAGGAGAACTCACCGTAATTCTTGGCAGCAGCGGCAGCGGGAAAAGTACGCTTCTAAATGTAATCGGGGGTATGACCAGGCCGGACAGCGGAAAGGTGATTTTTGACGGTTTCGGTGATATCGCAGGCTTTCGGAAAAAACAGCAGACAGTGTTTCGCAAAGATATGGTGGGATTCGTTTTCCAGTTCTATAACCTGATACCTGAGCTGACGGTATGGGAGAATGTTGCCTTAGTTGCGGATATGGCTAAAATACCGCGCCCGGTTGAGGAAGTGCTTGAGATGATGGGATTGTCTCATAGGAAGGATCACTATCCGTCTCAGCTGTCAGGCGGAGAACAGCAAAGAGTATCTATTGCAAGAGCCCTTGTAAAAAACGCAGCTTTTCTGCTTTGCGATGAACCAACCGGAGCTCTGGACTACAATACAGGAAAGCAAATATTGATTGAATTGGAAAAGCTGGCGAGGGAGCAGGGACAAACGGTGGTGATAGTCACTCATACCACCTCCATCGCCACCATTGCTGACCGTATTATAAAAATGCGAAGCGGCCGAATTGTGGAGGAAATAGTAAATCCGCACCCTGTTTCGGCAGCCATGGTGGAATGGTAAGCTGGCAGATATCAGCAGAATAGAGAATGGAACAAGAAATCCATGGTAAAGAAACTTGCACATGGCTTAGGGATGCTGTTAAAGCTTGAATTTGTTCCGTCGCCAATAAAGAAATAGTTGGTAATTTAATTAGGGGGTAGATTTAGGTGAATAAAAAGAGATTAGGCATGAGTGGGGAAATTACAATTCGCCCGGAAGAGCATAAGGATTTTAAGGAGATCATTTCACTGATTCTGCGTTCGTTTCAGGAGGGAACAAATTATTCTGATGGAACAGATATCATAGCTCTGGTAGAAGAAATCAGAGATTCGGAGTATTATATACCGGAACTATCCTTTGTTGCGGAGCTTGATAACAGGATAGTCGGGCATTTCCTGTTTTCAAGGTTTCCCCTATCACCCACAAAGGAGGGCGGGCATGGTAGTGCAGCAGCTGCAGAAATCGTCATGCTGGCGCCGGTATCTGTCCATGCGGACTATTTTCATCAGGGCATCGGATCGACGATGATAAGGCTTGGAATTGAGAAGGTGAAGGAACTCGGATATAAAGGAATTACTGTTGAGGGAAATTATCATTTCTATAATCGTGTAGGATTCCGGACCTCATCAGAATATCAGATATTTCCTACAAGCGGATATCCGATGGAGGAACCAAGGTGCATGATGTGCCAGGAGACTTATGAGGGCTCGCTTAAGGGCATACAGGGTTATATTGTTTATGATATGTATTACAATGCTTAAAGAGAATTAGGGCCTGCCATTCACTTGTGAACAACAGACCCTAATTATTTTCAATTTCATTTCTTTTCATTATTTGTGTGCACATATTTTGTAATACTCTTTCAAGAACTCTCTGATCTTTAACATAATGTAGTCCTCCTTATCCTTTCTTTTTTTCTTTTCAAAGACGTCTTTCTTTTGATGATTTTACTATAGCAGATTATTTGCCATATTTGAAATACATAGTTTAGATGGCCATAATACCTTTTTGGTATTGTAACGGATTTGGGAAAACGAGGATAAAAAGCCATTGTTAATCAAGGCAGAAAAGCATATAATAATATAAATAACACATTCTTATGAATAAAAAATATAGAAGATAAATATATCCTTGGTGTAAACTAAAAAATGAATCCCGACTTATAGTTCGGAAGCCAAGAGGCAGTAATCATTAACAAAGTTGCCAATAGCAGACGGATTATAAGAAAGAAGAAACGTATATGGAGGTTAGACTCATGCAAAATAATAAGTGGGATATAGCATTAGGACTGATAAAAGTTGACGGATTAAGACCAACGCAAGAGTTTCTGACACTGACAGAAAAAGAAAAACGCGGTGAAATAACGACAAACGATATTCGTCATATATTAAACCAAAAATACCGGATAAAAAACAATGCGTGATATTTATGTGTATGAAGGAACTGATGTTTTAATTAACAAATTCATACTTGAAGACAATCATCAGTGAAGCCTTAAATGAATTGGTTTAGAATAATCAATAAAGGACTCAGAAAAATGAGTCCTTTTTCAATGCGAGTGCAACCATAGTCTGCTGTCAAAGTGCATGCAACTATGAGGAAAGAATTAAAATAACAATTATTACGGCGATGGAATGGGCAGTATTTCTATGGTAAATTTAAGTGATACGCCAAAATAATGGCACTTACAGGATGCGGAATAATAACGGTTTTCTTAGATGTGGAGATAACAGCATGAGGCAGGGATCAATTTATTTAGTTGTAAAAGATTTTGACAAATCATTGGATTTTTATGAAAAAGTACTGGATATGAAGGTAAGTGCAACCAATGGAAAAAGATTTGCAATGTTTCATTATACCGGGTTGAATTTATGCCTTTTAAATGGGTACTATGATGATCAATTCCCTGAACAGAAAGAAACGAAAGGTCCTATATATGATGAATATGATAATATGAGTGCAATTGCAAACGCAAATAATACGAAAAAGGTATTCATCAATCTGGGGGTGGAAGATTTAGATAAGGAATATCAACGCTTAGTTGATTTGGGAATTGGAATCAATATGACTCCGATAAGATACTTAAATGTTTTTTCTCCGTATTGGTATTTTACATTTATGGATCCTGATGGGAATCCCATTGAGATTGCGGGAGGTCACAAAGAGTAACTATTTTTGCGGTGAAAGGTGTTAAAACTCTGATTGAATAAGTCGATGCCTTATGATATAATTTTCGTGCGTTGAATGGTGTATTATCTAACCATACTGAGGAATTACTATGATAGATTTTTATTCATTGGGCTTTGTCCTGTTTCTGGGGCTTTGCCTGCTTTGTTATTACACAGTATTCAGAAATAAACAGTGGGTTGTGGCGCTTGTTGCAAGTCTTTCCTTCTATCTTTATGCAGGAGGAAAGAATATTGTTGCACTCCTCTTTACGGCATTTACGATCTTTCTGGGGGCGCGCTTCATGGAGCGTGCGGAAGAAAAAGGAAAGATAAGGGAAGAGGAAGAGAAGAATGATCCTGCCTTTGCAACGCTTTCCCCAACGGAAAAACGTGAAAGAAAAAGGCACCTGAAGGAAGCAGTCAGAAAGGAAAAAAGAATTTGGCTCTACAGCGCACTGATTCTCAACCTGCTGATTCTCTGTTACACAAAGTACTGGACATACTTTTTTCATTCCAGACTGGGAATTATTCTCCCTCTGGGCATTTCTTTTTATACATTTCAGTCCATCGGATATCTTGTGGATATTTATAACCGAAAGTATCCTGCGGAGAAATCTTTTTTACGATTCCTTCTATTTATTTCCTGGTTTCCCCAGCTTTTGCAGGGGCCTATCGGTAGATACGATGCACTTGCTCATCAATTTGAAGGAGAACACAGACTAAACTGGGATCTAATCAAGAAAGCACACTTTCTTATTTTATTAGGGTGCCTGAAAAAGTATGCCATTGCAGATCTTCTGTTTGATCCTATTGCGAGGATCCTTGACGGCGCTGTCTTACAGAAGCCCGGAAGTCTTCTCTCTTTTGGGATTCTTTTGTATTCTGCGCAGCAGTATGCTGATTTTTCCGGCGGAATCGATATAGTGACCGGTATCTCGGCATTGTTTGGAGTTACCCTTGCACCAAATTTCAGACAACCTTATTTTGCTACCTCACTCGGTGATTTTTGGCGCAGATGGCACATATCCCTGGGCGCTTTCATGAGAGACTATATTTTCTATCCGCTTGCACTTACAAAACCCATGATGAATCTGGGCAAAAAGGCGGGGAAGAAGTACGGAAAGCATCTGGAAAGAGTGCTGCCTGCCTGCATCGCGAATATTGTGGTCTTTATCGTGGTGGGTGTGTGGCATGGTCCACAGCTTCACTATCTTTTATGGGGGCTCTATAATGGAATTATCATTGCGCTAAGTGACCTTTTGGCGCCTGCTTTTACAGGTATTGCGAAGAAACTGAAGATAAATACACAAACCGGCGCTTTTCATGTTTTCCGTATCCTTCGGACGTTTTTTATCGTCAATATCGGCTGGTACTTTGACAGAATTGAGGATGTGGCGGCCTCTTTTACGGCTTTGCGGCTTTCTTTTACATCCTTCCGGGCAGGGGAGTTTTTCCTTGCGGTGAGAGATACTCTTTTTAACAGCGATACCGGGAAACCATTGTATGCTGCAGGAAGTCTTCTCGTAGCTTTGCTTTCCATCATCGTGGTATTCACAGTAAGTATCCTGAGGGAAAAGGGAAAAGAACCGGTGAAGGTACTGGAAAATTCGGTGCTTTTTCACGCAGTTTTTGTGACAGCCATGCTGTTCCTTACGCTGCTGTCTTTCATGTTTGTACAAAATGCGGGAGGGTTCCTTTATGCAAATTTCTGATAAAAAGAAAATTTCCGCAGGTACTGTAACTGCCCTTCTCATCGTGGTTTTGTTTCTTCTTGGGAATGAAATCTTAAGCTATGTACTGACCCCTTATAGAGGGTCTTCACTTGAAATGTGGTTGTATTTTAAGGAAGCGTCACCAGAGATGATCTATACCGGTTCTTCTCAGTGCCTCTGTGGCATTGATCCGGACACGATCGATGATGCTCTCCATACCTCTTCCTTTAACATGGGGACCAATATGCAGAGTTTTAGGAGCTCCTATTCAGCAATTCGTGCAGCAGTGGAAGAAAAGGGCGTGAGCAGGGTGGTTCTGTGTGTGGATGATGAGATTACGGGGATAGAGAGGGAAGACAATTTTCGGGCAGATGCCAGCTTCCAGAGAGCGAGAAATCTTACGACAGACTTCATGACGGCAGGTAAGGAAACAGGAGAGTTCCTTTTGGATGAACCGGTCCTTATGCACACAGGATCTGTTAATTTCTTCTTTCCCTGGACCTATGACAGGGTGACAGATATCGGGCAGAATCTAAGAGAAAAAAGAGACGATAAGGTTTATGGGGAGAGCGGACACAGGCTCTCTTCGGGACGGGAACCTGCAGAAGAGATCCTCACGGCAGATTTTCGCGTTATTGGAAGAGAGGAAGCACGCGAGTGGAACCTCACATCAGATTCCCTGGAGGAGCTTTCGTTAAGCAGCGACAGCAGAAGAGAGCTTAACAGGATCGCTTCTTATTGCAGAGAAAAGGGTGTGGAGCTCATTCCCATTACGCTTCCCTACCCAACGGCACTGAATATTTATTCCCTTGACAGTTACAAGGAGACAGTAAGGCAGCTCACGCTTCTTTTTGACGAATATGGCTTTACCTATCAAAATTTCAATCTGGCAAAGCCGGAATATTACGAGATGGAGCTTGATGAATATAAGGATACCGGTCACTTTAATACAGCCGGCGCGATCCGTTTTTCAAAAATACTGGCAGAGTATATTGAAGAACCACAGGAGCAGAGAAAAGAGAAGTTCTACACGCCGGATGAGTTTTAAGGAACCGGCACAACCGGGAGAATAATATAGTATGAAAAACGTTTTGGAATTTCTGGAAAAGAGCGCGCTTTCAGTTCCAACCGCGATTGCCTGCGGAGATGAAAAAGAGGAACTGAGTTACAGCGCATTGCTTTTGGCATCGAAAAAACTGGGGGCATTCCTTTCGCAGCACACTGCGCCAAGGAGGCCTGTGGCCCTTTATCTTGAGAAAAGCGTGCCGACCCTCATCGGCTTTTTTGGTATTGTTTATGCGGGAGGATTTTACAGTGCTCTGGATCCTTCTCAGCCGATGGCGAGAACGGTGAAAATTCTTGAGACCCTTGAGCCCTCCGTTGTGCTCACAGACTATGCAAACAGGGAGAGGGCAGAAGAGATTATTGCAGAGCTTAGAGAAACGGCGAATACGACTATTTCCGTAGAGCTTTATGTGCTGAATGATCTTCCCGGCATAAAGGACAGGGGAGAGGCGCAGGCGGAAGGCGTTACGAAGGAGGAGGAGGCGTTGCTTTCCGATATCCGTGATCAGGCCATGGATGTGGATCCTCTGTATGTGAACTTTACCAGTGGCAGTACAGGAGTACCTAAGGGCGTTACCGTGGGACACCGCTCAGTCATCAGCTTCATTTCTTCTTTTGTGGAGATATTTGGCATAGACAAAGAGGATGTTCTTGGAAATCAGGCTCCGTTTGATTTTGATGTCTCCGTCAAGGATATTTATTCTGCACTCTTTGCAGGCTGCAGGCTGCAACTGATTCCCCGCAGCTATTTTAGTAATCCCATGGAGCTGATGGATTACCTTTCGGAAAAGAAGATCACGAATCTCACCTGGGCGGTAAGTGCCTTGTGCTTTGTCTCCGTTATGAATGGTCTTGAGTACAAGGTTCCCGAAAAGGTAAAAAGAGTTATGTTTTCCGGAGAGGTCATGCCTATCAAGCACCTGAATCACTGGAAGAAGTATCTGCCGGAAGCTATGTATGTGAATCTGTATGGACCAACAGAGATCACCTGCAATTGCTGTTATTATATTTTGGACAGAGAGTTTCAAGAGGGAGAAAAGATCCCGCTGGGTAAGACTTTCCCAAATGAAAAGGTGTTCCTTCTGGGCGAGGACGGGAAAGAAATTCTTCCAGGAACGATTGCCGCTGTGGAAGACGGAGAGCATCTTAAGAACGAAGAAAGTCCGGAGGGAGAGATCCTTGTCTCCGGCGCCGGGCTGGCCATCGGTTATTATAAGGATACCGTGAAGACAGAGGAGGCATTTACGCAGAATCCTCTTAACAAGGCCTACTATGAGCGATGCTATCGGACGGGGGATCTGGCCAGATATAATGAGAAGGGGGAACTTGTGTATTGTTCCCGTAAGGATTTTCAGATCAAGCGCATGGGGCACCGTATTGAGCTCGGTGAAATTGAGAGTACGGCCATGAAAATTGAAGAAGTAACGAGAGCGCTGGCTCTCTATGAAGCGGATGAGCAGAAACTCTGGCTCTTCTATACAGGGAAAGCGGACAGAAAGGAAATCGCGAAGACATTAAGGAGTCTGCTGCCACCCTTTATGATTCCTAACAAGACGATTCAGATAGAGGAAATGCCTCTTACCAAGAATGGAAAAATTGACAGGGCAGCACTTCTTGCAAGGACGAAATCACTATGACAACGGAAATTTTTAGTAAAATCAAAGAGATGGGAACGCCGGCTTTTCTTTTTGACGAAGGTGCATTTAAAAAAAGACTACATGAAATTGACCGGATTCTCAACGGGGAGTATGAAGAGGAAAAAAGAATAAAGATCTGTTATGCGGCCAAGGCAAATCCCTTTTTGCTTACGGCAGCGGCAGAAGTGGTGGACAGATTGGAAATTTGCTCCCAAGGGGAAATGGATATCGTGCATTCCCTTTCAATCGATGGGGAGAAGGTCCTGTATTCCGGTGTCAGTAAGACTGCAGAGGATATCAGAAAAGCTATCTTGCAAGGCATGCGGCATGCGACGGCAGAGTCTCTCAGGCATTTAGACCTTCTTCAGCAGGAAGGTTCCCTTGCGGGTGTCAAACTCACGGTCTTGCTGAGGCTCAGCTCCGGCGCCCAGTTCGGCATGACAAGGGCGGATATTGAGAAGGCCCTTGCAGAAAGAGAAAAATACACAGCGCTTCAGATTGAAGGCATTCATTTCTTCCGGGGAACGCAGCGAAGGAAGATAAAACAGCAGGAAGAAGAGCTTATGATGCTGGAGGAATTCATCAAGGATCTCAGAGAAAAATATGATCTTCCGCTTCCGAAGCTGGAATATGGTCCGGGACTTCCGGTGCCTTATTTTGAGGGGGAGGATTTTTTAGATACGTTGCTTCCCCTTAAGGAGCTTTTGCCCGCACTCTTAAAGGCCTCAGAATGGGCGGAGGTGACTGTTGAGATGGGAAGGTTTTTTGCAGCTTCCTGCGGCACGTATCTTACGACAGTGACGGATCTTAAGGATGCGGAGGATGCACACATTGCCATTCTGGACGGCGGTATTCATCAGCTTACTTACGCGGGGCAGATGATGGGAATGAAGGTCCCCAGACTGTCTTTGCCGCATCGCAACGGTTCCAAAGATACGGTAAAACAACACTACATGCTCTGTGGTTCGCTTTGCACCACGGGAGATGTGCTGGTAAGGGATGTGGAACTTCCCTCTCTTCAGGTGGGAGACGTGCTTGCTTTTGAAAATGTGGGTGCCTATACGGTGACGGAGGGAATCGGATTATTTCTTTCTCATGCACTCCCGTCAGTATATCTGTATGATGAAGGAAGAGAGGAGGGAGAAGCGCTCCTTCTTGTAAGAGGCCCTGTGCCTACAAGTACTTTGAATTCAAAACAGTAAAAAAGAAAGGAAATGAATTATGGAAGAATTAATCAGTATTCTTGAAGAAATCAGAGAGGACATCGATTTTGCGGACACTACCGATCTTATCGACGGTGGTATCCTGGATTCTTTTGATATTCTGCAGATCATCAGTGCGCTGAATGAGGCCTATGACATCTCTATTCCGGCGGCAGAGATCATTCCTGCCAATTTCAATAGTGCAGAAGCACTTCTTGCCATGGTAGAGAGACTTTCGGAGGAATAAGGTGTAATTTTCAAAATTTTTTTATAGGCGTTTTCGGATTTGCGATAGAAAGTATAAGGCAAACAACTTAAAAAGATGATAATGAATGGTTGATGTTGAAATGGGTAGGCTGATAGCTACCCATTTCGTAATTGTAAACTCGGCAAAAACTGGAATCCGTTTATTATTGAAGATAAGAGATTAGAACGAATGCATTTGGAACAAAAATAAATTCCTTACGGAATTATGTGGGCTTTATCCATAGGAGCGGGAAATTGTAATATATGCCCGGCAGGATAGGTGCGGGCGGGGCGCAGAAGCAAGGAAAGGCGATATATGCCCCGTAGGATAGGTAAAGTACTACTTAAAGGAGAGTAGGCGAGACATAGAGAAGGAACTGAATCAATTTGTAGAAACTACATCAAAACTTTCCTATGTTCTCCTATGACAGGGAAAAGAGATAATTCAAGCCATATATCTGACAAATGGACATTCAGACAAATGGACATTCAAATTATGCCAGAGGAAAAGGGAACGGTGAGTAAAGTGATAAAGATTCGTTTGGCAAGCAGTGAGGACTTGCCGCGTTTAATGGAAATATTTGATATTGCACGTGGGTATCAGAAAAGTCATGGAAATGCGACACAATGGACGGAAGGATATCCGTCACAGCAGACAGTAGCGCAGGATATCCTGCAGGGATTTTGCTATGTGCTTGACGAGGATGAGTATGTGGTCGCAACATTTGCATTGATCCCCGGCAAAGAACCAACATATCAGTTCATCGAGAACGGAAAATGGATCAGCGAGACGCCTTACTGTACGATACACAGGGTTGCCAGTGACGGCACGAGACGAGGAATCGGTCAGATGATCATGGAATGGTGTCTGCGAAGGTGCCGGCACATTCGGATAGATACACACAGGGATAATCTGGTAATGAGGCATTTGATTGAAAAAAGTGGTTTTACCTACTGTGGTGTCATTTATGTGGAGGATGGAACACCCAGAATGGCATATGAATTTGCTGAGGGAGAGATACATAAAAAAGAATATCAGTTTTGGGGATGGGAGAATGCAAATGCTCCTGCAATTACAGATGAATATAAGGGTATAAAGACACCGATAGATTTATACAATGCTTTGTCTGATATCTGGTGTGCAGAGACTTGTGCACCGAGAATGAGAGACGATTGGACAAAGGAAAATAAGACACTTGGACAGTGCTCTATCACTGCTTTCCTGGCGCAGGACATATTTGGCGGAAAGGTGTATGGAATCCTCAGACCGGGCGGTAACTATCATTGCTATAATGTAATTGGAGATTGCAGATTTGACCTTACCAGCGAGCAGTTCGGTGATGAGAACCTTGACTATGAGAACAATCCGGAGCAGTTTCGCAAGGTGCATTTTGCTAAGGAAGAAAAGCGACTCAGGTACGAATATCTGAAGTCAGAATTGAAAAAATATACGGAGGTACAGTGATGGAATTTTTATGTTATGCGAAATGCAGTACTTGTCAGAAGACTAAGAAATGGCTGGATGAAAATGGTGTTAAATATCATGAGAGACCGATAAAGGAGCAGAATCCTACAATAGAAGAGCTTAAATCATGGCATCAAAGGAGTGGACTTCCTATTAAGAAGTTCTTCAATACAAGCGGATTATTATATAAGGATATGAAGCTAAAGGATAAGCTTCCGGAAATGAGTGAAGAGGAACAATATGCGCTTCTGGCGACAGACGGAATGTTGGTAAAAAGACCGATGATTGTCGGTGATGACTTTGTTCTGGCAGGCTTCAAGGAAACTGAATGGGCAGAAAAGCTTTTGCAGATAAATGCAAAAACTTGAATTTCCGCTTTATTTGGGATAGCGATTGTTGCTCTGCCGGCTGGCATTGTGACAGCAGGATACATGGAAGAAATTAATAAAGAAAAATAGAGCTTAAGGACAGACTTGTGAAAAATTAAAATATAGGAAAATAAGTAGTATATCAGTATGTTTGTAAGCCTAACTCCCACCGGAAACAGGAGCGTGACAATATGAAGCCAAAATCACCAATGAGTTTGGAATTGTATGAAATTCTTTTGGATAAGGGATATTCAGAAGAGTTCAGTGATTTAATTACAAAGAATCTGAATACAGATTTTACAGCAGGCAGAATGATTGGTTATCTGTCACATTACACGAGTCTTCCGGAAGCGGAGCTTGTAGATGAAATGCTGGCAATTTTGAGTGATCGAAACCGCATTATGCAGAAAAAGGATATGGAAACTACAAATGCCAAGTGGAATGAAATGATGTGGAATGGTTTTCCGTTTGTGGATGATGAAGATAAATATCGGTGATAAAATGGGTCTTCGCAAGAGAGAACCATGGAACAGAATAGGTCAGTAATTGTTGTGAATATAGAGGCACCTATCAGAATTCTGAAATTTTTTCTTCCGGGATTGCAAAAGCCTATGATGACACTGGCACCACTGTTCCCAAAGAAATTTCCCAAGGTAAAGCATATTATGCTTTTGAATCAAAAAAGGGAAAGGTCTGCTGCAGATACTCCTGTCTACTACAATATATTTATGGTTAATAAACCTTACAGCCAGTAAGGAATTATCCATCTTGTTGCTTAGCTGTATAATGATGGAGCAATCGGTATGTCGTCTTCCTTTCTTGGACTTAGCGTCCGTATAAAAGACTGATAACCAGCTCCTCATTTGCAGCGTTCGTTTTATGCAGGTTGAACTGCCTTTGGTACGTTCGTGTCACACCACAGTAGATAGAATAGGCAATGAGTAAAACTGGTACTTATCCATTGCAATAATCTTAAGGAGTGACTAATTTATGAACGCAGTAGGTATCGATGTTTCTAAGGGGAAAAGTATGGTTGCAATCATGAGACCTTTCGGTGAGATTGTATCCACTCCCTTTGAAATCAAACACACATCCAGTGACATCAATTCACTGATTGAGATCATCAATTCTGTCGAAGGCGAATCTCGCATTGTTATGGAGCACACAGGGCGCTATTACGAGGCTCTTGCCCATGAACTTTCGGCGGCAAATCTTTTTGTTAGTGCTATTAATCCTAAACTCATCAAGGACTTTGATAACGATTCACTTCGCAAAGTCAAATCAGACAAAGCTGATTCTGTTAAGATTGCCCGTTATGCGCTTGACAAGTGGCAAAACCTAAAACAGTATAGTGTTATGGATGAGTTACGAATTCAGCTTAAAACTATGAATCGTCAGTTTGGTTTCTACACGAAACACAAAACCGCCATGAAGAATAATCTTATCGGCATCCTTGATCAGACCTATCCAGGAGTAAACTCTTACTTTGATAGCCCTGCTCGAAGTGATGGTAGCCAAAAATGGGTTGATTTCGCATCAACTTACTGGCATGTGGATTGTGTTCGTAAAATGTCTCTTAACGCATTTATTGACCATTATCAAAAATGGTGTAAACGCAAGAAGTACAACTTCAGTCAATCAAAGGCTGAAGAAATCTATGGAAAAGCAAAGGAACTTGTTCCTGTACTTCCAAAAGATGAACTAACCAAGCTAATAATCAAACAAGCTGTAGATCAGCTTAATAGTGCATCAACCACCGTCGAAGAGTTACGTACACTAATGAATGAGACAGCTTCAAAACTTCCAGAATATTCAATCGTGATGAATATGAAAGGGGTAGGTCCATCATTAGGTCCTCAGCTTATGGCTGAAATCGGTGATGTGAGCAGATTTACTCACAAGGGTGCCATCACTGCATTTGCGGGTGTTGACCCTGGCGTAAACGAATCTGGAACCCATGAGCAACGAAGTGTTCCCACTTCTAAAAGAGGCCCCGCTGATTTACGAAAAACACTCTTTCAGGTAATGGATGTACTCATCAAAACCATGCCACAGGACGATCCTGTTTATCAGTTCTTAGATAAGAAACGGGCACAGGGCAAGCCTTACTATGTCTACATGACCGCCGGTGCTAACAAGTTTCTTCGAATCTACTATGGTCGAGTGAAAGAATATCTTGCCACTCTTCCTGAATCTGATTAAGCATAATCAATAACGCTATTTAGACCAGCACTGGTTGTGGTGGTCTTGTTTTGATACCTTCTTTTCAACCTGTATAAAATTTCAATGTTCTCTAATTTAGCCTTGACTTTTTATTTGCAGGCTTCAATACTTTCTTGCCGCCGCGATCTCCCGGTTCCTGGCTTCTGCCTGCTCATACCTTGCCGCGATTTCCAGAAGCGCTTGCACATACTGCCCAATGAGTTGGCAGAACACATCCATCTGCTGACGGTCTCTTGTAAATGCCTGATGAAAGGTATCCTTGGCAGATCCCTCCCACATGCTGCACAGAGAAGTCTCTTTCTCACTGAGCTGCTGTGCCTTTGCCTTAAACTGGCTGTTCAGCTCCTGAAGTCTCCCTGCCTTATTTCTGAGTTCTGTTGATGTTACCTGAAAAAATGCCATTCCTATATCTCCTTTCCATTCATAAATAAATTCTTGTTTCTGCAAGCAGTTGATTGACCTTTTCCATCCGATACATTTCTTCTGCCTGCTTCTCCATCTTTTCTGCAATCTTTAACAGTTCATCTGCCTCCTCTGCTAACTGACCTCCTAATCTCACCTCCTTTCCAATTAAAAGATCCGCACATTCGCTGTTCCAGACCTGTTTGGTATGGCTCACTACATGCAGGAATTCCTCCTGTGACTTCCTTCTGATCTCTTCCGACAGCCCCTTTATTTGCTCTGAAAGACTCTTAATCTCCTGAAAGTGCATCTCAATTTTCTGTGGTGACAACAATATTTTCCTCCTCAGCCTTCTCATAAACAGAAGCAATGATTTCCAGCTTCTCAATCTGCAAAATCAGCTGTGCAAAACTTCTTTTTCCCTTTTCCAGCCCTTCTTCAAATTCTTTTTGAAAGCCTCGCGCCACTTCCCCGTCAAAACAATCGGTAATGTGAATGCCCTCCTCACAGCCCTGCCTGAAATCCTGATCGGCAAGCGCCGCAGCCGCTACCCATCCTGCTTTCTTTTCCCGAAGCCTTCCTGTCGTAACTTTTATTTTTCCCGCCATTTTCTTTAAACCTTCATTTCCTCTATCTGTCTTCGATTATTCTGTTCCACCGCCACCAGCTTTTCCGCCGAATCCAATACTCTTGAAAGGAGCATTTTCATTTCCTTGAGCTGCCCTCTTGTCTCTTTCATGCATCGGAGCATCTTTTCATACCATTCTTCAAAGGAAGCTCCTTCCCAGGCTTCCTTAAGGCTCTGCGTCTCCGTCTCCAAAATTTCAAGCTGGTCGGAAGCATCGGTAAATTTTTTCTCCATTCGTTCTATTTTTTTACTTAGGTTTCCTGCAAAAAGCTGTAGGCTCCATGTGATTTCATTCATATTCACTCCTCTGACTAGATCAGGATCAGTCTGTCTCCGTTTCTGATCCCCTGCTCTGCAAGTCTCTCATTTTCCTTTAAAACGCACGCTCGCCTGATCGCATACAGATACCGCTTTTTTTCTCCGGCAGGCCTCAGGCTCTCCTTTTCCTCTATCAAGGAAACGATTTCTTTCATCAGGTCTCCCACCTCTCTCTCCTCATCTAATTCAAAGTCATAGATCCGGTCCAGCACAGGAACCTGAATATCCACCACTATCATCACTGACCTCCTTCCCGATAGGAACCAAAATTCTCTCTGTCCGGCTTCCCGGACCATTTTTATAGTATCCGATGCCGACAGGCTCATATTGGTTCATCACGGCATATCCAAGATCCTCAAAGGAAAAGATCCTTTGCTCTCCTCCCTTTCCTCCCAGATGGATTCCTGTCTGCCATTTCGCTAGTTCTCTGAAAAAAGCCGTTGCTTCCGTCTCATAATCTCTTGTCGGCACGCATCCTCCCACAAGGAAAAAGTTCTTTTCCTTTCCCTGTGCAAGGCTTTCCCAAAAAGCAATTCTCTCCTGCCTCAATTCATCCGCACGATATATCAGACTGCAAAAGGAAGATACATTTTCAATTAAAATACAGCTTTCTTTCCCTAGGCATCGATGCAGCTGCAGGATCTCTTCTTCCCCGGAACCAAACCGCACGCCATCACTTTTTCCTAAATTTGCTATTCTTCTCTCCTGGTCGATCAAAATCACTTTTTTCTTCCTCTCCAAAAGACCTTCCGCAATGTGAAAAAGAACCGCATCTCTTCCCAGCCGTGCCTCTCCCGAAACCAGAAAGCAGGGACTTTCTCCCATTTTAAACGGAACAATTTCACCGCTCCTCAAGGAATAGCCTAACGGAATCAACTCTTTCTCCCCTGAGCTGGCTGCCTTTAATGTTTCATAATCCGGAGCCTCCGGGATCTGGGGAAAGCATCTGACCTTTCTTTTTTCTTTTCCCGATCTGCACGCTTCCTCCCACTTTATTCTCAGCGCCTGTCCTGCCTGCTCAATCTTCCTGCTTCCGCCAAATTCCTCCTGTACGCTGATTGCCAATACCGCCTGGAATTCCAAAATTCTCCCGTCAATTTTGCACAGCCCTCTTCCCTTTGTATTTTCCTTAGGCAAAACCGGAATATGGTATTGTCTTAAAATGTCACCGTAAGCAAACCGGTCACTCATCTCAAGCGCCAGCGATGTCTTTATCTTTTCATATAATTTCCCCGGGATCTCTCCCGGAGCTGCGGATGCCAGAATCAGATAAACCCCACAATGGATTCCCTCCGCTGCCAGTCTGAGCAGAAATTCCTGCTGCTTTTCATTAAGCGCCATAAAAAATGCTCCGAAATTATCAATCACAAGAAACACATAAGGGAGGCTATCCCTTTCCATTTTGTTGTATTGCTCTGCACTGATTCCAGACAGGAGCTCCTTCCGCTCTGCCACAAAACGCTTTAGATGATAAAAGAAAATTTCCCTTTCCTCTGCGCGCTTCCATATGCCGATGCAGCCCGGCATAGCCTGAAAGCTTCCCATACTGCCCTGACCGATGTCCACTGCAAGTACAACCGCTTCGTCGGGCGTATATTCCGTACATAGCTGCCACAAAATCGTATGCAGCAACGCTGTTTTCCCGGTTGCCGGACCTCCACAGACTGCCAGATGCCCCTGCTTCTCCGGTTCATATTCCAGACATAATTGACGTTGATTTTCCGGATCATCACAGATTCCAAGCTGGAGACAGATTTTCTCCCTCCCCCGGCTTTTTTCCCTTTCTACCCAGGTCTTCTCCGGCACATATGACGCTTTCCCCATTTTCTTCCTCAATTCATCCAGATCGATTCTGTCAGGAAGTTCAGGCATCCATAATGCCTCTGCCCTTCCATATCCCGTCTGTTCTGCAATTTGGTTTACATAATCTATGACTGCTTCCAATTGACTCTGTTTCTTCCTTTGCTCCTGCTGTTTTCTGATCTGCCATCTTACTCCTGTAGCTTCCACCAATGCCGCTCCACTGCTTTTGCCGGCTGCATCCCGGTAAACTTCCCCGCAATAGCCCGTCTGAAACAGCTCATAATACTCCTGGTTGCCGATTTGTAAAAAGCACTGCCCGGGCACGGTAAGCATTGCTGCGTCCTTATTGTGCAGTACATCCATGCTGTCCTGCTTATCCTGCACGCGAAGGCACAGACGAAATCTTGCATTACTCCATATCCTGTCATCCACCGTACCGGCAGGTTTTTGCGTTGCCAGTATCAAATGCACGCCCAGGCTTCTTCCTACCTGGGCAAGAGAAACAATGTCCTGCATGAACTCCGGTTCTTCTCTTCTAAGCTCTGCAAACTCATCCACCACCAGGAGTAAATGCGGCATTGGCTCATTCGCCCTTCCCTCTTTATAAAGCTGCGTATAAGCATCGATATGATTACTACCGGCGCTTTTCAAAAGCTGCTGTCTTCTTTTATTTTCACTGATAATTGCCGACATGGCTCTTTTGATCTGTTTCCCAGATAAATTTGAAATGATTCCGGCGCAATGCGGAAGCTTCTGAAGCTGATTTCCCGTTCCACCGCCCTTATAATCGATCATAAAAAAATTGACATCCTCCGGGCTGTAATTAACGGAAAGAGACAGAAGATAGGTCTGTAAAAGCTCGCTTTTTCCTGATCCGGTAGTCCCGGCAATCAGTCCGTGGGGGCCATGAAATTTCTCATGTACATCCAGCCAGACCAGCTTTTCTCCCATACCAACCCCAATGGGCACTTTCAGACGTTCCCCCGGATTATTTTTCTTCCATCTTGCCGCGCAGGCAAGCTCCTCCAATTTTTTGCAGCCAAACAATTGCAGAAAGTCCACTTTTTCAGGAAGCTGCATTTGTGTATCAGTATCTTTTACCCGAAACCCTGATATCTCCCTAAAATAGCTTTGTGCTTCCGCTTCGCTGATCCCTTCCAGGGCAATTGGTTTCCTCCCTAGCTGTTCCTCTCCATAAACAATCAATTCCTGGACTTCTCCCTGCACCTTCAGGTGATATCTGCAGCTCTTGGGAAGCTCCTCACGCCTTTTTTGTATAAATATGGTACTTACAGGATATTTTTCATCCGGATCGGTCAAATATCTGTATAAGACCTCTCCCTGTATCAGTTCCTCGCAGAAAATCAGAACCAAATACCAGGGGAGCACCGGCTTCTCCTCTTCTGCTCCCTTTTCAAGCGCCTGCTGTAACACCGGAATGATCCGTGCCGCTTCCCTTTCATCCCCTGCAAGGAATCGCAGCTTTCCGTCTGAAGACCAGCTATGCTGCAGCCACTTGATCCCTTCTGCAAGCTTTCTGTGGCTTAGGATTTCCTTCCGGTAAAAACAGACAAGCTTAACTTCGGTATAACAATGGCATGCTGCCAGCTGTATCAGAAGCTGAAAAAGGATCTCACGTGTCTTACGATCTCCGATTTCTCCAAGAATGCCCAGCTGTCTGACCTTAAAAAAATCTACTCCGTCCGGCACATTCTCCAAAACCTGAAATTCCCTGACCGTCTCAACTGCCATCTGAGACAGTTTATCGGGAACAATCCTTTTTGCTCCGCCGGAAAGCTTCACATTGATCTGAAAGTCCATCTTTCCCACTCCCATTCGCAGAAACAGGAAATCGGGCTGCCGGTAATACCTGTCCCATGCAACCAATGCCGCTCCTTTCTGCCCGCCTAAGAAGGTGGCTGCCGGAGGATATCTCTGCTCCAGGATCCTCCGGTTCTCCTGTTCACATCGTTGTAAATACTCCCGCATTTTTTCCAGATATTCCCGATATTGAAGATTTCTTTCCTTCTCCTCCTGCTTTCTCATCTGTTTCCGATATCCATGATTTACGACGCCCCAGAAGAAAGCCAGAAAAGCAGTGCTGATGCCCATGACCACAGACAGAAGATAAAAGCCTGTCCCTGTCTGCCGGGAAAGCCTGCTGCCTATCCATGCCATCAGCAGCATAGGAAATACCATGGTTACGGAGGGCCCCAGATTTAAGAAAAGCGGAACACTTTTTTCCCGTCTTACCGTTTCCGGCAAAAGAATTTCTTCCTCCCCGGCATGGAGACTTTCTTCCTGCGTCCGATAACGCTCAATCCACTTATTTTCTCCTCTTTCCCTGTTTCCTGCTATCAGTCGGCCTCTTGTCGGTGCCAGCTCCTTGCAGCTGCTTTTCCCTCTTGCGATTCTGATGATTCCTGTAAAGGAGCAGCAAAACAATATGTCCCTTAGTACCAGTATATGCAGACCGTATACATCAATTCGATCTCCATCACAAAGTCTGCTTTCCTCCTTAACAGCCCTCTCATTCACGTAAATTCCTTCCGCCTTCGCGGGGCAAAGCACATACCCCTCCTTTTCCCGGAGAATCTCTGCCATCTGAGCCTCGATCAGGGAATAGCAGTCATAGAAGATCTGATTCTGATAGGCGTTCCCTATCCTGCATCGCTCTCCGGTTTGCAGAATAAGCTTTTCCCCTTCCTTCAGTTCTGCCTGCTCACCGGAAAGAAGCAGCAGGAGTCTCTCCTTTTGTCTGGTAAAATAGTAGTATGCTCTTTTTTCACTAAGTTCCTCATTTTGAATCCAATAAGCTCCGTTTTCCCATACCAGAGAAAATTCTTCATCCTCCTGAATACCGAGTATTTCTTTTTCAAGACAGATACGGCTCTCTCCGTCACGGAACCCATGCAAATGCTTTCGGGCGCAGGCAGCCCCGCTGAATATCAACAGCAATCTGCCTCTTTCTTCTTTTTCTCTCGTAATTGTCAAAAACCTCCTTAATGTCAGTCATACCGTTTCCATACATCATGTTATTACCGGGATCAAATTAGGCGTTGGCGCCTTGAACGATTAATGAAATTCCAGAATCATAGAATTTTTGAAAGTGATATTACATTATCAGATTTATTTTATTCTGTCAATTGTCTTTTCTACTTTTTGACCATGAAATATTGAACAAAATTTCGCCCAAAATTTCTACACACAAAAAAAGAGTCATAGCAGACTCTTTTTATCCTTAACATGTTTTAATAAGTGCCAAATGCTACTAACATCGTTTTTGCAGCTTCCGCGCTTTCCTCAGAATAAGTAACTGCAATCGTCACTGCTCTGTCACCGGAAACAGTCACATAATAATCCTGATACAATGCTGCCCCCTGATAGTCTGCATTATAGGTAACTTTATTGAAATCAAGCCCTCCAATTTCAATGATCTCGTCACTGTCGGTGACCTGATACTCCGCCGATCTAACCTCTGAAAGATTTTGCATCAAAATTTTTGTATACTCCCGTGCAGTCAGCTCCCCGGGAAGCTTTTCTGCCGTAAGGATCACATTGACGGTTCCGGCCTCATCTGTGCTCATCATTTCCAACACGGATGCCATTTCTGAATAAGCTGCCTGAAACCTGCTATCATCCTGGAAAAGCATTTCCTTTCCAAGCCCCATGATCTCATTCACTTCCTCTTCTGTGGACATTTTCATCCCCGCAGGTGCCGCGTAGCGGATTCCCAGCCATTTGCTTTCCCATCCGTCATCCGTGATAAGCCCCTTTGTATATTCCCCTGCTTCACCCGGAGCCACGTTCTCCTTTGCGCCCGCTTCAGCCACAGCATCTGTTTCAGCCGCAGCATCCGTACAGGCTTCCTCTATTGTCACCTCTGTCTGCGTTTCAGCAGTCTCTTCTTTTCTCCCGCCGCAGGCAGTCAGAAATGCAGTCGTCCCAAGGACTGCCAGCCAAACCTTCTTTTTCATCCGTCCTCTCCCTGCGCCATTACCCCAAAGCCACATCCAGAATCATCATGATCAGAAAGCCCGCCATTACCCCGATGGTTCCCAGGTTGGAATGCTCCCCCTCATTGGCCTCCGGAATCAATTCCTCCGCCACCACATAGATCATTGCCCCTGCCGCAAAGGAAAGAAACCATGGCATAAATGGTGTGATCTGCGCCGCGATCAGCGTAATTCCCACCCCGAATATCAGCTCCACCAGCCCCGAAAGACTCCCGAGCAGAAATGCTTTTGCAGAGCTCATTCCTTCCTTTCGCAAAGGCAGGGAAATTGCTGCCCCTTCCGGGAAATTCTGAATTCCAATTCCAAGCGCCAGTGCAAATGCCGCCGCATACAGAGACTGATCTTCGGGATGTTGTCCCGCCATAGCAAAGGCAAGCCCCACTGCCATTCCCTCCGGTATGTTGTGCAGTGTCACCGCGAAAATAAGTAATGTTGTCCTGCGGAAGGATGATTTTATCCCTTCCGGCCCGTTCTGCCCCAAATGCAGATGAGGCATCAGCAGATCAAGAAGATAAAGGAAAAGACCTCCCAGAACAAATCCTCCGGCAGCCGGAATCCAACCGATTTCTCCTTTACTTTCCGTCTCTTCAATTGCCGGTATCAGGAGTGACCAGACCGATGCAGCCATCATAACACCTGCCGCAAACCCCAAGAATGACCTTTGAATGTTTTTCCCCATTTCTTTTCTGAAAATGAATACAACACTTGCACCGAGAGCCGTCATCAAAAATGTGAATCCCGTTCCCATTGCAGCCCAGCTGATTGCCTGATTCATATATCCCTCTTTCCGCATCCTGAAATAAAGCGGATGCTTCCTTCTATATTATCCTATTCCTAAGGCCGTATTCTGTGCCTGTCATCATTTTAGCATAGCAAGAAACGGACAGCCCGTCAACAGGCTGCCCGCTTGCTTCTCAATACTTTTTATACATTACCGCTGATTGCTGTCTCTTACCTCTGTACACGTCCTGATGCATCACCGCCGGCTAAGGTTTCCACTTCTTTTCTGGAAACAAGATTGAAGTCACCGGGGATCGTGTGCTTTAACGCAGATGCAGCCACACCAAACTCAAGGGCAGCCTTAAAATCCTTACCATCCAGCATACCGCAGATCACACCGCCTGCAAAAGAATCGCCACCGCCTACACGGTCAACGATGGGATGAATGCTGTATTCCTTGGAATGATAGAATTCCTTGGTGTCCCTGGAATAAATGCATGCAGACCAGCCGTTATCGGAAGCGGAATGGCTTACGCGAAGAGAAGATACACAGTATTCAAAGTTGAACTTGTCAACCATCTGTTCAAAGATGGACTTGTAGCCCGCAAGCTCCAGTTCCCCACTGGTTACATCTGTCTCACCGGGCTTAAAGCCAAGTACCAGTTCTGCATCCTCCTCGTTTCCGATGCATACGTCAACATACTTCATCAGATTCGTCATTACCTTCTGTGCCTTCTCAGAGCTCCACAGCTTTTTACGGAAGTTCAGATCTACAGAGACCTTAACACCATGTTTTTTAGCAGCAATCAAAGCTTTTTCGGTAAGCTCTGCAGCACTGTCAGAGATTGCAGGGGTGATTCCTGTAAAGTGGAACCAGTCAGCTCCCTTGAAGATGTCATCAAAATCAAAATCTGCCTCTGTTGCTGTAGAAATAGAAGAATGTGCTCTGTCATAAACGACCTTGGAGGGTCTCATGGAAGAACCGGACTCCAAAAAGTAAATGCCCAGTCTTTCGCCACATTTTGCAATATGCTTTGTGCCCACATTATATTTGCGAAGAGCTGCAACCGCACATTCACCGATCTCATTGTCAGGAACTGCTGTCACAAATTCCGCATCATGTCCATAATTTGCCAGGGATACCGCTACATTTGCCTCTCCTCCGCCATAATTAATGTCAAACTCATCGGCCTGAATAAACTTTTCATTGTTGGGAGTAGATAATCTGAGCATGATCTCGCCCATGGTAATCACTTTTGCCATTTTTCTTAATTCCTTTCCTTCTCAAAAATATTTATGTCCGTTTTCTGCTAACTACTTCTGTACCAGATGTACTGCAAAACCGCCGATTTCTTCCTTTAAATAAATTGCCTTTAACGTACCCTTCTCATCCCTCTTTGCGGATTCCTCATTGAACTCTACGCCAAGAACAGTCTCTAAATAATTCACTGCTCTTTCTATGTAGTTCGTCCTGACCGCAATATGTCCGTTCTTTCCAAGATAAGGTGTCTTCATCACCTCAAGTGCTGTTCCGGCAAAAATGGAGCTGTTACCGACCTTGGCAGGCATCCCGAAAATGAAGGCAAATCTGTTTGCTGCCTTAAGCGCCTCTTCTTCATTTTCTGCGTTCACACCGACATGAGCCAGTTCAAAGCCAAGCATGGTCTGAACAGCTTCTCTTGTCAGCTGCTCAATCTTATCCCACGCTCCTTCGTTGATCAGATCCCCGGGAACCATCCAGGAACCGCCACAGGCTATAATTTTATTAAAGTCAAGATAGGAGGTCAGATTCTTTGCGTTAATACCACCGGTAGGCATGAATTTCATATTCACATAAGGTGCCGCCATTGCCTTGATCTTGGCAAGACCGCCTGACTGCTCGGCCGGGAAGAACTTTACCACATCAAGGCCAAGCTCGATTGCCATTTCAATATCACTGGGACTTGAGGTACCGGGTGTTATCGGAACTTTCTTTTCGATACAGTATTTCACGGTATTGGGATTTAGTCCCGGACTGACAATGAATTTTGCGCCTGCTTCCACTGCTGCATCTACCTGTGCTGCATTTAAGACCGTACCTGCTCCTACGCACATGTTCGGAAAGTTTTCCGTCATAATCCTGATTGCCTCTGCTGCTGCATCAGTACGGAAGGTAACCTCTGCACAGGGAAGTCCTCCTGCGCAAAGTGCCTTTGCAAGCGGAAGAGCATCCTGTGCTCTGTCAATCTTTACAACCGGAACAATGCCGATCTTACTGATCTGTTCTAAAACTGCATTCATGATTTCCTCTCATTCTGCCGATTAACGGCTCTTTCAAAATTTTGTTTCCGTCTCCCTGCCTTACGCAAGGATCTCCTTTACACAGGCTGCCAGTTTGTCGCACTTACAGTTGTCAAAAAAATATTTCTTTACGCCTTCACCGGATAAAGCTCCCTTCACCAGCTCTCTGTCAAGGTTCTTCAAAATGGTGACCATATCTGTATGCGTTACTTCCTTGACCTGGTCTAAGATCTTCTTGTTTCTCTGCTCCGGAACGACTCTTTCCTTGGGATAGCCGCCGCCTCCGGGTGCACAGAACAGTTTTTCAAAGATATACTGCAGATTCAACTCTCCGCCCCAGCCAAAATTCTCCGCAAAAGGAAGGGCAATGCAATTTCCGTCATTCACCTGGGAGAACAAATAAGCATCCAGAGGAGAGGTAATATGTCCGCAAAGCACCTTGGGGAAGGAATTGCATGCAAGCATGGCTCCCTCTCCTGTACCACAGCCGGTGATCACGTAATCAGCCGCACCGGAGTTTAACAGGACTGCTGCCAGAATACCGTTCTGTACATAGGTGAGCTGATGCTCATCCTCTGCACTGTACATACCATAATTATACACTTCATGTCCCATAGGTTCTACCACTTTTTTCAGGGTATCAAAGATCATACCGTTCTTTGCCGCCTGGGAATTCTCATTGATCAACGCAATTTTCATATCCGATTCCTTTCTGTGATATTTCCTTTTACTTATCAGAATTACTGAGGCTGCTTGCCGATATAAGCAAGGATACCGCCGTCTACATAAAGGACATGTCCGTTTACGAAATCGGAAGCATCAGAGGCAAGAAATACTGCCGGTCCCTGTAAATCCTCTGTCACACCCCAGCGTGCAGCAGGTGTCTTTGCAATAATGAACTGATCAAAGGGATGTCTGCTTCCGTCGGGCTGAATCTCACGCAAAGGTGCCGTCTGGGGAGTTGCAATGTAGCCGGGGCCGATGCCGTTACACTGAATATTAAACTCACCGTACTCGGAAGCAATGTTTCTTGTCAGCATCTTCAGTCCGCCCTTTGCTGCTGCATAAGCAGATACGGTCTCACGTCCCAGTTCACTCATCATGGAGCAGATGTTAATGATCTTTCCGTGTCCCTTTTTGATCATGCTGGGAATAACTGCCTTTGATACAATAAAGGGAGCGTTCAGGTCAACATCAATTACCTGGCGGAACTGCTCCGCTGTCATATCACACATAGGAATACGCTTGATGATACCGGCATTGTTGACAAGAATATCAATGACGCCAACCTCTTTTTCCACCTGAGCTACCAGCGCATTGACCTGCTCCTCGTTGGTAACATCACATACATAACCATGTGCTTCAATACCGAGTTCCTTGTATGCGGCAAGTCCCTTGTCTACCAGTTCCTGTTTGATATCATTAAATACGATAGTTGCTCCTGCCTGTGCATAAGCGGAAGCAATTGCAAATCCAATCCCGTAGGATGCTCCTGTTACCAGTGCCACCTTGCCTTCCAGTGAAAACTTCTTCATAAAATCGTTCATTTTGATCCTCTCTTTCCGCCGCTTTTATGCGGCATACGCTTTTCTTTTTTATGTTGCTATAATCGATGGCACCCCGCCATCAAAATCTCCACACATCAGATCGTTACATCAGGTCTTTCATTGCGACATGATCCATGTCATCAAATGCCTGATTCTCACCGACCATTCCCCAGATAAAGGTATATGCCCTGGAGCCGCATCCGGCATGAATGGACCAGCTGGGTGAGATCACTGCTTCCTCATTTCGCATTACAATATGTCTTGTTTCTGTCGGCTCTCCCATGTAGTGCATCACAAAAGCATCCTCAGGCATCTCAAAATAAAGATATACCTCCATCCGTCTGTCATGGGTGTGACACGGCATGGTGTTCCATACGCTTCCGGGCTCCAGCTTGGTCATTCCCATCACCAGCTGACAGCTCTCCACCTGTCCGGGCAGAATATATTTACAGATGACTCTGTGATTTGCATCCTCCAGGGAACCAAGCTCCACCTTATTTTCATCCTTTACGATCACAACACCCTCTTCCGGTGTCCCGTTCGGTTTGATCAGAACGGTAGGATAGGTCTTGTGTGCAGGTGCACTGTTAAGGTAGAATTTAGCGGGTACTGCAGCATCTACACTCTCAAAGGTGATATCCTTTGCGCCCATTCCGATATACATGCCCTCCTTGAAGGCTACCTCGTAGGTCTTGCCGTCAATGATAATTCTTCCCGGTCCTCCGATATTGATGACACCCATCTCTCTTCTTTGCAGGAAGTAATCTGCTCTCAGCTCATCTCCGGCCGTCAGCACCAGCGGTTTCACCGGAACAGCCGCTCCTGTGATGATTCTGTCGATGTGGCTGTAAACCAGTTTGATTTCCCCCGGCACAAACAGATTCTGAATCAAAAATTCCTCCCGTAATCTTTCGGTCGTGTAGTGCTTCACGTCTCTGGGTGAAGCTGCCGTTCTAAGTTCCATTTTTGCTGCCCCTTCCTTTCTCTTTATCCTTTATGACTTTTCTTTGTCAAAAAATATTCCTGTTGTAATCTAGTGTACTATAAAAAATTATCTATGTCCTTTCAAATATTTCTATAAATATTGCAAATTATGAACTTTTACCCTATAATTTTAGGTAGTTTTGTGAAAGCGTTTACATCATTATCACAGGAGGCTACTATGGAAGAACTATTTTCCTGCAAGCAGGCAATGGAAAACTGCTCCACAACCCATACCTTTGCGATTGCTCATCTTTATAAAGAAGAAAAAGCCATGGATATGCACATCCATGACTGCTACGAAATTTACTATTCCATTTCCGGCGGAAAGCAGTTCCTGATCGATAACCGCTTTTATACCATTGAGCCGGGAGACATTTTCATCATCAATCAATATGAGAGCCACAAGCTGACTCAGGTGGATAAAATGGTCCATGAGAGGATCGTGCTTTCGATTCACCCCGAATACACCAAAAGCCTGTCCACTGCCGAAACCAATCTGGATGCCTGCTTTTCTGACAGGCCGGCGGATTTCAGCCACAAGCTCTCCCTAAACAAGGAGCAGCAAAAGCGTTTCCTCTATTATATCAATAAAATTACGAATGCAGAAGGATATGGGCATGATATCATCGAGCAGACAGCCTTCATGGAATTGATGCTCCTGATCGGTTCCGCACTTCAGACAAGGCATGATGAAGCCCTATCTGCCAGCTATATTTACAACCATCAGGTAGATGACATTCTTGCCTATATTAATCAAAATATTGCTTCCCCCATCACCGTTAAGCAGCTGGCCGGAGAATTTTACTTAAGTGAATCCTATATCTGCCGGATCTTCAAATCAGCTACCGGCACAACCATCAATAAATATATCAATGCCCGGCGCATCAGCATTGCCAAGTCCCTGTTAAGTGACGGGGCCAGTGTGATGGAGGCATACGAAAAGAGCGGTTTTTCCGACTACAGCAATTTTTTCAAGGCTTTTACCAGAGCTGTCGGCATCTCACCAAAAAAATATGCCCAGTGCAGTGTCAGCTGACACTGCACCCGGCATCATATGTCACGAATGCATTCCTTGCAGGACTAAATCAACTACTCTGTCATATGCCAGAGTGAAAAAAAGGTATGCGCATGGCGCACACCTTTTTAAATTGCCTTAAAATCCATAATCAAAAATGCTTCCCGATGAATAGGACTGATTGAAGCTTCCTGTCATATTATAGGTATTTGCCTTCGCACTCTCTGTGCTTGCTGCAAAATCTATAAGAGATGCCTGTGCCGATACCCTGTATGCATAGGAGGAATTTCCGTTAAATAAGGATTGCACTGTTGTCATGTCAGCTTCCTTAAATGCCTTCTCATCAATAGAAAGTTTATTGTCCTCTCCGATTGTAATTCCTACCTTTGCGAGAAGATCCTCATTTGCCTTAGTAATACCCACAAGTGATTTTGTTCTGTTCAAAATACTGTTCGTATCAGAATTTCCCGCTTCCTTCAGCAGACTGTTATAATCATCCACAAAGCTTGAAACAGACTTGTAAATTGCATCCTTATCATAGTCCTTTGATGTCGTGTAAAAACCAAATTCGTCCTTAGTTTCCACATCTACTTTATTGAATACAGAATCTGTATCCTTGCTGATCAGCTTGTCTGCGGATTCTTTAAGGCCATCTGCAGCACTCTGGATGGATGCCAGCGTCTTCGTATCATCCTTGGCAGTTGAAATACCGGAGTTTTTCTCCTTTACAGCAGATTTAACTTCATCGCTTGTATTGTCTTTGGCATAATAAGCCTTCATCAGCTTGCCGTAGCTGCCATTCTTAATACTGATATAATCTGATAAAAAGTTTAAATTTGCATTTCCACTTGATCCGGGCAGGCTCTGGAACAGATAAGAATAATTCTGCTTCAGACCGCTCATTCCCACATTAATACTGATTCCCATACAATCACTCCTTTGAACATCCATGTTCCACGCAGCTTTAATCTGCCATAGTTTCTTCCTTGTAATATCAATATCGAGCAATTATTTCTTATAGTTAAGGTTAGTATAGCATATTTTTTTTAAAAATGAAAGGAAACAGCCAAAATAATTTGATTTTTTGGAAGAATTTGCTATACTAATCCTCAGACTTTACTTACGGAGGAAGCTTATGTTTGGTTTGGGTACATTCATCAATACCGGTGCAGTCATCGCAGGAGGTCTTTTGGGCGTTACACTGAAAAAAGGAATCCCGGAAAGCTGCCGCAACACTCTGTCGCACGCCTGCGGCGTTTCCACCATCTTTATCGGCGTATCCGGTGTATTAAAGCAGATGCTGGTAATCACCGACGGCCAGCTTGAGACAAAAGGAACCCTGTTACTCATTTTTTCACTGGTTCTGGGCGGTTTCGTCGGCGAACTGCTTGCAATTGAAGATCGATTGGAAAAACTGGGGGAAATTCTAAAGAAAAAGCTGCATTCGGAAAAGGATGATCATTTCGTGGAAGGCTTCGTCACTTCCACCCTCGTCATCTGTATTGGTGCCATGGCAATTGTGGGTTCCATTGAGGACGGCCTTACCGGCAACTACTCTACCCTTACCGCCAAGGCAATCCTTGACTTTGTAATCGTACTCATCTTTGCCTCTACTTTGGGTAAAGGCGTCATTTTTTCTGCCATTCCCTTGTTCGTATATCAGGGAAGCATCACCTGTCTTGCCGCATTGCTTGGCAACTTTATGAGTACTGCCTTGATCAATGATATTTCCTTTGTTGGTTCTGCACTGATCTTCTGTGTGGGTATCAATGTTGCCTTTGGGAAAAAATTTCGTGTGGGGAATCTGCTGCCCGCACTGCTGATTCCGATGATTTACAGCCTTCTTCCCTTTTAAGGCACGGCTTCTTCCATTCGTCGCGCCATGCTGCTTCCCATTGTGATTTTGCGCATGCGCAGGCTCCCTTGTTTCTGGCAAATCCACCAAACTTTCATATGATAAAAAGTTTTTCCTTACAGAATTTCATTTTCAAATGCTAAAATAATGCTGTAACGATTGTCAATCCCATATCAAAATAGGTTGACATAACACATCAGAAGTGAGGAAAAATAAATGAAACGAGTAAAAGCCGCATGTATCACACAGATATTACATTTCATGCTGAAGGAAGATTTTGGACATGATTATGCCGTACAGTTAGTATCCGAAGAGGTGAAAAAGTATAAAGCTCACCTTGACAAAACCGGAACCAAGTACAAAATTCTCTCAGAGACAACGCAGGACGATGGTTCTGTAATCATAGAGATCAAGAAGCAGTATAATACTTCTCCGGTTGGGGATTACTTAAATTAATCAGCTTACTATTTACGAAAACCCGCCCCTTTGCTAATGAAGCAAAAGAGCGGGTTTTTAGTTGTTTTGTCCCTGTTTATTATCTTCCTGAGGGAATGCTCCCGATTATTTCTCAGTACAAAAAAGCTATCCTCAGGTACTTCATAATCAAATGGGGAATCCGTAGTATAATAAAAACAGAATACATATAGTAAAACACATTATGTACAGATCAATACCCCTATTTTAGTCAGTAAAAAATCTTTGTAGTAATCACATACAAATATCCATACTTTATAAATAATACTAAAGAAAAGAATATAAGTAGTATTTTTGTAATCAGTGGCGTTGTAATTGCTGTATGGCAATACTATCTCTCTTGTATAAGCACCCAAACTAATCTAGCACTTCAACAGGTGCAACGTGCAATTGATTTATCTGAATACTATAAGGATAATATACTAAGATATGCTCCTGCAATTTCATATATATTTGACGAAATTGGAGTTTCTCCCATCTTGAATAAATTAAGACTAAATCAACTGAAAAATTTTGATAAAAATGAACTGGAAGAATTGCTATCACCAAGTGATATAGAAATCTTAAAAAACTCACAATTTACCAATAATTTTATGAAGAAGTGGGCATTCAGTATACAGAATGCCCAATTCTTCATAAAATTTAATGGTAAATAGAGACTTTTTTAAGATTTCTATATCACTAGGTGATAGCAATTATTACAGTTCATTTTTATAAAAATTTTTCAGTTGATTTAGTCTTAATTTATTCAA
>JAHAYJ010000058.1 GCA_018384375.1 Lachnospiraceae bacterium
TGCAGGAATTGCAGGGTGGATGCAGAAGAAAAATAAAAAACTTCTCCTGTTAAGCATCCCGCTTATCCTTGAAATGATTGGGCTTATTATTAGCATGAAGGCACCCGGAAACAAGGTACGGGGAGGAGAAGATTTCGGATTTTCTGTTTCGAAGATTGCAGGTACGATCGGCAAGTGCTTTGTGGAAGGAACAAGGATGATTTTAACTGTTCTTCGGGAAAAACCAATGGTATTTGTGGGACTCCTCATTTTATTTTTGTTTTTTCTGGAGGCTTTCGCTAAGAAGCCGTTGGGGATCAAGAAAATTCCGGCAGCAATTGCAGCCTTTTTCTTGTTTTGCCTATATTGTGCCATGCAGGCACCTGCACTTTACGCTGCCGTCGGTGTGTCAGGTGGTGTAGGCAATATGAATTATATGACGTTTTTGCTGATGATGACGGGTATTCTGGCTATCTTAGCAAATGCAATTGTCAGTCTGCAAAAGGACAGAACAGAAAAAGCGGAATCGTTAGAGGAGGCAATTCACAAGGCTGTAGTGCTTCCGGGACTTCTCGTCTGTCTGGTTCTGGTTGTCCTTTGCAGAAGCAACGTGAAAAGCAGTACTTCATGGATATCGATGGAATACATCAGAAGCGGACAGGCAGCGGATTACAAGCAGCAGATGGATCTGCAGACGGCGTTGCTTACGGATGATGAGACTGAGGATGTAGTCGTCCCGTTTATCAATGATGTACAGGGACCCTTGATGCAGATGCCTGTCACGGATAACCCACAGGAATGGACCAATACCGTGACCAGGGAATTCTACGGGAAAAAGAGTGTGATTGCTATTCCGAGAGAAGAATGGCTGGAATTATATGGGGAAGGAAAATAAAGGAGGATAACGGCATGCTTGAAATGGTAAAAGAGGCTGAAGAGGAGCTGTTACACTATCCCAAACGGGGGACGGGTTATCGGATTAAGAGATTGCTAAAGGGGTTCTTGGGAAGGGGGATGGAGCCTCTTGACAAAATCAATTGGCCCAATGGACTTCTTGCCAAAAGCCTGATGGACTACTATATGCAGAATAAGAATTCGGAAGAAGCACTGATTATTATCAGTTGTCTTAAGAGGTATTATGACAGATGGATCAGAAGTGGCTGCAAGGTCTATTACGTTGATGATCTGGTGAGCGGAGTGACGCTGATCGATCTTCATCAGGTGACAGGAGAAGAAAAATATAAGAAGGCAGCTGATACCATGGTGCAGTTTCTCTATCACCATGAGAGGGATGAGGCGGGGAACTTTCCCTATCGCCCGAAACAGGGCAACGGTTATGTATTCGCGGATATGATTGGTATGGTGTGCCCCTTTCTTTGTAAATACGGAAGTACATATGGGGATTCCAATGCAGTGAATCTTGCCGTATCCCAGATACAGAATTTCATTTCCTATGGAATGGATGAAAAGACAGGGCTTCCCTATCATGGTTACCAGTATGAAAGCGGCGTGAAATATGGTATTATCGGTTGGGGAAGGGCTGTGGGCTGGGTGATGATCGGCATGGCAGAGACACTTGCTTATCTGGATACCAGTAGACCTAGCTATGAGATCATCAAGCAGGCATATCGCAGACTGGTGGACAAGGTGGAAGCCTATCAGCTGGAGGGCGGGCTCTACAGCTGGCAGCTTGGCGCCAAGGAAGGTCCTGTGGATACCTCAGCGACAGGTATGATTCTCTATGCCATAGCAAGGTCTTTGGAAACCAAGGTGCTCATTGGAATTCATAAGTCCCGGATGGTGAGGGGAAGAGAGGCACTGTGGAATTCCGTAAAGGACGGCAAGATTTACGGGTGCCTTTCAGAATGCCAGGGCTTTAGCATGTATCCGCAGGTGTACGGAGCGTATCCGTGGTCGCTGGGACCGGCACTATCATTGTTTGTCATGACGGAAGAGAAGAAGCAGGAGAAATAGCATGCTGTTTAATTCAATAGACTTTTTGATTTTTTTCCCAATAGTATTGTTTATTTATTTCATATTGCCGGCTAAAATCCGCTATCTGTGGCTACTTGTAGCCAGCTACTACTTTTATATGTGCTGGAACCCCATGTACTTAATTCTGATTGTTTTGTCCACAGTGATCACTTATCTTTGTGGCATAGTGGTTGGAAGACTGAGAGAAAAAGAAAATGCTATTGAAGATAATGTGAAAAAGCAGATGAAGGTGGTTATTGCAATTAGCTTCATGGTGAACATCGGACTGCTTATTTATTTTAAGTATACCAATTTCCTGATGGATTCTGTAAATGCAGGACTCGCTTACTTAAATATGGAAGAGCTCCCACGTTTTGACATTTTACTTCCTGTGGGCATCTCCTTTTATACATTCCAGGCACTTGGTTATACTGTGGATGTTTACCGGGGAGATGTAAAAGCAGAGAAAAATTTGTTTCAATATGCATTATTTGTGTCTTTTTTTCCTCAGCTTGTAGCAGGACCGATCGAGAGATCCCAAAATCTCCTTGGGCAAATCAGGGAAGAAGCTTCACATAAGCTCTGGGATTATCAGAAAATTACTTCGGGACTTATCACTATGCTGTGGGGCTTTTTTATGAAAACCGTTATTGCTGACAGGGCAGCAATACTGGTGGATACGGTATTTTCTGGATATGAAAGCTATCAGATGGTAGGCCTTGCCATGGGAGCTGTAACCTTTGCTATTCAGATTTACTGCGATTTTGCCGGATATTCTGCTATTGCAATTGGGGCGGCGAAGGTTCTTGGATTTGAATTAATGGAGAACTTTAACGCACCATATTTCGCAGACTCGATTGTGGATTTTTGGCGTAGGTGGCATATTTCCTTAAGCACATGGTTTCGAGATTATTTATACATACCCCTCGGCGGAAACAGATGCAGTAAGGTAAAGAAATACAGAAATATTCTAATCACCTTTGGCATCAGCGGACTATGGCATGGTGCAGGCTGGAACTATATAGTCTGGGGGTTGCTTCATGGTATTTATCAAATTTTGGAAAAGGAATTTGCACCTCTTGTTCAAAAGATAAATCGTATCTTGCATACCAGAACAGAATCCTTTGGTTATAGATTTTGCAAAGCTCTGTTTACTTTTGCATTGGTGGATTTTGCATGGATCTTCTTTCGTGCTGATTCTATGCATCAGGCGGTACACTATATTCAGAGATTATTTTCCTATCATGACTGGTGGTCTTTATTTAACCAAAGCATTTATCAGTTGGGACTTGATGTGATGGAGATGCATATTTTGCTGTTTGGTATACTGCTTCTTTTGGCTGTGGATTTGATACAATATGTAAAAGGCGAAGGTATTGCTGATTTTTTGGAAAAACAGTGGATTGTTTTCAGATGGGGAGTACTTTTGGTTTTACTGTTTACTTGCGTGGTATTTGGATGCTATGGTCCCGGATTTAATTCAGCGCAGTTTATTTACTTCCAGTTTTAAATAGAATACTCAGGAAGACAGGAAAAGGCATAGATGAAGAGAAGCACTTACAGAAATTTGATAAAAACAGTTTTATTTACTCTGCTGGTTATCACCATGCTGCTTGGTATTTTGCTTGTAGTTAGCTATAAAAGTACAGGCGGTGGAGGCGGATTTCAGCGTTTCTATCAGGAGAAGAGTAATTCCATAGATGTGATGTTCTTTGGAAGCAGTCATGCACATTGCACCATAGATCATGGGTATTTGTGGGATGAGTACGGAATGGCCGGTTATACCCTGTCTGCAGGCGGACAAAGGTTAGATAGTACGTATTACTTCGTTAAGGAGGCATTGCGGACGCAAACCCCCAGGGTGATTGTGGTGGAAATGCTGGGTGCCACAGGAAATGAGATTCAAAATACAGATACGGATGTATATCGGAATGCTTTGAGCATGAGGTGGTCGGAAAATTCTGTAGAATATATGAACTATCTTGCTGACAGCATGCAGATGAATAAAACAAGGAAAGAGGAACTTTTTACAAAGATGCCGATTGTACATTCCAGATATCGCGAACTGGAACAGTCGGATTTTGTGGATCGTATTCCCTTCATGGTAGGATATAGAGGCAGCTATGAGAGAGCCCCTGTTGAACGTCCCGATGTAGCGGGTGATAAGGAAATCCTGTCACTTACGGAAGAAAAAATACCAATATTACAGAACATAATTAATGAGGCAAAGGCCAAGGGAGTGGAGGTTGTTTTCTTTGCATCGCCATTTAGACTTTCCCAAGAACAGCAGGCGCAGTTCAATGCGGTAGAGGAGTTTGCCACAGCACAAAACATACCGTTTATCAACTATAATAAATTATATGATGAAATTGATCTGGATTTTGAGCGGGACTTCAGAGACAGCGAGCATGTGAATAATTACGGTGCTGTCAAGGTCACAAGGCATTTAGCTGAATTCCTGAAGGAGAATTATGAAATTCCGGACAGAAGAGGCGAAGCAGACTATCAATTATGGGAAGATAATGCACTGTATCTTAGCAATAAGGTTCTGCGTCATGAGCTGGAAGAGGCAACGGATGTGAATGCTTATCTGGAGTATTTGGCCGGAGCTGGGAAAGAAAAGACGATCCTAGTAGCTCTGACCGGAAATTACAATGCATTGGGCGAGGTTTATCTGGAAAAGCTGCTCCAACTTGGAGTTACCGCTGAGGAATATGCTTCCGGAGGTGTATTCCTGTTTCGAGGAGGAGAAAGGGAAGCTTTTCTGCCGGGAAAAGAATACAACCGTTGCTTTACTACGCCCGGCGGAGAAATTCATGTGGAATCTTCTGCCACCACAACGGAAGACGGAGAAGAAACGCAGAAGCTAAAGCTTTTGATTAACGGGCAGGATTATGTGATGGTGGAGAACGGTGTGAACATCATTGTTTATGAGGAGAGTATCGATCAGGTGATAGATGCAGCCGGCGATGATGTTTACTTGGGGCTTGAACTGGCTCATAAGGAGATAGTGGAAGATTAGGGGGAGAGAAGCATGGTTATTATCCAGCTTGCGGGTGGACTGGGGAACCAGCTCCAACAGTACGCATTATACAGAAAATTTGTGCGACTGGGCGTGGAAGCCAGATTGGACCTTTCCTGGTTTGAGAAAGTTCAGATTGCGGAAAGGGGACGGACAAAGGGAAATAATACAATTCCTGTTGTCACTAAGAGGGAGATGGAACTGCGGTATTTTGACCGATTGGTGTTCGAAACCTGTTCCAGGGAGGAAAGGGAAGCGTTGATCGGGACAGATGGCATTTTCGGGAAGCTGCGCAGGAAATTGCTGCCCTTTACCATCCATAAATTTGAAGAAAGTCAAATGTATCATCCGGAGCTTTTAAGCTTTGAAAACATGTACCTTACCGGCTACTTTGCCTGTGAGAAGTATTATGCGGATATCCTGTATGACCTGCGGGAAAAGATACAGTTTCCGCCAAGCAGTAATTCCTTAAATCAGAAGATGGCAGAGAGAATGCGGAGCGGGAATTCTGTCAGTGTGCATATAAGAAGAGGGGATTACCTGAATCCGGAGAATGCGGCAATGTTTGGAAATATCTGTACAGATGCCTATTATGCAAATGCAATCAGTATGATGAAAGGCATGATTCCGGATGCACATTTTTATTTGTTTTCGGATGATATTTCTTATGTAAAGAGAAACTATATTGGGGAAGAATATACCATTGTGGATATCAATCACGGAAGGGACAGCTTTTACGATATGTGGCTGATGAGCAATTGCAGGCATAATATCTGTGCAAACTCTACCTTCAGCTTCTGGGGAGCCAGACTGAATCCCAATGAAAGCAAGGTGATGATCCGCCCCACGATTCAGAAGAATTCACAGGTATTTGTGAAGGAAGAGATGGAAGATCTGTGGCAGGGCTGGAGATTTATCAGTCCCCAGGGAAAGTTGATGTAAATGAAAGAATGGTTGAAAGAAAAACAGGGTTTACTTTCTAAAATTGCATATTACTGCTTTTACACAGCAGTCATCATTGAAGTAATGATGGTGATCATTGATAAGAGTGCCTATACCAATCCCATTGAAGGAAGATTGTTTCAACTGACATTCCTTTTATGTCTGATCAAGGTGTGCTTGACTAAATACAGCAAAAGAGAATATGTAACGGTCTTTCTTTTTTGCGTATTGGGAACGGTTTCCTACTTTATGACGGAGCGGAATGAGATCATCCGTCTGGTCATGTTTGTGGCAGCATGCAAAGGGATTGACATGAAGAAATGCATGACGCTGGTATTTAGGCTGACGCTGATTGGCTGTCTGGTTATCATTTTGCTTTCCGTGACCGGAATTTACGGGGCGGTTTCACTGACGCAGGACTATGGACGCGGGAGCGTTGAGACCAGATATACGCTTGGAATGGGACATCCCAATGCACTGCAGTGTATGGTTTGGGCACTTACAACACTGGGGCTATATCTGTATGGAAACAGGATGAAGTGGTATCATTATCTGGGAGTGGTCGTGCTTAGCCTTGTTACATTCAGTATATCAGATTCAAGAACAAGTCTGCTTGTAACCGCATTTGCAATTGTCATGACATTTTTATCCAGCGGAAGAAAGCCTGAATTCATTAAGAAGACAGCAGCATGGGCCGGTGTAGATGCCTTTCTTTGCAGTATCGGAATATCCGTTTCCATTGCGATTAATGCGTACCGTGTCCATGATTTTGTCTGGCACGCATTGTGCGATCCGACTACTATGAAATTCGTGCATTTAAATGATTTCCTAAACGGCAGAATCAGAATACTGACCGAGACGGAGAACTGGGCAGGGACGATAGGCTCCTGGAGTTTGTTTTCCAAACCGGAAAACGTGCATTACTTTGATATGGGCTGGATCCGCTTGTTCTACTGGTATGGGATTATCCCTGCCTGTATTTTCATAACGATCATTTTCATCATGATGATCTACTGTTATCAGAAGAAGGATTATCCTGCAATTGCACTCATTGCCGCATTTGCAACCTACAGTATCATTGAAGCGCATGCCGTATCTGAGTATCTTGCAAGAAATTACGTATTCTTTTTGATTGGAATGTACTGGCATCAGATGCTTTACTGGGGGAAGGAGGTAGGGAAGCAGTGAAGGTTCTTATCATGAATCCGATCCTCTATACATCCGAGACAGATGAGATCCCCAAGGTAAAATCGATTAAGGATACCATGATCTATACGTTATGCCGGGGATTTCTCCAAAATGGTGATACACCTGTACTCCTTGCAGCGGATTGCTACAGACCAACTAAGCAGGAGGTCTATGACTTTGAGATAATCTGGATGCCATGTAAATGGAAGAAGCTGTTTAAGCCCAGATGCTTCCCACTCCTTTGGGGAGCAGCAAAATATTTACGGGAGCACAAGAGGGAGTTTGACTATATTATTTCCAGTGAGGTGTTTTCCATGCTGACGCTGACCGGTGTGCTGTTTGCCGGAGAAAAGCTGGTGATCTGGCATGAGTTGGGAGCACATAACAACATGCTGCATAAGCTTCCGTCAATACTCTGGTATAACCTGGTTGCAAGAAGCCTTATGCGGAAAATTCCGGTAATACCAAGATCCTCCCGTGCTGAGACGTTCATTCAGAAGTATTGTAATTGTGTTAAGTCGATGAAAATAGATCATGGAGTTGATCTTGAAAAGATTGCGTGCAGAAGGGAAAAGGATGATTATTTTGTCGTGGTTTCCCAGCTGATTGAGCGGAAGCATATTGATGAGATCATCGACCGTTTCCTGGCTTTCAGGAGCAGGGGAGCGGAAAACTACCGTTTGTTTATCGTTGGAGACGGAAACTTAAGGGAAAAGCTGGAACAGCAGGTGCAGGAGGCGGATGCCGAAGCATATGTACAGTTTCCCGGGAAACTGGGGCACGATAAGCTGGTGCCGATATTGAATCGGGCCAGAGCCCTGCTTGTGAATACCACGAAGGATAACAGCATGGTTTCCATCGTAGAAAGCATTGCAGCAGGGACACCGGTGGTGACCACAACGATTCCCTTCAACGCAGATTATATCAGGCAGGCATCTCTGGGAATTGTGAAGGATGGATGGGGAGTAGAGGAACTTAGGCAAATCTGCGACAGGAATGAACAATATGTAAATAACTGTATTTTGTACCGGGAGAAATTAAGTAATTGTTATTGTGCCAAAGCATTCAATGAGGTAGGGAGAGCCTTAAGATAAAATGAAAATTGTATTTGTAGTGCCCGATATGGTGGGGGGAGGAACAGAACGTGTCGTTGCCCTGCTGGCAAATAAATTTGTGGAAAAGGGGTATAAGGTGGCAGTCATGCTGTTCGCAGGAAACCGGGTCGCCTATCCGCTGGATCCCAAAGTGGAAATCTGTATGGCAGGTGAGGCTTCCGGCGGGAAACTGACGGTGCGGATAAAGCGTATCATGAGAATGCGTAGGTTTTACCGGCAGAATCAGGATTGCTGTATCTTTGCATTCAGTGTGATGGGAGCAGTTTTTTCGACGATTGCGGCAGCAGGCATTCCCCACCGGATGCTTGTGTCGGAGAGAAATGACCCCATGAAATATGAACATCAGAGAATCCGCAACTGGTCCTACCAAAGGGCGGACAAGCTGGTGCTTCAGACAGAGGATATGAAGCAATGCTTCCCTGAGAACATCCGGGAGAAGGCGGTGGTGATTCCCAATCCTGTTGCAGATGGCATGCCATCAAGGTTTGAAGGAGAACGCAAAAAGTGGGTGGTTTCGGCTGCACGCCTGGAGCCACAGAAAAATCATGCACTTCTCATTAATGCCTTTGCTGAGTTTGTGAAACAGCATACCGATTATGAACTGCATCTGTTCGGGATTGGTGAGCTGCAGGAATCACTGGAACAGCAGGTCAGGGAGCTTAAAATCTGTGAAAAAGTAATTTTTCATGGGTTTTCGCCTAATGTGAAGGAGGAGATACGGGACAGCGCCATGTTTGTCCTCTCCTCGGATTATGAGGGAATTTCCAACTCCATGATCGAGGCACTGGCTATGGGAGTACCGGTAATTTCAACGGATTGCCCGGTTGGCGGGTCGGCAGCCTATATTCAGAATGAGGAAAGCGGAATACTTACCCCGGTAGGAGACAAGGCAGCACTTGTAAGGGCGATGAGCCGGATAGCCGATGATCCTGTGTTTGCCCAAAGGCTCTCTGAAAATGCAGTTAAAATTAAGGAAAAATACAGCTTATCCCAAATTGCAGACCGCTTTTTGGAGGAAGCCGGAATTCAGTAGGAAAGAGTGCAGAATGAAAGTATTAATTGTCAATAAATTTCTATATCCCAACGGCGGCTCCGAAACCTATATCTTTCAGATCGGGCGGCAACTGCAGAAAATGGGGCATGACGTAGAATATTTCGGAATGGAGCATGAAGGACGAATTGTGGGCAATCACGCCCATAGCTATACCTCTGATATGGATTTCCACACTGGTGGTATTCAGAAGCTGCTATATCCCTTTCGCATCATTTATTCCCTGGAAGCCAGGAAGAAAATCCGGCTTGTTTTGGATGATCTGCAACCGGATGTGGTACATCTTAACAATATTAATTTTCAGATCACACCATCCGTCATTTATGAGATCAGGAAGTGGGAAAGACAGCGGAAGAGAAGGGTAGCCATCATTTATACGGCGCATGACTATCAGTGGGTATGTCCAAACCATATGATGATGATCCCTGCAACAGGTGAAAAATGCTTTCGCTGTGAAGATGCAAGGTACGGGGAATGCAGTAAGAATAAGTGCATTCATAACTCCCGGATGAAGAGCATCTTGGGAACCATGGAAGCACAATTGTACCGGTTGTTAAAAACATACAGGAGGGTAGACTGCATTATCTGCCCCAGCAGATTTATGGCAGAAAAGCTTTCCACCAATCCCCTTCTTGCAGGAAAGCTGATTACATTATATAATTTCCTGGATAAGGAGAAACCCGAGCAGGTAGAAAAGAAGGATTATGTCCTGTATTTTGGGCGGTATTCGGAGGAAAAAGGGGTCAGAACTCTGCTGAAGGCTTGTGAGCAGCTGCCGGAAATACAGTTTCTTTTTGCCGGCGGTGGACCTCTAAAGGAGAAGCTTGCGGAATGCAGTAATGTAAGAGACCTTGGTTTTCTGAATGCAGAGGAACTTCGAAAGGTCATATCGGAAGCCAGGTTCAGCGTGTTCCCGTCAGAATGGTATGAAAACTGTCCGTTTGCCGTGATGGAAACACAGCAATACGGAACCCCTGTCATTGCTGCTGATATCGGCGGGGTGCCGGAGCTGATTCGGGATGGGGTGACAGGCTGCCTGTTTGAACCGGGTAACACAGAACAACTGGTCAGCCGGATCCGGGAGTTATGGGAGAATCCGGAGCTCCTAAAGAAATACACGGATAACTGCGTCGGGGTAATGTTTGACACAACAGAAATCTATTGCCAAAAGGTAATCACTATTTACAGGGAAGCTCTTCATGAATAAAAGCGTGTGTAAAGTAAATTTGGGAGAAATCTTATACTGGCTGTTTTTTATGTCACTTTTTCTGGCCAAAGGGCTTGGACTTTATGACGGTCAAACCGTCTTTAAGCTGATTCTGATCTTTGCGGTCATCTGCCTTGCAGGAAAGCTGTGCATAGAAAGCTATACCATCGGTGAGTATGTGAAAATTCTTCTGGTACTTGCGGTAACCGGAGTTACTTACCTCACCTCAGGAGAAAAGGGACTGCTTCTCTACGGTCTTGTGATGATCGGAATGAAGTATGTGAATGTGAAACGACTGTTCACTATTGGAACCGTGGTGTGGTCTTTGTCCTTTTTCCTGATCACGGTTACATCCTTATTGCATATGGAGGATACCGTGTTTAAGGTTCATGTCAAGCTGGGATTAGGTCATATTTTTCGGTGGAGTCTAGGGTATCCACATCCCAATGTTCTCCAGGTATCCTATTTTATTCTTGCAATTCTGGTGATCTATATTCTGGGAGAAAACTTCCGATTAAAGCATGCATTGTGGCTGTTTGCAGGGAACTGCCTTGTTTTCCTGTATTCTGTCAGCTATACAGGCTTTATCGTGTTTACGGTCCTGCTTGCAGGAAGAATTTATCTCTATTTTCGAAAGAGACTTTGCCTTATCGAGAAGGGGATTTTATGCCTGATTTATCCGTGCTGCGTGCTTCTGTCACTGCTTGCCCCGATAAAGGTTACGGGAGAATGGTTTAATATCTTAAATAAGCTGTTAAGTACCAGGATGGAGCTGGGATGGTGGTATTTAAAGCCGGAGAATTATTCTCTGTTTGGACTGCGGATCGCGGATATTGTGACTTCGAGCCTGACCATGGATAACGCCTATCTGTTTGGTTTTATTGCATACGGAATCATTCCCTTTACGCTGCTTAGTCTGGGAATCCTGTATGCAGTTTTCCATTATTTGAAGAGGGATCATTATACGGAGGTACTCATTATCATTGCAATTACCGTGGGAGGTCTGACAGAACCCTTTTTATTCAATAGCTCCTTTAAGAATCTTTCCTTTGTTTTCATGGGGGCACTGCTCTTTGGAGGGACGAAGGAGAGGAGAAGATTTTCACTTTTGGGAAGCTTTAATAAAGAGATTGAACTGCCGACCGGTGGATTGATGAATGCCGCCGGATACCTGAGAAATCTGCTGCCGTTTAAGAGGAGCCGGTTCCTTGGGGGAATCGCAGGAGCGGCGGTTGCCTTCCTGATCGTGCAGCTACTGATGGCATATCCGGAGGGGTATGTAGTGCGGAGAGATGATTGTGCAGATGTTACCAAGGAGATTCATTATTATGAAGAAGAGGATCCTGCCTACGAAGGATACAAGCGGATGGGAGTATTTCGGCAGGGAGAGGAAATTGAATACTTCAGCGGGAATATTGTGAAGATGGAAATAGTCAGGAATGTGGTGATCAGTATTGTTCTGGGTTATGCGGCAGGATATATGATAACAGGCGTTTATGCCGTATTGATCAGCAGGAAACGGATGGAAAGGAAATACTAGATGAAAACAGCCGAGAAAGTAAAAATAGAAAAGTGGGCAGTTACAGTGATGCTGATCCTGGGGGCATTGTTTTATTTTATTCCGGGTGAGTGGGTCAGCATGCAGGAAGATAGTCTTCCATATCTGGAGGAGCGGGGGAGACAGGGAATTCTGCCCGGGTATCCTGCCTTTTTGGACTTTTTCCGCAGTCTGATGGGAGAGGAGAGCTTCTTGAATGGAGTTGTGATCGCCCAGAGCCTGCTTGCAATTGCATGCACTTTTCTTTTTGTTCTGATACTGCAGAAGCAGTTTCGGCTGAGGGGATGGGAGTGCATTCTGCTTTATCTGGCAGCCATGCTGCCCTTTTCCATTTATCTGCCGGAATCAGGGATTACCCATCAGATCATGACTGAGGGGATTACCTATGCGCTCTTTTACCTGTATTTTATTGCTGTTTTGAAGACAGTATGGACGCTGAAGATGAGATGGTACGCAGGGAGCGTCCTTATGGCATATATTCTGGGGCTGATCAGGTCGCAGATGCTGTTCCTTCAGGCGATTGGGCTGTTGCTGTTATTATGGATTGTGTTCAGAAGATGTCAGGGTTCCTTTTTTAAGAAGACACTTCTGCTGGGAATGACAGCGGCAGCAGGTGTTGTCATAGCGTTTGGCTCCTATAAGCTGATTTATGCGACGGTTGCTTTTGACAATGCCAGAATTTTAGAAAAAGCGCAGGAGAGCGATACGGCGGATGTGAAGGGCAGTACAATTCTGGTGACTGAAGAGGAAGCGACGGAAACCTTCTATATTTCCCAGGTTACCAAGGAGAAGGTTCCGGCTCAGTTTGATACTGTGATCGTCTCGAGAGGCTTTTTTGAGGCGGACAGGGAGGATGTGGCATTATTTGAGGATGAAATGATGCAGCAGATTTTTCTGAAGACTTATGAGCTGGCAGATGAGAATGAATGTCTGCACCATCATCTGAAGCCCGGCCTGTATATGTGGGAAGATCTGGTGCACGACCAGATGTCGGCATTTGTGGACCAGGCAGTTACAGAGTTTGATGAAGCAAATCCCGGGGTACGTACCAGAAGCTATGCAAGTATTGTGAGAGAATTGGGATTGCGGGTACTATTTCGGCATTTCGGCAGATTCCTTTATCATGGAATCCGTTTGATGTTGCCTTCCTTCATTGCGACGGTATTTTTCCAGATTAGACCGATTTATCTGCTCTGCCATTTTATTGCGTTGTTTATTTATCTCTTTGCAATTCTGGGTTGCGTCTGGATCAGAAAGTGTCATGGTGAGCGGAGTATCATTGAATTTGTGATGAGTACCGTGCTTACGATGGTGGTTATGGTGGTAATTCTTAATTTAGTATTTATCGGGATACAGCGGTATGTTGTGTATGGAATGGGCATTTTCTATTGTTCCATGTATCTGCTTATAAAAGAAATTTATCTGATAGTCAGGGGAAAAAAGGAAAGTAGTATCTGCAGGAAAGGAATCAAGGATTTCCGTACAGGAAAGGTGGCGAAGAAAAATGACTAAGCTTCTTTATATTTCCTATTATGCACCCTATGACACAGTAGACCATGCCGGAGGTAAGGTGCATAATTTCTATATCAAAAAAATACAGAAACAGAAAGGCTATGATGTCACCCTTTTGACGATGTGTTATCAGAGAGAAGTGGCAAAGCTTGATCTTGACCGATACGGTATAAAGCACAGACTCGTGATCCTGGATCATACGAAGCCCCAGAGCTTGGTGCGTAAGCTGGTTAGTGGTTTCTCCTATTATAATCCATGGGATTCCTACAGTGGAATCCTTTTAAATTATGAGCGATACCGGCTTAAAAAGATGATCCGGGAGTATGCAAGGGAAAACAAGAAGCCGGATCTGATCGTTCTGCAGTGGACGCAGATTGTACTTCTGATGCCTTTCATTCGGAGATTCTATCCTGAAACGCCGATTGTGGCTATTGAAGAAGACGTTTTATTCTTAAATTTTTACAGGAGAATCGGACTTGCCAAATCTCGGTTAACCAAGGCAATTGCCGGTTATCAATACCGAAACATGAAGAAAAAGGAGCTTGCCGCGCTTAAGAAGGCGCAGCTTGTTGTAACGAATAATCCTAAGGATGGCAGACTTCTTGAGGAGAATCAGATAGAAAAAGAGAAGTTGTTTGTTTCCTCCGTGTATTTTGAGAACTATGACGGGGTGCACAGAAACTGTAAATGGAAGGATATTCTCTTTTATGGTGCTATGTACAGAGAAGAAAATCATATGAGCGCCATGTGGTTCATCGAAAAAGTTTTGCCCTTGCTGCCTGAGGAATACCGGTTTGTGATTGCAGGCGCCCGCCCCTTAAAGGAGCTTCGGGAGCAACAGAATGAGCGGGTTAGGGTTCTTGGCTTCGTGGAGGATATCGGTCCTTACTTTTCGGAGAGTATCTGCCTTGTGGCACCGCTGCTTCTTGGAGCGGGGATCAAGGTAAAAATATTGGAAGCAATGTCGGCAGGCGTTCCGGTACTCACCAATGAAATCGGAATCGAGGGAATCGGGGCAGAACCGGGCAAGGAATATCTGCATTGCGTGACGGAGAAAGAGTATGCAGATGCCATTCGGGGTCTCCTTGCAAACCGGGAACAGGCAGAGGAAATCGGACAGGCCGGACGAGACTATGTGACAAAGAACTTTGACCTTAATAAGAAGTATCAGGAGCTTCTTGAACGGATGGAGAAGCTATAAAACATTTATTATTTTTAAAAATTGTGTTACTATAGGATAGCGAGAGGACAGTATGGCGAAAATTGGCTTTATCATCAGTTCATTGTATGCCTGCGGAGGGGAGGAAAGAGTTGTTTCCCTCATGGCAAATGAGCTGTCGAAGTATCATGACATAACGATATATACCTTTGAGAACAGGCGGTATGAGGGTGGAAACCGAAATGATTACCACTTGTCTGAAAGAATCAGAACAGAGGAAGTCAGGAATGCAAAGGAAACGCCGTTCCGGTTTGTCATCAAAACATTGTATTATCGGACAGGCTTAACAAGCGGAAGAATATCCGGTTATCTGCTGAAGAAGGCTTATTATCCGAATGAACTTCTGGAGGAATGGGTTCAGAGAATCAATGAAGAAAAATTTGATATCATGATCGCTGTGTCCGGTGCTTATACCATGCTGTTAGGATACATTGCTGACCGGATCTGTGCCAAGTGCATCAGCTGGGAGCACAGCTCCTTTGAGGGATATTTTGCCCCCAAAACGGGATATTACAGGAACCGCATGAGGCTGTATCGTGATTGTGCCGTTCACATGAAGCGGCGTGTGGTTCTCAACCGGGATATTGCAGGAAAGTACATGGAAAGCATGGGTCTGCCCACAACGATAATCCCAAATCCCAAAAGCTTTTCCAGTGAAGAAAAAGCAGATATGGAAAGCCGGTGCTTTGTCACCTGCGGCAGGGTAGAGGCAGAGAAGGGATATGATGATCTGATTGAAGCATTTTGTCTGTTCCATAATGCAAATCCGGACTGGAGACTGCTGATTATCGGTGGAGGAAGCCTGCAGGGGGCTCTTGAGAAGCTTGCGAATGAACGCGGAATCGGACCGTCTGTAACCTTTACCGGTTATACCAATCAGGTAAAGCAGTTTCTGCTTGAGGGCTCCGTGTTTATGATGACCTCCAGATGGGAGGGCTTCCCGATGACCATAACGGAAGCATTGGAAATGGGACTGCCGGTGATCGGATATGATATACCTGCCATGGAGCCTCTGGTAACGGATGGCGTGGAGGGGAGAATTGTCCCGGCATTTGAACGGGAGAAGCTGGTGCAGGCAATGCAGGAGTTGGCAGGGAATCCTGAAGAGAGAAGACAAATGTCTGAGCGTGCCGTCAAAAAGGCAGAGCAGCTTTGCCCGGAAAGCATTGTGAAATACTGGCTTGAATTATTGTCGGAAGTTGAAATGGAAGAGAAGCGATGAAAGAATTAGACTTTTTATTTTTATATGAACACAAAGTACGTGAACTTGAAAATCTATGCTTAATTAAGTATGAACTGGATAAGCGGGGATACCGTACAGAAATACGGTATATTGAGGATGCAGAAAATGCACTGGCTGTTAAGCCTTTTATCCATACAAAAGTTTTGCTTGTCATGGCGTGCTACAATAACCAGACTCTTGACTGGCAGACCAAGAACTTTGTGAAGTTTGACAAGGTCATTGATATGCAGTGGGAAAATATTGTGTATCCCAAGGATGAGGACCGGAAGGATGCATACAAAAATTACACGGAAATCGGCAAGGATGTGGTGAGGGTTTCCTGGGGAAAGCAGAATCAGAAGAGAATGCTGGATGTAGTGAAAATGCCACCCGAAAAGCTGAAACTCACCGGACATGTGGGGATGGATTTTCTGCGACAGCCCCTTAGCAGATACTATATGAGCCGGCAGGAACTATTTGAAAAGTATGATCTCCCCATGGACAAGAAGGTGGTCCTGTTTGCATCTCCCTATTATGGAGATTCTCTGGATGAAGCTTACATCAGGGATATGTGTATGCGATTTGGGGATGACTGGGCAGATTATTATACATTTATGTGTGAATCCCAGAGACAGGTTCTTACATGGATGGAGGAGATCTTAAAGGCAGATGATGAAATCTGTTTCATATACAGACCCCATCCGGGACATCCAACGAAATGCGCGCAGGAGCTTGCCGAAAAGTATAGCAACTTCAAGATCATCAGTGGAGAATCGGTAAAGCAGTGGATTGTGACCTGTGATAAGGTTTATACCGGTAACAGTTCTGTGGTGGTGGAGGCATTCTTCGCAAAGAAGATGTGCCAGCTGCTGTTCCCGCTTCCGGTAACGGAAGGCTTTGAGTTAAAGCTGATCAGTGATTCCGATAAGATTACTGATTTCGAGGGATTTCAGGCTTCTCTTTATGCGACAGATGAGAAATTTCCGACGCCGGAAGAGAGCATAGAAGAAATCTACCTGATTGACTGGGAGGAGCCAAGCTATATCAAGTTTGCCAATATGGCAGAGGAGGTTCTTAGCAATGACTCTTACAGACTCAGCAGGGAACAGTTGAAAGGATACAAGCCCACCTATACAGGAGTGACCGGTCTTATTAAGTCACTTTCCAGATGTGATCTGCTTTATAAGCCCTATCTGAAAATGCTTGAAAATGATAGGCTGAAATGGAGCTTCCTGGAAAGGCAAAGGCAGATCCGAGAGGGCGCATACAGGATTGAGCAGGAGCATAGTCACGAGCTGACAAGCGCCCGGGAAATTGAGGAAATCATAAATAGAATTGCGAATGCACTGGAACAATAGTATAATTATGATAATTGCAAATACAGGAGGAATGAGCGATGAGCAATAAAATTACAGCAGTAATACCGGTGAAGGGAAACAGTACAAGACTACCGAATAAGAATATTCTGCCTTTCGGAGATTCCAATCTTCTGTTACACAAGATCAATCAACTGAAGCAGGTGGAAGGTCTTCACGATATCATTTGTTCTTCCGATTCTGATGAAATGCTTCAGATTGCAGAGGATGCAGGAATCAAAGCAATCAAGAGACCAACCCAGTATGCGGATGAATCAGTGCCCTTTGGTATGTTTCTTGAATATGTGTGCGATATTGTGGAAGGGGATCATGTGATGTGGGCATGTGCAACCTCTCCCTGTGTAGAACCTTATCTGTATAATAAAGCCATTAAGACCTATTTTGAAAAATTGGAAGAGGGGTATGATTCCCTGATCACATGCAGTCCTTATCAGACCTATCTGATGGATGAAAAGGGACCGTTAAATTTCAGTATGGGACTTGCCCATAAGAATTCTGAGCAGCTGCCGATGCTGTATCATTTTACGAACGGAATCAACCTTGCACCTACGGAAAAGATCAGAGAGTGGCATTATAACTACGGACCGAAGGCATACAGGCTGCTGATCAACAAGAGAGAGGCAGCAGATATTGATGATGTATATGATTATGAGATGGCGAAGGCTCTGTATGCAATGAAGGATCCAAAACCGACGGTATAGAATCAACAAAATCGGATAGGAGACAGAATGGGTAATATTAAGCTTCTGGATTGTACGCTGCGTGACGGCGGATATATCAATAACTGGGAGTTCGGGTATCATACAATTAAAGATGTAATTAGGAAGCTGGTTGAGTCGCAGGTTGACTACGTGGAGGTGGGATTCCTTCGAAACTGTGAATACAGTAAGGACGCTGCGGTGTTCAATAACTGCCGGGAGATTCATAACATTCTGCCGGAGAATAAGGGGAACACTAAGTTTACTGCCATGGCGCTCCATAATAAGTATGACATTGACAAGCTGGAGGACTATGACGGAAAGTCCATAGATGCGCTGAGAATCACTTTTCATGATTATGATGTTGATGAGGGACTCCGGTATATTGAGAAGGCTATCGGTAAAGGCTACAAGGTGTTTGCCAACCCCATCAATATTATGGGATATTCCGATGAGATGATTTTAAAGCTCCTTGAGAAAATTAATCGGATCAAGCCCTATGCATTTTCCATTGTGGATACCTTCGGCTCCATGATGAAGGAAGACCTGATGAGGATCTATTCCATGGTAGAGCACAACCTGGATCAATCCATTGTGATCGGTCTTCACCTGCATGAAAACCTGGCACTTTCTTTTGCGCTTGCGCAGGACTTTATTGCGATGAAATCCGGCGGCAGGCAGTGCGTGATCGATGCCTCCATGTTGGGAATGGGGCGGTCTCCCGGGAACCTGTGCATGGAACTTATTATGGATTACATGAACAAGACACAGGGAGGTATTTACAATGTAAATCCGGTGCTTGACGGAATCGATGATCACATTGCGAAGCTGAAGCAGATTGAACCCTGGGGATACAATACAGCCTATGCTCTTTCGGCCAAATTTAATCTGCACAGGAATTATGCGGAATTTCTTCTGGGAAAGGGCAGGCTTCGTGCCAAGCAGATCAATCAGATCCTTGCAAGTATCGAGGAAGGCAAGAAAACAGCCTATGATGAGTCCTATATTGAGGATCTGTATGAGAAGTTCCAGAATCATGAGATTGATGACGGCGCGCTTGTAGAGAGGCTTAAAGAGCAATTGGAGGGCAGGACGATCTTAGTGTTGGCACCGGGCGCATCCATTGCAGGGCAAAAGAGCAAAATCGATGCTTTTATAGAGAAGGAAAAGCCGGTAATCATCTCCGCAAACTTCCTGCCGGAAGCATATGACCAGGATTATGTGTTCTGCTCCAATGCCATGCGTTATGAAGGATTGCGGGATAAAAAGAATGAAATAAAGCTTCTGCTTACCTCCAACCTTCCGGATCTTAGTGAAAAGGAAGAAGCGGTTCTTGACTTTGCGGAGCTTAGTTTTGATGAACTGGGAACCTGTGATAACTGCGTCATTATGCTGCTGAAGCTGTTGATCCGTCTTGAAATCACTGCAGTTTATGTGGCAGGCTTTGACGGATATAGGGAAGAAGGAGATAACTATGTCCATTCCTATATGCTCAGCCAGCACACCAAGGGGCAGGAGGAAAACATACGGATTAAGAAATATGTGAATGAACTGAAAAAGAAAATCAGGATCATTTTTTTGACAAATTCTGTTTATGAGAAATAAGACGTCATACCATAGGAGAATGCTACAGGGGTAATGATAATGGAAATAAACGTGGACAAGAAGGAAAAAACCGGCAGTGGACTGGTAAAAAAGTATTTTGATTATATAGTGATTTTTGTGTTTTATTTTCCGCCCCACTTGTTTATGGGATTTGACTGTTGGGATGATATTCTTTATACTTCTTACTTGGAGGACTATCACTATAATATTTTCAGTTTTGTCGTAAGACAGTATCAATGCTGGACTTCCAGAATATTTATTGAAGCAGCAAACATTCTTTTTGGCTGGCTACCACCAGTCCTGTGGATGGTGGTTGATACGCTGATGATAATTTTGTTGTATTACTCCCTTACCGGCATAATAAAATTATGGGTTAAGGAGCTTGATGAAGAATGGAAATATAGAAGCTGTTTTCTGCTTCTTTTCCTGAGTTTCCCCTATGCGTTAATGGGTACGGCAGGTTGGCTTACAACGACAATAAACTGGACCTGGATGCTTGCATTGCTTGTCTATAGCATGAAAAAATTGCTGTATTCAATTAAAGGAAATGGGGAGTCAGGAAATATCTTTATGAACATCCTCTATTGCCTTGCTTTCCTGTATGCAACCAATTTTGATGTTTCAACACTATTAATGCTGTGTTTGTTGATGTTGATTGGTATTGCCTGTTACAAGTCGGATTTATTTATGTTCAGTCTTGAATACCGGGAAGGACTAATCATAACTATTGTAAATTTGTTTCTGTTTATCATGTGTCCCGGTAATCGGGTACGCATGGTGAGAGATGCTGTTTTCCATGATACGGCAGATATGTTGTCACTATCTGTGTGGGGAAAACTGAGAATGGGAATTAATTCAACATTTTATCATTATATGTCAATCCCTAATGTCGTTCTGTTTACAGCTTGTGTGGTAATTATGATTGCGGTATTCCGGAAAAGAAATGATTTATTTGCCAGGATTGCAGCATGCATTCCTGTCGGGATCGTTATCCTGTGGACTGCTTATATCTTTGTGGCATATACTGTTAAAAATCGCACCTTGACTTATGTTTACCCGGATGCTTCGTTTACTGTAAGTCCTAAGACAGAACAGTACCTGGCACTGATTTCCGCATTAGTACTGGTTGCGAGTTATATCTATCTTCTTAGACTGATAATCGATGAAACAAATGCATATCTTTTTTTGACAGCAGTATTTCTTGTCTGGGGATTGCTTCCTGAAGTGGTTTTAGGATTTACGACTACGATATCGGCATCCATACTTCGGGTAGTATCTTTTTTCTACTTTGCGCTTATTCTGACCAGTGCCGTAATTATCGGACGGGTGCAGCTGCTAAAGACACAGATCATATGGCGAGGAATGATACTGTTAGGTGCGTTGGGAACAATCATGAATTATGCACAAATGATTCGCCACATTATGGTATATGGGTAAATTAAGAGTAAATGACAGAAGGATGCGAAATGGGCTGTATGGGTAAGGACAATTGGATGAAAATCAGTTATTTGATTATTGATGTAGATGGAACAATGACTGATGCGGGCATTTACTATGATGAAAACGGAAATGAATTGAAGAAATTCTGCACGAAGGATGCGGCGGGTTTTTTTGCGGCACACCGAGCAGGAATAAAGATAATGGTACTTACCGGCAGGGAATGCCTAGCGACGACCAGAAGAATGACAGAAATGAAGGTAGACTATCTGGTACAGAATTGTAAGGACAAGCTGACATACTTAAAAGATTTCATGGATGTGCATCACATTAGCCGAGAAGAAATAGGTTATTTGGGTGATGATTTGAATGATTTGCCGGGAATGGCTTTGTGTGGGTTTGTGGGATGCCCGGAGGACGCCTGCGAAGAAGTGAAGGAAAAGGCTGATTATGTATCAAGTATTAAGGGCGGTTATGGAGCAGTAAGAGATATCATTTCATTTCTTTTAAAAGAAAGAGGTGAATGGAAAGCGTGTATTCAGGAGATTTACGGGATAGGAATATAGATTTTTAATGAGGATATGATTAATGTTAACTGGGATAAGAAAAGTATTTGATGCAATCAATAAGTTAAGATTTATTCTGTCAAGGGAGCAAAAGCTATATTGCATTATTGTATTCTTTATGTCTTTGATTTCGGCGATACTGGAAATATTAGGGGTATCCATGGTAATTCCTTTACTGTCTGTAATTATGTCCATCGACCAGATCAAGGAAAATGTGTATGCAAAGTTGGTTTTCGAGGCGCTCCATTTGTCTTCCGATAACCAGATCATTATCTTTATCTGTGTGGGTGTCGCACTGATTTATATCTTTAAGAATGCCTTTTCTATTTTTTATACCTGGGTAAGTACGAAGTTTGCCAACAAAATAAGGCGGGAGCTTGCACTCAGGATATTTAATGCCTATGTGCGGCAAGGTTATACCTACTTTGTAGAGCATAATTCTTCAGAAATCCTGCGAGGAATCGGCGTGGATCCGCAGAGCGTGCAGACTATTGTTTTCCATATTTTTATTCTTATGGTTCGAATAATTACCGTGATATGTATCACCGTATTTATTGTGGTAACCAACCCCTGGCTGGCGTTGATGTTACTTATTATAATAGCATTTAGCTCTCTCATTTCGGAACTGTTATTTAAAAGCAGAATGAGAAAAAGCGGTATCGAGCAGAGAGAGTATTCCCAACAGGCACGGCAGGCTTCTCTTGAGGCGATTCAAGGAAGTAAAGAGATTTTTGCCATGAATAGGCAGAAATATTTTACGGACGAATATTTGCGTTGCATGATTCAATATGACAGATCCTGTGCCACTGCTGCAGTGGGTGCTTCTGCACCCAACAATATTCTGGAAGCTATGTGCGTGGTGGGACTGACCTTTGCAGTTGCAGTGCAGGCCATTGCTTCCGGTAATGCGGGAATGCAGATCACGGAGATTGCTGCCTTTGCTCTTGGAGCATTCCGTATCCTTCCCTATATCGGTTCAATTTTAGGAAGCGTAAATACCATTACCTATAATGCACCGGGACTGGTGGTGGCCTATGAAACCCTGCATGAAACACAGGAACTTGAGAAAAGAGAACCTTCTGTGAAACATAATGAAAAATATGCGGATACGAAATTACAAAGGGAAATCCGACTTTCCGATATTACCTTTGCCTATTCTGAGAAAAAGGGAAATGTGCTTGAGGGACTGAATATGGTGATCAGGAAGGGAAAGAGCATCGGACTGATTGGAACTTCAGGGGCTGGAAAAACTACCCTATCCGATATTATTCTTGGGTTGTATAGGCCTCAGAGTGGAAAAATCAGCATGGATGGAATTAACATTGAGGAAATCGGTGACAATTGGCATAGAATAACAGGATATGTTCCCCAATCCGTTTATTTATCTGATGCATCCATCAGAAGAAATGTGGCTTTTGGTATTGAAGAGGATAAGATAGATGATGAAAAGGTCTGGAGAGCTTTAGAGATGGCACAGCTCAAGCCTTTCGTGGAGGGATTAAAGGATGGTCTTGATACCAGAGTTGGAGAGTGGGGAGTGAAGTTTTCCGGCGGTCAACGCCAGAGAGTTGCCATTGCAAGAGCACTATACAGTGACCCGGATATCCTTGTTATGGATGAAGCAACAGCTGCTCTCGACAATGAGACAGAGAAGGCTGTTATGGAATCCATTGAGGCACTGCAGGGACTTAAAACTCTTGTTATTGTTGCCCACAGACTGACAACTGTGAAGAAATGTGATGAAATCTACGAGATAACAGCAGGGAAGGCAATTTTCAGAACTAAAGAAGAGGTATTTGGTAATGAATAAAATTTCTGTGATTATTCCCAGCTATAACGTAGAACCATATTTAGAGCGATGTGTGGAGTCAGTGGTGAATCAGACTTACCGCGAACTTGAAATTATTCTTGTGGATGACGGTTCGACGGATGCGACGGGAGAACTGTGTGACAGCCTGGCGGTGACTGATTCCAGAATTAAGGTGGTTCATAAAGAAAACGGAGGTCTTTCTGATGCCAGAAATGCAGGAATTGATGTGGCAGAAGGTGACTTTTATTCCTTTGTTGATGGCGATGACTATTTAGAAAAAGATGCTTATGAAATAATGATTTCTGAAATGACAAATGATGATGTCTCATTAGTGTCTGCCGGGATTGTTGCGGAAGATATTAAAGGGAATAAGCACTTGAATATGAGCAAGGAACGTCTTATCTTAAGCAAGGAGGATGCACTGCTAAATCTTCTTAGTCCTGTCAGGACGATTGGACAATCAAGCTGTAATAAGCTGTTTCGAAAACAGCTCTTTCGCGAATTGAGGTATAAGAAGGGGATTATCAATGAGGACATGGAGCTGCTCCCTAAGATATTGGATATCTGTAATTTGGTGGTGCTGCTTAATAAGCCTGTCTATCATTATGTTAGGAGAAGCGGAAGTATTACTGAATCAGAGTTTAGCATGTGGAAATATGAGGGAATCAAAAATGCGTATGATACTTTGGATTTGTGTAAAAGAAAATATCCAAAGATGGTTTCCTATGCGCACTTTTATGTAATGGATTCTCTGTTTAAAACTTACCATGAACTTAGGAGCAGCAATAATTACAGAGCTTTTCGAAAGCAGGAGTATTCTTTAAGATTTCGAATTATCAAGGAATATCTTTACTGCATCAAACAGGACAAGGTAATGAGTGAGTGTAGAGAAAGAGTCAGGAATATAGCTATTACGGCCTTCTTCGGTGAGAAAATGCTTCCAAAGCTGGTTGTTATAAAGCACAGACTAATGAGGGTAAAAGAAAGGTAATTGTTGGATGTCAAGTGAAGTGTGTTTATTGATTATCTATAATCACAGATATGATGACAACATCAAAAAACTGGAAAGAATTTACAAGAATCGCTTTTCGGATATTTATCATATAGTTCCTTTTTATAGCGGAACAATTGAAAATGTAATTCCTGTCTATGAGTGTTCTTTTCGGTTTGAAGGATATGTGGCCCAAGCCATGAAATATATTAAGAAAAGTTATGGATATTATTTGTTTGTGGCAGACGATGCCATCTTAAATCCTGCCATTCATGAGGGGAATTACAGAGACTGGTTTGGTCTTACAGGTCGTAGCGCCTTTATCACCTTTACCAAATCTTTGCGTCAAATGAAGGGATGGGGAATTAACAGAAGATTCATGGATCCTTTTCCTAAATTTGAAAAATATCAGGGAACATTATGGAAAGATGAGATCATGTCTGCTGAGGAGGCGTTCGACATTGCGAAGAGACAAGGATATGATCGAGAAGAGTTTACTATGGATGTTTCCATGGTGTGGAACGCGAGAAAGAAATTGTGGGAATATCCAAGGCTCATACTTATGTTCCTGCGAACATTGATATTAGGAAGGATGTATTGTCCTTACCCTATCTGGGGTGGCTACAGTGATGTCTTTATTATCCCCGGTAAGGATATGGAGAAGGTAACGCATATGCTTGGGGTCTTTGCTGCTATGGATTTGTTTGTGGAAGAAGCAATCCCGACTGCTTTACATCTAATTTGTGACGAACTCATTGAAGAAAAAGATTTAGAGGCCAAGTCAAGAACTTTATGGGGAAATGCGGCAAGAGAGGAAGTTGAAGAGAAATACGAAAGAGATTATTATAGGCTTATGGATGAGTGGAAAGCAGATTGCCTTTTTATTCATCCGATAAAGTTGTCAAAATGGCGAATGTAAAGTATATATTATCGAGCGCCAATGTTTTTCGATTTTTATTATTGTATTGAAAGGAGTCGTTAACAAGACAATATGATTTCTGTTATTATGCTTACATATAACCGAGAAAAATTTGTAACAAACATGATTGAAGATGTACTCAATCAGTCTTACAAAAATTTCGAATTTATAATTATTGACAATGGATCCAGCGACAAAACACCTTTGATACTAGAAGGATATGCAAATAAAGACAATCGGATTCGAGTAATAACATTACCAGGAGGAAGCATCGGTCATGGTAGAAATGTAGGAGTAAATTCAGCTAAAGGAGAGCATATAGCGTTTGTGGATGATGATGATAGAATTGAGCCTGACTATTTAGAGTTCTTGTATAATTTGGTCCAATCAAATGAAGCCGATATAGCAATTTGTGGCACTTCCGAGGGTAATGGCAGTACTAGAATTCCTCAATGTATTCTTGAAGAGAAGAGAATACTTACAGGGGAGGAGGCAGTATGTCTTTTGCTCGAAAGAAAATACGTTAGAGCGTCAACCCCCGGCAAGCTATATAACAAAAATATTCTTAAGTTATGGCCTTTTGTTGAGAATTTTAAGCATGAAGATATCCATACGCAATATAAATATATGCTTTCTGCAAACAAAGTAGTAATCTATGGGCTTGATAAGTATTACTTTACTCGACATGAAGGGAATGTTTCACGTTTTACTAGTGCAGCCGAACTATGGACAAAGCAAACTATGAGCGATTACTTAGTGGCTTTTCACAATCGGACGGAATTCATTAAGGAAAACGCACCACAGATATACCAACAGACATTGTATAGTGAGTGGTCATATATGATTAGCATGATTGACAAAATCAGTCGTTATAATATTGAAGAGTGTCGAGAAATTCAACAAAAACTAATTAGCATTTTGGCATCTAACTATGATATTTTTTGTTCAATGCCATGGATTAAAGACTTTGAATTAGAATGGATGAATTGTTATGTCAATATTTAGGATCAAAGGGAGAAATGTATGAAAGTTGTGATTCTAGCGGGAGGGTACGGAACTCGCATTAGTGAAGAAAGTCATTTGAAACCAAAACCAATGATTGAAATATGTGGTTCACCAATTATGTGGCATATTATGAAAATTTATTCGTATTTTGGCTTTAATGATTTTATTATCTGTTGTGGATATAAGGGGTATGTTATTAAGGAGTATTTTGCGGATTATTATTTACATAGGTCCGATGTTACTTTTGACTTTTCGAATAATAATGAAATTACGATTCATAATAATATTGCAGAACCTTGGAAAGTAACGGTAGTAGATACAGGGCTAGATACACAAACTGGAGGAAGACTTAAAAAAATACAAAAATATACAGGGAATGAGCCGTTTCTATGTACATATGGAGATGGTGTGTCAGATGTAAATATTAATGAAGTCATTAAATTCCATCAAGAAATGGGTGCTAAGGCAACCCTTACTGCCGTGCAACCAGGGAATAAGTTTGGAGTTTTAGATATTGAAGATTCAAATCGTATTAATAGATTTGCTGAAAAAAGTAAAGAAGATGGGGGATGGATTAATGCAGGATTTATGGTGTTAGAGCCGGATATATTTGATTATATTCATGGAGATGATACGATTCTAGAAAGATACCCTTTTGAAAAGATGACAGAAGAAGGAAGTCTATATGCATATAAATATAATGGTTTTTGGCAATGCATGGATACGCAACGTGATAAATTGTTATTAGAGAGTTTGATAGACAATGGGCAAGCACCATGGATAAGATGGTAAATGCTAGTAATCTGAAAAATATAGCTAAAAAGATAAGGGTTGTAGGAGGAAATGAAAATAATGAGCAATTTTGATGAAAAAATCAAACCATCTTTTAATGAGAATAGACAGTGCTTGGGCAAAGTTTTACCATTATCTACCCCATTTACAATAATGGCTGACATAAGCGACGTTTGTAACTTTAAATGTAATTATTGCTTTCGGGGCATGGGGAAACATGAAAAGTATTATGGGCATAGTCGATTAATGAGCAAAGAAATTTTTACAAAAATCGTTGACCAAGCTTTAGAATTTGACGGCAGAATCAGACGATTTTCATTATCGCATAATGGGGAACCATTAGCGCATCCTGGGTTTGCTGAATTTGTTGAGTACGCAAAGAAAAAAGATGTTGCTGACTCAGTAGAAATACACACAAATGCCTCTCTTTTAAACAAGGATTTATGCAGAAAGATTATCAATAGCGGTTTAGATAGAATGGTAATTTCATTACAGGGGATGGATGCCCAAAAGTATAAGGAAATATGCGGTGTTAACATTGATTATGATCGCTTTTATAATAATATTCAATTTTTGTATAAAGAAAAGCGGAGTACTTCAATTTGCATAAAAATTGTTGATACAGCACTGAATGAAGATGAAAAGGAAATTTTCTATGAAAGATTTGCTCCAATAGCAGATCGAGTATATATAGAAACTGTGGTGCCTTTGTGGGATGTGAAAGAAGGAGAAAGAAATAGTAATGACCAAACAAATAATAAATATGGAATAGATTACAAAAAGCAGAATATGTGTCCATTAATGTTTTATACAATTAATATTTTGCCAGATGGAACTATCTTTCCGTGTACCAATATTACCCCCCCAATGATTTTGGGGAATATTCATGATAACACATTAAAAGAGTGTTGGGAAAGTAAAAAAAGACGAAATTTTATTATAGAACAGCTCAAAAACACAAGAGATTGCAACAAAGTATGTAAAAATTGCTATATTCCTCAAAACACCGTATTAACAGAAAATGATATAGTAGATGGTTATGAAAAAGAAATTTTAGAAAGAATACAGGAACAATGGATGTAAATAATAAACCTAAAGTGATAGAATGCATTGCAAAGGAAAACTATAATAATTTTTGCAATGCAATTACGAAAACAGAAAAGTTGAGAATTGGTAAAAAAGTAGTTGTTTTTGGCGCAGGAATTTTAGGCTTGCAGTTTGCAAATACTCTGTTAAGCTTAGGAGTTGATGACTTTATTTTTTGCGATAATGATAAGAATAAATGGGGAAGAAAAATCTGCAATACACAGATTCTTTCTCCAGATATTATCACAAATGGACAAAAAAATATAATGTTTTTTAGCAATAAAAAATTATTCTGAATGTGCTGAACAGTTGGAAGAAAGTGGGTATTAACAAGGATGTGATTGGTTTGATTTGATAAATTGTTCTGAAATGAAACTAGTTGAATACTATAAAAAAGACCTAAGAGTAGAAACCCTGATTCTGGGTGATTGTACCACCACCACTATTTCTTTAGAAGATGAGATAAAACTATCGCTGAAAGTTTTGTTATATAAAGAGAATAAAATAAAAGTATTAGCAATGAATGGAATATATATGCGAGCTTTTTATAATGTACTATTGATGACTTTAGATAAAATGGATTCAATAAAAAAATTAGTAATACTATTGAGCTTAGGTATTTTTGGAAACAAATATCATTTGCTTAGTAAAAATCAGTATGAAAATGATTTTGAAGAATTAGACAAAATTCTATTTTTACCAAAGAGGATATGATTGACGACTATAGGGAGCAGATTTTAAGAAGGATAAAATAAAGGATGGAGAAAGATAGAATAATTGAGTGTATTGCTCAGGAAAATTGGGAGCATTTTTGTGAGGCAATCGAACAAACGAAGGAAGCACGAACAGGAAAGAAGATTATTATTTTTGGAGCAGGCGTTTTGGGAATGCAGTTTGCCTATACCTTGGAGTTACAAAGGATAACAGAATTTCTGTTCTGTGATAATAATCCGACAAAGTGGGGAACGAGTGTTTGCAAACGAACAGTGATATCGCCTATGGAATTAGAAGGAAAAAAGGATAGATATTATATATTTATTGCCATTGAAAATTATTATGATTGTATGAAACAGATGGAGGAGTTGGGATATTGCACAGATGAAGAGATAATGAATTTAAAAAATTGTTCAGAAAGAAAGCTTGTGAAAGATTTTAGAGAAGATATGAATGCATCAAGCATCATTATGGGTGATTGCTTTCTGTGTAATATATCATTTTGTGATAAAATGAAAACGTCATTGGCGGAGCTGTTGCATAGCAAGGATATTGTGAAAGTCATGGCTTTAAATGGTATATATATGCGCATGTATTACAATCTTCTTTTAATGTGTTTGGATGGAATGGAAACGGTAAAAAAGGTCAACATAATGCTTGGCGTAGATATTTTTGCGAGTAAATATCCGTTGTATACAAAAAACCAGCATGTAAATCTTTTTAAGGTTTTAAGGAAAATATCTGGGAGCAATTTGGCAGAAATTGATAGTTTTGAAAGAGAAATAGAGAAACGAGCAGAAGGTTCGGGGATAATAGATGATAATTCTGTTCAAAGGACGGAACATCAAACTAAAAAGGAAATAGAACAAGGGTGTAGAATACATTT
>JAHAYJ010000061.1 GCA_018384375.1 Lachnospiraceae bacterium
AGCAGATGAATCATACCTTGTATTGAAGGCAGATGGATCTGTAAGCTCATCACTTAGCGGAAGAGATCTGGAGGGGATGGTGCTTGTTTGAAATCGAAAAGGATAATAGAGTTAATGAATTAATTGCCATAACAAAATCTAATTCCGGTATTTCTGGTCCGGCTCTTGCAAAAGCTCATATGGAGCTTGGTGAAAAGCTGGCTGAAGAGTTTAGTGGATTAGACCCAGATGATACCACCATAGTGGCTATGTTAAGAGGAGGGTTGTTTTTTGCGGAAGGTATGTACTTTAAATTGGGCTGCAAATTCCAAACATACGACCCGAAGAAAGATAGCTTTGTGAGACCGAACACAAAGAATGTGATTCTTGTAGATTCAGTGATTAATACAGGAAAAACAATACAGGAAATAATTGAACCGGACATGTATGTTGCATGCTGTGTCATAAACAAGAAGGCGGTGTCGTTATTTGATAATCAGCTATATGCTATTCGTGTATCAGAGAATTCATTTGTCGGTGCAAATGTGCAACAACAGACTGGGGATAAAGGACCTGATACAACCATGCGACTGTTTAATTTAATATGATGGCAGGTGCGTAGCTTACGAAAAACAGGCTCTGGAAGAGATTCCAGGGTCTTTTTTTGCGAAAATGTGCAATTCGTTCTAAAAATGTGCAACAAAGCTGTGCACATATCTTACTTAATGTGCAATACAAAAATGCAAAGTGTGCACAGATGTGCAAAACAAGTAAAAGGTATTGTTGCACATTTTTCTTTTTGCTATAGTGAACTCACAAGGAACGAAACACCAAAAACATCCACAAGGAGGAAGCAAAAATGAAGACACAGAGAATCGAGGAACTTATGACAGCAATGAAATCTTTTGGAAAGGAGAGCTATCACAAGAGCGAACTTCTTAATGAGATGTTTGCACTTCAGCAGGAAATCGTAGAGGTCACATTCAGCGGTGATCATGCAGCAACTGCAGAATTGAAGATTTGGGATGTAGAGAGACATCTTGAACAACTTAATGAAGAGTGCGGAAATGTAGCAGATGAAGAACTTGCAAGATTTAAGGAAGGATGCAAAGTGCTCTGTAACCTTATCAAGGCAGAGATTTCCGGAAACAAGGGGGAATACAAAGCATTCAAGACACTTGAATATCTGAGATCACAGAACAGAATTCTCAGGAATGTAGAGCTCAGCGATGGGGAGGTTCGCACAGAATTAGATGCAGTAGTAATCACACCTAAATGCGTGACTATCGTTGAGGTAAAGAACACATCAAAAAATATCTTTATTGATGAAGAGGGTAACTATTACAGAACCGGAGAATTCCTTAAGTGGGACAGCAACATTGCAGAGAAGATGTCTGTAAAAGAAGGACTTCTTAGAAAAGCTCTTGAAGCAGCTGGTTATGGTCAGGTTCAAATCAGAAGCATTGTGGTATTCACCAATAACAGAATCGAAGTGCAGAATAAATACCGCCAGATTAGAACAAGCTTTGTAAGTCAGCTTGCATACATTATTGATGGCTACAGATTAGAAGATTCAATCAGCATTGAAGAGATGGATAGCCTCCAGCAGATTATTCAGGAGGCAGAATGTAAGGAAGCCTATCCGTTTGAGTTTGATGTGAATCAGTACAAGGCTGACTTTGCAAATCTTATGGCAACACTTGAATTTGCAAATGCACAGGAAGTTGAAGAAGAGGTTTATGAAGAACCGATTGTTGAAACTGTGAAAGTAAACAAGAAGCAGGCAGCACATGAAAGTAAGAAGATTACATTCTCCTCTGTTATGAAAGCGGTCTTTGCTTCTAAACAATTTAAGTATGCTGGTAGCACAGCGGCAGCAGTTGTAGTTTCAGTGGCATCTGGCATTATCGCAGCAAACACTATTGCAAAAGGAGGATTTTAAGAATGAATGGAGTAGCGAAGGGAATGATTTTGGTATTGATGATTTTGTACATTGTTTCACCTATTGATGCTTGTCCAGGTCCCATAGATGACATCATAGTTCTACTGATTGGTTTGGCGGCAACAAAGGGAAGAGAAGCTCTGGAAGATTAAGGAGGAATTCAGATGATGAAGATTGGAGTATTAAAAAAAGGTGACCAGGTGCTTAATGTGACACCGGAATTTATAGCTGTTCAGAGAAAGAACGGCGAGGTTGATATTATTCCATTAGTCAAGGATGAGATGGGGCTACGGGTTGATATTGAACATATTGTCACCATCGGTTATGGAAATAACACCGTGCAGGCAGCCACTGATGAAATTGTGGTAACTACATTTTAAGGAGGGGATGAACTATGGCAGGGAAAAAAGACAAATCAGTGGTTGCAGTGATTTCTGGATTAACAGATAGTCAGGCGGCAAGGATATCAGCGGATATTATGAAATCGAAGCAGAGGAATGCTCCTTCAGGAAGAGGAACAATTACTTCTGGATTTACATCAAGTGTGGGTTCTCTCCTTCAGAAGGGAACCAAAAGGATTGGAGGTTGATTATTATGGGAAGAAACAGGTCATCAGCTCATACAAAGGCTCAGAGAGCCGGAAGAGAACGAGACAATAATAGATGTCAGGTATGCGGCTCACGGGATCATGTGGAAGGACATCATATTGTTGACCATCAGTTTGGAGGTGCTGCCAGTATAGACAATATTATTGCTCTCTGCCACAAGCATCATAACGATGTACATAACGGAAGATTAGATATTTTCAAAATATAATTTCATTGAAGCGAAAGGAGAAAGCGCATGACTATTTACACAACTAATGAATGGAAAGGCTATGGCAAACAGAATTATTACTGGAACGAGTACCGACTTGAGGGCGATCAGGTTGTTAAGTATAAGTGTCACAGACAGAAGTTCTTTGATGGGGATGAGAACAACTGGGAAGAGGATGAACATGAAGAGGAATCATGGGCTCTTGATGATCCTAATATGCCTGAATGGCTTAGGCAGTATATTTAATAGAAGAAAGATTGGAGGGACACAACGATGGCAAAATTTAAAATTATTTTCGACGGTGAAGAGCAGGATGAAGTATTCAGTACAGAGGAAGAGGCTGAAGATTATGCTTTGTATCTTTGCTCTTGTTCAAGAACAGGTGCTGAGACCTTACATTGGTCAAATCCGGGAGACTACGATTATGACGAGGATGAGTTTGAAGATCCTGAGTATGAGATAGTTGAGGAAGACTGAAACAATAATCTTTAATTGACTGTGGCCTGTGGGTAGGAATACCTGCAGGTCTTATTTTTTTTGTCTTTTTTCGACATAACTCGGAAAATCTCGGCTTGAATCTCCTTTGACCAGTAGGAGGAGCTATTTCCTTACTACTTAACGGAGGTGCTTTATGAATTCAGCTGAAAAGCAATCGCTGCCTTGGTGGCAAAAATACACACTGACTTTGGAAGAGGCTGCAGAATATTTTGGCATTAGTTATAAGAAGCTTCGCCTATTCTGCAAAGCACATGCGGATGAGGAGTTCCTGTTATGGAATGGCAATCGTGCCCTTATCAAAAGGGAACAGTTTGAGAAGTACTTAGACAGTCAGATGACAGTGATCTGAGTAGGATCATGAACACAGTGTAAATTTTAAATATTTATGTAGCGGAAGAGCCATTATTGTGATATACTTTTAAGGACATGGGCGCATACATACCCATGCTACAGTTATAAAAGATCTCAAGGCTCTCCCGATTGAAAGGAGAGATTACATGAGCGAAAAAAGACGTGATAATAAGAATCGCATTCTTCGCACAGGAGAGAGCCAGAGAGCCGATGGTAAATATATGTATCGTTATGTGGATGCTAATGGCAAGACACAGTGCCTTTACAGCTGGAGACTTGTAAAGACGGATACAGTACCTGAAGGTAAAAAAGACAACGGAGCACTGAGAGACATTGAGAAAAGAGTGCAGAGAGACGTTGATGATGATATTGTTCCTGACGGGGACGGTTACACAGTACTTACATTGGTAGAGAAATATATTTCACAGAAGACCGGTGTTAAAAATACTACTCGTGCCGGATATGGAACAGTAGTCAATGTGTTAAAGGCAGAAGCCTTTGGAAAGAAACGCATTGACAAGGTAAAGCTGTCTGATGCAAAGGCTTGGCTTATCAAGCTGCAGCAGGAAGACCACAAGAGCTTCTCAACAATTCACACTATCAGAGGTGTTGTAAGACCTGCATTCCAGATGGCGGTTGATGATGATCTCATCAGAAAAAATCCATTTGAGTTTCAGATGGCTACTGTTCTGGTCAATGATGCAGTGACCCGTGAAGCAATTACAAGAAAAGAAGAAAGAACCTTCTTGGAGTTCATTAAGAACGACACACACTACTCTAAGTATTATGACGGTATGTATATTCTGTTTAAGACAGGAATGCGTATCTCAGAGTTTACAGGATTAACTTTAGCTGATCTTGATATGGAGAATAGAACCATCAATATCGACCATCAGCTTCAGAAGACCGGGACGTTGGTTTATATCGATACGACAAAGACATACGCCGGTAGAAGAGTTATTCCTATGACGGATGATGTTTATGAGGCGTTTCAGAATATTATCAAGGCAAGACCAAAGATGAAGGTGGAGCCTATGATTGATGGCTATTCCGGTTTCCTTTGTTTTGATAAGGATGGAAAGCCTATGGTGGCTATGCACTGGGAGAAGTATTTCCAGCATGCAGTGGACAGATACAATAGTATTTACAGAGTTCAGCTTCCTAAGATTTCACCTCACGTATGCCGTCATACTTATTGTAGTAACATGGCTAAGTCCGGCATGAATCCGAAAGTGCTTCAGTACTTGATGGGACATAGCGACATTTCGGTAACACTTAACACTTACACTCACCTTAAATTGGATGATGCTAAGGAAGAGATGGAGAAGCTTGCTCAGGCACAGGAAGCAGCAGAGGAGATTTCTCGTGCTAACGGACAGGAGGCTAAGCTTAAGGAGAAGGGCTGGAAGATGGCTTAAATAAAGGAAAAAGGCTCTGCGGAGCCTATATATTTTTCTTATTATTCTGCCATTTACACCATCCAAATGCCAAAAAATTAAGCGATGTGTAAAACTGATTTTGAGGGTGTGTTTTACACAGATTTTTACACAGTTTGATGAAAAAAGCACGCCAAAATAAGCCAAAATAAGCCGAAATAATGAGTTCTGAGAATTAAGAAAATCCAGTAAAATCAAGGAGAAAAAGCATGATAAAAGTATTATTCGTCTGCTGGGGCAATATTTGGTAAGTGCCTCACAAAGCCTTATAAATCAAGGGTTTTAAGATGATAAGCAAGCGATTTACACAGCTTTTACACAGTCTGATTTTACGAGTTTTGAAGATAGAGAAAGAGAGTTGAATTTTATGATACGCGTGTTATTTATTTGCCACGGCAACATCTGCCGCAGCACCATGGCCGAGAGCGTCATGACCCACCTGATTAATGAAAATAACCTGCAATCCACCATTTCTGTGGACTCTGCCGCCACCAGCACAGAGGAAATCGGCAATCCCCCACACCACGGCACGGTGCGGAAACTGAAAGAAGTCGGCATTCCGGTTGTGCCCCATCGGGCACGGCAGATGAAGAAGCAGGATTATGCGGAATATGATTATTTGATTGGTATGGATGACTGGAATATTCGGAATATGAACAGAATTGCAGGGGGAGATCCGGAGCATAAGATCCGGAAGCTTCTCGAGTTTGCCGGCAGTACCAGAGACATTGCAGATCCCTGGTACACCGGTAATTTTGATGCAACTTATGCGGATGTACGGGAAGGCTGTAAAGCCATGCTGGTTAAGTTGGCAGAGGATGTTACTTCCTGATCTGCAGGACGGCATCCTTCATGACAGCCACCACCTGATCACACCACGCATCAAATTCAGGGTCCTCAATCTGGCATTCCGGATGGGAGAGGACATACTCGATTGTGGTGCGGATTCCCTGGTCTGCACGGACTGTTGCAGTAAAGCCGGGAACCAGCTTCTTTAATTTACTGTTGTCGAAGACAACCGTGTTTGCCTTATCGCCCAGCAGGCTGCCTGCGAAATCGTAGGAGCTGCAGGCGTCTAAAAATTCTGAAGAAACGTGAACAGCATTCAATTTAACCCCAAGAGCATCAGCAATGATCTGATAGATCTGATTCCAGGTTACGGACTCATCGGAAGTGATCTGGACAGCTTCGCCGATTGCATGTACATTCCCGAGAAGCCCGATAAAGCCTTTGGCGAAATCCGAATTGTGAGTCAGCGTCCACAGAGAAGTGCCGTCCCCGTGAATGATGACCGGCTTGCCCTCCAGCATACGCTTAATGACGGAATAGCTTCCGTTATTCCCGTGTACGCCGAGAGGAACGGAACGCTCGTCATAGGTATGGCTGGGGCGGATGATGGTGACGGGAAAGCCGTTTTCCCGGTACAGCTTCATCAGATAATTCTCTCCGGCGATCTTGTTTCTGGAATATTCCCAATAGGGATTGGCAAGAGGAGTCCCTTCGTTGATCCGATAATCGGAAAGTGGCTTCTGATAGGCAGAAGCGGAGCTGATATAGAGAAACTGTCTGGTCTTGCCCTGAAAGAGCCTGTAATCCCGTTCCAGCTGGGCGGGAACAAAGGCGATAAAGTCTGCTACGGCATCAAAGCGAAGATCCTTGATCAGTGCTGCGACTGCAGCCTCATCATTGATATCTGCTTTTAGTTCAATCAAATCTCCGGAAAGAGACTGATTTCTTGATCCTCTGTTGAGAAGATAAAGGGTATGACCTTCCGCCAAAAGCTGTCTGGAAATTGCCATACTGATTGTTCCGGTTCCGCCGATAAACAGAATTTTCATGTTATGTCCTCCTTTGGTGATGTGGTAGTAAAATGATATTTATATTTTATACTTCGCATGGAAGAAAGTATAGAAAGAAAAAAGATAGAAATTGTATTTTTAGACCGGAAAAATATTTGCAAATAAGGAGGAATGAACTATAATATCCCTATATACATTTAGAGATTTTAAGGAGGATCTAAAGATGAAGGAGCAGGTAAGCTTTAAAGAGAAAATGAGATTATTATTTATTGCGATGTGCGCAATCTTTATTGTATCGGAGCTCACGGCGATACTTGGTACACTTGGAATCGGAAGCTCGGTTTTACATATTATCTTTCATTCGATTTTGCTCGTGGTAATTATTATCGTGGCAACGAAGGGATATCAATTCCTTGCGAAAAATCTGATCGAGCCGATTGTTGAGCTTGATCATGCAGTGGTTTCCATGTCGAAAGGAGATTTGAGCACGGAAATAGCCTATGAAGGTGAGAGCGAATTGGGGGTACTTGCAGAAAGCCTCAGAAAGACTCTCGATATGTTGAAAAAGCTTGTAATGGACTTTACATATATCCTGAAGCAGTTTCAGGAGGGAAATTTCAATGTAAACAGTGAACATCCGGAAGCATATATCGGAGATTTCTCTGAATTGCTGGAACGGCTTGTCCAGATGGTGGGAAGCTTCAGTGATACCATGAGAGGGATTGACAATGCGGCGGATCAGGTTTCAGAGGGCGCAAACGGCCTTGCAATGAGCGCACAGGATCTGGCACAGGGGGCATCTGATCAGGCAGCGTCTATCCAGGAGCTTCTGGCAACTGTAACGGAAGTGACAGAGCAGGTGGTTGAAAATACCAAGACAACGGATAAGGCACATGATTATGCGAAGGCTGTCGGTCAGCAGGCGAAGGTCAGCCAGGACAAGATGAAAGAACTGACCGGTGCCATGGAGAGCATCAAGAGTACATCGGGAGAAATCGAGAATATTATTATTGATATTGAAGAAATTGCTTCCCAGACAAATCTGTTATCCCTGAATGCAGCAATTGAGGCGGCAAGAGCCGGTGAAGCCGGAAAAGGCTTTGCGGTAGTGGCAGATCAGATTCGGAAGCTGGCTGAGGACAGCGCGGTATCTGCAACCAAAACAAGAGAGCTGATCAGTAAATCCATCAGGGAGGTTCAAAAGGGAAACGAGATTACCAGTCAGACTGCAGAGGCACTGGACAGCGTATTGCGTGAAATGGACAATATTGTTCTTGCGGTCGCACAGATCCGTACAGCATCCGATAAGCAGGCGGCTTCTGTGAAGGAAATTGAAAAGGGCTTTGAAGGCATCAGCGCAGTGGTACAGAACAACTCTGCTGCTGCGGAGGAGACTTCAGCTACCAGCGAAGAGCTTTCTGCACAGGCTGTTGCACTTAAGGGAATGGTAGAGCGTTTCCAATTAAGGGAGGATTAACGGTAATTTCTTACGGCATACATGCACAGCAATGTCTGCACAAGCTGACTGGCAAGAAGACCGTAAAGGTAGCCGTTGATGCCCAGACGAGGAATAGCAAAGAACACAAAGAGCAGTCGGACCAAAAGACTGATCATACTGTAGAGAAAGGTGATTCCTGTTTTTCCCAGTCCGTTTAGAATACTGTTCAGGGTGCTGGCAATATACATCAGAGGACATAGGAAGCTGAGCACGATGATAAAACTTCCGGCAAGCGCATTTTGATAGAGAAAATTGCCCAGGAATCTGCCGAAGAAAAAGAATATCGAAGTAAAAATGATACCCAGAAAAAAGCCGTAGCATATTGATTTGTGCACGGCTTTTTTGATCGTACCGGTTCTTTCGGCCGCATCGGCTTCCGAGACGATAGGAAGCAGGAGCACGCAGATAGAGTTTGTGATTGCGCTTGGAAACAGAATAAGAGGCAATGACATACCGGTTAAGATGCCGTAAACGCTGAGAGCCGAAGCATTGTCATAACCATAACACATCAGGCGGTTGGGGATAAAGATAGCTTCAATACTCTGCAGAAAATTAATGATAATTCTGTTTAGGGACAGCGGAACCGCAAGCGTAAGAAGTCTTTTGGAGGTTTCCTGTAAAGCAGATAGATCCATAGACAGCAGTGGACCGTAATTTTTTGGGAGAACACTGTCAAAATGAGCCTTTACGGAGAGAATGGATACAATCGTGGAGGCTGCTTCTCCGATGACAAGTCCCACAACTGCAAAGCTGATCGTAGGCTCCATGCCGTGTCGCTGGTTTATCGCGTAGATGATGTAGACGCTTCCTACGCGTACCAGCTGTTCAACAAGCTGACACAGGGCAGGGACGGATGTTTTACGAATGCCGTAAAAATAGCCGTTGACACAGGAATGTACAGTGGCCAGAGGAATAGACAGTGAAATGATTCTTAGAAGCGGGGCTGTTCGTGGCTCCAACAGAAAAAACACAGCAATTTCATCTGCAAAGCAATAAATACCAAATGTGCAGAGAATAGAAACACCCATGGACAGCAAAAAGCCGGTGAATAGATGCAGAGCAGATGACCTATAATCCTTTGAAAGAGTTTCTCCTGCCACATATTTGGAAATGGCAGTCTGCATCCCTGCAACAGTAAGAGAAAAAGAAAGGGCAAGCACAGGGGAGGTCAGCTGATAGATGCCCATCCCCTCTGCACCAAAGACTCTTGATAAAAAAATCCGATAAAAAAAACCGATGAATCGACTTACAAAGCCGGTAACAGTCAAAATAACAGTTCCAATGATGAGAGGATTGGTTTTACGGGAAATATGCATGAGCTACCATCCGGTGTCAGTTATTGGTAAGTATATGCAAAGCAGTGTATTGACAGAACCGGATGCGAGTGATATAGTAAGGTGTGTCAAAACCTAGTATGTTACTAGGAATAGAATGCAGATAATGAGAAAGGTTGATCAATTATGGATAAAATCATTTATTTAGATCATGCAGCAACAACAAAATGCGCTCCTGAAGCAGTTCAGGCAATGCTTCCTTATTTTACGGAGTATTATGGAAATGCCAGTACGATTTACCAATTAGGTGCACAGAGCAAAAAGGCAATTCAGAATACCCGCAGTAAAATTGCGGAGAGCCTGCATGCAGATTCTTCAGAGATTTATTTTACGGCAGGTGGCTCGGAGTCGGATAACTGGGCACTTGTCGCGACAGCAGAGGCGTATGCGTCAAAGGGAAAGCATATTATCACTTCTAAGATAGAGCATCATGCGATTCTTCATACCTGTGAATATCTGGAAAAGAGAGGATTTCAGATTACTTATGTTGACGTAGATGCAAACGGGATCGTGAAACTGGACGAACTTGAAAAAGCGATTCGCCCGGATACGATTCTGATCTCAATTATGTTTGCCAATAATGAGATCGGAACCATACAGCCCATAGAGGAAATAGGAAGAATTGCAAAGGAGAAGGGGATTCTGTTCCATACAGATGCGGTTCAGGCTTACGGACATGTTCCCATTGATGTGGAGGCGCTTCACATCGATATGCTCAGTGCAAGCGGACATAAGCTGAACGGTCCGAAGGGAATCGGCTTTCTCTATATCAGAAAAGGGGTAAAAATCCGCTCCTTTGTTCATGGCGGTGCCCAGGAAAGAGGAAGGCGTGCAGGAACAGAAAATGTTCCGGGAATCGTAGGACTTGGTGTGGCCATCGAGAAAGCCTTTTCGGGAATGGAAGAACGGATTCAGAAGGAAACTAAAATGCGTGATTACCTGATTGAACGGATAGAAAAGGAAATTCCTTACTGTCGCCTTAATGGGGATCGTGTAAAAAGGCTTCCCGGAAATGTGAATTTCAGCTTTGAGTTTATTGAAGGCGAGTCTCTTTTGATCATGCTGGATATGAAAAAAATCTGTGCATCCAGTGGTTCCGCATGTACCTCCGGCTCCCTGGATCCGTCTCATGTGCTGCTGGCCATCGGGTTGCCTCATGAGATCGCCCATGGTTCCCTGCGTCTCACACTTGACCATGAGAATACGATAGAGGAAATGGATTATGTGGTGGATGCTGTCCGCGAAATCGTGGAAAAGCTGCGGGCAATGTCACCTTTGTATGAGGACTTTATAAAGAAAAATTAGAATTAAGAATAGGAAGCATTAGGGATACTACAATAAAGCAGAGAAAGGATATAGATATGTATAGTGAAAAGGTAATGGATCATTTTTCAAATCCAAGGAATATGGGAGAAATAGAGAATCCCAGTGGTGTGGGAACGGTAGGAAATGCCAAGTGCGGCGATATCATGAGAATGTATCTTGACATTGATGAAAATCATATTATCAGGGACTGTAAGTTCAAGACCTTTGGCTGTGGTGCTGCGGTTGCAACCAGCAGCATGGCAACAGAGCTTGTTAAGGGAAAGACAATAGAGGAAGCCCTTCAGGTAACCAACAAGGCTGTTATGGAAGCACTTGACGGATTGCCGCCTGTGAAGGTACACTGTTCCTTGCTGGCAGAGGAGGCAATTCATGCAGCCCTTTGGGATTACGCTGAGAAAAACGGAATCGTCATTGAAGGCCTTGAAAAGCCGAAGTCAGATATCCATGAGGGAGAAGAAGAGGAAGAATATTAATAAGGAGCATTCTCTATGAAAAAAAGGGTAGTGGTTGGAATGTCGGGAGGCGTTGACTCCTCCGTGGCGGCTTACCTTTTAAAGGAACAGGGCTATGAAGTCATCGGTGTCACCATGCAGATCTGGCAGGACGAGGATAAAGCGGCAGCGGAGGAAAACGGAGGCTGCTGCGGACTTTCTGCGGTTGAAGACGCAAGGCGGGTAGCGCAGGTCCTGGACATCCCTTATTACGTGATGAATTTTAAAAAGGAATTTAAAGAGAATGTGATGGATTATTTTGTGCAGGAATATCTTGCCGGGAGAACCCCCAACCCCTGCATTGCCTGTAACCGCTATGTGAAATGGGAAGCACTGCTGAAACGGAGCATGGAGATCGGTGCAGACTATATTGCCACCGGACATTATGCAAGGATCAGTCAGCTTCAAAACGGAAGGTTTGCAATTCGCAATTCTGTGACAGCCAGCAAGGATCAGACCTACGCTCTTTATAATTTGACACAGTTTCAGCTTGCCCATACGCTGATGCCTGTAGGAGATTATGAAAAGGATCAGATCCGGAAGCTTGCGCAGGAAAACAGGCTACCGGTTGCTCATAAACCGGACAGCCAGGATATCTGTTTTGTGCCGGACGGTGATTACGCATCGTTTATTGAGCAGGCGGCGCCTGATAAAATTCCCGGAGAGGGAAATTTTGTGACAGAGGATGGTACAATTTTAGGAAAACACAAGGGAATCACGCACTATACGGTGGGACAGCGAAAAGGACTTGGACTGTCCATGGGACATCCCGTTTTTGTATCACAGCTGCGGCCTGAGACCAATGAAGTTGTCATCAGCGACAGTGACGTTTTTCGAACAGAGCTGACCTGTAATCATATTAATTTTATGGGTATGGAGAGCTTGCCTGCCCCTCGCAGACTTTGGGCAAAGGTACGGTATGCCCACCGCGGGCAGTGGTGTATTGCCCGGCAGATTGCCGATGACAGGATTCACTGCGAGTTTGAAAATCCGGTTCGTGCCATTACCCCCGGACAGGCAGTCGTCTTTTACGATGGGGAATACGTCATGGGCGGCGGCACGATAATTTCTTAATCAATTTTCCATTCTTGAGCATGCAGCCATTCATCCTGCTGCTTTACACAATTTCGGAATTTGGCGAACCCAGCCAGTACAAATGCTTATTACACTATCCGAATGAAACTCAAAGCCGGTGGTGGTATCTATGTGCAAGGAACAATTCGGAAACGGGGCGTAAAAAATCGATCTACGCCATGAAAAATAAAGCCCACAGACTTTACCTGTTCGAAGCGAAGCAAGTTTAAAGTCTGTGGGCTGTTTTTATTTTTCAGGCGGAGATCAGATTTTTCTTGCCCCGCTTTCCGTGTGACGAGCACATAGATACCACCACCGGCTTTTCGGACATTCTAGATCCGATGGAATTCCGGAGACCTTTTCTCGAAAGTCGCATAGTACTTAAAGCCGCAGTCAGTCAGAATTTCTGCTGCCCTGTCAAAGCCTCGTGCAATGTTTTCGGGCTCGTGTGCATCAGAACCGATGGTGATGATTTCGCCGCCAAGTTCTTTGTAGCGTTTGATTACGTCCGTACAGGGATTCAGCTCCCGAAGCCCGTAGCTAATGGCACCGGTATTGATCTCAATTCCTTTCTCCTTTTCGATCAGTGTTTCAAGAATGGAATCAAGGATGTCCTTGTATTTGTCATAGCAATAATCGGCATCCTTAGTCTTTCCGTAACGGACCACATAATCCAGATGCCCGTAGACGTCAAAATTGCTTAAGGCCTTCAGATTATCCAAAATAGACAAAAAGTATTCCCGATAAGCCTCTTCATCGCTGCGACCTTCGTAGAAAGAAGAATCATAGGGGTCCTTGCGGTTGCACAGGTGAGAGGAGGCGATGATGAAATCAAAGTCAAAGCTTTTGGCATAAATCGCCAGCTCTCTGCGAAGGTGCGGCTGGGTTCCAAGCTCTACCCCGAACAGGATGCGGATTTTATCTGCATATTTTTCCTTGAGTCTGATCAGCTCATAGAGGTAAGAATCCGTATTTAAATCGAACATGCCGGTTTCCTGTGGATTGACATAGACAAAATCCATGTCATTGTGTTCTGTAAAGCACATCGTGTCAAGCCCAAGAGAAATGCCCTTGAGGATCATGTCCTCCATAGGGGTATCGGAATCACCGGAAAAAGAAGAATGTAAATGAAAGTCAGATGTAATTGCCATGTAAATATCTCCTATTTTTTTGAAAATTGTCGTATAACTGTTATCAGTCTAGCGGATTTGAAGAAAAAACACAATGGATTACAATTATTTTTCATTTTCATCTTGCACTTTTAGGACAAATTAGGTAAAATAATCCTGCTGATAAAATTTTGACAATCCCAGCGGAACATATTTTTTCGCAGAATTGCCAAAATAAGATAAAATAATTATTCATTTTTAGGAGGAATCTAAAATGGCAGTAAGAGTAGCAATTAATGGTTTCGGCCGTATTGGTCGTCTTGCATTCAGACAGATGTTTGATGCAGAAGGTTATGAAGTAGTAGCAATCAACGACTTAACAAGTCCTGAGATGCTTGCACACTTATTAAAGTATGACACAGCACAGGGCAAATACAAATATGCTGACAGCGTATCTTTCGGTGAGGATTCCATCACAGTTAACGGAAAGACCATCACGATCTACAAGGAAGCTGACGCTAAGAACCTTCCTTGGGGAGAATTAAAGGTAGACGTTGTTCTTGAGTGTACAGGTTTCTATACATCCAAGGAAAAGGCAAGCGCACATATCGCTGCCGGCGCACGTAAGGTTGTTATTTCCGCACCTGCAGGAAATGATCTTCCTACCATCGTTTACAATGTAAACCACAAGACATTAAAGCCTGAAGATACAGTTATTTCTGCAGCTTCCTGTACAACAAACTGCTTAGCTCCTATGGCTAAGGCTCTGAATGACCTTGCTCCTATCATGAGCGGTATCATGACAACTGTTCATGCTTACACGGGTGATCAGATGATCCTTGACGGACCTCAGAGAAAGGGTGACAAGAGAAGAAGCCGTGCAGGTGCTCAGAACATCGTTCCCAACTCAACAGGTGCTGCTAAGGCAATCGGCCTTGTAATTCCTGAACTGAACGGCAAGCTGATCGGTTCTGCACAGCGTGTTCCTACCCCTACAGGTTCTACAACAATCCTTGTTGCAGTTGTTAAGGGTCAGGTTACAAAGGAACAGATCAACGCTGCTATGAAGGCTGCTTCTACAGAATCCTTCGGATACAACACAGATGAGATCGTATCTTCTGATATCATCGGAAGCACATACGGATCAATCTTCGATGCTACACAGACTATGGTAGCTCCTATGGAAGATGGCAATACTCAGGTACAGGTTGTTTCCTGGTATGACAATGAGAATTCTTACACAAGCCAGATGGTAAGAACAATCAAGTACTTCTCTGAGTTAGCTTAAGAATGTTCGCTTACGGCGAAGCTTAGAAGACCTTAAGGGTCCGGTCTTATGGACCGGACCTTTTTATATCACGGATATTAACCTGTGGTAAATAGGATTTGAGAGAATAGTAAATGGAGGAAATAAACATGGGATTAAATAAGAAATCAGTTGATGATATCAACGTAGCAGGAAAGCGCGTATTGGTTAGATGTGATTTCAACGTACCTCTCAAGAATGGTGAGATCACCGATGAGACACGTATCAACGCAGCACTCCCCACAATCAAGAAATTACTGGCAGACGGCGGCAAGGTTATTCTTTGCTCCCACCTTGGAAAGGTTAAGAACGGCCCCAACGAAGGCGAATCTTTAGCACCTGTTGCAAAGAAGCTTTCTGAGAAGCTTGGCAAGGAAGTAGTATTCGTTGCTGATTATAACGTTACAGGACAGGCTGCTACAGATGCAGTTGCAGCAATGAAGGATGGCGACGTTGTACTTCTGCAGAATACACGTTTCCGTGGCGAAGAGGAAACAAAGCCCAATAAAGCAGGCGAAGCTTTCGCTAAGGAGCTGGCTGATCTTGCTGATGACTATGTATGTGACGCTTTTGGTTCTGCACACAGAGCACACGCATCTGTTGCAGTAGTTACCAAATATATCTCTGAAAAAGGCGGCGTGAATGCAGTTGGTTATCTGATGCAGAAGGAAATTGAATTCCTCGGCAATGCAGTAGAGAACCCTGTAAGACCTTTCGTAGCAATCCTCGGCGGTGCTAAGGTTGCTGACAAGCTTAACGTAATCGATAACCTCCTTGAGAAGGCTGACACACTGATTATCGGTGGCGGTATGGCATTCACCTTCTTAAAGGCTAAGGGCTATGAAATCGGTAACTCTTTAGTAGATGACGAGAAGCTTGGTTACTGTAAGGAAATGATGGCTAAGGCTGAGAAGCTCGGCAAGAAGTTACTACTGCCTATCGATACAACAATCGCTGCAGGCTTCCCGAACCCGATCGATGCTGAAATCGAAGTATCTGTAGTAGATGCAGACAAGATTCCTGCTGATATGGAAGGTCTTGATATCGGAACCAAGACAGCAGAGCTTTACGCAGATGCTGTGAAGTCTGCTAAGACAGTTGTTTGGAACGGACCTATGGGCGTATTTGAAAACCCGATTCTTGCAAAGGGTACCATTGCAGTTGCAAAGGCTCTTGCAGAGACAGATGCAACAACGATCATTGGTGGTGGCGATTCCGCAGCAGCTGTTAACCAGCTTGGCTTCGCAGATAAGATGAGCCACATTTCAACAGGTGGCGGTGCTTCCCTCGAGTTCCTTGAAGGCAAGGTTCTTCCCGGTGTAGCAGCAGCAGATGACAAATAAGGAGATAAGAAAAATGGCAAGAAGAAGAATTATTGCCGGCAACTGGAAGATGAATATGACTCCCAGCCAGGCAGTTGAACTTTGTGCAACACTGAAAGATTTAGTTAATAATGACGCAGAGGACGTAGTATACTGCGTACCTGCAATCGATATCGTACCTGTAGCAGAAGCAATTAAGGGTACAAACGTAAAGTTAGGTGCTGAAAACTTCTATATTGAGGATAAGGGTGCTTTCACAGGCGAAATTTCAGCTCCCATGCTTAAGGAAGCCGGTGTTGAGTATATCATTATCGGACATTCAGAGAGAAGAGATATCTTCGGTGAGAATGATATTCTTATCAACGCTAAGGTTAAGAAGGCATTTGCAGCCGGCCTTAAGCCCATCCTTTGCTGTGGTGAATCTCTTGCACTTCGTAAGGCAGGCACATACAAGGAGTGGATTGCCAGACAGATCAAATGGGATCTTACAGATGTAACAGCTGATCAGGTGAAAGAGCTTGTTATCGCTTACGAGCCTATCTGGGCAATCGGAACAGGTGAGACAGCTACAGCTGACCAGGCACAGGAAGTATGTAAGATGATCCGTGAGGTTATCGCTGATATGTATGATGCTGCTACAGCAGAAGCAGTTCGTATTCAGTACGGCGGCTCCATGAACGCAGGCAACGCAGCTGAACTTCTTTCAAAGGAAGACATCGATGGAGGTCTTATCGGTGGTGCGGCGCTTAAACCTGATTTTGGCCAGATCGTTAATGCATAATAAGTGATATTTATTTGAGCTACATGTACAAATAGAATAGCTTAAAAGCCTTTCAATAACGGGTTCTTTTGGTGGGTATCGCCAATGGAATCCGTTATTGTTTTGTTATATAATGTAAGAAATATCACTTTTATATATCACTTTTTTGAAATAAAATTATAAAAAAATAAAAAGTGATATTTGAATACGCTTGGGTGATAGTAATAATCGTTAGGCTTGAGTGAAGCAATATAATAATATTTATATGGTTACAGGAGAACCTGATTATCAAGAAAAACAGTTGATGTAAACTGCCATATAATGATATAATGGATTTTGAAAAAAGCAATTGTATTATTAAGGTCCATATATAGTATGATTGGCTGTATGAAATCTTTGTTCATAGATATGGTGCTAAATGAAGATATTGAAGATGTATCAGATTGCATGATTAATGATATCCTATATGTAGGATTTGTTTGCATTTAGGAGGAAAAAATAATATGAATATAGCCAATAACATAATCAGGGAGCATTTAAAAAAATGTATATTTCTTGTGTGGAGGAGCCTATGGTGGAAAAACTACGATGGCTAAATTGCTTGAGGAAAAGTATGGATTCATTATGAATAGTATTCTTTACAGGTCATTTATGGTATGGCTGTTCATTTTAATTTTAAGGAGAAATTGTTAAGTGGTAAAATAAATAAGTGTGATGCACTCGCCTGGGCAACCTTTGACGAGTTCTCACTGACGTTAAATTAAGATATGTAAAAAAATGAAAATAATAGATTGGAGTAAAGATATGAAAATCAGAAAATATAGATTGATAGTAAGTCTTTTAGTTGGAACAATAATAACGGCTTCTCTAATGGGATGTGGCTCTGATAAGCCAGCTGAATCCGAAGTGGTTAAATCTGGTGATGTTGTGGATGGTGATGTTGTAGATGGTGATGTTGTAGATATGGCAGCGTATGAACAGCTTCAGGCAGATTATGACGAATTATTAGACTATACTATTTTCCTTGAGCAGGAGTTACTTCGTGCTAAAGGTAAATATGCAGAGACCGGGGCAATGATGGATGAATTTGTTAAAGCAAATGAAGCAGGTAATAAGATAGTACTTGTTGAGCCAATGACAATTGAAGATGCAGAAAAATCCATTGAGGAGAAGAGCGAATAATGAACAAATTAAAATTACGAATACTCGTTTCTGCTGCGGTAATTGGATTCATGGCTTTTCCTGGAATTGTAAGTGCGCAGCAATCATATGGACGCTATTATAATGATTTAGAGCGAGAATTCTTAGAAAATACAGGTATTACAAATTACCAAAGAAATAGAATTGAAAAATACTGTAAAGAGTTGAATAAGGATCCGGATTTATTTATAAAGCTGAATCGTGATGAGCTCATATATGGTAATGCTTTTGATATGCTGGAGAGGGAATATATTGAGCACTGTGTAGGGGATAGGACAGAATTGCCTGCAGAGGGACTACTAACAGAAGCGGGATATACAATTCACACTAGTTATCAGCTTAAAATCACATATGATGAGAATGGTAATGAAATTGAAGAATTTGTTCCCAATTTTTTTGTGGCCAAAACTATAGAAGAGGACCCATTATCAGAGAGTATAGAAGTTGATCATGCGGATTATTCTTTATATCCTCCATTCCAGATTGAAGGTGGAAACGTTCTGAAGGTATATGATGAAAGTGTTATGGAGCTTGCTATTGCAGCTGCCAAGGCATCCTCGCCAGATGGTAAATTTAAAGTTGACGTTTATAAACAGGGAGAAGGATACCAGAATTCTATCTATTATAAGGATGGAGAGCCATTTTTTGAAGGTAATGGAGATTCTGGTGAACTTTATGGTTATAGAACTCCCGATGGAAGGGAAATGACAGAGGGAGAAATAACTGACGCGTTCCTGGAGATGTATCCTGAGACTCCATGTAAGGTAAATTCTCAAAAAAGGGAATATGTTAAAAATATATTTGCTAAACAGCTTGCAACAGGGGTACCTAAAGAAGAAGCATATCAGAAGTATCAGGAGACAATGAATAACTTAGACCAGAAAACTCTTGGCGAATTGCAGATGCTTAGCAAGGAGATGGATGATATTGCAAGACAGAACTCATCAAGAATAGAGCCTGTTTATAGTGAGTACGTAGAATCTTATGTTGATTTTGTTAATCGTAAAGAACCTAATTTTTGTGAGCTGGATTCAAATTTTGAAGATGAGTTTAAGGCAGTTATGTTGGAATGCGTTAATGCATTCCGTATAGAAAATGGTTTAAATCCTATAGAGGAGGGAAGTCTTGTATTAGGTGATTTTGCTAACACAAGAGCGATAGAAGCAACGTATTTGATGAATGCAACGCACGACAGGCCGATTCAAAATGTTCCGTTTGCTGTTCCATGTGCTGAGAATCTTGCACTTTATGCTGGTGTGGAGATGGGACCGTCTGATTTAGCTAAGGCTATGTTTGATGGATGGCTTAATTCGCCGCGTCACAAAGCAAATATTCTTGAGCCTGATCATCAGACGATGGAATTGGGTATATCAATGGTTATGCGTAATGGGGTTCCAGCATATTATGCTGCACAAAATTTCATGGATATCTCAGCAGAGGAGATTGATGCAAAATATGCTGATGCGGATACTTCTGTAGTAAAACCTAAGGTTATGATAGCCGACGTTCCAGGAGGTGAAGCATTAAATGAGGATAATGCAACAGAAGCAGAGACTACGGATAATAAGCCTGTTAACAAGGACTTTACAAAACCATATTATACACAGTTAATAGTAGGGGACATCCCTACAGTAGCTGGACATACACCTACAACGTTGTTTACTGATAGACATGAGCTTGATGATGGAACTGTTGTCTGGTCTGCACATATTGGAGATCAAAGTGGGAATAGATTGGGTGACTTGCCGATTATGAATCCCTTTGCTCCACCTGACTATTTGAACTATACGTATGTTTATCTGACCTCATTTGAATATATTGGTGCAGCTAATTTATGGAATTATAATGTGGCGGGAACAAACAGTAAAAATATATCCGGAAATATTCCTGTGTTTGATTCCTATACTGGTGATTTGGGTGTCGATGAGTATGGGAATTCATTGGGAGTTGGCGAAAACTTTACGGGTGGAGATGCTTATTATGAATAAATAATAATACATCGCATTCGCAATAATTAATAATTGAAATTTTCATAGCAATATTTGAATTGTATTTGCCAATTTGTTTGTATAAAATGTAGATATTCTGGTTTATGTGAATATTATCCCGCTTGAGAGCCACCAGATTTCTGCATATTTTTAAAATAGTATAACCACAAGATATAGTAATAACACCCTTGCTAA
>JAHAYJ010000063.1 GCA_018384375.1 Lachnospiraceae bacterium
AACAACAGGAACTGTATGCGCCTAAGCATATGAAAGAGCAGATCTTGAGTCAGGTGTTTCCAAAACAAACGGATAAGATGCCGGCAAAGTCCGGGAGTGCTCAAAAGCCGATTGCTCTATTTACGTACCGTCTTAAGATTATAGCCGGAATGGCGGCTGCGTTGATAATGCTGGCTGTGATCCCAATGCAGAATGGGAATCTTCTTCCGCTGAATGCAGTGGAAGAACTGCAGACAAAGCAACAGGAGCGAAAGGATGAGAAGGAGATTAATTTGAATGCGTTCCTCAATGAGAGCATGAGAAAAGTGAACCGCAAAATGAATACATGGCTGGTAAAAGAAAATGACCGGCAGATAGAGAATCTGCCTGAAGAAAATGATGGAGGATATCAGGATGAAAACTAAGAAAAAAAATCGCTTTTTAACTTTTTGTTTTTCAATGCTGCCGGGCGCAGCTGAAATGTACATGGGCTTCATGAAAACGGGTGTAAGCCTGATGAGCTTGTTTATGCTGGTGATCATGGTGGCAATCTGGATGAATCAGGGTGTTATCAATGTAGTTGGTGTTGTGATCTGGTTCTACGGATTCTTTCATGCCAATCACCTGGCAGTACTTGCGGATGAGGATTTTGCCCAGGTGAAGGACGAATATCTTTTCGGCATGGACAGTATTCCGGGAGTGGAGTCCGTTGTGAAGAAGTATCATAAGTGGATTGCGGCAATTTTGATCTTTTTGGGAGCAAGTCTGCTTTGGAATTCTGCGGCAGATGTGATGGCAGATATGGGGGTTGATATGGTTGCACAGATCATGTGGAGAATAGGCGACTATGTTCCGAGCCTGGTGATCGGTGTGGCAATCGTGGTTGCAGGCATTAAGCTGATCGGAGGCAAAGAAGCTTCCCTTGCCGGAGAACAGAAGTTTTTGGAAGAAAAGGAGCAGGGAGAGAACCGGAGCAACAGTCAGGAGGGAGAATAATGGGAAAACAGACGATTCGCATCCGCAGGGTCGGTTCCATCACTTTTGGTGTGGTGCTGGTCACAACGGGAATTTTGTTTCTGACGGAAACCTTTCTGCCAAATCTGGATTATCGGATCATGTTTCGCTTCTGGCCGATCATTCTGATTCTGCTTGGAATTGAAGTCCTAATGTCAACCAGACAGAAAAGCTGGGAAATTCTTGATGAGACCGGAAAAGTTGTGGAGCAGAATAAAGTGATCTATGATGTCCCTGCAATCGTGCTCACCATGTTTCTTGTCGGCTTTTCACTGGTCATGGGAGTGGTAAACTGGGCGGTTTACCATTCAGGCGGTACATGGGTCTTCTGATGATCATATAAAAATG
>JAHAYJ010000071.1 GCA_018384375.1 Lachnospiraceae bacterium
AAATTGGTTATGATGCCTTTGATATTTCTATGGAGGATATGATTCCCAATGAAAATACTATTATTGCCATGTCAAATCTGGGATATATCAAGCGTATGACCATTGATAATTTTAAATCCCAGCACCGCGGTGGTAAAGGGATTAAGGGAATGCAGACAATTGAGGATGATTTTATTGCAGATCTTTTGATGACGACTACACATCACTATATTATGTTCTTTACAAATTATGGTCGTGTATATCGATTGAAAACCTATGAAATACCGGAAGGAAGTCGTACTTCCAGAGGTGTGGCAATTGTTAATCTTCTCCAGCTCAATCCCGGAGAAAAGATAAGTGCAATTATCCCTGTTAAAGATTATGAAGAGAATAAGAATCTTTTTATGGTCACCAAAAAGGGTATTGTTAAGAAAACTAGTATCGTAGAATATAGCAATGTTCGTAAAAATGGTCTTGCAGCAATTAATCTTCGGGATGAAGATGAATTGATTGAGGTTAAAATTACCGATAAAGATACAGAAATTTTCCTTGTGACAAAGTATGGTATGTGCATCAGATTTAAGGAAACAGATGTCCGTGCAACGGGAAGAGCTTCTATGGGTGTCATTGGTATGAATCTCAGTGATAACGATGAAATTGTTGGTATGCAGCTGGATCATCAGGGAGATTCTTTATTAATTGTATCTGAAAATGGTATGGGTAAGAGAACCTATCTGAATGAGTTTACTGTTCAGAAACGTGGCGGTAAAGGTGTTAAGTGTTATAAGATTACCGAAAAAACTGGTGATGTCATTGGCGTAAAGGCAGTAAATGATGATCATGAAATTATGATGATCACAACAGGAGGAATTATTATTCAGATACCTATGAATGATGTTTCTATATTGGGACGTATTACTTCCGGAGTGAAATTAATCAATCTTGATAAGGGAGTTACGGTTGCGCAGATTGCAAAGGTAAGAGAAAAGGTTTCTAACGGAGATCACGAATTTGAAAATATTGATGATGCTTTGGAAGAAATACCTGAGCAGGATATGAATTCTTTAAATTTTGATGCGGATGAAGAAGTGACACTTCCAAAAGAAGAGGAAGAAGAATAAGTATCATAAATAAAAATCCCCATTAGAATATCTGATGGGGATTTTTTACGGGAGGCAGCTTTTGAAAAAACAGATTGAAGGACAAATGAACTTCTTTGATTTACTTTCAGAGACTAAATTTTTAGATGAATTTCCTCAATTTATTGAATGTAGCAGCTGTTGGTGCTATGATTGCAAGCATAATGAAAATAATGAAGCAATTCCGAGAGATTTTGCAGGTGAAAAGAAAGCATGTCCTTCCTGCAGCTTTTGTATTGAAAATGGAAAAGCTGATATCTGTGAAATAGATTCCTACAAAAACGGATGTAAATTAAGAGCAGAGGAGGAAGGAATTAAACCGGATTAAGTATCATAATCTAGCTTGAAAAGAAAGGCATCATGATGAAAGAGATAAAAAACAAGCAGATAAAGGGAATTGCATGTACTATCATGGGAGGCATTTGCTGGGGTTTTTCGGGTACCTGTGGACAATATCTTTTTACTTACCAGAAAATTGAGCCGGGATGGCTGACAATGGTAAGAATGATATTGGCAGGCATTATACTAATCAGTATCAGTATGATCAAAAAAGACCATAATCTGCTGGAAATATGGAAATATAAAAGAGATATCGTCAGATTATTTGCTTTTTCTTTATGTGGTCTTTTGGTCAGTCAATATACCTATTTGACAGCTATTTCTTATTCGAATGCAGGGACAGCCACAGTTTTACAAAATTTAAATCCTGTTATGATTATGTTACTTGTATGTATAGCAAAGAAAAAGTTACCGAACAAAATTGAATTTTTATGTATTATTATGGCATTAACAGGAACATTTCTAATTGCAACACATGGAAATTTTGGATCTCTATGTATTTCTCCAAAAGGATTATTCTGGGGAATCATGTGTGCAATCGGAGCAGTCCTGTATTCTCTTATTCCGGGAAAAATTATTTCAAAATGGGGAAGTATGGTGGTTACAGGATATGCCATGTTAATCGGAGGGATTGTGTTTGGTTTTATTTCCGGTTATTATAGAAAACAGGTTTTTCTTGATAAATTCGGACTATTTGCGGTTCTTGCAATTGCAGTGATCGGAACAGCAATGGCATATTCCCTGTACCTGAAGGGAATCAGTGAAATTGGTCCTGTAAAGGCAAGCATGCTGGCAAGTGTGGAGCCTGTGGCAGCAACATTATTTTCTTTTTTGTGGATGGGGACTCATTTTGAGTTTATTGATGTGATTGGGTTTATCTTAATTTTGGCTACTGTATTTTTGTTGAGCAGAAAGCCAAAAAGTGATAAATATTTATGAGGAGAGAGTGAAAAATGGAAAGCTATTTGGTTTTAAAGGATTTGGCAATAATTATTATTGCCGCAAAATTTTTTGGTATTATAGCCAGAAAATTAAAAGCACCTCAGGTTGTTGGTGAGATTATTGCAGGACTGATTATTGGACCCAGTATACTTGGCATGGTAAATCAGACTGATTTTCTTGTGCAGATGGCAGAAATAGGTGTTATTTTATTAATGTTTTCAGCCGGTCTTGAGACTGATTTAAAGGAGCTTGTAAAAACAGGTCCTATAGCAACCTTAATTGCCTGTGCAGGTGTTTTTATTCCTCTTATTTTTGGTGCTGCCTTTTATATGCTTTATTATGGTATTGCACCATGGGGATCGGAAGAATTTTACAAAGCGGTATTTGTGGGTACCATTTTGACAGCTACTTCAGTAAGTATTACAGTCCAATCATTGAAAGAAATGGGAAAACTGAAGGGAAAGGTAGGAACTACGATTTTAAGTGCTGCCATTATTGACGATATAATCGGCATTATTGTTCTTACTTTTGTCATTGGATTTAAAAATCCGGAATCAAGTCCGGTTACCGTAATTATCAATACGATTCTTTTCTTTATATTGGCTGTGGGAGTAGGATTCATTTCTTATAAAGTATTTAAATGGGTAGATAAAAGATATCCTCATACTAGAAGAATTCCGATCGCCGGACTTGCTTATTGCTTTCTATTGTCTTTCGTTGCTGAAAGATTTTTTGGAATTGCTGATATTACGGGTGCTTATGTAGCAGGTATTATTCTTTGCTCGATAAATGATTCCAGTTATATTGAGCGGAAGGTTGATATTAATTCCTATATGTTGTTTGGTCCTGTCTTTTTTGCAAGTATTGGATTAAAAACAAATATTGACAACGTAAACGGAAGTATTCTTCTCTTTTCACTGGGATTTGTGATTGTTGGACTGATCAGTAAAATTGTAGGCTGTGGATTAATGGCCAGAGCTTGTAAATTTAAAGGCAGGGATGCACTTAAGATTGGTGTAGGCATGATGACCAGAGGAGAGGTTGCCCTGATCGTATCCCAGAAAGGGCTTTCTGTAGGATTGTTGGAACCCATTTATTTTACATCGGTTATTCTTCTGATCATTGTTTCTTCAATTTCTACACCTATTATTTTAAAGCTGTTATACTCTAAGGATAAGGAACCGGAAGAGATTCAGGGAGCGTAAGCAATGGAAAAGAAACCCGAAATAAAGCATTTCACATTTATATGTGCAATCTCTATTTTCGGGTTTTTTCTATTTCTTATTCCAATTACCGAGAAGAAGAGCCCTGATTACAGGAATTCTACTGAGAATTTCATAAGCAACCGGAAGAAAAACAGCTTCCAGTATCATCAGAATAATGTAAAATACCATTGGATTGACTTGAAAATTTCGATCAATCAGATATGTGATGATTACTAAAAGTGGATAATGTAGTATATAAAAGCTAAAATTTCTTGGTCTCATATATCTTGAAAAGACTGTATCCTTGTCAAACCAGGCCTTAGAGCAGCCAAGTAATGCCAGAGTCATAAACCAGGCGTACGCATTTGTAAGAGGATTTTGTAAATTTTTCATAAGAGAATAATTCTGTCCCCAGAAATATATCGTGTATATAATACCAATCACAACAGAAGCAGCTAAAAGAGGATATTTATATTTTTGTAGAATTTCTATTATATGATCGTATGAAAAAACATAATATCCAAGCAGAAACATAAAAATATAGATACCATTTCTATATATTTCTATTACCGGTGTATTAAGGATCAGGGAGCTTCCCCATACAGCAAAGACAAGAAATAATAATGCGATGAAATTTACTTTTCCGCCCATTACAGCTAATTTATTCTTTTTGTCTATTTTCTTGATCAGCAACAGAATCAGATAAGCAAGAAACAGTTCATGTGCAAACCATAAAGGACCGATACCGGTTAAACAGTAAATAAAGTATTTGACAATTCCCGGAACAGCATTTCCTGCAAACATATTCACATATTGATTTGTGACATATCCGGAAATCCATCCAATCATAAAAATTCCTGCAATAGAAGGAATTAAAATTTTTCTGATTTTTTCTTTTAAAAATTGTTTTCCGGATTTCTTATCAAGGGCATATTTTGCACTGATTCCGGAAATAAGAAAAAGACATGGCATAAACCAGGGATAAATGAGATAAAGAAATACATCCATCTGCGGTATACCGGGTATGGCAACATTGGTAATGACTCCTACACTGTTAAACAGATAAACGACATGATAAAAAATAACAAGTAAAACAATTCCGTATCTAAGATTATCCAGATAATATTTTCTCATGGTTTTCTCCAATCATTTTTATAAATTTTTGTTAATGATGTTCTTTATCTCATGTATCAGATTGAGCATTTCTGAAGCTTTAATTATTGCAATTCCCTGTTCTTCATCCCCCATAATAAAAAGATTGTCTCCTGCCTTAATTTCAAAAATGTCCCGTGCTTTCTTAGGAATTACAATTTGTCCTTTTTCCCCTACAGTAACAACTCCAAAAAGATGTTTTCCTTTTGGGGGAATCGGAAAACCGGAATTTTCAGATGAAAAATTGACAAGATCATCAAGAGAAACATCATATAACTCCGCAAGCGCTTTACAATTGATGATATCCGGTGTTGTTTCTCCGTTTTCCCATTTAGCGACAGCCTGTCTGGATACACCTATATGTTCTGCTACCTCTTCCTGGGAAAGTTTATGTAATTTTCGAAGTGTCAGTAAATTTTCATTTAGCATACTTTTCCTACTCCTGTTAGTTTTAATTGCATTATAAGATAGATTGTTTAGAGTGTCTATCAAGCAAATATGACATTTTTATGGTTATCATGTAAAATGTAGTTGCATTTGTTCTCAAAAAAAACACATTTATCTTATAAAATGCAATTATTAGGTAATTGATGAATGAGAAAGGAGATCAGATTATGAAAAAGATCAGATTTTTTTTGGTTCCTGTTTTGGCAGTAACAATAATTTTTACAGGATGTTCCCAGACGGCATCAACACAAGATAATCAGACAGAAGCTTTTGAGGGTGCAGTTAAAATTGCATTGTCGGATGATGAAATTACTGTAAATGGAAAAGCAGTGGCAACAGACAGTAGTGAAGCTGTTTATGTCGGTGCAGATATTGTTTATTATGAAGAAGGTAAAGATGAAACTTACGGCGAGGGAAGCGAAGAGGATTCACACAGCATAGAAGAGGCAGCCGGGCATACGGTAATTACAATTACGCAGCCCGGAACCTACGAAGTAAGTGGTAAAATATCAAGTGGTCAGATAGCCGTAGATCTTGGAGAGGATTCGAAAGAAGATTCAGAGGCAGTGGTAAATCTGATATTAAATAATGCGGAAATTAATTGTAGTGTTGCTTCGTCTATTGTGGTTTTTAACGCTTATGAATGCGGAAGTGATAAGGAAGAGGATGCTTCACCTGATGTAAATACGGAAAATGCCGGTTTTAATCTGATTCTCGCTAAAGATAGTGAAAATGTGATAAATGGTTCTTATGTGGCAAAAATTTATAAGGACGGAACGACGAAAGAGGACATTGAAAACGATGAAGCGAAGAAGAAATATAAATTCGATGCAGCTATTGATAGCCTGATATCCTTTAACATTGAATCCGAAGAAAACGGAAAGCTCATCGTAAATGCTGAAAATGAAGGTATTTCCAGTGCACTTCATATGACAATTAACGGTGGAGAAATTACGATTAATTCTTCCGATGATGCTATTAATACCAGTGAGGATAACATCTCTGTCCTGACGATTAATGGCGGTACAATTATCTGTGATTCTGGGTTTGGAGATGAAGGAGATGGTATAGATTCCAATGGTTATATCGTAATTAATGATGGTTATGTGATTGCCTGTGCAAACGGAAAAAGCCAGGACAGTGGTGTAGATTCTGATAAAGGAATTTATATTAACGGCGGAACCGTACTTGCAAGCGGTAATATGTATGACGAGGTAAGCAGTGATTCTAAGCAGTTATTTTCTGTATTCAATTTTGCCCAAACAGTTCAGGAGAATGAATTGATTATGATTACAGATGAAAAGGAACAGCCGATTACTGCTTTTAGTGCAGTAAATACTTACAGTACTGTTGTTTACAGTCAGCCGGAGCTTTCAGAAGGAACTTATCATTTATATAAGGTTTCATCCGTGACAGGTGATCTGAATGGAAGTATTTATACAAATATATCTGATTATCAAAATGAAATGCAGCTTGAGGGTGGATCCGGTTTTATGATGGGAGGACCCGGTATGGGTGGTGGAAGAGCACAGATGCCGGATGGAGAAAAGCCTGAAAAACCGGACGGAGATGTTCCTGCCATGGCAGATGGAAAAAGACCTGAAATGAACAAGGAAGGAAAACTACATGGAGAAAAAGGTATTGAAAACGGTGAAATGGAAGTAAGTAAAGATTTTGTCTTAAGCAAGGATTCTTATCAATTTAGTGGAATTTCAGAAGTAAAATAGTTGTGGTAAATTTTATTGTTTATGGTATGATTAAATACAAGTAGGGTACAAGTAATGTTATAAAAACGGAGCGGAAAATGCCGGAACAGAATATACCACAAAAAGAATTAAAATATTATCGTCTGATGGAAGATTTAAAAGCAAAAATCCTGTCCGGAGAAATCCGGACAGGTGACAAGCTTCCTTCGGAAAATGAATTATCCATGCAATACCAGGTCAGCAGACAGACTGTTCGTAAAGCTCTTTCTATTATGGAAAATGCAGGATACATTTACGCAGAACATGGAAGAGGAACGTTTTGCTCTGAACTGGTCCGTCATTCCAAAAATTCTAAAAATATCGCTGTGATTACTACCTATCTTTCTGATTACATTTTTCCAAGAGTTATTCAGGGAATTGATTCTGTTCTTACCAGGGAAGGATACAGTATTATTCTGAAAAATACCAGAAATTCCAGAAGTCAGGAGGCAAGGTGTCTTGAGGAGCTTCTTCAGAAGGATATTGACGGTATTATCATTGAACCAAGTAAAAGCCAGATTTATTGCAAACATATTCATTTGTATCAAAAGCTGGAGGAATACGGAATTCCTTATGTTTTTATTCAAGGGTACTTTGATCAGTTAAGGGACAGACCTCATATTCTGATGGATGACTGCAAGGGCGGATATATGATTACCCGTTACTTAATAGAAACAGGTCACAAAAATATTGTAGGTGTATTTAAGTCAGATGATATTCAGGGACAAAACAGGCACAAGGGATATGCGATGGCACTCCAGGAGGCCGGTATGACGTATGATCCGGATAAGATCATTTGGTTTTATACGGAGGACAGAGCGATACATCCTTATGAGAGTATTAAAAAAATGGCTAAGATGCATTTTCCAATGGATAGTATTGTCTGTTATAACGATCAAATTGCCATGAAAGTAATTCAGGCATTGACGGATGTCGGTCTTAAGGTTCCCGAGGATATTTCCGTGACAGGATATGATAATTCCTATATGGCAAACAGCGGTGGCTTCAATCTGACTACGATTGTTCATCCACAGGAAAAGCTCGGTGAAATGGCTGCAGAGCTTTTGCTTAAGCTGATCCAAAACGGAGATGAATTTAAAACGGAAAGAAATATTCTGATAGAACCTGAGATTGTAATCGGAAATTCCTGTAAGAAAAGAGAATAATTCCTAAAATCACTTAAAATAAAAAACAACTTGTAATGATAACAATACAAGTTATACCATTAAAGTATCATTTAGGTTCGTATTTTTATTTTAAGGAGGTATTTTGGGATGTTGAAGCAAAAAAAGTATGAGTTTTGGTTTTGTACGGGATCACAGGATCTTTACGGAGAGGAATGTCTGAATAAGGTAGCAGCTCATTCCCGTAAAATTGTGGAGGAATTGAATAAGTCCGGTATTCTTCCCTATGAGGTAGTCTGGAAACCGACTCTGATTACGAATGAATTGATCCGTAAGACCTTTAATGAAGCAAATTTAGATGAAAATTGTGCAGGTGTCATTACATGGATGCACACCTTTTCTCCTGCTAAATCCTGGATCTTAGGTCTGCAGGAATACAGAAAGCCTCTTCTTCATTTACATACACAATTTAATGAAGAGATTCCCTATGATTCCATTGATATGGATTTTATGAATGAAAACCAATCAGCACATGGTGACAGGGAATACGGCCATATTGTCAGCAGAATGCGGATTGAACGTAAAGTGGTTGTTGGACATTTTGCGGATCCGATCGTTATCGGTAAGATAGCATCCTGGATGCGTACAGCGGTAGGTATTATCGAAAGCAGCCATATTCGTGTCATGCGTATAGCTGATAATATGCGTAATGTAGCGGTTACAGAGGGAGATAAAGTAGAAGCGCAGATCAAATTCGGCTGGGAAATTGATGCCTATCCAGTCAATGAGATTACAGAAAGTGTGGATGCTGTTTCCGCTTCTGATGTAAATGCACTGGTTGATGAATATTATGATAAGTATGAAATTCTTCTGGAAGGAAGAGATCCTGAAGAGTTTAAGAAGCATGTGTCCGTTCAGGCACAGATTGAAATCGGTTTTGAAAGATTTCTTGAAGAAAAGAATTATCAGGCAATTGTTACCCATTTTGGAGATTTAGGCGGATTAAAGCAGCTTCCAGGACTGGCTATTCAGAGACTGATGGAAAAAGGCTATGGTTTTGGTGCAGAGGGCGATTGGAAGGTAGCTGCTATGGTTCGTCTCATGAAGATTATGACAGCAGACATTAAGAATCCGAAGGGTACTTCCATGCTGGAGGATTATACCTATAATCTTGTAAAGGGTAAAGAGGGAATCCTGCAGGCTCATATGCTGGAAATTTGTCCTACAATTGCTGACGGTCCGATCAGTATTAAGTGTCAGCCTCTGAGCATGGGCGACAGGGAGGATCCTGCAAGACTGGTATTTACTTCAAAGGAAGGACCGGGTGTAGCGGTTTCACTGATCGATCTTGGCAACCGATTCCGCCTGATTATAAATGATGTAGACTGTAAGAAGGTTGAAAAGCCGATGCCTAAGCTTCCGGTTGCAACCAATTTCTGGACACCTCAGCCGGATATGTACACCGGAGCAGAGGCATGGATCCTTGCCGGCGGCGCGCATCATACAGCTTTTTCCTATGATCTGAGTGCAGAGCAAATGGGTGACTGGGCAAATGCAATGGGAATTGAAGCGGTTTATATTGATAAGGATACAAAGATCAGAGACTTTAAAAAGGATCTGATGTTAGGAGAAATTTTTTATAAATAATTAATTTAAGGAGGTCACAGGGGTATGGATGTAAAGCAATTAATTGAAGAAGGAAAGACGTATCTTGGGATTGAATTCGGATCGACCAGAATCAAGGCTGTTATGATCGATGAGAAGGGAACACCGTTGGCAGCAGGAAGTCATGAATGGGAAAACAGGTATGAAAACGGTATCTGGACCTATTCACTTGAGGATATCTGGGGCGGACTTCAGGATTGTTATCAGGACCTGCTTCGGGATGTCACGAATCAGTATCAGGCTACGGTATCGAAGTTTAGTTCTATTGGATTTTCTGCAATGATGCATGGCTATCTTGCATTTGATAAGGAGGACCGGCTTCTGGTTCCGTTCAGAACCTGGAGAAATACCATCACAGAGGAAGCCGCAGGGAAGCTCACGAAGGAATTTAACTATAATATTCCTCAAAGATGGAGTATTTCCCATCTTTATCAGGCCATCTTAAATAAAGAGGATCACGTAAAGGATGTTACGTTCTTTACCACGCTGGCAGGATATATTCACTGGAGGCTTACCGATAAGAAGGTTCTTGGCGTAGGCGATGCATCCGGTATGTTTCCCATTGATATTCATACAGGCAGCTATGATCAAAAGATGATAAACAGATTCAATGAACTGGTAAGTTCTGAAGGTTTCAAATGGAAGCTGCAGGATATTCTTCCGGAGGTATTATCAGCAGGAGAAGCAGCAGGACAGCTTACCGCTGAGGGAGCGGCTCTGCTTGATACAAGCGGAAAGCTTCAGGCAGGAATTCCGTTATGCCCGCCCGAAGGAGATGCAGGAACCGGAATGACTGCTACGAACAGTGTGGGAGTCAGAACCGGAAATGTATCAGCAGGTACGTCCGTTTTTGCCATGATCGTTCTGGAAAAGGAGCTTACAAAGGTTTATCCTGAAATTGACCTGGTAACAACACCGGACGGAGCACTGGTAGGTATGGTGCATTGCAATAACTGTACTTCTGACCTGAATGCGTGGGTAAATCTTTTCGGTGAGTTTGCCGAAAGCTTTGGCATACAGGCTAATAAGAATCAACTGTTTTCCGTACTTTATAACAAAGCACTGGAAGGTGATACGGACTGTGGCGGTTTGATTTCCTATAATTATTTCTCAGGAGAACCGGTAACGGGCTTTGATGAAGGAGCGCCCTTATTTGTAAGACGTGCGGATGACAAATTTACACTGGCTAACTTTATGAGAACACATCTGTATTCTTCGCTGGCAACATTGAAGGCAGGGCTTGATCTGATGTTTAAGGAAGAGGATGTGAAGGTAGATGAAATGTTTGGTCACGGCGGGTTATTCAAGACCAAGGGTGTGGGTCAAAGAATCGCGGCAGCAGCAATGAATACTCCTGTTTCTGTTATGGAAACTGCCGGAGAAGGCGGAGCCTGGGGAATTGCTCTTCTTGCATCCTATATGCAGAATAAGGATAATGAAGAAAGCCTGCAGGATTTCCTGAATAATAAGATTTTTGTCGGACAGACCGGAAGTAAAATGGAACCTGTAGCTGAAGATGTGGAAGGCTTTGACAAATTCATGAAGAGATATATGGCAGGTCTTGCGATTGAACATGCAGCGGTGGATGCATTAAAATAGCAAGTTTGATGGAAAAGGAAAGGAATAAATTATGCTGGAAGAATTAAAGAAAAAGGTCTATGAAGCTAACATGGAGCTTCCACGATATGGTCTTGTTACTTTTACATGGGGTAATGTCAGTGGTATTGACCGTGAAAAAGGTTTATTTGTCATTAAGCCAAGTGGTGTGGACTACGATAAAATGACATGGGAAGATATGGTTGTTATGGATCTTGAGGGAAATAAGGTAGAAGGAAAATTTAAGCCTTCTTCCGATACGCCCACTCATTTAGAGCTTTACAAAGCATTTCCGGAGATTGGTGGAATTGTACATACACATTCCTCCTATGCAACCAGCTGGGCTCAGGCAGGCAGAAGTATTCCCTGCTACGGCACCACACATGCTGACTATATCTACGGAGAAGTTCCTTGCGTAAGGTGTCTGACGAAGGAGGAGATAGAGGAAGCCTATGAGACAAATACAGGGCATCTGATAGTGAATGAATTTAAAAGAATGAATAAAGATCCTATGGCGGTGCCTGCTGTACTGTGTAAGAATCACGGTCCTTTTGCATGGGGAAAGGATCCCATGGATGCGGTTCATAATGCGGTAGTACTTGAAGAGGTTGCAAAAATGGCATATCGGACAGAAATCATTAATCCCCAAGTGCAGCCCGCGCCGAATGAACTTCAGGATAAGCACTACTACAGAAAGCATGGTGCAAATGCTTATTACGGACAATAACAGCTAATATAAAAAACAGGCTTTAAGCCTGTTTTTTTATTGCAATTTAAAATATGACATTGTATGATTAAGTAAATAAATATTTACTTCTGGAGGATAAATTGATTTGAAAAACGGTGGGATTTTCAGAAAATTTGCAGAGTTTGTCGGAAAAGATACAAATTCACAGAATGAATCCAAAAAATTGATAGTAGTCCTTCGTATATTACTTCTTTTGATTGCTTTTTATTGTGTTTTGAATAGTGTAATTTGTGTGGCTACACATGATTTTAGTAAGCTCCTTATATTTATTTTCTTTTTGGCAGTGAATATAGGTGAATTTATTTTATCTTATTATTTCCATACAATGACGGCATTTTATGTTTTTAATGTGGGAATTCTGGGTTGGATTTTGATCATGGTCCATCTTTTCGGATGGAACATCGGAGTACAGCATTTTTTAATTGTATTGATGATTTTGTTTTTCTTTTCCAGATATAAGCAATACGCAGGGAAAATCTTTTTTGCAGTTGCTTTGTGTCTGATCAGAATTTTCTTATTTTATAATTATCAGAACAGAGTACCGAACTGGCAGCTGTCTGTTTTGCAGGAGGATTTTTTCCAGATCATCAATACGCTTATGACATTCGGTTGTATTTCGGTTATCGGATTTGTTTTCAGCAATGACGTGCAGGAACTGGAAGGAAAGCTTGTTGAATATAATAACCAACTTAAGAAGCAGGCAAATACAGATACTCTTACCGGCCTTTATAACAGAAGAAAAGCCCTTGAGGTCATGGAAAGAATCTGCAGTAATCAGTTGAATCATATGGGTTTTTGCTTAAGCATTTGTGATATTGATTTTTTTAAGAAAGTAAATGATAATTACGGACATGATGTGGGAGATGAAGTACTTAAGAAGGTAGCAGATATCTTGACGGAATCCATGAGGGAAACAGGTATTGCAGCACGATGGGGCGGTGAAGAATTTTTATTGATCTTTCCGGAATGTAACGGAGATATTGCCTATACCAAGCTTGAGGATATCCGTAATAAGATTAAGAATATGCGGGTACAAGAGGAAACCTTTGAATTTGGAATCACAATGACATTCGGTCTTGCGGAATATGATTTCCAAAATGGATTAAATGCTACCCTTAAGGAAGCAGATAAAAAGCTCTATATGGGAAAAGAAAAAGGCAGGGATATTATCATTTATTAATTAAAGAATTCATTATATGGAAAGAGCCTGGGAATAGAAATGTTAAAAGTATTTTTGGTAGAAGATGAATTTGTTATGCGGGAAGGCATCAAGAACAATATTGATTGGAATTCACATGGATATGAATTCTGCGGAGAGGCCAGTGACGGAGAGCTGGCTTTTCCAATGATACAGAAGCTCAACCCGGATATTGTTATAACAGATATCAAAATGCCTTTTATGGACGGGTTGGAACTGAGCAGATTGATTAAGAAGGAGCTTCCCTTTACAGAAATTATTATTTTATCCGGTTATGAAGAATTTGAATATGCAAAGGAAGCTATTAAGATAGGTGTATCACAATATCTCACGAAACCAATTAATGGTGAGGAGCTTTTAAGAGAAGTAGATCTGCTCTCCGAAAAAATTTCAGAAAAGCGTAAGGAACGTGAAATCCGGGAAAAATATGTAAGGGAGATGGAGGAAAATTTTCTAGGGGAGAGAAAGAATCTTTTTCAATATCTTGTTACAGGTTCCAAATCAATGTCGGAGCTGCTGGAGATTTCAGATAAGTTGAGTATAGATCTGTCTGCTATCTGGTATCGTGTCGTGTTGGTAAAAATCCAATCCATGAATCATGCTCGTGATGAATATTCAAATAGCCTGGTACAAATTGAGCAGAAATTAAAAGCAATAGATGAAGATAAAGGTCTTCTTGTTTTTGATAGAAATTTAGAAGGACAGGCATTAATTTTTAAAGCAGATTCCAGGGAAGAACTGGATAAGATTCAAAATGATTATTTAGGAAAAATGAGAGATTTACTTGGAGATTATAAGCAAATCCGCTATTTTGTCGGAATTGGTATGCCTGTCAACCGACTAAGCGAGCTTCCGTCTTCCTTCGAGCAGGCAAGCCATGCCTTTGCACATCGTTATCTCGTCAAAGAGAGCTGTATCTGGAACTATGAGGAGATGGAACAGAATATTTATCATGATGAAGAGTTTAATATCAGTAATGTAAATCCTAAACAGCTTGACAGAAGTAAACTTCGTGAATTTCTGAAATTCGGTGACAGAGAAGAGGTTATTTATTTTGTCGAGGAGTATTTTAAGGATCTTGGTCCAAATGCAATGAAATCGAATATGTTCCGGCAATATATTATATTGGATGCCTATTTTTGTGTTGTCGATTTTTTAGATAGTCTGCAGCTTCAAAAGGATGAACTGGAACCTTTAGATATTACATCCGGAATTTTGCAAAGTGAAGAAACAGCAATAAAATATGTAATCCGGATTATAGAGAAGGCGCTGGAATTACGGGAAAAGACAGCAAGTAACAGGTATGGTGGTATTGTTGATGAAGTGAAGAAATATATTGATAAAAACTATGCAGACGAGGATCTGTCATTAAATGTACTGGCATCACATGTCAATTTTTCTCCCAATCATTTGAGTATGGTTTTCAGCCAGCAGACCGGAAAGACTTTCATTAAGTATCTTACTGATTTTAGAATGAGTAAGGCTAAGGAGCTTTTACGCTGTACCGGAAAGAGGAGCAGTGAGATCAGTTTGGAGGTAGGATATAAAGACCCTCACTATTTTTCTTATTTATTCAAAAAGACACAGGGTATGACGCCTACACAGTATCGTGGTGGAAAGAGCCAAGAGGGAGAAGAATAAATGAAAGAAAAAATAAGGCAGATTTACAATCATTCTACCCTTGCCACGAAGATCAGATATTCTTATCTACTGCTGCTGATTCCTATGGTAACATTTTTAATCTTCTGTTTTTGTAACCTGTGGGCCAGCAATCGTAATTATGAGGACATGCTCAATTCAACAGTGGTTGCCAGCGAATTCAGTCTTGATTTTAAGAAGGATTTTGATTATGAGACATATCTCTTAATTGTGGAAAATAAGTCCGTTGAAGAATCAATGCTTGAAGATATGCTAAATGATGCCAATCGTATTGTAAAAGGTCTGGAGGAATTGACGGATTCCCAGGAGAATATGAATCGCTTAAACAGTGCGAAAAAGTATCTTAACAATCTGGAGATCTATAAAAACCGTATTGAGCAGAATCTGAAGGACGGAAACAAATATGAGGACAATATTGAAATATGGGAAAATGATGTTCAGATAGTTACCTCATTACTCCGGGAGACTATTTTCCAATATATCTTTTTTGAGATTAAGGATCTTCAGCAGGCACGTACACAGTACCAGAATTTTTTTGTTGAAATGATCCGGTTTTCTGTTGTTGCCTTTGCAGCAATTTTTGTATTGATTACAGCTCTTTCTTACTATATACCTCTCAGTATTACACGTCCGATCAGAAAATTAAGTGAAGTGACCGACCAGGTGGCCAAGGGTGACCTTACGGTTCGGTCTGATGTGAGATCCGGTGCAGAGGTCAGTGTGCTTAGTGATTCTCTAAATACCATGATTGACAAAATAGATGAGCTTCTGGAGCAGGTAAAGAAAGAACAGATTCGTTTGAGAAAGGCAGAATTTGAACTGCTTCAATCTCAGATCAATCCTCACTTTCTCTATAATACTCTGGATGCAATCGTATGGCTGGCAGAAGCCGGAGAGCAGAAAAAAGTGGTGAGTATGGTAGGAAGCCTGTCTGATTTTTTCAGAACCTCATTAAATCAGGGTAAGGATATTATTACCATAAAAGAAGAATTGCAGCATAGCAGAAGTTATCTGGAAATTCAGCAGATGCGGTATCAGGATATTCTCAATTATGAAATTCATGTTCCCGAGGAGCTTCATCGGTATCTGATTCCGAAAATAACCATACAGCCGCTTGTTGAGAACGCTTTATATCATGGAATTAAGAATAAGCGCGGCCTCGGCAGGATTGTTATCAGCGGAAGAAAAGAAGAAGATTTCCTGATCTTACAAATAGAAGACAATGGTATCGGCATGAGAAAAGAGCGTCTTGATCAGGTAAAAGAAGGAATGAATCAAAAGATTCCGACGGAAAAGGATATCTATGGCCTTTATAATGTAAATGAACGAATCCGCTTGAATTTCGGGGAAAAATACGGATTATCCATTGAAAGTACTTATGGAGAAGGTACTGTTGTAAGTATTATCCTGCCGTATGTGGATCATAAATCAGAACCGGAATAAAAAAATGAACTTTCATCGTAAAAAAACAAACTTTTTTAAAGTACAGATAAAAAATTGAACTTTTATGAGAGTTATCTGAATGGATTTCTTCCCAAAAGGGTTATATGATGTAACCATCAAAGAAATAATCCTTTATAAACAATGGGAGGTAAAGAAATGAAAAAGAAAGTTTTAGCAGTCATTTTGGCAGCAACAATGGTACTTGGTTTAGCAGCATGTGGTTCAAAGCCCGCTGCAGAAACAGCAAAGACAGAGGAAGCAGCTCCTGCTAAGGAAGAAACAAAGACAGAGGAAGCAGCTCCTGCAGCAGAAAGCTCAGGCGAACTGATCAAGGTTGGTATTATCAATAACGACCCTAATGAGTCCGGATATCGTACAGCAAATGATAAGGACTTAAAGGAAATGTTCACAGAAGCTAACGGATATGAAGCATCCTTCGCATACAGCCTTAAGAATGATGAGCAGATTACAGCAGCTCAGAAGTTCATCCAGGACGGCGTTGATTATCTTCTTCTTTCCGCAGCAGATACAGCTGGTTGGGATTCCGTATTAAAGGATGCTCAGGACGCAGGTATCAGAGTAATCTTATTTGACCGTACAATCGATGCTGATCCCAGCCTTTACGAAGCATCTATCGTTTCCGATATGGCTAAAGAAGGACAGACAGCAGTTGACTGGTTAAAGGGACAGAACCTCAGCGAATATAAGATTATCCACCTTCAGGGTGTTATGGGTTCTGCAGCTCAGCAGGGACGTTCCGGTGCTCTTGATGCAGCAGTTGCATCTGACGGATGGACACTTGTTACACAGCAGACAGCAGAATGGAACGCAGAGAAGGCTCAGCAGATCGTTCAGTCTGTAATTGACTCCGGAGAATCCTTCAACGTAATTTATGCAGAAAACGATGATATGGCTAAGGGTGCTGTAGCAGCTCTCGATAAGGCTAATATCGCTCACGGTGTTGGCAAGGACGTAGTTGTAATGGGCTTTGACTGCAATAAGTGGGCATTAGAGGAACTGCTTAACCAGAACTGGAACTACGATGGACAGTGCAATCCTTTCCAGGCATCCTACATCGATGAAATCATCAAGACTCTGGAAAGCGGCGGAACTCTTTCCGAAAAGACCATTATCATGGATGAAAAGGGATTTGATGCAGCAACTATCACACAGGAAGATGTTGATAATTACGGAATCTAATTGAGATAGTTTTCTATTGACTATTAAAGCGCGGCGCAGCGTAAATGAAAATCGTACGCTTACGCCGCGCTTGTTTTCTAAAAAATAATAAGGAGTGAATACACTGGTGAAAGATAAAGTTGTGTTAGAAATGAGAAATATCCATAAAAGCTTTCCCGGAGTACGTGCTTTGCAGGGAGTTGACTTTACCTTATGTGAAGGCGAAATTCATGCATTAATGGGTGAAAATGGAGCCGGAAAGTCTACCCTGATAAAGGTTTTAACCGGAGTTTATGGAAAAGACGAAGGCCAGATTTTTATTAAGGGAAAAGATAAAGCAGTTGCTATCCGTTCTCCGCAGGAAGCACAGCAACTTGGAATCAGTACCGTATATCAGGAAATTACACTTTGTCCGAATCTTTCCGTTGCTGAGAATATGTACATAGGCAGATCAAATGATCTGTATCAGAACTGGAAAAAAATGAATACGGATGCTGATAAGATTTTACAATCTCTGGATATTCCCGCTAAGGCATCCCAACAGCTTGCAAGCTGCTCTATAGCTGTTCAGCAGATGGTAGCCATTGCCAGAGCTGTAGATATGGATTGTAAAGTATTGATATTGGATGAACCTACCTCTTCACTGGATGAGCAGGAAGTTGAAAAGCTCTTTAAGCTGATGCGTGATCTGAAAGCAAAGGGTGTAGGTATTATTTTCGTTACACACTTCCTGGATCAGGTGTATGAGGTATGTGATAAGATTACCGTTTTGCGTGACGGGAAACTGGTAGGAGAATATGAGATTAAGGATCTACCAAGGGTACAGCTCGTTTCCAAGATGCTGGGTAAGGATCTTGATGATATGTCCGACATCAAGGGAGAACAGTCTGTATATGCTGGGGAGGATGCACAGGAGCGTATATTTGAGACAGAAGGACTTGTAAGTAATGCCGGTATTAAGCCCTTTGATTTCTATATTAAAAAGGGTGAGGTCAATGGTTTTACAGGTTTGCTCGGTTCCGGTAGAAGTGAATGTGTCCGTGCGATTTTCGGGGCAGACAGAGTTGTTGGAGGAACGGTAAAGAAAAACGGAAAGACAATAAAGATTTCCAAGCCGATCGATGCAATGAGAAACGGTATTGCTTATCTGCCGGAGGATCGTAAGATTGACGGTATCGTAGGAGACCTCTCCGTAAGGGAAAATATTATCCTTGCACTTCAGGTATTGAAGGGATTCTTTAAACCTTTTTCAAAGGCAGAAGCCAATAAATTTGCTGAGGAATATATCAATCTTCTGGGTATTAAGACGGCATCTGCAGATACACCGATTAAGTCTCTTTCCGGAGGAAATCAGCAGAAGGTCATTCTTGCCCGTTGGCTGCTTACACATCCGGAATATCTGATTTTGGATGAGCCGACCCGTGGTATTGATGTCGGAACAAAAATTGATATTCAGAAATTAGTCCTTAAGCTTGCTTCTGAAGGAATGAGTGTTACCTTTATTTCCTCAGAGACAGACGAAATGCTTCGTACCTGCTCAAGATTAGTGGTTATGAGAGACCGTAAAGTAGTAGGGGAGCTTTCAGGCGACGATTTGACTCAGAATATGATTATGAGCACCATTGCCGGAGGTGAAAAAGAATAATGCAGACAAAAGAAATGAAGAAATTGAATCTATCTGAATTCTTTATGAAATTATTCAGACGCCAGATTTTTATTCCCATTGCGGCATTACTGCTGCTTGCTATTTTTAACTTAATTACAGATCCGTCTTTTTATAAGATTACATTAGGCTACAACAGTGCCGGGGATCCTGTTTTATCCGGATATCTGATGACTATTCTGGATTATGGCTCAGAACTTGCAATTCTTGCAATCGGTATGACGCTGGTTACGGCAGCGTCAGGCGGGCAGGATATCAGTGTGGGCGCCGGTATTGCAATTGCGGGTAGTGTGATCCTGAGAGTTCTCTGCGGTACCAATTCAAGGCCGGAAACTCTTCAGGCACCGGTTATTGTAGCTTTCTTAATAAGCTGTGTGGTTGCAATGCTGTTTGGTGCATTTAACGGAGCGTTGGTAGCTTATTTTAAGATCCAGCCCATGGTAGCAACATTGATTCTGTTTACGGCAGGACGTTCTATTGCGGCTTGGATCAATAACAATGAGCTTCCCATTATCAGTGAACCTTCCTTTGGCTATTTTGGTGGGTTCATACCCGGAATACCGATTCCGACTCCGTTCTTTATTGCGGTAGCATGTATGATCATTATGGCATTGGTGCTGAAATTTACAAACCTTGGTCTTTATACACAGGCAGTCGGCATCAATGAAAGTTCCTCCAGACTAAATGGTCTGAATCCTGCTTTTATCAAGTTTTTGACATTTGTCATTCTTGGTCTTTGTGTTGCTGTTGCAGGTCTGATTAAGGTTAGTCGTCTTTCCTCCATTAACTATTCGGTTATTGCAAAGGATATTGAAATGGATGCAATCCTCGCGGTGGCATTAGGAGGAAACGCTTTAAGTGGTGGTAAGTTTAATATGACAGCATCAATTCTTGGAGCTTATGTAATTCAGTTCCTGACTACCACTCTGTATAAGTTCAATGTACAGTCAGATGCACTTTCTGCATATAAGGCTGTTGTTGTTATCATCCTGGTGGTTTTAAGTACACCGGTAGTAAGAGAATATCTTTCTTCCTTAGGAAAGAAATTGAAATTTACTCGGAATGTAAAGGAGGTCGGTTAGTATGTCATTCGGCAAGAAATTACGTGATAAGTCAAAAAACATCACCGACACAAACCTGCTTTTGACCATTACAATCGTTGTTTTCTTTGCGATGTACATTGGTGCAATTCTATTTCAGGGAAAGGGCTTTTTGAAGCCTCAGACATTCTTTAACATTTTAAATGCGAATGCAGCGTTGATTATTTTATCCTGCGGAATGAGCCTTGTTATGATTACCGGCGGTATTGATATTTCAGTCGGTGGTGTTACTGCTTTAGTAAGTATGTGCTGTGCGGTTTACCTGGATTTCCATAACGGTAACATTTTTGTTGCAGTACTTATTGCATTGGCAATCGGACTTGCTTTTGGTCTGGTACAGGGCTTCCTGGTGGCATACCTGGATATTCAGCCATTTATTGTTACGCTGGCAGGAATGTTCTTTGCCCGTGGTATGACAACGATTGTAAATACAAATCCCTTCAATGTTGCAAATGAATCCTTTGTGGCTTTAAAGGATACACGTATTTATGTTCCCGGGTTTGGTTCTGTAAATAAGTTGGGTAAATATGTACCAGCTTATATTGAAATCGGTGTTATTGTAGCGCTTTTGGTAGTGATTGTTCTTTTCTGTATCTTAAGATGGACAAAGCTGGGACGAAAATTCTACGCAGTGGGCGGAAACAGTCAGAGTGCATTGATGCTCGGTATCAATGTAAAGAGGACAAAATTCCTTTCTCATCTGATTTGCGGTCTTTTAGCCGGAGTAGGCGGATTTGTTTACTTCATGCATGTAGGATCCGGATCTGCTTCACATGCAAGTGGTATGGAAATGAACGCAATTGCTTCTTCCATCATCGGTGGAACTATGCTGACAGGTGGTGTTGGTAATATTATCGGTACCTTTTTCGGAGTACTTTCACTGAGTACCATACAGAATATTGTATCTTCAGCCGGACTTGATCAGGCCTGGTGGACGGGAATTACAATCGCTGCGATGCTTTGTCTGTTCTTAGTGGTACAGAGTATTGTAATGGCTCGTAAGAAAAAAGCTTTAAAAGAAAACAGTTAAACCAATAACTTATGATCTTTTATCCGGAAGAGGCAGCCGCTGGCATACTGAGTGTGCTTATTGCGGCTTCCTCTTTTCCTGTTTTATTAAAAAAAAGGGAGGATTAACAAGTGAAAGACCAAAAGAAACAAAGAAAATTCAAATTTAGTTTATTTTCCATGCTGATTACCCTTTCTTTAATACCCTTGATATTGTCAATTGGAATTATCAGTACAATATCGGTATATGTTACAAAGAATAATTTGGAAGAGGAATCGCAGGCTACCCTTTATATTGTAGCAAATAATCTGGCAAACTATTGCCGTGAGAATGAGATCAATGCCATAAATGCTTCCAATTATTATGAATATCTTGACAGTCTGAAGGAGCAAAATATTGAGATGGCAATCATTATTGACGGAGCTCCATGTGCAACTTCAATTAAAAATGAAAATGATTACCGTATCCGGGAAATTGAGGTTCAAAGTGAAAATACAGAAGGCTATTTTGATCAGCAGGTTGTCATTGATAATAAAGAATATTTTGCATATTATATGCCGATTGAATCAAACGGAGAAGTGATCGGAATGGCTTTTGCCGGTGAACTTCAAGAAAATGTCACAGGTGCAATAAACAGTATTGTGCTTACCTTTGCAGGAATAGCGGTATTTTTAGTTGTTATTTTTGCTATTCTGGCACTAACCTTAAGCAGAGGGCTTGTGAAGTCATTCAGGTTGGTAGGAAGAAGTGTAAATGCATTATCCAAGGGCGATCTTAGTGTGCAGGTTACCAATAAGAGTCCTGTGAAAGAAATGAGTGTACTTCTGTCAGAGGCTGAAGTTATGCAGAAGAATCTTTCAGAAATCATCGGAAAGGTGAAGGATGTTTCACAAACTCTGGTTGATAATATTGCCGAGGTTACCAAGGAAAGTGAAAGCAGTTTCGGAAGGGCGAATCAGATTACAACCTCCATGCAGGAGCTTTCTGCTTCTACAATGAAAATGGGAGATTATGTTCAGGATATACAGACTCAGATGATCGAAATCGGGAATTGTGTCAATGATATATCGCTGAGTGTTGATCATTTATACAACACTTCGGAAAATATTGTTAAAACTAATCAGGAAGCACAGGATAATATGGATATGATCATGACAAACAGCCGGCAATCCGTTGAAGCTGTTCGTGATATTGCATTACAGATCAAAGAAACAAACAGCTCCATCACAGAGGTGGATAAAGCAGTGGAATTAATTCTTTCCATTTCCCAGCAGACTAATCTTTTGAGTCTAAATGCTTCTATTGAGGCAGCGCGGGCAGGAGAATTCGGTAGGGGCTTTGCGGTTGTGGCTGAGGAAATCAGACATTTGTCTGAGCAGAGCGCAGAAGGCGCAGAAATGATTAAGAATCTGGCACAAACCATTACGCAAAAATCAAAGAAGTCGGTTGAACTGGCAGATAAGGTGCATTCCCTGATTATCCACGAGCAGGAAAATGTTTCTAAAACGCAGAATAAATATGAGGAGCTTAGCAGGGATATCACAGTATCGGTTGAGGAAATCAAATCTATTGCCGATAAAACAGATAATCTGACAGACTATAAGGAAAAAGTGATTGATAATGTTCAAAATCTGAGTGCAATCAGTGAAGAAAATACAGCAAATAATGAAGAGGTAAACAATAATATTGATGAAATCACATCGGAAGTTCAGATTGTCAATGATAATTGTGAAAAAATGAATGATATGGCAAAGGAACTGGAAAAATCTGTGGCTTATTTTGTGATTGACAAAGGTTAAGTTTCCATGATATATAAGGATTATTGTAATCGGGGAGGGAAACAAGTTGAAAAAAATAATTGTAATTATCATGGTTCTTGCCCTATGTATTATGGCAATCAGCTGTGGAAATCATATGGTTTCCCATGAAGAAACAGTAAGAACACAGGAACCTGCTTCCGGCAAAAATATTGTAATCGGTTTTTCGCAGCTTGGTGCGGAATCCGATTGGAGAAGTGCCAATACAGAGTCAATGAAATCTACCTTTACCGCTGAAAATGGTTATGAAATGATTTTTGAAGATGGCCAGCAAAAGCAATCAAATCAGATTACAGCAATTCGCATGTTTATTCAGCAGGAGGTTGACTACATTGTTCTTGCACCGGTAACGGAAAAAGGGTGGGATACGGTTCTTCAGGAAGCAAAGGATGCAGGTATTCCGGTTATCATTGTTGACCGTATGGTTGATGTATCAGATGAAAATCTGTTTACCTGCTGGGTTGGTTCAAACTTTGAGCTTGAAGGGAAAAAAGCGACAGAATGGCTTAATCAATACATAAAGAAGGAAGGTATCAGCCCCGAGGATATCCATATTGTAAATATTCAAGGGACACTCGGTGCCTCAGCACAGATTGGGCGCACGAAGGGTCTGGCGGATGCTGCAAGAGCGCATGGATGGGATCTTTTGGCAGAAGTAAACGGTGATTTTACACAGGCTAAGGGAAGAGAGGTTATGAAATCTCTCCTGACGCTTTACCATAATATTAATGTTGTTTACTGTGAAAATGACAATGAAGCCTTCGGAGCCATTGAAGCAATTGAGGCAGCAGGAGGGAAAGTTGGTTCTGACCTCAAAAATGGTGAAATTATGGTGATTTCCTTTGATGGTGTAAAAGAAAAAGCCATGAGTTATACGTTGGAGGACAAGATTTCCTGTATTGCAGAATGCAATCCACTTCACGGACCACGTGTAAAAGCAATTATCGATTTGTTGGAATCAGGTGGAACGCCGGACAAGTTTTACTATGTAGATGAAGAGATTTTCAGTGCTAACAAAGCGGTAACAAAGCTTTCGATTGACGGAACGGAATACGATGTTACGCTGTTGACGCAGGAAATCATAGATGATCGGAATCAATAATTTTTCTGTTGACAGACAAAGTATATTTTGATAAGTTAATGGTATTTCATAGCAAAGGAGATGTGCGAATGTTTATTTTTTCTACCCGAAAGTAAATTGAATAACTTGTGTGTAGAAGAAATAGCTGACTCCTTTTCGATCACGCTTGTTGCAAAAGCTTGGCAAGCGGAATGTAATAGGAACATAGATTAATAGATTATGTGATTCATTCGTCCTGATAGGATTATGTTGAATTTTAGGGTGCAGAGATTTACTTCTGCACCTTTTTGCATGCATTTTAAAGGCATGCTCCGTTTGAGAGGAGGAATGTGTATGTCACAGATCAGTGTAAATCATTTAACTTTTTATTATGAAGGAAGCTATGACAATATATTTGAAGATGTTTCGTTTCAGATCGATACGAACTGGAAGCTTGGATTCATTGCACGAAACGGGAAAGGAAAAACGACTTTTTTAAAGCTGCTTATGGGACAGTATGAATATAAGGGCAGTATCAGTGCATCGGTTGTCTTTGATTATTTCCCTTTTGAGGTTAAAAATAAAGCTCGGAATACAGTTGACATTATTGAGGAAATCGACCCGGATTATGAATTCTGGAAAATCTGCCGGGAGCTTAATTGCCTAAAAGTAGATGTGGATGTGCTGTACAGGCCCTTTGATACCTTAAGTAACGGAGAGCAGACGAAGGTCATGCTTGCCATTTTATTTTCCAGGGAAAATCATTTTCTCTTAATTGATGAGCCTACCAATCATCTGGATATGGAGACCAGACAGCTTATGAAGGATTACTTAAATGCAAAGAAGGGATTTATTTTGGTTTCACATGACAGGAGTTTTATGGATGGCTGCGTAGATCATGTGCTTGTGATAAACAGAGCAGACATTGAAGTACAGCAGGGAAATTTCAGTTCCTGGAAGGAAAACAGGGAAAGGCAGGATGCTTTTGAGCTATCGGAAAATGAGAAGCTGAAAAAGGATATTAAGAGGCTGACAGAGTCTGCCAGAGAGGCCAGGCAGTGGGCGGATAAGGTAGAGAGTAACAAGATCGGATTCAGACAGACGAAATATGAGAAAAGTCTCGACCTACGATGTTATCTTGGAGAAAAATCCAGGCGGATGCAGATGCGGCGTAAAAATCTGGAACGCAGGCAGCAGCGGGAGATTGAGGAAAAATCTGCTCTTTTAAAAAACCTGGAAACTGTTGAGGATTTAAAGATCATACCCCTTACGCATTATAAGGAAAAGCTTATTGTAATGGAAGATTGTGCAATCGGATACGGAGAAAAGACTGTCATACAGAATTTCAATATGGAGGTGAAGCGGGGGGAGCGGGTCTTTTTACAGGGGCCAAACGGCTGTGGGAAATCCAGTATTATCAAAGCAATTCTTGAGCAGGCCGGAGCGGAGAAAACAAAATTGCTCAAAACAGGAAGAATCGAACTTCCAAGTCAGCTTATTATTTCCTATTGTTCACAGGATACCTCTATGTTGAAGGGAACAATTAAGGAGTATGCTGCAGAAAATAATATTGATGTAACTCTGTTAATGGCACTTCTCAGAAAGCTGGATTTTTCAAGGGTTCAGTTTGAAAAGAGAATTGAGGATTACAGCGGCGGTCAGAAGAAAAAATTGCTTCTTGCTGGAAGTCTTTGCAGACAGGCACATTTATACATCTGGGATGAACCTCTTAATTTTATTGATGTTTTTTCCAGAATGCAGATAGAAGAGTTGATTTTAAAGTTTAAACCCACTATGATTATGGTAGAGCACGATAGGGCTTTTGTGGAGAATACTGCCACAAAAATAATCAGCATATAGCGGAAAGGAACTAATTTGTACCATGCAAAAGATTAAGAAAATATCATTAATAGGTTTAGGGGCTATGGGTGTATTCTTTGCACCCAGACTGGCAGCAGCATATCCTGAAGGTTTTCGTGTTATTGCCGATGGAGAAAGAAAGAGGCGTCTTGATAAGAGGGGGGTAACCGTCAATGGCGTCAACTATAAATTTCCCATCATAACACCTGATGAAAAAGGAGATCCCGCAGATCTGATATTAATCGGAGTGAAGGGATACGGGCTTGATCAGGCAATAGAAGATATCCGAAATCAGGTTGGAGAAGAAACTTTAATTATTTCTCTGTTGAATGGTGTTGATAGCGAAGAAAAATTAATTAATAGCTTTGGTGAAAAGCATGTTTTATACGGATATATGAGAATGTCTGTAGTGATGAAGGACGGCAAGGCTGATTTTGACCCCTATTGGGGAAAGATCCACTTTGGGGAGAAATTGAATAAAGAATATTCAGAAAGAGTACTGGCTGTTAAGGAAGTGTTTGACAAGGCGGATATTCCCTATGAAATTGACGAGGATATGCTGAAGGGAATCTGGTTTAAGTTCATGTGTAATATAGGGGAAAATATGACCTGTGCCCTTTTGGGGATTCCTTTTGGTGGCTTTCATGTGAGTGATCATGCGAACTGGGTGCGTATTGAGGCGATGAAGGAGGTAGCAGCCATTGCTCAGAAAAAGGGAATTAACATTGGGAAAGAAGAAATTGAAATGCAGAATAAAACGATTTTAACCATTCCTTATCCCAATAAACCATCTACCCTGCAGGATCTGGAAGCATTTAAGCATACGGAAATTGATATGTTTGCGGGAACAGTAATACAAATGGGCAGGGAACTTGGCATTCCCACGCCCATCTGTGAAATGTTTTATCATGGCATTCATGTTTTGGAAGAAAAGAATGATGGATTCATTCGTTTGTAGTTTTATTACCCCAAATAAATACTTCCGTTGATACGATTCGCAAATGCAGGATGCCCATCGTAGTAAACGGTATAATACAAATACGCTGTCCATCTGGAGAAATTGAATTTCCGGATGGACATTTTTTGTGGATAGTGATAATCCTCTAACGGAAACCCTATTTCGCCGTTATAGCTGGTGCGGAGAAGATCAGCTGAATAATCTTCCAGCCACCAATTTAAATCCCATTCATGATCATCTTCCGGTTCACAGCCAAGAGTGTTTGCAATTTCTGATGCTTTACTGTAGATTGCAGGGGCTGCGTCCATGGAAAGATGTTTCAGGTAATAGAAATCCCTGTTTTCATTTATGGAATAGCTTACTTCCCCGTTTTTGGTTATCTCTTCCGTATAAATATGATCCAGATTATAGCGTGCAATCCAGTAATCGGGATGCGCGAAGGAAAAAATCAGGTAAAGTACTGTCACAACAAGGATGCAGTATTTCA
>JAHAYJ010000080.1 GCA_018384375.1 Lachnospiraceae bacterium
TAACGCTATTTAGACCAGCACTGGTTGTGGTGGTCTTGTTTTGATACCTTCTTTTCAACCTGTATAAAATTTCAATGTTCTCTAATTTAGCCTTGACTTTTTATTTGCAGGCTTTTATAACGAAGAAGAACAGAAAATCCTTTCAGCTTTTGAATCACTGTTATCAATATACATGGAATTTCTAAAGCAGATCCTGCGAGAATTCTTAAAACTTTCTAAAGAAAAGAACAAAAAAAGAGCCCCTTATCAAGGCTCTTTCCACTCATACCGTATTCAATTTTTATCCCTCTTCATTTTTGTAACAGACTACGCGGTTTCTTCCGCTGTTCTTTGCTTCATACAAAGCCTGATCTGCCCAGACGATCGCCTTGTGGTAATCTGTTCCGTCATAACTGCTGATTCCCATGGAAATGGTGATCTTGCAGACACCGTTATCGCCACTTTCAATCTTTTGACGGATACTCTCTGCAATGTTTTTTGCATTAGTCAGGGGGCACCCCGGCAAGATCACAAGGAACTCCTCACCGCCCCAGCGAATTACATAATCCGAAGATCGGATTACCTGTTTTATCGTATCCACAAGATAGATCAAAACCTTATCACCTGCATCATGCCCGTATGTATCATTTACCTTCTTAAAATAATCAATATCTGTTATTATGATACAGGTTTCACGACTGTTATCAACGAGGAGCTTCCTATCATTTTCATCACAAATTTCCACCAGTTTATTCCGGTTAAATGCCTTTGTCAGTTGATCCATTGTCAAGGCCTTTTCAAGCTCAAGCTTGGTTTTGTACTGATCTGCATAGACCTTTTCCATGACATAGTTTACGGCACAGATTCCTACCACACAGGGAATTCCCAGCGTCAGCATCAGATTAAGACTCTCATAATGATTGAATAAATTAGAAATCAGAATGTTGGCAACCACAAGTACATGAAATAAGGTACTGTAGCCAAACGGCGCACAAAATCCCACTGCAAAGAACATCAAGTGCATAATAATAAAGCCTTCATTTGCATGCTGCCGGATCGGTAAATAGTAAATTGCCCATATGGTACACCACATGATCCCATGGACGATCAGATAGGTGAAGGGTACCATGATCCTGTAGTCCGTTACCTTCCTGCTTACCAGCAAAAAAATCAGCATCGGCAACAAAATAAAGGTTCTCGGAAGAAGCGTCTCCCAAGCAAATCTTCCAAACAGCTGGCAGTCTGACACAAAATAGGTGACAGAAGCCAGACTTGCAACCACAACTACCCATCTGTTAAATTCTCTATAGTAATCATACTTAGACTGATAAAAAATCTTTTTTTCTTCTCTGTGTGAAATATCTTCAGAAGTTTTATCCATAATACAATACCTCTGTTTCTCCATACATTATCATAGTATAGCAAAGTGCTCCGTTTTGCGTCAATTAATTGTTCTCATTTTTCACAAAAATTTCGACAAAAAAACACCGACAGATAGTATCTGCCGGCAAAAAATTCACTATTTCATCATCGTAAGCACCATCTGGGCTGTCTCCACCATGTTGGTACCACTGTCCATGCTGCATTTCTGGATATACCTGTGTGCTTCTTCCTCAGACATGTGATTTCGATTCATCAGCACTTCCTTGGCATCCTTGATCAGCCTTACTTCCTCTGCATTTCTCTCCCTTGGTTTTGAGCGCAGCTTTCGCCTTCTCCGCTCAATTCCCTGCGCCATCATGTCTACCGTATTGATCAGATCGTGTACCTTAAGAGGCATGGTCAGACACATGATTCCTTGTTCAATCATGCCTCCTCCGATGATCTGCTGCGATGCCATAAGCAGCATTTCAAAACCGAAAGGAAGACAATCGTGCAGTTGGGAGTAGATCATGTCCGCAAGCTTGTACCCACAAATAATGATACCATCATTCAGATTATCTGCCATAGCTATTGCCTGGGCCCCTGTGGTGCAGACTCCCGAAACCGAAATGCCGTTTCTGACCAGCAGATTTTTCATGTTCTTGGCATCATCTATTTTGGGGAGGACTACTATTATGCCGGTCATGCAAGCACCTCCTCATCTCATTTGTCAAATATGCCTAGAACTGATTTAAATACTGGTTGATTTCCCAATCCGTCACCTGTGAACGGTAATTTGCCCATTCCGCTCTCTTGGCTTCTATATATTTGGATGACACATGCGCTCCCAGCACTTCCTTAATAAATTCATCCTTTTCAAGCTCATTCACAGCCTCAATCAACGTTCCCGGAATTGCTTCAATGCCAAGTGCTTTCTTTTCTTCCTCTGACATGGCAAAGATATTACAATCTACGCTTGCAGGAGGCTCTATCTTGTTCTTAATTCCGTCAAGACCGGCGCGAAGGCAGACTGCAAGTGCCAGATACGGATTCGCAGAAGGATCCGGGCAGCGAAGCTCAATTCTGGTTCCCTCTCCTCTGGATGCCGGAATACGGATCAGCGGACTTCTGTTGGTTGCACTCCAAGCGATATAAACAGGTGCCTCATATCCCGGAACCAGTCTCTTATAGGAGTTTACCAGGGGATTGGTGATTGCCGTCATTCCCTTCATATGCTTAATGATACCGCCGATAAAGTAATAAGCTTCCTTACTTAATCCCAACTTGTCCGAAGGATCATCAAAAATGTTCTTACCGTCCTTAGAAAGTGACATATTGATATGCATGCCGGAACCATTTACGCCAAATTTCGGTTTCGGCATAAAGGTTGCATGAAGACCATGTCTTTTCGCAATGGTCTTCACCGCCAGCTTAAAGGTCATAATGTTATCTGCCGTAGCCAGTGCCTCATCATACCGGAAATCAATCTCATGCTGGGCAGGCGCTACCTCATGATGAGATGCTTCAATGACAAATCCCATATCCTCCAACGTCAGAACCATATCTCTTCTGGCATTCTCTCCAAGATCCAGCGGACCTAAATCAAAATAACCTGCCTGTTCATGCGTAAGCGTTGTCGGCAGACCGTTTTCATCCGTATGGAACAGGAAAAATTCACATTCCGGCCCCACCTCAAAGGAATAACCCATATCTGCCGCTTCCTTGATCGCACGCTTTAAGATATAACGGGGATCCCCCTCAAATGGCTCTCCATTCGGACGATGCACATCACAGATCAGCCTTGCAACCTTTCCCTGCTGAGGCCTCCACGGAAAGATTTCCAATGTACTCAGATCCGGGAACAAATACATATCAGACTCTTCAATTCTCACAAATCCCTCAATGGAAGAGCCGTCAAACATACACTTATTGTCCAATGCCTTCTCAAGCTGACTTGACGTAATTGCAACATTCTTAAGGCTTCCGAACATATCCGTGAACTGCAGTCTGATAAATTCCACATCTTCATCATCCACAAGTGTCATGATATCTTCCTTCGTGTAATTCTTCATCATAATGTTCTCTTTCCTTTCTCTTATCCCTTTTCCTAAAACTATTAGCAATAAAGGCGCTCATATAACGACCGGACATACTGTCAGACCGATATAGGAACGCCTTTGTTCTGTACTATAATAACAACTGATTTGTGCGTTTGTCAACACTTTTCTCTGTTGCATCGAGCCGGCTTTCTTTGTTCGAAGCGAAGCAAGTTTGAAATCCGGCGGCTAATTATATCTCTGAAATAGACTGAGCAGATTTTTCTTGAGCACTTTATCGAGTTTCTTGCAGATGCAAGGGCAGTAATTGTCTAGGTACCCTCCTGGTCTGTCATATGATTATGACTGCCGGATTTTGGTCTAAAATCTCCACTCCCCTAATAGTATTATAAAAAGAACTTCACGGGGATATCTTATGAGCTCCAAAACCAAAATTGTTGTACTCCATCTGAAAGAACTGATCTATACCGGTATCTTTGCGCTTCTGGGAATATTGTTTATCATCCTCCTCATTATCATGTTCATACCGAAGGATAAAAAAGAAACCAATGCGATGGAGACTCCTTCAGCCACATACGTCCCCGGTATCTATACCACCTCTCTGATCCTGAACGACAATGTGGTGGATGTAGAGGTTACCGTGGATGAGACAAATATCAATGATATCCGGATGATAAATCTGGATGAAGCCGTTGCAACCATGTTTCCGCTTCTGGAACCCTCCTTTGATGATCTGGCACACCAGATTCTGGGAAGCCAGTCCCTGGACGGTATCACTTATGCGGATGACAATAAATATACCTCCATGGTGCTTCTGAATGCGATCAAGGCTTCCCTGGAAAAAGCAAAGGCACCTGCGCCGTCTCCCTCCATGAGCCCCTCCGCCACGCCGGACGCCTCATAATTCCTGTGTTTCAAAACCATTACCGAACACTGGATAACTTTTGTCCATAAATCACGGGAGTAGCTTCGCTACTCCCGCCAGAGTGTAGGCAAAGTATGTTTATTAACTGAGGCCCGTAAAATTGGAGTAAATAAAAAGAATAAAAAACATGTTGACTCTCACATTGTGTTAGGGATTATTGAAGCCTGCACAAATCGATGAATTTACCGTATCTGAACCAATGTTTAATATCTATCATGTTGGTCCTGCACAGACGCAGAATCCGGATGAATTTGTAACTGAGATTTTTTCCAATTGCATGGGATTCCTTGGAACTCTATACTTGAAATGGTATAGAGTTCCTTTTTAAAAAAAGAGTTGAAGTATAAATAAGAATTGAGCGAGCTCTTCTGCATGTGATGGCAGAAAATAGCCATATAGAATCTGTAATATGGGCACGAGCGGGGCACAGGAGAGAGGAACTGCCATATACGCCCCGCCATATAGGTGCAGGCGGGGTACAGGGAAAAGAAACTATCATAGGTGCCCCGCAGTATAGGAGCAGGCGGGGCATAGAAATGAAAATTTGCTAAGTTCCAGTTTTTTGAGATGACGATAAACTGGAAACTTGTCATTTTAACTTTGTCTACACTCTGACAGGAGTAGCTTCGCTACTCCCGTCATTAAAAAGGGCTAGGTATTCTGTTCTCCTAAAACCACCGGCAATATTTTCTGCTCAATAAAGTCAATCCTGTCAAAGATTCTCGGCTTAAAAGTTCCCGCAACTCCTATCGCCACTTTTTTCTCCGGATTCACGTAGATCACATTTCCCCCGTCACCGATTGCAGCAAAGCTGCGCTTCTCCTTATCCGGAATCCACCACAGGTAGCCATAGGACATATACCCAAAGCGTTCCCCCAATGTCTGATAGGGGGTTGTCACCTCCCGAATCCACTTATCACTCAGGATTCGTCTTCCCCGAAATACACCGCCCTCTAAACACATCTGTCCGATTCTTGCCATATCTGTCGCCGACAAAGTCAGTCCCCAGCCGGCCGTCACTGTATTCTTTGGATCTGAATACCATTCATGCTTTCTCGGATTCTTATTCATCAGAAAATCGAACTGATCCTCCTTTGAGCTGTCACCATGGTTTACCGATTCGGGAATTCCAAGCGGTCTAAACAGATATTCATTCGCAAAATCCAGGAGCTTCCTGCCGGATGCCTGTTCGATCACACCTGCCAGTATCTGGATACCCAGAGTAGCGTATTTGAATGCACCGGTAAGTCCGCCTCGGCCCCCGAGCAGATCCAGGGCTGCCTTCGTCCAGTCCTCGCTGGTACACACCTTGGTCCATGGCTCCGACTTGTATTTATAGGGCGCCGTCATGGTGAGAAGATGGTAGAGGGTTACATCATAAATCGTTTTCTCCCCTCTCTTCACAGAATACTCCGGAAAGAAATCGAGAACCTTCTGTTCCACGCTTACGATATAACCTCTGTCCATCGCAATTCCCACAAGAAGCGCGATTACGCTCTTGGTTACGGACATCACATTTAAGGCATCCCCCGGACCAAAGCCATGCCAATAATCCTCATAGCAGACATTCCCCTCCTGCATCACGGTAATTTCACAAATATTCGGTTCGGCTTCTTCCACCAGCCTGTGCAGTGCTATAATTGTTTGATTCATGTACTATTCACTTCCTCCATTTTCTCTCATCAACCGGTTAATGAAGTCATTCAGTACTGATATGAATCAACAATAACTTGATTAAAAATTGATTGCAACTACTTTTTTTAACTTTTTTCTATTCGGTAATAAAAAAGGAATGGCCAGAAAAGCCATTCCTTAATTTTCTTTAGAATACCATATTTCCCCGCAAAAATAAAGTCTTGTTTTTTGTAAAACGCCGGTGTATAAATGCTATACAGATTTTATAATGGAAATCATTGAAGGAGGGCTTTCTTATGCAGCAATTTTTTTCAGACACTATGGTACATATGAACTGGAAGGAAATAAAAGAGGCCGGTGCCAAAAAGCTTCCGGTTCTGTTTCCGTTAGGTGTCATTGAGGAACATGGACCACATTTACCGCTAGGCTCGGATATTCTTTGGAGCAACTATATCTGCAGGGAAGTAAAGAAAACTTTGGAGCAACGCGGGAAAAAGGCTTTGATTGCACCTCCATATTATTATGGTATCAACCATTGTACAGGTATTTTTCCAGGTTCCTTTTCACTAAAACCCCAAACCTTTGAACAGGTATTGTTTGAGATATTCGATAATCTGCGCGCTTTCGGCTTTACAGAGGTGTATTGCTTTAATTATCATGGTGATCCGGTTCATGTTCGTTCCATCCTAAGCGCAGTCAGGAGGGCAAACAGCGAGTTGCACATGAACATCAGATATGTTATGGAGGTCATGGATTTAGAAATGAATGGTATGACAGGGAATGAAGAATTTCTATCTGTGTTTGAACCCCAATATAAAATGGAGTGGTTTGAAGGAGCGGATGAGAATGAACAGGGATTATTAGACATTCACGCAGGAGCCTTTGAAACCGGAATGCTCTCTTATATGTATCCTGAGCTTGTTGACACTGATCTGGCAAAAGCATTGGATTCCTGCTCATTGACCTATGAAGCCCTTGATAAGTGGCTTAAAGGTGGAGATCGTACTTTAGAGGTTGTGCCCTTGGGTTATGCCGGCAATCCCAAGGGCTATGAAGCGGTACATAATATCGCCGGAGAATTGATAGAAGCTCAGGTTACGGCGATCTGCAGGAATATCATTTGACGTAGTTCAGTCACAGAATTCCAAAATAAAGATGCGCTTCCTTCTATCATTCTAATTCCTCCAGCTGTTCCATCCAGATCCTCACGCAGGCATCCGACGGCATCCGAAGGTCTCCTCTCGGAGATAACGCAACACTTCCCACCTTCGGACCGTCCGGCAGGCAGGAGCGCTTGAACTGCTGGGCAAAAAACCTTTTGTAAAAGGTCTTCAGCCATTTTAAAATGACTTTATCCTCATACTGTCCTGTAAAGGATTTCTTGGCAATTCGATAGATCTTTGCGGGTTCAAAGCCACACCGCAGCATATAGTAAAGGAAGAAATCATGAAGCTCGTAGGGGCCCACCAGATCCTCCGTCCTCTGGGAAATCACACCATCCACAGGGGGCAGCAGCTCCGGACTGACCGGTGTATCCAGCACATCCAGCAGTACCCCTTCAAGTTCCCTGTTCCCGCAGGTATCCGCATAGTATTTTACCAGGTGGCGCACCAGTGTTTTCGGCACACCGGCATTGACACCGTACATGGACATATGATCCCCGTTGTAGGTTGCCCAGCCGAGTGCCAGCTCTGACATATCTCCCGTACCGATCACCAGGGCATTTTCACGGTTTGCAATATCCATTAAGATCTGGGTCCGCTCTCTGGCCTGACCATTTTCATAGGTTACGTCGTGCTTTTCCATGTCCTGCTTAATATCCCTGAAATGAATGGTCACCGCCTCCCTGATGTTGACCTCCTCCAGGGTAGCTCCCAGCTCCTTTGCCAGCTTGCAGGCATTGTCATAGGTTCTGTCTGTGGTTCCGAAGCAGGGCATAGTCACTGCAAAAATATTTTTCCGATTAAGGCCAAGAAGGTCGAAGCATCTAGCCGTTACCAGCAATGCCAGCGTAGAATCCAGACCACCAGACACCCCGATCACTGCCTTTTGGCAGCCGGTATGCTCATACCGCTTTTTCAGTCCCAGAGACTGGATGGAAAGAATCTCCTCGCAGCGCTTCTCTCTCTCCTCCTGCTTTGTGGGAACAAAGGGTGTGCAGGAAAACTCCCGTTCAAGTGTTGTCTCTTCGGTATTTAGGGAAAAGGGAATCACCAGATAATTCAGACTCTCATCATACCCAAAGGTGTTCATCCTTCTTCGCTCCATACGCAGTCTGTTTATATCAATATCTCCGTAGGTGATCTCATTTTCAAAACGCTTCGCCTGAGAGAGGATCGTACCGTTCTCCGCTATGATATTGTGACCGCCGAATACCAGATCCTGGGTAGACTCTCCCTCCCCGCTGCTGCAATATACATAGCCCGCAATCAGCTTCGCACTGGCTGATTTCACCAGCATTTCCCGATAAACATCCTTACTGATCGTCTCATTGGAGGCCGAAAGGTTGACCAGAAGCGTGGCACCTGCCATTGCATGCGCAATTCCCGGTGCCTTTGGCACCCAAATATCCTCGCAGATCTCACAGCCTACCAGAAGTCCATCCATGCCCTCCGCTTCCAGCAGAATGTTGGTGCCGAAGGGAATGGCCTCACCATCAAAAAACAGGGAAACTGCCTCCTGATTCCCGGGGAAAAAGTGCCGCGTCTCATAAAATTCCCCATAGGAGGGGATAAAGGTTTTGGGAATAAAAGCAAGGATCTCTCCGTCATGGACTGCCGCCGCCACATTATAAAGCTTTCCCTCTCTCTCAAGGGGAAGCCCGACAAACACAAGAGAATCCTTCCCCTGCGTATGGTCTGCAATAAGCTTCAGCTGCTCCCTGCAGGAGGTTAGAAGCCGTTCCTGTAAGAAAAGATCACTACAGGTGTAGCCGCTAAGACACAACTCCGGGAAAACAATGATCTTCGCACCCTTGCTGGCCGCCTCATCAATTCCCGCACAGATCTGCTGTGCATTATATACCGTATCTGCCACCTTGATTTTCGGGGTGACCGCTGCCACCTTGACAAAGCCCTGCTTCATGTGTTTCCTTCCCTTCCTCCTGAATTTTTCTATCTGCTCTTTTTCAGCATCTCCTTAAGTTCCTCTACCGAAAAGGTATAGGAAGTGTTACAGAAATGACAATTCACTTCAATATCCTTGTTCTCTGCGATCATCTCTTCAATATCCTTCTTCCCGATACTGATGATTGCCTTCTCCACTCTCTTTTTATCACAATTACAATAAAACTGTGCAGGCATGGTATCTGTGATTTCCATGTCCAGCCCGTCAAGCAGAATTTCCAACATTTCCTCTGCTGTTTTTCCCTCATCAAGGACACTGGTAACCGAAGGAAATTTCTTAATATTTTCCTCCAGCTTTGAGATCACCTCATCCTCTGTAAAGGGCATCAGTTGGATCACAAAGCCGCCTGCCTGTTTCACGGTATTATCCTTTTCCATCAGAACCCCCAGTCCCACACAGGAGGGCACCTGCTCTGAGGTTGCAAAATAATAGGTGAGATCCTCCGCGATCTCCCCTGTCTGTAATACAGTCTGCCCCACATAGGGTTCTTTTAAACCCATATCTTTGATCACACGAAGCATACCGCTGCCCACTGCACCGCCCACATCCAGCTTGCCTGCCGCATTTGGCGGCAACATCACCTGAGGTTCAATGGCATACCCCTTTACATTTCCCTTCGCATCCGCAGTGACAGTCATACCCTTTATCGGACCATCTCCGCTGACCTGCAGCGTCAATAAATCATTTTCTCCCTTCAGCATGGCACCCATCATCACGCCGCCCATCATCAGTCTTCCAAGGGCTGCTGTGACCACCGGGCTGGTATCATGGGCTTTTCTCGCCGTCTCCACCAGCTCTCTTCCCGTTACCGCAAAGGCTCTGATAGCAGCATTTGCCGCTGTTACTCTGACAATATAATCAGACATATGATAACCTCACATTTTACGCTTTTTGTTTCCTACATTCTCTGGCAAGCACATAAATCCGTTCGCTCGTTTTCACCGGTTCTTCATGTGTATCTGCATCAAGGGCAAGCACGAACTCCATTCCTGCCTTTTCCACAAAGCCTTTCATTTCTTCAAGTGTGTAACCTCTCTGGAAATGCGTCTCCGTAAAGCGGCGGAACAGCTCTTCTTTTTTATCCTTTACAAAGATGGTCAGATCATATTCGTTGACCCGCTCCTTCTCATGATAATAGTTTTCCCAGATAAAGCTGCAGTCATCCCGGTTTTCCGCAATCGTGGCATCTCCTATGACCTGCTCATATTTGTAAACGGTATTAAAATCAAAAAGAAAGAGCCCGCCGGGATAAAGATAATTATCTACCAGCTCAAAGGTTTCGGTCACCTCATCATCCTCCAGAAGATAATTTACACAGTCACAGGCACTGATCACAGTTCCCACTGTACTGAAAAGATCCAGCTCCCGCATATCCTGACATAGATACAAAATTTCACTGCCTGACTTTTCTTTTTTTTCGAGGGCTATGTTCAGCATTTCCTGAGACAGATCCACACCGATCATATCATACCCTTTCTGATACAAAAGCTCTGTCAGCGTTCCCGTTCCGCATCCCAGATCCAGCACCAGATTGCGCTCAGAATCCAAAATTCCCTGCTCCTTATCTCTGACCGGCTTCGAGATTCCATACTTTTCTATCAGCTTCGCCAGAAAATCTGCCCACTCCTGATAGGGTGTATCATCCATAAAGGTGTCATAGACACCGGCAAAATCCGTATATGCTTCCAAATCAATCTCCCAGCTTCATTGCAATCACAAATCCCACAACAAACGTAACAATACTAACCAGCACACTCCATATCGTAACTGTACTGATTCCCACAGACAGAAGCACTGCAATGGGAGAAGCCACGATCAGTCCGATAATGGCCCAGTAAGCCTGTGTGGGGAATTTTTCAAAAATAACCTCGATCAGCTTGGCAATGGCAAAAATGCCAACCACGATTCCCAGTCCTGCCGGCACCAGAACACCGCAGCCCTGCAGAATACCCTGCACATCAAAGGAAACCAATGCTGTCACAAAATTCTTAATGGAAGAAATGATCGGGTTATAATATCCCAGCAAAAGCAGCATCATGGAACCGCTGACACCTGGAATTACCATCGTCGCGGAAGCAATGATCCCTACCAGAAAGAGCTTGATCACTGACCACAGGCCAAAGGAAAGATCTGCCGCATTACCCTCGTGCTCGCCCAAAACCGCCATTCCTACAACTATTGCAAAGAAAATCAGAAAAGGAATGATATAACTGACCTTGACGCCCTTACCCTTCACCTTCTTACAAATGGCCGGAAGCCCGCCTACGATCAGACCGATAAACAAACAGCTTGTCTGCAGCGGGAAGTGCTCAAATGCAGGTTCTATGATAAAGGAAAGCCCCACCAATGCTATCCCGATTCCGATAAAAAGCGGAATCAGAAATTTCATGCTCTCCTTGAATTCCTTGAAAAGATGCGTCAGACAGTGGATAAACCTGTCATAAATTCCCATGGAAACCGCCATGGTTCCTCCACTGACTCCGGGAATAATATTTGCAATTCCCATTACCATACCTTTTAAAATAAGCTTAATCATCTGTTCTCTCCTTTAAATAATTTTTTAAAAATGCAATTAACTTTTCCATCTGCTCATCGGTTCCGATGGTGATCCGCAGATAATTGTCGATCCTTGGCTTATTCCAATGTCTCACATAAATCTGATTTGCTTTTAAAGCCTCAAAAAGCTCCCCCGCCGGAACGCTTTTGTGGGAGGCAAAAATAAAATTACTTTTGGAATCCTCAAACACAAACCCAAGCTCCGATAACTGCTGCTTGGTCCATTCCCGCGTCCTGATAATTTTCCCGACGATCTCCCGGAAATACGCCTCATCCTTAACTGCCTCTGTTCCAAGCTCAATGGCAGGCATGTTCATGGTATAGGAATTGAAGGAAAACTTCACATCCTTCAGATAACCGATCAGCTTTTCATTAGCCATGGCATAGCCGACCCGCATTCCCGCCATTGCCCTGGATTTGGAAAAGGTCTGTACTACCATCAGGTTGTCATATTTATCGATCAGTGGCAGCATACTCTTCCCGCCAAAATCCACATAGGCTTCATCAATGATCACCACAGAATCCGGATTTGCCGCAACGATCTCTTCAAACATCCCAGGCTCCTCCATCACACCGGTAGGCGCATTGGGGTTCGGAATAATGATTCCGCCATTGGGGATCAGATAATCTTCCTTTTTAATGCGGAAACGCTCATCAAGCGCACAGGTCTGATAAGGGATCCGAAAGACCTCCGCCCAGACATCATAAAAGGAATAGGTAATATCCGGAAACAAAATCGGCTTTTCTCCGTTAAAAAAAGTCATAAATGCCATGGCAAGCACATCATCCGAGCCAACTCCCACAAAGATCTGCTCCGGTTTGATACGATAATGCTCTGAAAGCGCATTCACCAGCTTTTCCGCATTCATATCGGGGTAAAGACGCAGCCTTTCAAAGTCAAACTGCTGTGCCGCTCTGCGTACACCGGGCGCCGGCGGATAAGGGCATTCATTGGTATTCAACTTGATGACACCCGTCTGCCTGGGCTGTTCTCCTGCCACATAGGGCTCTACTTTTCTTACATTCTCTTCCCAGCTCATGATTCTCCTCATTTTGGCTGCTTTTGCAGCTCATTTCCTATCATATATTTCCCAATAATCTGTTACCTATGGTAACATCATCCGTCTTAGCCTGCAAGCCTTATTCCGCTTTCCACTCCCCGGCAGCCTTCCGGTAAATCCCCGCCTGCTCTTCCACTCCAAGCGCTTCATAGCAGTCAGCAAGGCGCTGCAGCGGCAAGTCACCTCCGCTGTGGATATTCAGAATACTGGCAGTCTCATAAGCCGCATTGTAATACCAGATAGAAGCCTCCGTATAATCTCCCTGCAAAAAGTAATACTCACCAAGCTCATAGCAGACCTCACTGATTCCCTCGTCCGTCACACCCTTCATGGCATACCGGTACATTTTCAGATAATCCCCGTTCAGCCTGGCCGCTCTTACCACCACGCAGAGCGCCTCCTTCATCTGCTCCGGTTTCGTTCCGCTCTCTTCCGCAATTTGGGTAAAATAGGCTTCCGCCCGCCTAAGCTCCTCCCGGCTGCCGGAAATCAGAATTTCCTTAGCATACATGGTAAACAGCCGTTCAGACAATTTCTCCCCCTGCTGTATCATCCTCTCAAATATCCGGATATCTCTGCCGGAATGATTGTTTTCCGGCAGATGGGTGATCTCAATCTCACTGTCAAAAACCACCGGAAGCAGCCGCACCGTCTCGTGTACCGGTTCGATCCACTGAAAGGAGCGCTGCCTTTTAAACAGCTTGGGACGAAGCTCTCTGTCGAAGTTATAGACCGTACCGTTTAAGAGCTGATTGCCATAATACATCTGCACGATCTCAACCTCCGGCAGAAGTGTTTCCTTCAAAAGACGGAATTTTTCATGGTTTTCCTTACTCACGACCTCATCTGCATCAGCGGAATAAATGTAATCGCAGGTGGCCTTGGAAAAGGCAAAATTCCGGGCAGCGGAAAAGTCATTGACCCATTCAAAATCAAAAATCTGATCGGTATACTTTGCTGCAATTTCCTTCGTCCGGTCCGTTGAACCGGTATCTACAATGATAATTTCATCCATCAGGTCCCGGATGCTCTCAAGACATCTTTCAAGAACCTTTTCTTCATTCTTCACGATCATACAAAGGGTAATTGTAACCATGTGATCTCCCTTCCCGCATTTATTGACAACCGGACTGCTTTCATCTATAGTATTTTTAGTATTATAGCACAAGAAAAAGCTTAGTGGGAGTCCTCATATGCGTATCAAAACCAAAAACAATTTACTGATTAAATCCATTCAAAGCTTTTTTGCCACCTGGGCTCTGATGATGGCAAGCCGGATGGAGGTTGAAAACATCCTGACATTGGTGTTTTTTCTCCTCTGCTTTTTCTTTTTCCGCCATATTGATATCCGTCTGTCAAGATCCGGCTTCGAATATTCCGGGCGCACTTCGATAATCTCCTTTGTAATTGCCGTCATTTTTTCAGCACTCTATATGGCCGTGGATTACACCTATTATGTGGAGGATCTCACCAATCCCCTGTTCCGCATCGGCATTGTCACTGCGGTTCTGATTGGTTTTCTGGTTCTGTTTTATAACCTGGTGCTTTTACTTTTTTCCTATACCTGCGACAAAGAGTGGGTGAATGCTTTGTTGTTTACGGAAAATTCTGAGGCCGCCCTTCCCATCTTCCGGCTTCGCCATTGCCAATGGCTGAATATCCCTGCAGGTAAAATTGTTTTCTTTTATCAGAAGCATCCGGCATTGTGTGCCTTTCTTCTCTGCGTTCTGTGCTGGCTTCCCTACTTCCTGTATCAATATCCGGGCATCATGACACCGGACAGCATCAATCAGTTGGAGCAGGTGCTCCATGTGGTTCCTTACAGCAATCATCACCCTTTCATGCATACTCTGCTGATCGGATTATTTTACAATATAGGCTATAAAATTACCGGCAATATGGTGGTAGCCATGTCCTTCTATACCCTTTTCCAGCTATGTATGCTGGCACTTGCCGTAAGCTATCTCATTGGTACGCTGCGACAATATCAGTTGAAATTCCTTCCCTGCTTTATCATCACTTTGTTTTATGCGCTGATTCCCTACCATGCAGTATTTTCAGTGACGGTATGGAAGGATATTCTATTTGCTGCCGGGATTCTCTTCTTTGGTTGTTCCATGCTCCGCCTTCTGCAAAAAACAACAATCTCTTCGCTGATTGTCATGGGAATCTCAGGACTCGTGATGTGTCTTTTCCGCTCCAACGGCTGGTATGCCTTCCTGCTTTGCCTGCCTTTTCTGCTGTTCTATTTCCGCAGGAAAGCCAAAACAGTTATTCCGGTACTGATCGGAGTTTTTGCCGTTGCGGTTATTGTTAAATATCCTGTGATGAATTCTCTTTCCGTGTCACAGCCGGATCTGATCGAATCCCTTTCAATCCCCATGCAGCAGATCACTGCAGTCGTCTGCAATGACCGTCCTCTGACACAGGAGCAGCGCACACTCATTGAAAATGTGGTTGATCTGACCTATATCAAGGATTTGTATGATCCCTTTTTTGCCGACAACATCAAGGAGCTTGTCCGTGCCGGTAATCAGGAGTATCTGGCGGAACACAAGGGAGAATTTCTAAAGCTATGGATCCAGCTCGGCCTTGCTTATCCCGGAGATTATCTGAAGGCCTATATCCATCAGACCTACGGATACTGGTATCCCGATTCCTTTTACCTGGTGGCAGAAGCAGAGGGTGTGAGTGCTACCAGTCTCGGCGTATCCCACTCTCCATTAATAGGCGGCCCTCTGGTTGTAAAGGGAAAAGAAATTGCCATCAAGCTGGGAAGCATGCTTCCTCTTTACGGCACACTCTGGAGCATGGGCGTAGCGCTCTGGGTACTGATCTTCTGTATCGGCAGCACCTTTATCCGCAGAGAAAAAAAGAAACTCATTCTCTATCTGCCCACAGTCGCTCTTTTCCTTACCGTAATGCTTGCCACACCGGTTGCAACCGAATTCCGATATGTATACTTTCTCGTATTCGGACTGCCGTTTTATCTGGGCACATCGGTGCTCCGTCTTCCGGAGTAAACTCATAAAGCTCTCAGACTTTACCTGTTCGAAGTGGAGCAAGTTTAAAGTCTGAGAGCTGTTTTTATTTTTTATGCGCGGGTTAGATTTTTCTACCCCGCTTTTACATATGACAAACCCATAGATATTACCACCGGTTCTCTGTATGAAATGCTATCCTCTTTGATGCTTGCCCTTACCTTTTCAACTGTGTATTAATGCACAGACTATCGAAGCCTTATTCCTCTTCAATATAAGTCTTAACCAGTTTGTCAAAGGTTCCGTCAGCCTTGATTTCTGCCAAAGCTGCATTTACCTGTTCCACCAGTGCTGCATCACCCTTCGGCATTGCAATTGCATACTGTTCAGGCTCAAATGCGAACTGTGCACCGTCAATGGCAGTGATCTGACCTTCAAACTTTTCTTCAAATACCAGGGCCGGGTTCTTATCAATGATAACGCACTCCACTCTTCCGTTAATCAGGTCATTAACTGCGTCAACAGCCTTGTTGTACTGGGAAACAGTAGCACCTTCGATATCACTTGCAATAAAGTCACCTGTTGTACCTAACTGAACACCGATTGCCTTATTCTTGAGGTCATCAGCTGTTGCAATTTCAGAGCCTTCAGGAAGGATCACATACTGAACTGCTTCATAATAAGAATCGGAAAAATCTACGCTTTCCTTTCTTTCCTCTGTTACAGTCATACCTGCAATTGATACATCGATCTTGCTTCCGGTAGAAGAGAGCAGGGAAGCGAATTCCATGTTTTCAACCTCTACGGTCACACCAAGCTTCTTGCCGATTGCCTTGATCAGGGCAATGTCAAAACCATCCGGCTCCCCATTGTCATTCACATATTCAAAGGGAGGGAATTCAGCGTTTGTACCAACGGTAAGCACACCGTCAGCCAGTGCCTGGGAACCTGTTGCATCTGTAGCTTTTGCTGTCTCAGTTGTGTCTGCAGCCTCTGTTGTCTGCGCTGATTTGCTGCCACCGCAGGCTGTGAGCAGGCTCATTGTCATTACTGTTGCCAGTAATACTGCTAATAATTTTTTCATAATACTTTTCCTCATTCATAAATATACATTTTATTTAAACACTACGAGTCTAATACGTTTATTGTGTAAAATCAAGGGTTTTTTAGCCGATTACCACAATCATTTCCCGACTGAGATATACCGAAATTCTCTGGGTATCACTGCATACCAGAAGTTCCTCCCCCTCTTTTCTGCCGATCAGAAAAAGTCCGGGCTTAATGCAGTATCTATTGGTATAGGCGCGCTCAACCATCTGTTCCGTCAGAGTAATTGCATAACCATCCTCCTCCAGCCTGACCATACATCTGCCCAGATAAAGCAGCCTTCCTTCTCCGTCATCATTGTATATTCTTACACTTCTTTTCAAATACCATAAAAGCAGAAGAATCCCTGCTACTACTGCAAAGGCTCCAAAAGCAATTGTTACCAGTCTCACCGCAGGATTGGCAAAGATTCCATCCTTCTGCCTTACCTCTTCCTGCTCTATAGCAACCTCATTTACCGCCGACAGTTCAGGCAATGTTTTTGCCTTTTCAATAGCTTTCAGTTTTTCCGGGGAACGCTGCGGTGATGCCCCGGGAGATGCTGTTGCCTCCTCCGCCTTGTTCTCCAAACGCCCTGCTCTGCTTTCCTCCCCTCCGGTAGCATTTCCGCTTTCCTCATCCGGTTCCTTGATTTCCGGGTCCGGCACAGCCGCAGGTACCGGCGAGGGAGTTCCGTCCTCATTTTCATTATCGAATTCCCGGTCTGCTTCCTCTTCCGCCTCAGGCGCAGGTGTTTCCTGTTTATTTTCGGGCGTTGGTGCTTCTCCTGCAGGCGTTGGTGTTTCTTCTTCCATTCTCATCTCAATATTGTCTACCGTAATTCTGCTGTGAAGTCCGCTCTCATCCACATCCTCATTTTTCAGTTTCACTTCCACTGCATAGGTTCCGTTTTCGGAAACCTTGATCCTCTCCCCCTGTCCGATCTGATTCCCTTCCGCATCATACCAGATAAAGGGATCTTCACTTAATATCAGCTTTCCTCCTGTCAGGTCCTGTATTCTGACGCTAATGTCAGTTTCTTTTTGTTTTCCGTTTGATTCATTTGTAACGATCAGCCTGCCACAGGGAACGCTTTCCTCCAATCCACAATTTCTGCGATAGCCCTCAATCTGTTTCTCGCAGGTACATGCGTAAAAATCGACACTATTGTCATCTTTCCCGCACCCTGTCTCATAATGAGCTACATCCTGCTCTGTCTTTCCGCAGGAGAGCTCATAGCCTTCCACTGCGCCCTCCTCAAGCCCACAAGTCAGCTTCCGGTAGCCGTGATATCTGGGCGAATAAATACCACAGATCTGGCAATATTCAAGTTCAATGCTTTCCGCTCCCAGGCCGCAATCCCTATGGGTTGCGGTTCCTTCTGCTCTCTCATAGGTTGCCTGGGGATGTTCAAAGCAATCCTTCGTGAAGGTTTCCAGTACAGTTCCTTTTGTATAATATACTGTACAGATTGCCTCCTCATAGCAGTCATCCTCATGCACATGTAAGATGGCGGTATAGCACGCTCCCCCTGACTGCTCATCTCCGTCATGAATATGATACACCGGCTGACTGTAGCAGCCGCTACCATCCGATGCATTACCCTGATGCGTATGATAGACCGGCCTTCCAAAGCATGCCCCTCCATCTGTCTCATTTCCCTGATGAATGTGCGGGATCGCATCCTGATAACAGCCTCCTCCTGCGGAAGCATTTCCGACATGCTTATGAAAAATATCTGTAATAACCGTTTTCGGAGCTGCTTCGTCACTGTCCTCGGGCAATTGTGAGCTCCCGTTTTCACCGTGTACCACCAGCGTCATTGACAGGCTCAGTGTAAGAGCTGCTGCCAATACTGTGATCATCTTCCGATACCTGTTCTTTCCTTGTCTTCCGATTTGTCTCTTCCGCTTTATTATCCGTTTCTTCATCTTTTTTCTTCCTTTCCTGTTACATTTCCATAGTACAAAAAAACTGCCCGTGGAAATTCCACAGACAGTTCACTTGTCTCAATTCCTTCCTTCAATTGGATGCTAAGCGGTAAGTGGACTTAGCATAGCATAGAAAATGATTACTTGTCAACCTCCCGGCCGGCATAATTTTCTTTTTTGCTTATCCTTTTTTCTTCAAAATACTGTGCGATCCGATTTCCGCATTGCTGCTGTATCCAAGCAATGAGCAGGGGAAATCCGATTCCCACCAGCAGGTAAATCCACTTGCTTGCCTCTGACCCTCCTGCAAGATATACAAAGTTCACTTCACTAAAAAATAATTCACGGTCAAACTCCCTGCAGAGAGGAGTCAGGATACTCAGCAGATAATAGAAGCCCTTTACCAGCATAAAGCCGGCAATATGATGCATCATGATCGCATAGGTGTTTCTTCCTATATAGACCATTTTGCGGGATAAATACGGCATTCTGCATATAATTTTTGAAATCCGCAGCCAAAAGGCAATTCCGGTCATAACAGTCAGATAGGGTACAACCGGCCCGCTGGAAAAGCTGGTGACCCACACAGCACTGAACGCAAGCCCGCCACAAAAAATGGTGATCAGAACCTGGATCCCCATAACGATCAACAGGTATGGACCATCCTCCAGTGTATCATGCTGCTCCAGCTTCTCGCGATAAATCCTTCCCATCTGAAAACCCGGCATCATAAAGAGCAATCTTCCGGGCAGCTTATAATATCCCCAGACATGTCCGCCGATCGCCAGATATACGGTAAGGATTCCTGCTGCCAGACAGCCCGCAAAAATAAACCATTCGTAATTTAAGTGTAACAGGGAAAGCACCTTTCTCATCAACACGTTGATGACCTCCAGCATAAACAGCACCGGCACAAACCACGCCGGGAAATTATACATGAACTGGTGCCCATCCAGAAAGGGGGATAAAAACAGTGTTTTAATTGAAAGCTCTCCGCCGATGGAAAAACCGGCCCCGTGCAAAAGCTCTGTCAGAATGCCATAAAACAGATTCCACACAAAATAAGGCAGCATAAGCGTCAGGCATTTCCCCCACAGATAGCCAAGGATGTTTTCCTCCGCTTCCTTTTTATAAAAATATCCCGAAACAAACAAAAAGAGAAAGACATGAAAGGAATAGTAAGGGAACAAGCCTCCCAGATCAAACAGATTGTATCCCAGATGACCTGCCACAACCAGAATGATTCCGACTGCCGACAACACCCTGAATTCACGATTTTCCTTGTATTGTGCCATATTATCCCCCATAATTCTTAACCCATACCGTAGTTTTATGTATTTTGTCACAAATGATATTTTTATTATAGGGCATCCTTCTTTGATTTTCAACGCGAGAAAAAAGCATTGCACAAAACAGGGAAAAATTTTACAATAGCTGTATGAAAACCATATTACAAAGTCAAAAAGTTCTCATAAATAAAATAGATATTTTTTTTATCATCATTTGGACTATGCTTTTCTTAACAGCCTGTGGCCATACAAGGCCTGAACCGGAAGCACCCTATGTACCTGAAAATTATCTGGAAGCTTCCCAGCCGATTGCCTTTGATAAAGCAAGTCTGAATACCATTCCCAGCAATCCCTTTTCCTCGCTGAGCGTTCCCACCTATATTACCAAGGTGGAAAACAACTACTTTATCGTAGACTGCTACCATAATCAGGTCATCTATCACGACAACCTTGACGATCCTCTCTATGAATGGCAGCTCATGACAAACGATATTACCATGGGGCATACTCTTGCAAGTGATGGGCTGGTCTACCTGATTGACGACACGGAAAACAACCGGATTCTGGTCATGGAAAAGGATGTAAACGAAAACGGAACAGAGATCTTTGTTCCCACACAGGAATTTACTGCTGTCGGAAACAGACCGCATTATATTGTTTATGACGACTATACGGATACCTTTTATGCCTGGAGCTCCCAGAGCGGCGAAATGTATCTGTTCCGCCATCCTGAGCAGGATACCCGGATGTATCTTACCGAAGTGCGCCGGATTCCGTCCCTTAACAATGTCTATGTCCGTTCCTTTACCATTGTGGAAGATTGCATTTACTTTGTATCCGGCAATTCCAGTATCATCGAGGCCGATCTGTACAGCTTTGAGATTCAGAAGGAATATCCGGTTCCCGATCAGCTTGCGGGAATGATCCAGCTCACCCCTATCGGAGATTACTACTATATCACTATCTCTACCGACATTTCCGGCAATCAGGATTATGCTACCATGATACGGGTAAAGGATTTAAAGGATCTTGCCTCCGGAAACTATGAGGATGTATACAGCAACTTTATTGGCGGCGGTACCCCCTACTACATTACACAGATTGAGGATACCTGGTACCTGACAGAACACCGGCTGCCCGGTCATTCTATCTGGAGCTTCCGGGTAGAAAACAATGAGATTACGAACGTCACTTCCGTATACTAACCAAGAAAGGAACTACCAATGAAAAAGACCAGTCGGGGAATCACTCTTACGATTCTTATTTCCTGCCTTCTGATTGCAATCCTGCAGGGCAGCAGCTTTTTTTATACGACCCATTACACAAAGATACTGGTGCTTTCCTGCCTGTTTTTGTGTTATCTGGGTGGGATGATTTACCTGAAGCTTTCAGGGCGTCTCACTGAAAATACCATTGTGTTTATGATGATCCTGCTGGGAGTCCTGCTTCGCTGCGGATATGTTCTGCTGTCCGGTCTTTACGAGCGTCAGCATGATGCAGGCGCTTACACCGGCATGGGCACGGATTTTGTAAATCCCGGTCACATCGGCTACATAGAATACATTTACAAGTTCCATAAGCTTCCGGACATCAATCCCTATGAGCTGTTTGCCTACTATCATCCTCCGCTCCATCATATCATCTCTTACATCTGGCTTCAGATCAATATCTGGCTTGGTGTTTCTGAGGAGCTAGCCTTTGAGAATCTGCAGATCGTTACCCTGCTGTACTCCTGCCTGTGTATGAGTGCCACATGGAAAATCCTGAAGGCTCTCGACATAAAAGGAAACGGCCTTTACATCGGTCTTGCTTTCATGGTATTCCATCCCGCTACCATAGTTATGGCCGGAAGTGTCAACAATGACATGCTGACGATTCTATTTATGTGTCTGATTATTCTGGAATCGATCCGTTGGATGCAAAACAAGAATCTTGCCGGTCTGATCCGTCTGGCTCTTTACATAGGCTTCGGCATGATCACCAAGCTAAACTCGGCAGTGCTCGCCATTCCGCTCGGTATCATTTTCCTGAAGCACTTTGTCGGCGTAATCCGCTCCAAGGACAAAAAAGCCATATTGAATTGGATTAAGAATTACTGTATTTTTGCAGTGATCGTCATTCCGATCGGTCTTTCCTGGATTGTGAGAAACCTGGTTCGCTTCGGAGAAAAGCCCGGTGTTCCGGTTCCCGGAGAAACCTCTCCCATGTATACGGAAACCTTTTCGCTCTGGAACAGACTTGGCATTCCCTCTCTTGCTGACTGGAATTTTGCTTTTCCGTTCCATCCAATCAGTGCCAAGGCTTGCTGCAATACCTGGGTCATCATGTTCCATACCTCCCTGTTTGCAGAGGAGTACCCGACTGACCTGCCGGACATTCTCCTGGTTTTGTGCCAGATCACCTTCCTTCTGGCCGTGGTCTTCGGAATCATAACGGTTGTTCTTTTATTTGCAGTTCTTCTGGATAGGAGAACAGACAGAGAGATTTCTCTCTTTTTACTGGCCGGTTATATCATCATGCTGATTTCCTTTGCTGCCTTCGTAATTATTTATCCCTATACCTGCAGCAGTGATTTCCGCTATGTAGCGATCTGCCTGGTATATATTTGCATTGCGCTCGGGCTGGGCAACAAATACTATTTAGAAGCACCTGCTATTTCAAATAAGCTGTCCAAAGCGGCGCCAATCTGCATGCATATCATCAATGCCGGTATTGTTACGATCCTTACCTTTATTACGGTAATCTATCTGTTCTGGGAGCGCTGGTAGCAGAATCGCCGGCTTTTTCTTCCGATAAAACATATTGCAAGGAACGGCTCCCCTCATGGTTCCCGCTTTGAAACTCCTCAAGGACTCGTCTGGCAGCAAGCGCCACCTCCTTTTCAAACTCCCTTGAGGACACCAGATGGCAGCCCTCTCCGACAATAATAATCTGTTCAAGCCCGTCGGAGGTGACGACTGTCACATCATATTTCTTAGCATTCTCATGAGCGAACCGCTCAATATACCGGTCTGCCGTCTCTGCCTCCTTGGTATATACCACATGTACATTATGATAATCCAACACCTCTGTCTGATGGCCCTCCAGGCGGTAAGCATCAAACACGGCAATCAGATTACACTTCTTCACTGCCTGGTAATTACACAAAATATCCAAAAGCTTTCCTCTTGCTCCGTCCAAATTAATCTGTGCAAGCTCTTTCAGTTCCTCCCAGGCAAAGATAACGTTATAGCCGTCTACCAGTAGGTACTGCTCCTTCTTTTCTGCAGGCCTAAATACTCTGGTCTCCTGCTCCGGGTAAGTTGTCTCCCGGCTTCCTCGCCGCTTCCAGCCTTCCCTTCCGGTATTTCTGTCTTCCTTTCTGTTGGCATGGGAGGCACTGCGCAGAATAGAATCGATTTCCTCCGTCCCCAGCCACAGATCACTGTGTTTTTTTCTACCGGCTTCCTTGGGACGAACGCCCTGTACCCTTCCTGATCCGTCTTTCCATATCGTCTCCGGACAATCTGACTCCGGTCGGGCATTTCCCGCAAGAGCGCTTTCCAGATGCATATATTCCGGCACATGATCCCACTCCACAATAAAACCGGCTCCGTGGGCACAGAATACCGAGCCTGACGGATTTTCCGTATCACGCTCCGGATCATATGGATGCACCGCAAGCACTTCTTCTGTATTATGACAGGGGAAATATCCCTTCAGACTGCACGTCAGCTGTCCTCTTCCCCTGGTATATGCCATGACTTCCCGCTGGTAATCCTGCATTTCCGACATCGGTGCAATTCCTCTCAGCACCGCCATTCCGTCCTCACTCTGCTCCAGCTCAAACTCCGCTTTCTGCTTTTCCAGATCCGTCATAGCCCTTCCTACTGTCTCCCGGGGCAGGGAAAGGCAAAACTCATACCAGGGCTCAAGCAGGATACTCTCTGCCTGCATCAGCCCCTGTCTAAGCGCGCGGTAAGTTGCCTGCCTGAAATCACCGCCCTCCGTATGCTTCTGATGTGCCCGGCCCGAAACCAGTGTAATTTTTAAATCCGTAATCGGCGAACCGGTAAGGACTCCCGGATGCTCCCTCTCCTCCAGGTGAGTCATAACAAGCCTTTGCCAATTCAGATCCAGCATGTCCGTGCTGCAGCTGGAATGAATCATGATTCCGCTCCCCGGCTCTCCGGGCTCCAGAAGAAGATGCACCTCCGCATAATGCCGTAATGGCTCAAAGTGCCCTACTCCTTCCACCACATTTGCAATCGTCTCTTTATAGACAATGGTTCCGGTTCCCAGTTCCACCGGGACCCCAAATCTTTCCTGTATCAGATTTTTCAGGATCTCCATTTGAACCTGACCCATGAGCTGAGCCTTCAGTTCCTTGTTCTGTTCGTCCCATAAAATATGCAGCTGCGGTTCTTCCTCTTCAAGCTGTCTGAGCTTGGGCAGCATGGTTGCCGCATCACATCCCTCCGGCAGTATCATGCGGTAGCTCATCACAGGCTCCAGAATAGGATGAATGACCTGTTCCTCAAATCCAAGTCCTTCACCGGACCAGCTCTTCGTCAATCCGGTCACCGCACAGATGCTTCCGGCCTTCACCTCGTTTACCGTTTCAAATTTTTCGCCTGAATAGATCCGGATCTGATTGACCTTCTCCTCCCAGTTTTCCTTCCTTCTGTCTGTTCCGTCAAGGTTCTCTCGCGCTCTCAGGCTTCCGCCGGTGATTTTCATATGGGTCAGCCGATTTCCCTGTGCATCCCTTGTGATTTTAAACACCCGTGCCCCAAACACATCCGGATAACACTGCTCCAGCGTAAATTCGTCCAGCCCCTTCAGCAGCTCCTCCACACCGAAAAGTCTTAAGGCAGAACCAAAAAAACAGGGATAAACCTTCCGCTTACTGATCAGATACCTGATCGTATCCTGCGACACACGACCGCTTTCCAGGAATTCGTTCAGGCCTTCTTCCTCGCAGACAGCAATTTCCTCAAAAAACTGTTCCGTTTCCCTGTCCGTGAAATCAATACAGCCCTCTCCAAGCTGCTCCTTCAAATTTGAAAGCAATACCTTTTGATCGGTTCCCGGTTGATCCATCTTATTGACAAAAAGAAATACCGGTATTTCATAGCGCTTTAACAGTTTCCACAAGGTATGCGTGTGTCCCTGCACACCATCGCTTCCACTGATCACCAGGATTGCATAATCAAGCACCTGCAGGGTGCGTTCCATCTCCGCTGAGAAGTCCACATGTCCCGGTGTATCCAGCAAAGTGATACTGGTATCTCCCATCGTCAGCATTGCCTGCTTGGAAAAGATCGTAATCCCACGTTCCCTTTCCTGACTGTAGGTATCCAAGAAGGCGTCCTTCCTGTCAACCCTCCCCAGCTTCCTAATACTGCCGCAGGTATAGAGCATTCCTTCCGATAAAGTTGTTTTTCCGGCATCCACATGGGCCAGTATTCCTACCACCAGCTGTTTCATAGTTCCTTTTCTTCCATTGCGCTTCTAGCAGTTTTTCAGTGCTCTTCTTCCAAGCTCCAGAGCGCCCATAATTCCCTGATCATCGTTAAGACTGGCAGGGACGATGTAATGCTCCATATCCTTCAGTTCTTCTGTCTTAAGATAACCATTCAGCATTTCTGTTACATAGCGGCGTATCATCGGAAACAGCTGCTCCTGATGCATAATACCGCCTCCTAAAATGATCAGCTCCGGAGATAAGGTAAGAATATATCCGGAAAGCGCCTGTGCAATATAGTATGCCTCCAGATCCCAGACCTCCTCCCGATCCTTCAATGCAATCGCCTTTTGTCCCCAACGCTCCTCCACTGCCGGTCCTGCTGCCATTCCCTCCAGGCAGTTCTTATGATAAGGACATTTTCCTCCATAGCTATCGTCTGCACGTTTTTGAATCATTACATGTCCTGCCTCCGGATGAAGCATCCCATGCAGCAGCTTTCCCTCTATGTAAACGCCTACACCCACACCGGTTCCGATCGTCACATAGATAACGCAGCTTTTCCCTTTTGCCTGACCGAAGGTGACCTCTCCAAGAACAGAACCGTTAACGTCTGTGTCAAAGCCTACCGGGCAGCCAAGCGTTTTTTCAAAAGTCCCTACGATATTGTAATTTGCCCATGCCAGCTTAGGCGTGCTGGTGATATATCCATAGGTAGCCGAACTTCTGTCAGGATCAATCGGACCAAAACAGCCAATTCCAAGTGCCTCCACTCCTGCCTTCTTAAAATAATCGATCATTTCAGGAACCGTTTCCTCCGGTGTCCTTGTGGGGATGGAAATCTGCTCGTAAATCTTTCCCGTCTCATCCCCAATGGCACACACCATTTTTGTTCCACCCGCTTCCAATGCTCCCAGTTTCATTCCATTCTCCTCCTTGATCTCCTCTATGAATGTTTCTGCTCCACTTCTTCCACTATTATCGGCTCTTCCGGCCTTGCATTTTCCGCTGCTTCTGCCTCCGCTTCTGTCGGCTCCTTCTGCGCTGTTTCCCGACACGCCCGCAAGGCTACGATCAGGTAAATCGGCGCACACAGGAACAGGGAATATACATATCGGAAAGAAAATGACAGTGGTGTCGCTACCATAATGGAAAGCCATACGCCCAACGTAGGAAGCAACGCAATCAAACCTGTAAAATACCGTTTCTGTATACAAATGCTGATACAGAGAAGCAGCAGCCAGGCCCAAAGTGCAGCGCTGATATATTCCCGCGGCTCCACAAGTTCTCTAAAGGAAAGCCCCGTATAATAATCAAAATAGTCACTCATAACATAGCCGGAATTGCTGAAATGGAAATTGCAGATATACGCCGATGCCGAGCCCCGGCTGATATCCCAGAATCCAATGGTGGCAAGTGCATAGGCCTTTAATGCTTTCACCGGGTTTTGCAGCATCATATGAAGATAATGTCCGGTAAATTCCCTGCTGTTCTCCTGGAAAAACCGTCTGTCAAAGGTGGGGTCAAATTTAATATAGTCAACCACTGTAGGTTCATACAACGCTTTCCAGTTTTCCAGTGGCATGATCTGCTCCATAAATGCAAGTTCATCCTCCTCCACTGCACCATCCGTAGAAAGGACATAGGCAACCTGTTGGATGGGAATCCCCATGCTCTCCACCGTCCGGTCTACGTTATAGCCCTTTGCATCATAGACAGGTCCCTGTATCACCAGAGAACCAATTGCTATCACCAGAGAAGCAATTCCAATTTTCATTGCAGTCATCTTTTGTTTTTTAAGACAGATCAGCACGATCAGTACTGCACAGAAAATCATGACATATATGCCGTTATTTCTAAGAAAAACCAGCAAAAGACTAAACAGGCAATAGGCTGCAAGTTCCATCCACGACAATTCTGTTTTCTTCATGGAAAACGTCTGATAGAGGAATACGGAAAATAAAAACACCACAAGACTGAAAATCGTGTCCTTCCACAGCGAAATCCCATAAAAAGGATACAGAGGAAAAATGCCTATGATCAGAAGCATAAAGGCAATAAATAATTTATGAAATCCTTTTCTGTAGCACCAATAGACAAAACCCGCCATTAAAAGAGCCATCCCTGCAAGCTGAACCACCGTGAACAGCTCCAGCCCATAGTACTCTGTCTCTCCCCGGAAGGCACCGGTCAGAAAGAACATCAGCCTCCAGAGTAACGTGTACAGGATAGGATTGTGGTTATCCAAAGCATCCTGTCCCAACGCCATTCTGATAGAGTCAACTGTGTCTGAATAGATTCCGCCCGGCCAATAGGACGGCAGATAAGGCAGCCATAAAAGCATGATCAAAAGGAAGAACAGCACAAACACATATTTTTTCGCTTTCCTTTTCTCTTGAAAAAACACTCCGGAAATCTGCCGGAGCAGAAAGAGTAGCCCTTTTACTGCCACATAGATCAAAGGCAGCAGGACGCAAAACCCTGCTCCGTCCAGTATTGAAAAATCTGTCACGAAAGTATTTTCCAGATTTGTTCCGTCCGGTGTATAGATCACATGACGGCTGACAATCAGCATCACAGAGAATATTGCAGAAAAAAGTAACAATGCCCAGTTTATTTTCCGGATCGTTTTTGCCACATTCACATTTTTCATCTCTTTATTTCCTTGCATTAATTATGATATATTTTCTTGTACAGCTCTTCTTTTTCAAGCTCCACGATTCCCGTATTTCCGGTTTTATAGTTTTTGGCCATATCTTCAAAGGGTGTATCATATATATATGACATAAGTGTCATTATTATGGCGCTATGTGTCACGATCAAAGCATTTCCTTCCGTCTCTTCCATGATCTGTGAAAGCGCCGGCAGCAGTCTGTCAAGCAGCTGTTGATAGGACTCACCTCCCGGCGGCACCTGATATCTGCGATTTTTGTACCAGATTTGGTATTCATCCGCAAATATTTCTCTGACCTGAGGCCAGGTATGACCCTCCCAGCTTCCCAGGGACATCTCCTGTAAGCCATCCTTTACCACAGGTGGTATTCCCAATGCCTTTCCGACAATTTCAGCCGTTACCAATGCTCTCTTTTGCCGGCTTGAATAGATTGCCTTGATATCATATTCACTCATTTTTAATGTCATCGCCAATTGTTCTGCCTGGCTGATTCCGGTTGTATTTAATGGAATATCATTACGGCCTTGAATTTTGCTTTCCAAATTCCAGTCTGTCTCACCATGTCTTACAAAATATAGCTTCACTTTTACTCCTTCGGCGTCGCTTGGTTT
>JAHAYJ010000082.1 GCA_018384375.1 Lachnospiraceae bacterium
GGAAATGGATATGTAAATATGATAGCGACAGCACTCAGACAACTGATTATTCTATTGCCAACGGTATATCTGATTGGAAAAGTATGTGGGATAAATGCGGTATGGTTTGCTTTTTGGATTTCTGAGATTGCAGCATTTGTCTATGCGCTGTACGAATGGAAAAGACATATTAGCAGAGTAATCTGACTGTCAGGTATTTCATAAATACGATACGTTGATCTGTATCATAGAAAGAACTCTATGATACAGATTTTTTTTTGTGTAGAAAATTGTTGTGAAGAAAATAAGATTGCGTCGGTATAATCAAGCGGCAATTATGGAAATATAAAGAGGAACTCAGAGAACCAAAAATAACTGTCACCTTGAAGGACAGACGGGAACTAGAGACACTGCCTTTAAGGATCCCTTTGGATGCGGTGGTTTGTGTTTTGGAACGGCCAACAGAAGAATATCCTTTGAAAAACAATAAGACGACATTTTATGTATGTCGGGGGAGGACCTGTCTGCCGCCGGTCAATGAGTTGTATGAGATGAAAAGATATGAATGGCAGTAAAAAATGGGGGTTATATGAAATCGTTATGGAGAATGCTGGAAAAAAAGAAGAAAGAGAATGGGGCACATTCGATTCATCTTCCGGACAGCTTACAGGATATCCACCGGGATGTTATCGTGATTGGTGCGGGTATGGCAGGTGTCTTAATTGCCTATTACCTGAAGGAGCAGGGAAAGAGTGTGCTGATCCTTGAGGCAGACGAACCGGCATCCGGGCAGACGCAGGGGACAACGGCCAAAATTACCAGTCAGCATGGTCTTAAATACAGCACTTTAATTCAGGGAGTGGGTAAAAGAAAAGCAAGGCTGTATGCACAGGCAAATGAGGAGGCAATTGCGGAGTTTGAGCGGTTGATCCGGGATAAAAAGATAGATTGTCAGTTTGAAAGAGTACCTGCATTTTTATATACATTGCAAAATAAAGAAGCGCTTGAGAAAGAAGCACAGGCGGCAGCAGAGCTTGGAATCGATGCCTACTTTACCTGTGAGACGGAACTACTTTTTCCGGTAGAGGGAGCGGTATGCTTTCGGAATCAGGCGCAGTTTTCTCCACTGGATTTCCTAAAAGAAATTTCCGCTGAACTGGAAATCGTAGAGCATGCAAAGGTGACTAAGATCAGGGGAAACAGGGTAGTGACAAAGAGAGGAATCCTGAGTGCGGATGCAATAGTGGTTGCAACCCATTATCCACTTTTAAATGTACCGGGGTTTTACTTTTTGCGTCAGCATCAGGAGAGAAGCTATATGCTGGCCCTTTCGGGGTGCAGAAGACTGAAGGGAATGTACTACGGAATTGATAAGAACGGCAGAACGCTCCGGCAGGCGGGGGACTACCTGCTGTTTGGAGGGAATGCCAGAAGAACAGGAGAAAATGAAAACGGAGGCGTTTATGAGCAGCTTCTGGTTGCAGCAAGACAATATTTCCCGGAATGCAGAGAGTTAACGCGCTGGTCGGCACAGGATTGTATGCCCCATGACGGAATCCCCTTTATCGGAAGGTATTCTGTTTTTACCCCCAATCTCTATGTGGCGACCGGCTTTCAAAAGTGGGGAATGACTTCTTCTATGATTGCGGCGCTGCTATTGCGGGATGAGATTTGTGGAATCGAAAATCCTTATGAAAAATTATTTTCTCCCAGGCGGTTGAACTTCCGGGCGTCCTTCGGAAATCTATTGCGGGATGTGGGAATAAGTGCAAAAGGGCTATATAAAGGAGCGTTTCATAAATCTGAAAAAAGGGGAGAATATCACAGACGTTCAAAAAGGTGTGCACACATGGGCTGTGAACTTACATGGAACCCGGATGAGCAAAGCTGGGACTGCCCCTGTCATGGCTCCCGGTTTGCTGCAGATGGAAGATTGCTTGATAATCCGGCAAAGAAAGGCTTGGCAAAAAAGGAATAAAAGAGGAAAAAGAATGAAGAAGAAATTACGATCTGTTTTGATGACAATGATAATTACAATTATCACAGTAGGATGTGGAGCAAAGGGGACAGGAGACAGCAATGCTTCGAATAATACCGGCAATGTGCCGAGGGTTGAGGTTGCTGACAGCGCCGAGGTACTGAATAAGATATGGGATACCTATGGTGACGAGGAAAAGTTTTTTGCCATGGGTGGTGATTTCGGTAACCCGGTAGACAACAGCGCTGGAATTTTTAATATTGAGGATACTGAAAATCTCACTTACGCCCTCTATATTCCGTCAGATAGTGTGGAACTTATCGACGAGGCCGCTTCTCTGATCCATGGGATGAATGCAAACACCTTTACGGGTGCGGTGTTTCACTTAAAGGACACCGGGGATGCACAGACCTTGGCTGATGCATTGAGAGAGAATATTGTGAATACCCAATGGATATGCGGTTTCCCGGATAGACTGGCAATCTACACGATCAATGGCGGGGAATATTTGATTTCTGCTTTTGGCAAGGAAGAGATTATGGAGAACTTTAAGACAAAGCTGATGGAAGTATATGGGCAGAGTGCTTCCATGGCGGCGGAGGAGAAGCTTGTATAGATCTGCCACATGGGATTGAGGTAGGACATGGTATTTTCAAGTATCCCGTTTTTATATTATTTTCTGCCGGTTGCGCTGGTTCTATATTTTGCTGCTCCCAAGCAATTTAAAAATATGATACTTTTTCTTGCAAGTCTTTTCTTTTATGCATGGGGAGAGCCTCTGAATGTCATTTGGATGCTTCTTTCCATACTGGTCGGATTTTGTTCGGGATGGATGATAGAACAGCATATGGGAAACGGACAGGCAAAGCTGCTGCTTGTTTTATCGATAGTGATTCATGTAGGGTTCTTAGTTTACTTTAAGTGTGCAACAGTCCTGCCGATCGGTATCAGCTTTTATACATTTCAGATTCTCAGCTATGAGATTGATGTGTATCAGGGAAGGGTACCGGCGCAGAGAAATCTGATACGGCTGGGGGTCTATGTTGCTATGTTCCCGCAGCTGATTGCCGGTCCCATTGTGCGCTATGCGGACATTGACAGAGCACTTTCGGAGCGTACACACAGCGTGGAGAATTTTGCATTGGGAATTCGATGGTTTGTGATCGGTCTATCCAAAAAGATTCTGCTTGCCAATGTGCTTGGCAGGCTGTGCGATATTTTTCTGACATCGGATGACAAGTCTGTATTGTATTATTGGCTGTTTGGGATTGCGTATTCCCTGCAGATCTACTTTGACTTCTCAGGCTATAGTGATATGACAATCGGCCTTGGCAGGATATTGGGATTTCACTTACCCGAAAATTTCAATTATCCATATATTGCAAGGAGTGTTACGGAATTCTGGAGACGCTGGCATATTTCCCTGGGATTCTGGCTTAGAGACTATGTTTATATTCCCCTTGGCGGCAATCGGGTATCGAAGAAAAGGTGGGTTTTCAATATCTTCGTGGTATGGATATTGACCGGACTCTGGCATGGTGTGGCCTGGAATTTTATCATCTGGGGACTGCTTTTTGCAGTCCTGCTGATGCTGGAAAAGCGATGGCTATTAAAGTACCTTGAAAAGAGCAGAATCCTTTCGCATTGTTATGTGCTGCTTTCAATTATTGTAAGCTTTGTGATCTTCTACGGGACAAATATGAGCGATTTGCGCAATTGTCTTGGCGGGATGATTGGACTGAATAGACTGCCGCTTATTTCAAAAGAGTTTCTCTATTATCTGAGGAGCTATGGAGTGATATTACTGATTGGAATGATAGGAACCACTCCGCTGATAAAAATACTGACTGGCAGACTTGCGCAGAATAGCTTTGGGAAGAGAGCTGTTACCATACTGGAGCCGATCGTCCTGATCGGCTTGATGCTTCTAAATACGGCATACCTGGTGGACAGTTCCTTTAATCCGTTTCTCTATTTCAGATTTTAGAAGGAGAGCACTATGTGGACAAGAACAAAGAATCGTGTTGTGGCAGGTGTGATGATACTCTTCTTTCTGACAATGTCACTATGTACATGGCTCAAAAAGCCGGATGCTTTTTCTGGCAGTGAAAGGAGAGTGCTTGCACAGTTCCCTAAGCTGTCAGCAGAGAGGATTGCCACCGGGAAATTCATGGAAGAATTTGAAAGCTACAGTCTGGATCAGTTTCCTATGCGGGACACATTACGGAGCTTGAAAGCGTTCTTTACGTTTTCTGTATTCAGGCAGCGTGATAATGAGGGCATCTACCTGGCCGAGGATTATGCCTGCAAGCTGGAATATCCCCTGCAGGAGGCTGCTCTTGACAGAGCTGCGGAACGTTTTACCTATGTATATGAAAAGTACCTGGAAGATACGGATAGCAAGGTGTATTTTTCAATCATTCCGGATAAGAATTTCTTTCTGGCAGAGCGGAACGGATATCCTGCCATTGATTATGAACTGCTGATCAACCGTATGAAGTCGAAAACGGATTTTATGACCTATATTGACATTACAGATGTTCTTTCCCTGCAGGATTACTATAGGACGGACACGCATTGGAGGCAGGAGAGAATTCTTCCGGTGGCAGAAAAACTGGCAGCTCAAATGGGAACGGAACTGACCGGGGATTATGTAGTAAAAACGTTGGAACAGCCCTTTTACGGAGTCTATTATGGACAGGCAGCGCTTCCTATTTCACCGGATGAACTCTGTTATCTTACCAATGAAACACTGGAAAGCTGTGTGGTATATGATTATCAGAATGAAAAGACCGGTATAGTTTATGATTGGGAGAAGGCTTATGGAAGCGACCCGTATGAAATGTTTCTGTCAGGCCCTTTGCCGCTGCTTACCATTGAAAATCCAAATGCGGATACCGATAGGGAGTTGATTTTGTTCCGGGATTCCTTCGGCAGCAGTATTGCTCCGCTCCTAGTATCAGGCTATGCAAAGATTACCCTGGTGGATATCCGCTATCTTCATCCGGACCTTTTGGAGCGGTATGTTGAATTTGACGGACAGGACGTGCTGTTTCTGTACAGTACTCTGGTGTTGAATCACAGTGAGACGATGAAATAAAGTTAATGGCGAAAAAGAACTCTCAAATACCTTGTATTACAGACTGTAGGCAAAGCATGTTTATGAAACGGTAAAGAATTTGTCGAAGAGGCAAACCCTAATAAGCGAGTTCTTCTGCGCGTGATGACAGAACATATCCATATATAGACTGCACTTTCGATGCAGATGGGATATAGAAACAGAAAACGGCGAAAAAAGCCACGCCCCAATGTTAGGTACGGGGCTTAGAAGCGAGAAAGGGCTGAAAAAGCCACGCGGCCAAGAGCGGCGCGGGGGTATAGAAGCAAGAAAGTGCTGAAAAAGCCACACATTCGAGAACGGGACGGGGTATATTTGTAAGGAGATGTGATATTTGCCCCAAAGTCAGGAATAGGCTGTACGTAGAACTTGAAGCACGGCCATATAGTGCCATAATGTGAATAATGAAACAAAAATGACATTTAAAGTTAAAGGTTAAAATAATACAGCTATACACATTCGCTAATATACATAGTTGTATTATTTTTAACTTTGTCTACACACTGAGGGAAGAAATTTGAAATTTCTTCCCTCTTTTCATGTATTACATTACCACAAAATCGTCAAAAAATCAAGACTGTTAAAGGTCTTCACGCGGTTGTATAATCGATAAACCACAGAATAAAAGGGAGGAAGGAAATAGATGGAGGAAAAGGAATGGCTTACACTTTTGTCCGGGAAGAATCAGCTGCAAAAGGTGATGGACATGAATGCAAAGACAGAGCGTTTTGGACTTTCCCTTTCGGAGGAGGATGCAAGAATGCTGGTAGAAAGGCATCTGGAAAGCCTGAAGGAGCAGCGCAGAGTTGAGTTTGGCGAGGGTATTCTGCCTAAGCTGATCTTTACCTTTTGCGATTCCCCATATCTTGATCAGGGAAACTATGCGGATATCATTGCGCAGCTGCAGGAAATTTTTTATTTGTATAAGAATGAATCCATGGATGAACTGAGTGATGATGAATTACTTTCCCTCATGAAGGAAGCATTTGACGGGGAATGTCAGGGCTCTTTGGATTTTTTACAGGAAACGGTGCTGGAGAAATACGCGCGAAAGATACGAAGCGATGGCAGAAACTTTTTCGGGGGAAAATTTGAGGAGTAGGTTTGAAAGTCAAGTTTGAAAAGCTGAGGAGACGGTAATGGGACATATACACTATGAAATGGAAGAGCTGCTGCTAATCGTAGCAGAGCTTGCAGAAAAATATACGTCGAAAGAAAGCACTTCTGTTACCTATGAGAAGGCAATGCAGTTAATGGAGGCGGTTCTTTATTGTATTCATCAATGCGAGGACAGCGAAGGGCTGCTCAGCAAAAGAGGTCTACCTGCCAGGGAGGCCTATAGACTTGGCTGTGAAAGACTGCTTAAGAAGGTGAAGAAAGTGCAGGAAGCCTATAATGAGATGGTCGTGGATTTTTGCGCCTATGGAAATGAGAATTATCAGGATACGGTGACTGAGGGAATCTACGCTTTCTTCCGATATTATGATGCATTGTTTGCACCGCAGGAGACAATTATCACGATGGATTATCCAACCATTCGTCCGATTATTGGCAGCAGTGGTATTGATGCAATCGAGAGCTATGTGAAGGCTATTTCTCTGGAACAGCAGTTCCTCCATGCAATTCCGCAGGAAACGGTATACAGGATTTTACAGCAGTATCAGACAGACTATCATAAGCAGTTTTACAATATTTGCAGTATTGTGCTCCGGCATATTCTGGTGTGTCTTTTGATCGGGAAAAAGCCCGGTATGCCAAGAGATGAGCAGGATGATGCAAGGATAGCACAGGCTGTGAAAGAATCTTCAAGAGAGGAACTACGGCAGTATCTTTCCAAGATGCTTAAGAAGCTGGTGGAAAGCAGATATGGGGATGACGATGCATTATTTGCCTATCTGGATTTCGATATGGACGAGCTTGCATTTTATCTGTTTGAACATGGCAAAAAAAGTCGAGTTTTATTTTAGAGGCAAAGCTACAATGAAAGCTGTGAACAGAAAATGATGGAAAGGAGAACAGCAGATGATGGAGAACGTGATCGAGGTAAAGCAGCTTTCAAAGTCCTATCAGGGAAAACAGGTGTTAAAAAATCTTTCCTTTTCGCTGAATAAGGGAATGGTGTTGGGATTGCTTGGAGCAAATGGTGCGGGAAAAAGCACCGGGATTGAATGCATTCTGGGAACCAGGAAAAAGGACAGTGGGGAGGTACATATTCTGGGAAAGGACCCGGTGAAGGAACGGAAGGAACTGTTCCAAAGGGTCGGGGTTCAGTTTCAGGACTCCAATTATCAGAGAGAGATCCGTGTGGATGAATTATGTGAGGAAACAGAATGCCTTTATCAGAATCCTGCCGATTGGCATGAGCTTTTGAAAAAGTTTGGAATTGGGGATAAGGAGAAAAGTCTGGTAAAGGATCTGTCGGGAGGACAGCGGCAGAGACTGTTCATTATTCTGGCACTGATCCCACAGCCTGAAATAGTATTTCTGGACGAACTTACCACGGGACTGGACGCAAGAGCAAGACGTGAGGTCTGGAATATTTTAAGAGGACTGAAACAGGATGGACTGACGATGATTCTGACCTCGCATTTTATGGACGAGGTGGAGGCACTCTGTGATCAGATCATCATCCTGAAGAAGGGAGAAACCGTATTTCAGGGAACGACCACGCAGGCGCTCGCAAGCAGTAAATGTGATAAATTTGAGGATGCCTATCTGCATTATGCGGGGGAAGGAGAAGAAAATGAAGACATTTGGTAAAATGCTGAAGATAGAAGCAAAATTGTCTATCCGAGATATGAATATGATTATTTTTGCCGAGATTATGCCCCTGATCGTCCTGGTGATCGTCGGCATCGTCTATGGCAGTAAGGAGGCTTTCCCGGGAGCCGGATATACTTTCCTTGAGCAGAACTTCGGCGCATTATGCAGTATCGCAATCTGTGCCGGTGGGTTAATGGGGCTTCCTCTGACCATTTCCGAATATCGTGAAAGAAGGATTTTAAAGCGGTTTCAGGTTACGCCGGTGAGTTCGCTCATGATTCTGATTGTACCGGTTGCAATTTTTGTGCTATATTCAATATCATCCATTGTACTTTTGTGGATTGTGGCGAAGATTTTCTGGGGATTTACCTTCCGGGGGTCTTATTTTCTTTTTTTTGCAGGCTGGCTTCTGGTTCTGATTCCGATACTGAGCATCGGGATGCTGGTAGGAGGAATAGCAAAGAACAGCAAATCGGCTTCCGTGTGGGCATCGGTACTTTATTTTCCCATGCTGGTATTTTCGGGGGCAACCCTGCCCTATGAGGTGATGCCCGGGGCAATGCAGAAAGTGGTGAATATTCTGCCGCTTACCCAGGGAATTAAGATTTTGAAGGCAGCGGTTCTGGGACTGCCGCTTACCGATGTGACCTTTGCAATTGTTGCTATGACTGTGCTTGCCGCAGTCTGTATCGGAATTTCAATGAGATATTTCAGATGGGAGTAAAAAATGCAGGAACAGCTAATGGCCGTGCAGAAAATGCAGGATTATATAGAAAAACATATTCTGGAAGAAATTACGCTGTCAGATCTGGCGAGAGTATCCTTATTCTCGCCCTGGCATTCCTATCGACTTTTTAAGGCTTATACGGGGCTGACACCGGCTGATTATATCAGGCGGGTAAGACTTTCACGGTCTGCTCTCAGCCTGAGGGATGAAAAGAAATCCGTGACAGAAGTTGCTTTTGCCATGGGCTTTCAAAGTGTGGACGGATATCAGAGGGCATTCCGGAAAGAATTCGGCTGTAATCCCAAAGAATATGCAAAGCATCCTGTTCCGATTTATCTTTTTATCCCTTATGGTGTCATGTTCGATGAGATTCGAAGGACTCACAAGAAAATTGAGGAGGAAAGTAACGTGTTTATACAGGTGATTCATAAGCCGGAGCGCAGGGTATTGCTGAAGAGAGGAATCAAGGCAGCAGATTACTTTGACTATTGTGAGGAGGTTGGCTGCGATGTCTGGGGACTTCTGACCAGCATTCATTCTATCAGTGGAGAACCGGTGTGCATGTGGCTGCCGGAACGATACAGAAAACCGGGAACCAGTGAATATGTGCAGGGAGTTGAGGTTGAGCCGGATTATGACGGAGAGGTGCCGGAAGGATTTGATGTGATCGATCTGCCGGAAGCAGATTTTATGGTATTTCAGGGAGAACCCTTTGAAGAGACGGAATACTGTGCTGCAATTGAGGGTGTACAGGAAGCAATCAGGCGCTTTGATCCCAGGGGAAGAGGCTACAGATGGGATGAAGAGAATCCCCGGATCCAGTTAGAACCGGTGGGAAGCAGAGGCTATATTGAACTTATGCCGGTAAAGCCGATGTGATGGAAAACAGATGATGACAGCGATGTGTGATGGCACATTGCTTTCATCATCTTTTTTTGCATCTTACCGACATTTTTCGACAAGTTATCCGAAAATGCTGTACCATTTTTAAAAATTGAAGTAAAGTATAATAAAAGTGGATGAAGGGGCATTGCTGCTTATGGAAGGCTTACGTTTCAGTGAGAATATAACAAGGCTGCGAAGGGAAAAGAAGATAACGCAGGAGGAATTGGCGCTCTTTATCGGTGTGACGAAGGCATCGGTTTCCAAGTGGGAAACCGGAGCAACAATTCCTGATATCATGATTCTTCCACAGCTTGCAGCTTTTTTTGATGTATCGATCGACGAATTGCTTGGCTATGAACCGCAGCTTAGCAGAGAACAGATTAAGTATTATTATCATAAGCTTGCAAAAGAGTTCGCAGAAAAGCCATTTGATGAGGTGATGCGGGAAAGTGAGGAACTGACAAGAAAATATTATTCCTGTTATCCCTTTTTGCAGCAGATGGTCATTCTCTGGATCAATCATGGCGCAATGGCACCGGATGAGAAACAAAAGGAAGCCATCCATGAAAAAATAACCGGCCTGTGTGAACGGATTCTTGAAAATTGCAAGGATATGGGAGTCTGTAACAACACCATTGCGTTAAAATGTCTGGTTGATTTACAGAGCGGACATGCGGACAAAGTCATCGAACTTTTGGAAGAAGAAAAGATGAATGTGAACCGTATTGAGGATAAAGGAACGTTACTGACCCTTGCCTATATGGCTGCCGGAGAACCGGATAAGGCAGAAAAGGCAGCGCAGATAGGTATGTATCGCAGTCTGCTTGATCTGATTGCTTTTGGAGAGAACCTGATCTCGTTAAAGGGAGATGACCTTACCTATTTAATGGAGATCGTCAGACGGCTGGATGCTGTTATCCGGACATTTGTTATGACAGGCTTGAATCCGAATACGGTTGCAGTATATGATTATCACGTGGCATCGCTATTGTGCAGCAAGGCACGGGAGTGGAACCAGGAGATGGAGCAGCTCGTAAAGGAGAAATTGGAGCAATACGTGGAAGCGGTCAGGTGTCTTTTTGCTGACGGACTTACACTGCATGGTGACGAATTCTTTTCAACATTGGATGAATGGTTTGCAGATATGGACCTGGGAATTGAGGCGGTCCGCAGTGAAAAGCTGGTGCTGGAAAGCGCATTGGAAGGATTGGAAAATCCGGTTTTCACAAGAATGAATGATCAGGAGTTTTTACAATCCTGTATCAAAAAATTAAAGAAGATTCATTTTAGGACAAGGTAAGAATCAAACGAAAGGGACAAAGGAAGAGGGGACAGGCTATGGAAGAGAAATTTTTTTATGAAAATGATGTAAGAGTTACCAGAACAGCAGTAAAGGCCGTGAGATGGCTTATTTTAGTATTTCCGATGCTGATATTACTATCTTTTATCGGAATATTCCAGTCAAAGATCAGTGATTTGCTATTCCTTACATTCGTTGCAGTAATTGTCACAATGGGACCGACAGTTGCCTATAAGTTGAACGCACCGATCGGGGCCATGAAATATGTCACCACGATAGCACTTGGTATGTTGGTTGCGCTGATGGCAACCAATGCAACGGTTGGCATCTATATGACCTATGCCCTTGCAATGGTGTTCAGTATCTTCTATTATGACAGGAAGTTTACTGCACGAATTGCCATTATCAGTTATTTCCTGCTGGTTGGTTCTTTATATTTCAGGTCTCTCAATATTCAGCAGATTGAGTTTGATTCAAACTTTGAATGGTTTGTCAGCCGTTCCCTGGGTTTCCTGCTCGAAGCGATCGTTATGAGTATTATATGTATTAAGATAGCAGATATTTCTCATAATATGCTTGTGAAGTTCGCAGATACCCAGCAGACAGCAGATCTGGTTGAGCAATGTCAGAAGGCATCCGGAGATTTGGGTATGGTGGTAGAGAAGCTGGAAAGCTGTATTCATGAATTTGCCGGTACCAATGATGTAATTACAAGCTCTGCACAGAGCACATTGGAGGATTGCAGCAGCAGTTCCCAGTTTGCGGATTCGGTATGTTCTTCCATGGATGAACTGAATCAGAACGTGAATGTGATCGTTGACAATACTGCAAAGATGATGGATATCTCACAGGAAACAACACAGAAGATGCAGGGATATATTGAACTGATGGAAAAGACGACGGATGATATGCAGGTGATCGAACAGTCTGCTCATCAGACAGAAGAATCCATAATCAGTCTTGAAAATGGTATGAAGGAAGTTTCTGATTTTGCCAAAACCATTGCCGGAATTACGAAGCAGACAAATCTGCTTGCCCTGAATGCTTCCATAGAAGCAGCCAGAGCAGGAGAAATGGGAAAAGGCTTCAGTGTTGTTGCAGAGGAGGTCAGGGTGCTTGCAGATGATTCCAAGAAGGCTAGTGATGCAATTACCGACATCATTCATAAAATCTTTTCTCTGTTACAGGAGGTACGGGTTTCCAATCAGGAAAACCTGGATAATATTGCAGTAGGAATCCAGAAGCTGCATGAGGTGGGAAAAGAGGCTGAGAGTCTTGGCAGACTTCAGACAGAATCCGGCGAGAAAGCAAGGATGGTCGCTGCTTCCAGTGACGAGACGGTAGAACATGGAAGACAGGTTCTTGATATGGTAAAGCAGATGCAGGCACTTTTGGAGAATACGCTGAATCAGGCAAATCAGATTGTACAGGAGTCTGAAACACAGAAAGCAGTAACTGGAGAAGTGCAAAATGCCTTCCATCAGGTGGATGATGTATCCAGGAATCTGTTGGAGATCAGTAGAGCATAAGCCAAAGGAGCATTCAGAATGACTAAGAAAAAGCTTGCACTTGAGATCATTGAGCGCCTCAAAAAAGAATATCCCGATGCAGAGTGCTCCCTTGATTATAATCAGGCATGGAAGCTGCTTGTCAGTGTCCGGCTGGCAGCACAATGTACAGATGCCAGAGTAAATATAGTGGTACAGGATTTATACGCAAAGTTCCCTACAGTAGAGGCTCTTGCCGGTGCAGAGGTAAGTGAGATCGAAGAAATCGTTAAGCCCTGTGGACTGGGTCACAGCAAGGCACGGGACATCAGTGCCTGCATGAAGGTGCTGAAAGAGCAATACGGAGGAAAAGTACCGGATGATTTTGATGCTCTCCTTGCCTTACCGGGTGTTGGAAGAAAGAGCGCAAATCTTATTATGGGAGATGTTTTCGGGAAACCGGCTATTGTGACGGATACACATTGCATCCGGTTGACCAACCGTATGGGGCTGGTTGATAATATCAAGGAGCCCAAAAAGGTGGAAATGGAACTGTGGAAGATCATTCCCCCGGAGGAAGGAAACGATTTCTGCCATAGGCTGGTGTACCATGGAAGAGAAGTGTGTACCGCAAGAACAAAGCCATATTGTGATAAATGTTGCCTAAAGGACATCTGTGCTAAGAAGGGAATAGAAAAATAGTTTTTTTCAGGGTTGACAAATTGTCAACCCTGTTTTAATATAAACATATGAACAAATGCTCATATGTTTAAGAGAGGCTGGTGAGAACATGGCGATTAATGATGTTGAGTGTTGTGAAACATTTCATACGCACGAGCATTTACTGAATCAGGTGAACGAGAATATGCCGGATGAGGATGAGCTTTATGATCTGGCAGAGCTTTTCAAGGTGTTTGGAGATTCGACCAGAATCAGAATTTTGTTTGTACTCTTTGAGGCGGAGGTATGTGTGTGTGATCTTGCACAGGCACTGAATATGACCCAGTCTGCAATCTCCCATCAGTTGAAGCTTTTGAAGCAGAATAAGCTGGTGAAGAGCAGAAGGGAAGGAAAGTCCGTATTTTATTCACTCGCAGATGGCCATGTGCGGACGATCATTGCCCAGGGAAGAGAACATATTGAGGAGTAACATAGGATAATTTTCGTTTCAGTGAAAGAATAAAGGAAAGAAAAGAAAGGAATCATACTATGAAAAAGAAATTTAAACTGGAAGATCTGGACTGTGCAAATTGTGCAGCAAAAATGGAGGAAGGGATCAAAAAGATCGCAGGAGTGAAGGATGCAAATGTCAGCTTTCTGGCACAGAAGATGACAATTGAAGCAGAGGATGAGAAATTTGAGGAAATCATGAAGGAAGTGGTTGCAGTCTGCGCCAAGATTGAACCGGATTGCAGAATTATCATGTGATATTTGCGTTTGTGCACAGCCCATAAAGGGCTGTGCTCAGCTATATGAGGAGGAAGCTATGAATAAGAAGCAGAAAAAAATGCTGATCAGGATTCTGGTGGCATTTGTCCTGTTTGCAGTTCTGTTTGTCTGTGAACATATTGGTATTTTAGAACAGATTGATAATATATGGATAATATTCTTAATGTATCTGGTACCTTATCTGATCATCGGATATGACATTATTTTGAAAGCAGCAAGAAATATCAGAAACGGGCAAATTTTTGACGAAAACTTTCTGATGATGATTGCTACCTTCGGGGCCTTTGGAGTAAAGGAATTCTCAGAAGCGGTGGCAGTCATGCTGTTTTATCAGGTGGGCGAGCTGTTTCAGAGCTATGCGGTCGGAAAATCCCGTCAGTCTATTTCCGATATGATGGACATTTGCCCGGAATATGCCAATATAGAAGATGATGGTAAGCTGGTACAGGTGGACCCGGATGAGGTAGCCGTAGGAAGCGTCATTGTGGTTAAGCCGGGAGAGAGAATTCCTCTTGACGGGGTTGTTGTGGAGGGGGATTCCCTGATCGATACGGCAGCACTTACCGGGGAATCCGTTCCCAGGCGTGCAAAGACCGGGGATGAGATCATCAGCGGATGTGTGAACGGCAGCGGAACGCTAAAGGTAAGGGTGACAAAGGAATTTGAGGATTCGACGGTAGCGAAGATCCTGGAGCTGGTGGAGAATGCCAGCAGTAAGAAAGCAAAGGTAGAAAATTTTATCACCAGATTTGCGAGATATTACACACCTGTAGTGACAATCGGGGCACTTCTTCTGGCAATTCTGCCGCCTTTGATTTTAGGTGGCGGATGGGGAGAATGGATCAGCAGGGCCTGTATCTTTCTGGTTATTTCCTGTCCCTGTGCACTAGTTATTTCCGTTCCGCTTGGCTTTTTCGGGGGAATCGGTGCAGCATCCAGACTCGGTGTGCTGGTAAAGGGAAGTAACTATCTGGAGGCTGTTGCCGAGGTGACGACGGTTGTGTTTGATAAGACAGGAACGCTTACCAAGGGTGAATTTAAGGTACAGGAGCTTTTCCCGGAGAGAATATCCGGAGAAGCACTCCTTGAAACAGCCGCTTATGGTGAGGGATATTCCACACATCCCATTGCAAACTCGATCAAGGATGCTTACGGAAAAGAGATTGATGTAAGTCGTATCGGACAGGCAGAAGAAATTGCAGGGCATGGAATATGCATTCCCGTGGATGGGAAAGAAATTTTGATCGGAAATGAAAAACTGATGAAAGCAAAGGAAATCAGCTATACGCCTTGTAAAAGCGCAGGAACCATCGTTTATGTGGCTGTGGAGGGAAGCTTTGCCGGAGCCATTGTCATTGCCGATTCCGTTAAGGAAGGAGCAAAGGAAGCAATTGCCCGCATGAAACAGGTAGGAGTGAAAAAATGCGTAATGCTGACGGGAGACCGAAAAGAAGCGGCACAGGCAGTTGCCGCAGAACTTGGGATCGATGAGGTTCATGCGGAGCTTCTGCCGGGAGATAAGGTTTCTAAGGTAGAGGAACTTTTAAAAGGGCAGGAAGGAAAGGATAAGCTGGCATTTGTGGGAGACGGCATTAATGATGCACCGGTGCTGACCAGGGCAGATATCGGGATTGCAATGGGCAGTATGGGATCAGATGCGGCAATCGAAGCGGCAGATGTTGTACTGATGGATGATGACGTCAGGAAAATCGCATCGGTAGTGAAAATATCCAGGAAGACACTTACGATTGTCAAGCAAAATATTATTTTTGCGCTGGCGGTGAAAGCACTGGTACTTCTTTTAGGGGCACTTGGCATGGCAAATATGTGGGAAGCAGTGTTTGCGGATGTGGGTGTTTCCGTGATTGCAATTTTGAACGCCATGCGAGCACTGAAAATTGAAAATACCAAATGCACCTACTGATGAAAATGGGAAATCGGTTCCGTTTCTTTTGACAAAACTGAATGAAGAATAGCTTCCGAATAAGAGCATAAAATCTTTTATTTTATTCATAATAAAGTAAAAGCAGCGAAAAGAAGGAGGCAGATAAAGTGACGGATTTTAGAAACAGTGAGACAAAGGATAATCTGATGCGTGCATTCGCCGGTGAAAGTCAGGCGAGAAACCGATATACTTTTGCGGCACAGCAGGCAAAGGAAGAAAAACTGCATGTGATCGAGGCATTGTTTTTATATACAGCAAACCAGGAAAAGGAGCATGCAGAAATTTTCTATCACCATTTAAAAGAGCTTGCAGGAGAGACCATACAGATTGATGGAGGCTATCCGGTTGATATTTCGGAAAGCATACAGGAACTTCTAAGGAAGGCACAGCATAATGAATATGAGGAGCATGATCCGATCTATAAAAGCTTTGGGCAGAAGGCAATGGAGGAAGGCTTCCGGGATGTGGCACGTTCCTTTTTTCTGATTGCGGAAATTGAAAAGGTGCACGGTGATCGTTTTGGAAAATTTGCAAAGTGGATGGAGGAAAACAAACTGTTTGTATCGCAGGTAAAGACAGGGTGGATCTGCTTGAACTGCGGATTTATCTATGAAGGGGAAGAAGCACCTGAAAAATGTCCGGTTTGTGCACATGATCAGGGATACTTTCTTCGACTGGAGCTGTCACCTTATGAAGAAAGCTGTCATCAACAAAATGAACTGGGGAATTGACATTATCTGCTGTTTGAGAATATAATGGAACGGGTAAAAAGCTTTCTATAGCAGAAAAATGAAGTTTAGAATTAATGGGGTCATGAATGGTGAAGAAAAATAGAAAGCCGATCATCATGGTATTATGGGTTATTTTTATATTGATGGTCGCGGTCATTGCATTCCTGTCTTTCCAAAATGGTGAGGACGCTAAACAGTTTGGTGATCGGCTCATTTTGTATGTGGCAGGAATCTTTTCTGATGAGACAATGACAAAGAAGGAAATTGAGTCAGTGATTTATCAGGTAAGACAATGCGGAAGGGCAGTTGCATTTCTCCTGATTGGTATGGTGGGAACGCTTACGATTCATGTTTCCTGCCCGAAGTGCAACTGGGGCATTAAAACAGGAATCACAGCATTTATTCTTCTTACGATCGCTTTTCTTACGGAACGATTGAAGATTTATATTCCATCCAGACATTACAGCTATGAGGAAATGTTGATCAGTATTCTGGCAGTGACCGCAGGTTTTTTTGCTGTATCGGTCATTACACTTACGGCTAAGGCCTTAAAAGGGTTGCTTATCACATTGTTCGGATAATTAGTTATACGAAAACCGGTGATGGCATCTATGGGACGAGCACATAGATACCAACACCGGCTTTTATACATTTAGAGGGAACCGCTGTATTTTTCCTCACAGTATTTACAGCGATACACTTCCTTCTCTTCATCGGCAAGAACAAAAATATGGGGAAGTCCCTGCTCGATCGAGGTGATGCACCGGGGGTTTTTGCAGCGGATGACATTTTTAATCTGTTTGGGAAGAAGAAGCTCCTTCTTGGAGACGATCTCCCCATCCTTGATCACATTGACGGTAATATTATGATCAATGAAGGCAAGAACATCCAGGTTTAGCATATTGATATCACATTCTACCTTGAGGATATCCTTTTTCCCCATTTTGTTGCTTCTTGCATTCTTGATGATAGCGACGGTGCAGTCAAGCTGATCAAGCTGCAGATGATGATAAATGGAAAGGCTTTTTCCGGCTTCGATGTGGTCAAGAACAAAGCCTTCTTCAATTTTTCCTACATTCAGCATTCTTAAATCCTCCCTAATCCACTTTGATATTTAGCAGTGTCAAAATCAGTGCCATTCTCACATAAACGCCGTATTGAACCTGTTTGAAGTAAACAGCTCTTGGGTCGTCATCCACCTCTACTGAGATTTCATTGACTCTTGGAAGTGGATGAAGAACCAGCATGTCAGGTCCTGCAAGCTCCATTTTTGATTTGTCCAGAATATAGAAATCCTTTAGTCTGACGTAATCCTCTTCGTTGAAGAAACGTTCCTTCTGAACTCGGGTCATGTAGAGCAGATCAAGCTGCGGCATGACATTTTCCAGCCTGATGACTTCCTCATAGGGAATATTCTTTTCCTTCAGCATATCAGTGATATAGTCAGGAATCATCAGCTCACGGGGAGAGATAAAGATAAATTTGATTCCCTCGTAGCGGACCAGCGCATTAATGAGAGAGTGGACGGTACGTCCAAATTTCAGATCGCCGCAGAGGCCGATCGTGAAATGATCAAGCCGCCCCTTAAGAGAACGGATCGTCAAAAGATCTGTTAAGGTCTGTGTGGGGTGCTGATGTCCGCCGTCTCCTGCATTGATCACAGGAATGGAGGAACGGTCAGCTGCGACCATGGGTGCACCTTCCTTGGGATGACGCATGGCACAGATATCGGCAAAGCAGGAGATGACACGGATGGTGTCAGATACGCTCTCCCCCTTTGCTGCGGAGGAAGAACCGGCGTCGGAAAATCCTATCACACTGCCGCCTAAATTTAGCATGGCAGCTTCAAAACTGAGTCTTGTCCGGGTGCTCGGTTCATAGAAACAGGTTGCAAGCTTTTTCCCTTCACAGGCATGTGCATACTTGTCCGGGTGCTTTTCAATATCATTGGCAAGATCAAAAAGCTGATCCAGTTCCTCTGTTGTAAAATCAAGAGGGCTCATAAGATGTCTCATATTATTGACTCCTTTATTCATGTTTTTTTGCCGTAAAAAATCGAAGAGAATGATCTCTTCGATTTTACAAGTAATATTATTGGAACGATAATAAATCCTCAACAGGCTTTCTTCTGGGGGCAACGGGCTCTTCATCGGGATAACCGATAGGAATAAGAGCAACAATTTCTCTTTCTTCGGGAATGTTTAATAGAGAAGCAGCCTTTGCTTCATCAAAAATTCCCATGATGACACTTCCGATTCCCTGTTCATAAGCGGCAAGACAAAAAGTCTGAGCGGCAACCCCTGCATCAAACATCTGCCAGGAGCCTTCCTTCGCTGTGGAGAAGGAACCGTCACGTTCAAAACCGCTTCTTCCTTTGATATATGTGACTACGATCAACATGGGAGCCTGCATTATGATCTCACCGTTTTTGGGATAGGCGGAAGTACATTCAGCAGCAAGCTTATCCTTTAACTCACCGGTAACAGCAATATAACGTGTAATCTGTGTATGTTTCCAGCTGGGTGCATAGGATGCCGTTTCGATAATTTCTGAAAGCAGTTCACGGTCGATAGGCTGCTCTTTGAATTTGCGGATACTTCTGCGACCCTTGATACAATCTTTTGCAGTCATAAGCACACTCCTTTTGATGAATTATTTTATCAGTATCATAACATATCGGCGGATTTCTTTCAACATTCGGAAAATAGATTCGGAAAATAGATTTGAAAAATTACTTATAAATGGTATACTATACCTAAATTGAAAAGGAGAGCGGCTATGGCAACAGAATTTGTAGAAAGAAAAAGATGGGTTTTCCTCGGATTACCCTTTACCTTTACCAAATATACGATCAAGGAAAACGTGATCACCATCAACAGCGGACTGATCAATAAGACGGAAAATGACTGTTACATGTATAAGGTACAGGATGTGGAACTGACAACCTCTCTGATGGAGCGCATGTTCGGTCTGGGAACAGTAGTATGCTTTACCGGTGATACCACACATTCCAAGCTGGTATTGACACATATTAAGAATGCCAGGGAGGTTAAAAATTTTATCCTGGAATATTCCGAGCAGGCAAGAATGAAGAGACGTACTTTAAATACACTTGACATTGGTGCAGGAGCGATTGACCTTGATGGAGATGGTATGCCCGATTAAGGGAAGGCAGCGTATAGCTCAAGGATAGAAAGAGTCCGTTTACGGACTCTTTTCTTGAGTGAGAAGCTTTTCAAACAGGAGTCCTGCCAGGAACCAGTTGGGAAAGTAGTCGAGTCTTACCACTTTACGGATATGCCAGCGGGAGCGCTCGTAGTTCCAGGGACAGAGCTTGTGTCCCATGAGAAAATGTCCGCTGAGATACTCAACGACAAAGATGCATACCGCGTAAATGCTGCCTCTTAAGTAAAAGGGCTTATTTTTCAGGAAACGAAATAAAGGGGATATCACACAGGCACTGCCATAGATGGGAAACATCCACAGGGAGGTTTGCCCGATAAGGCGCATATCCCGCTTTTGCAGGCAGTGGAGAGCAGTAAAAATAATTTCCATGCACCATCCGATCAGCCCGCATTTACAAAAATTTTTAAACAGTGTTTTCATCATAATAGTATTGTGCCCGCATGCAACAGAAATATGCAATGAGAGAAGGCGTATTTTGCATGGGAAGCCAGAGTAACGGGAGGAAGAATGAGAAAATGACGGATCAGGAAGTCCTTGATTATATAGAAGAACTAAAAAAATACGGCAGTGTTCCGGGCCTTAAGAATATCGAAAATCTTTGTGAAAAGCTTGAAAATCCGCAGGATGCCCTTTCTTTTGTCCACATTGCGGGGACCAACGGCAAAGGCTCCACGCTTGCCTTTCTCTCAGAAATTTTACAGGAGTCCGGCTACCGTGTGGGAAGATATATTTCGCCGACGATCTTTGAATACAGGGAGCGGATTCAGGTCAATAAAAAACCTGTCAGTAAAAAGGAACTTTGTCGTTTGATGGGCCGGATGAAGGAAATTTGTGAGGAACTTATCAGGGAGGGGAAACCCCACCCTACAGCCTTTGAGATTGAAACGGCGATGGCATTTCAATATTTTAAAGAGAGACAGTGCGATATTGTGGTGCTGGAAACCGGGCTGGGAGGGCTTCTGGATGCTACCAATATCATTCAGAATACGCTTGTGGCTGTTTTTACTTCCATCAGCCTGGATCATATGGGGATACTGGGAGATACACTGAAGCAGATTGCTGAAAACAAAGCAGGAATCATGAAGCCCGGGGCAGTAGCGGTTGCCCTTAAGGGTGAGGATGAGGTTATGGAAGTGCTTTCCAGGCGAGCTGCGTCCCTGGAAATTCCGTTTCTGATTGCCGATCCGGATGAGGCAGATGAAGTAAAAAGCAGTCTGGAAAAGCAGAGCTTTTGTTATGGAACCTATCGTAACCTTATGATCACCATGGCAGGCAGGTATCAGATTGACAATGCTATTCTTGCGGTAAAAACTGTGGAAGCTCTTGAAAGAGCAGGGCTTCCGGTCAAGGAAAGGGCAATTTATAAGGGCCTTGAGAAAGCAAGCTGGCCGGGAAGATTTCAGGTGCTTGCCAGAAAGCCGTACTTCCTTGCGGACGGAGCTCACAACAGAGACGGGGCAAAAAGGCTGGCACAGTCCATACGTTTTTATTTTACAAACAGAAAGATTCTATATATAATAGGAATACTGAGAGACAAGGAGCAGGATGAGATCCTGAAAGTCACCTGTCCGCTGGCCCAGCAGATTCTTACTGTGCCGACCCCGGGAGAGAGGGGCTTATCTTCCTATGAGCTTGCCTTAAAGGCAAGGGAATATCATCGGAATGTGACGGCTGTTGACAGTGTGGAGGAGGCAGTGGAACTGGCTTATCTTCTGGCAGATCAGAATACCGTCATTATCGCCTTCGGCTCCTTATCCTACCTCGGCAAACTGATGAAGCTTGTGGAGCATTATTCAGATAAAAAGCAAAGAAAAGACATCGGGAGAGATGCACATGGTAAACAAAGAGAAAATTGAAGAGGCAGTCAGACTTCTTCTGGAAGGGATCGGAGAGGACTGCAGCCGGGAAGGGCTTAAGGAAACGCCGGGCAGAGTGGCACGCATGTATGAGGAGTTGTTTGCGGGAATGGACGCATCGGCTGATGAACATTTATGTCGAACCTTTACTGCCCAGAACAATGAGATGATATTGGAGAAGGACATTACCTTTTATTCCACCTGTGAGCATCATCTGATGCCGTTTTACGGGAAGGTGCATATTGCCTATGTCCCTGACGGAAAGGTAGTGGGAATCAGTAAGCTTGCAAGAACGGTTGAGGTATATGCCAGAAGGCTTCAGATTCAGGAGAAAATGACAGCGCAGATTGCGGACGCCATTATGGAAGCGCTAAATCCTAAAGGGGTTATGGTTATGGTACAGGCAGAGCACATGTGTATGACCATGCGGGGGATTAAAAAACCCGGAAGCCAGACCGTAACTGTGGTATCCAGAGGAGTGTTTGAAAAGGATGAAAACCTAAAGAATACCTTCCTGAAATTGGTTAAGTAGAGGAGAGGCAAATGGAGCGTGTAAACAGGATATTAGTGCATCCTATGTATCGGGAATATCTTGCGAGAAATGAAAGGGCAGAGGCGTCACGTCGCTTCTGCCATCATCATATGGGGCATTTTTTGGATGTAGCCAGAATTGCAGTAATTCTGAACATGAAGGAGGATTACGGCATTGGAAAGGAGCAGATCTATGCGGCAGCCCTTTTGCATGATATTGGAAGATGGATGCAGTATGAGGACGGCACACCGCATGAAAAGGCAAGTGTAATGCTGGCACCGGAAATTCTTAAGTCCTGTGATTTTACAGAAGAGGAATGCGTGGAGGTCCTTCGGGCGATTGAAAACCACAGAAATGAGTGGATCAGGGAAGAGAAATCGTTATCCGGTCTTTTATACCGGGCAGATAAGCTGAGCCGTCCCTGTTATGCCTGCAAAATGGAAAAAGAATGCAATTGGAAACAGAAAAATAAGAACAGAGAGCTTCTTTGGTAGAAGGGGGAATTGGAAATGCAGATTGGAAAAAGAAATTTTGATCTGGAAAGCCATACCTATATTATGGGAATCCTAAATGTGACACCGGATTCCTTTTCGGATGGCGGAAAGTATACCCATTTGGATCAGGCACTTTTCCATGTTGAGGAAATGCTGAAGGATGGGATGGATATTTTGGATATCGGTGGGGAATCCACCAGACCAGGCTATATACTGATTCCGGATGAAGAAGAAATAGAACGGGTAGTTCCTGTGATTGAGGCGGTTAAAAGCCGCTTTGATGTACCGATTTCGCTTGATACTTATAAAAGTAAGGTCGCAAGAGCCGGGATCTGTGCGGGGGCTGATCTTATCAATGATATCTGGGGATTGAAATATGATGATCAGATGGCATCCGTGATCCGGAAGGCAGAGGTTCCCTGTGTACTGATGCACAATCGTAAGGAAGCAGTGTATGGCAATTTTGTGGAGGATGTTCTCAAGGATCTTAAGGAAACCATTGCCATTGCGCATGAAGCAGGTATTGAGGATGAAAAGATCATTCTGGATCCGGGGATTGGCTTTGGCAAAACCTACGGACAGAATCTGGAAATGTTAAATCGGCTGGAGCTTTTGAGAAAGCTGGGGTATCCAGTGCTTCTTGGAACAAGCAGAAAGTCTGTCATCGGACTCACCCTTGATCTTCCCGCAGATGAGCGGGTGGAGGGGACAATTGTCACTACTGTGTTCGGCGTACAGAAGGGCTGCAGCATTGTCAGAGTTCATGATGTGAAGGAAAATGTGCGTGCGGTTAAGATGACGGAGGCAATACTGAGAAGTGGACAGGAGGCTTAGCATGGACAGCATCAAAATAGAAGATTTGGAGGTTTATGCGGGACATGGTGTTTTCCCAGAGGAAACCAGTAATGGACAGATGTTTCTGGTAAGCGCAGAACTGTATACGGATCTGCATCCGGCAGGAAAATCGGATGAATTGACACTTTCTACCCATTATGGAGAAGTGTGCCGGCTGATGAACAATTTTCTGAGGCAGAATACCTTTCAACTGATCGAGGCGGCAGCAGAGCAGCTTGCAAGGGAAGTTCTGCTGAAATTTCCCCTGATACAAAAGCTTGTACTGGAACTAAAAAAGCCTCATGCACCTATTGGACTTCCCTTTTCCTGTGTGTCGGTGAAAATTGAGAGAGGCTGGAAGAAAGCATACCTTGGAATTGGCTCCAATATGGGAGATCGCAAGGCGTATATTGAGGAAGCACTAAAGCGTCTGAAGGCCAATGAGGAGATCAGAAAGATGCGCTGCTCTCAGCTGATTTGGACAAAACCCTACGGCGGAGTTGAGCAGGAGGATTTCCTGAACGGAGCGATTGAACTGGAAACTCTGTTGACACCGTATGAACTTCTGGAATTTTTGCATGAGCTTGAGAGGAAAGCGGGGAGGGAGCGGAAAATTCACTGGGGTCCCAGGACACTGGATCTGGATATCCTTTTTTATGAGGATTTTGTTTCAGATGATCCGAAGCTTACCGTTCCGCATCCGGATATGGAAAACAGACTTTTTGTACTGGAACCGCTTTCTGAATTGTGCCCATATTATGTAAATCAGATAAGCGGAAAAAGTGTAACCCGAATGCTGAGAAAACTACAGGAACAAGAGGATCGAGATGTATGAAAAAGGAAAAGAAAAAACCGCAGGGAAGCTGTGAACAGTGTAATAATTACGTCTATGATGACGATTATGAATGCTATACCTGTGAGATGGATCTTGATGAAGACGAGATGGCAAGATTCCTGGCTGATGAATACAGAGATTGCCCGTACTATCAGCCGGGAGATGAGTATCTGATCGTCAGAAAGCAGATGTAATGAATTTATTTGCTGCCCTGTGCAAGGGCAGCATCATAAGCACTGGTAAAGGTGCTAACATTTACCGGTCCGTTCAGCGGAGTGTGATAAACGGGAACCTCCTCACCAAAAGCATTAAAGTATGCATAGGTGGAGGTGAGCTGGATGTTTTCATAATTTCCCTCTGCAATCACCTCCGGATTGCTGCCATCAAGGTTCATGCGCATGAGAGCAGGATCGGTGGAGGAATTGCGCTGATAATAGATGCATCCGGTTCCCACATTAAAGGTGTCTACCCTGTCGTTTGTGAGAATTTCAACCACATTCTGGGAAAGGGAATATCTGCACAGACGATAATTGGAAGAGACATCCATAAAATAGATATAGCCATCCTGGTAGGCAGGATACCAAAGATCCCCCTGATAGATAGTGGAGATGGTATCTGTTCTGGTATCAAGGGCATAAAGATAATGGTCTTTTTCTGTACCGTTATAGTAAATAATGCCGTTATGACAGGCTGCTGGATTGATGATTTCCTCGGACACCAGAGAACTCTCTGACTTGTCCGTTTTTATTTTCCAGAACTTGGTGAAATCAGTATTGTTATAGCGCTGGTAGTAAAGATAGTCGCCTGCAAGCTGCATGGTCACTGCGGCATTGCGGTCAAGACATTTGGTATCCTTACCGTTTAATTTGGAACGGAATACGCCATAGGTACGAACAACGTAGCCAAGTCCCTTACCGCCGTCGGAACTGTCCAGATAATAATACAGATAGTTACCGCCGACATTAATGGCACTGACCTTCGAATCGCCAAGTCTTACAACATCGGTCTCATCAGCGTTCATGGAATACAAACGACCTCCGTCATAGGCATTGGAAAAGTAAACCTTGCCGTCTGACTCTGCAAAAAGACCGCCGTTATTCAGATTCCCCGCCGTATTTCCTGTGACGGAAATATCGTTGGAAGGAATTCTTTCAGACAGGACGGAATAAACACTTGACGCAACAAGCAATAAAATTACGATCCCGGTAAACAGGATCGGTTTCCAGTTCTTCTTCATGGCAAAGGGGCTCCTTTAATTCCGGTTTTTACAAATTTTATTATAATGAACAGATTTTTTTTGTGCAACAGCATATTTGTAAAATGTGGATAAACTTCCTTGATTGGCAGATTTATTTGGTATAAAATGATATCGGTATGCGTATGGCAAAAAGAAAAACAAGGGAAGGGCAAAAGATGGATTTAGTAAGCTTGAGAGAAAAGATCGATGAGATTGATACCCAGATAGTGGATCTTTATGAAAAAAGGATGGAGATCTCGAAGCAGGTAGCAGAATATAAGATAGAGACAGGAAAACAGGTGTTTGACAAGAAAAGGGAGGAAGAGAAGCTCCGCAAGGTAAAGTCACTCACACACAATGAATTTAACAGTCATGGAGTGGAAGAACTGTTTGAGCAGATCATGTCCATGAGCCGGAAATTACAGTATCGCCTTTTGCAGGAGCGCGGAAGCAGCGGTAAGCTCCCTTTCATCGGTGTTGACAGCCTTGACACCGGAAAGGCGAGAGTGGTGTTCCAGGGAGCAGAAGGTGCTTATTCCCAGGCAGCAATGATGCAGTACTTTGGAGATAAAGTAAACAGCTTTCATGTAGATACCTTTCGGGATGCCATGATTGCAATTGATGAGGGGAGTGCAGACTTTGCCGTACTTCCGATCGAAAATTCCACAGCAGGGATTGTCAGTGAGATTTATGATCTGTTGGTAGAGTTTGAAAACTATATTGTGGGCGAACAGATCATCAAAATCGAGCATTGCCTGATGGCAGTTCCGGGAGCAGAGCTTTCCGATATTCGGACGGTTTATTCTCATCCCCAATCCCTGATGCAGTCTGCCAGATTCTTAAATACCCATGACTGGCAGCAGATCAGTATGCAGAACAATGCCTTTGCAGCCAAAAAGGTGGCGCAGGAGATGGATAAGAGTCAGGCAGCAATTGCCAGTGAATATGCGGCAAAGCTGTATGGACTTGATGTGCTTGTGAAGGGAGTCAATCAGTCCAGCACCAATTCTACGAGATTTATTATTGTAACAAACCAGAAGATCTTCCTGAAGGATGCAAAAAAGGTCAGCATTTGCTTTGAGGTACCCCATGAGAGCGGCTCCCTTTATCATATGCTGTCCCACTTTATTTACAACAATCTGAACATGAACCGGATTGAAAGCCGTCCTATTGAGGGAAGAAACTGGGAATATCGGTTTTTTATTGATTTTGAGGGTAACCTGTCAGACAGTGCGGTGAAGAATGCCCTGAGGGGGCTTCGGGAAGAAGCAACCAATATGAGGATTCTCGGGAATTACTGATCAAAGAAAGGAAAAATGCTGATAAGAGGCATAGCAGATAAGAATAATGAGAGAACAGGAACTGATCGTATATAAGGATTTTGAGAAGGATGAAGGGAGTCTGCTCTATGACATGTCCTGGCTGATGAAGCATTATCAGGATGATCGGGAGAATCGGGAGGACATGGCAGGATTGTTGTATGACTGCATCCACCGGCTTTTGGAGATGGCAGGAAATCACGGATTCTATGGCAATCTATGGCATTGTTATCTGTCAAACCTGTTGGTGAATAATGAAAACAGCTACAGCAAAGCCTGTGAGATCAGAGGTGCCGTAGAAGGGACCATCAACAAAGCGGTGCTTCATGATATTGTTATTCTGAAGGAACTGTTTGATTATGATTTCTCCGATATGGTGAGGACGCTTGGGGTAAAGGACTTTGACCTGATTACAGACTATGTAAGCAGTGACAGTGAAAGTAAGGTTTACAACAGCCGTATCCGGGAGAGAATCTGTCATCTTGCGGTGAAATTTACACAGGATCATACGCCGGAGGAAATGAAGGATACTTTGACAGAATTTTATAAGGATTATGGTGTGGGGAAATTTGGTCTTCATAAGGCATTTCGCGTGGCACATGATGAGGATGGTGTAAAAATCGTTCCGATTCAGAACATTGCCCATGTCTATCTGGATGATCTGGTGGGATATGAAATCCCTAAGCAGAAACTGATTGAAAATACGGAAGCCTTTGTGGAGGGCAGAAAGGCCAACAACTGTCTTCTTTTTGGAGATGCGGGAACCGGGAAATCCTCCAGTATCAAAGGAATTGCAAATGAGTATTATGAGAAAGGGCTTCGCATTATCGAGGTTTATAAGCATCAGTTTCAGGATCTGAATGATGTGATCACACAGATTAAAAACAGGAATTATAAGTTCATTATTTATATGGATGATCTAAGCTTCGAGGATTTTGAGATTGAATATAAATATTTAAAGGCTGTGATAGAGGGAGGACTTGAAAAGAAGCCGAAGAATGTGCTGATTTATGCCACGTCGAACAGACGGCATCTGGTACGTGAAAAGTTTTCCGATAAGGAGGAGCGCAGAGATGACCTTCACGCCGGAGATACCGTGCAGGAGAAACTGTCGTTAGTATCCAGGTTTGGCGTTACGATCTTCTTCGCAGCACCGGATAAAAAGGAATTCCAGAATATTGTCCGCGTTCTTGCTGAAAGATATGGGGTGAAGCTTCCGGAGGAAGAACTTTTGCTGGAAGCGAATAAGTGGGAACTTGCGCATGGCGGTCTGTCCGGCAGAACAGCGCAGCAATTCATTGATTATCTGCTCGGCAGAAAGGAGAGTACATGTCAGTAAAAACTTTTGCAGCCATTGATGTTGGCTCATATGAATTGGCCATGAAAATCTTTGAGGTTTCCAGGGCAAGAGGAATGAGAGAGATTGATCATATCAGGCACAGCATTGATATGGGAACAGAGACTTACAGCACAGGAAAGCTTTCTTATGAAAGAGTAGATGAGCTTTGCCGTGTGCTTCGGGAGTTTCACGGAATCATGAAATCCTATCAGGTGGAGGATTATCAGGCATACGGAACCAGTGCGATCAGGGAGATGCGCAATAAAGCAATTCTGCTGGATCAGATCGCGGAGAGAACCGGTATCCGGATTGATGTCCTGAGCAACTCTGAGCAGCGTTTTCTGGATTATAAATCTATCGCTTTTCAGGGAGAAGGCTTTTTGCAGATTATTGAAAACGGTACGGCGATTCTGGATATCGGAGGCGGAAGCATCCAGATCTCTCTTTTTGATAATGACACCTTAGTTTCGACCCAGAATATGAAGCTTGGAGTGTTACGGCTTCAGGAAAGACTCCAGCATCTTGATGCAGGCATCAGTCAGTATGATATGTTGATCGAAGAAATGGTGGAATCCCAGATGAGTGTCTATAAAAAGCTGTATCTGAAGGACAGGCAGATTAAAAACATTATTATTGTGGATGATTATGTTTCGGCACTTGTCAGAAGACAGGAGGAAGGCAACCGTTTCGCGGATCGGAAGACAATGGAAGATTATGCAAGGCTTTTCCGTAACAAAAAGCTTCCTGAGCTTGCAAAAATGCTGGATATGCCGGAAGAAAACATGCCGCTTCTCTATATATCCATGGTACTTCTGCAAAGTATCATGAACAGCATGGAGGCAGAGCGGATTTGGGCACCCGGCGTGACTCTGTGCGATGGCATTGCATATGAGTATGCAGAGAAGAATAAAATTATCACATCCACCCATGATTTTGAAAAGGATATTATTGCCTGTGCCCAGAATATCAGCAAGAGATACCGGGGAAGCAAGAAACGAAGTGAAACTCTGGAGCAGATTGCATTGGCTATTTTTGACGGTACGAAAAAGGTTCACGGGCTTGGAAAGCGGGAAAGACTTCTTCTGCAGATATCTACGATTCTCCATGACTGTGGGAAATATATCAGTATGGCAAACTTAGGAGAATGCTCCTATAGTATCATCATGGCAACGGAGATCATCGGATTATCTCACCTGGAGAGAGAAATTGTTGCAAATGTAGTGAAATACAATCATCGGGAATTTGAATATTATGAGACAATGGAGAAGTTCAGCATGCTGGATCGCGAGTCCTATATCCGGATTGCAAAGCTGACAGCAATCCTGCGTCTTGCAAATGGGCTTGACAGGAGCCATAAACAGAAATTTAAGGATGTCAAGATCAGTCTGAAAGAGGATAAACTGATTTTTACAGTGGATACAGATGAGGATATCACGCTGGAAAAAGGACTTTTCGGAGCACGGGCGGATTTCTTTGAAGAGGTATACAGCATCAGACCTGTCATTAAGAGAAAGAGAGTTTCATAGATCGTCGGAATGGAGGAGAAAATGAGCAGATCTATATATGAAGATCCCGGCAATTACAGTAACAGAGAGTTGAGCTGGGTTTTGTTTGACAAAAGGGTATTGAGTGAAGCCAAGGACAAAAATAACCCTTTGTTTGAAAGATTAAAATTTTTGAGTATTACGGCATCCAATCTGGATGAGTTTTTTATGGTTCGCGTGGCATCCTTAAAGGATATGGTAAATGCCGGATATGATAAGCCTGATATTGCAGGAATGAAGCCGCTTCAACAGCTGCAGGCGCTGAATACAGTCACACATGAACTGGTGGAGCAGCAATATTCTGTCTACAATAAATCCCTGGTGCCCCAGCTTCGTACCAACGGGTTAAAGGTAATTGAACGGCATGAGTTGCTTACAGAAAAGGAGGCCGCTTATGTGGATAGCTATTATGAGGAGAATGTCTATCCGGTTCTGACTCCCATGGCTGTGGACTCTTCCAGACCATTTCCGTTGATCAGAAATAAATCTCTAAACATTGGTGCATTGGTCAGAAAAAAGGACGGAGACGGCTCCCTGGAATTTGCAACTGTGCAGGTTCCCAGTGTGCTTTCCAGAATTGTTCTTCTTCCTTCAGAAGAGGGGAAGGAAAAAAAGGTGATTCTTCTTGAGGAGATTATTGAGAGGAACATTCAAAAACTATTCCTGAATTATGATATTGTGTGCGCCCATCCCTTCCGCATTATGAGAAACGCAGATTTGTCAATAGAGGAGGATGAGGCGGAGGACCTTTTAAAGGAAATCGAAAAGCAGCTGAAAAAGCGCCAGTGGGGGCAGGCGATTCGTCTGGAAGTGGAAAAGGGAATGGACCGGAGACTCCTTGAAATTATCGAGAGAGAGCTTTCGATTACGCAGGATGATATTTACTGGATTGACGGCCCCTTAGACCTGACCTTTCTGATGAAAATGTATGGGCTTCCCGGCTTTGAACACCTGAAGGAAAAGAACTATGCCGGACCGCAGCCGATCCCTGATCTTCCGGCTGATTGCAATATTTTTGAACAGATCCGAAAGAAGGATATCCTGTTGTTCCATCCCTACGAAACCTTCAGTCCTGTGGTGGAATTTATCCGTCAGGCGGCCAGAGATAAGGACGTTCTTGCCATTAAGCAGACGCTGTATCGCGTCAGCGGTAATTCGCCGATTATTGCGGCACTTGCCCAGGCAGCGGAAAATGGAAAGCAGGTTTCCGTTCTGGTGGAACTGAAAGCACGGTTTGATGAAGAAAACAATATTGTATGGGCAAAGATGCTTGAAAAAGCAGGCTGCCATGTTATTTACGGACTGGTAGGTTTAAAAACGCACAGCAAGATCACGCTGGTCGTCCGCAGGGAAGAGGATGGGATCAGAAGATATGTGCATCTGGGAACCGGAAATTACAATGATGCAACAGCAAAGCTGTATACGGATATTGGTTTATTGACCTGTTCTCCGGCAATCGGGGAAGATGCGACAGCGGTATTTAATATGCTGTCAGGTTATTCGGAGCCCCTCAGCTGGAATAAGCTTTCACTTGCCCCTTTATGGCTCAAGGACAGATTCCTGTTCCTGATTAGAAGAGAGAAGGAAAATGCACAGGCCGGAAGAAAAGGACATATTATTGCCAAGGTGAACAGCCTATGCGACAAGGATATTATTGAAGCATTGTATGATGCCGGTGCTGCCGGTGTGAAAATTGAGTTGATCATTCGTGGAATCTGTTGTCTGAAGACTGGTCTTCCCGGTATTGGAAACAACATTACCGTTCGTTCTATTGTGGGGAATTTTTTGGAACACAGCCGTATTTTCTACTTTGAGAATGACGGAAAGCCTGAGTATTACTGTGCAAGTGCGGACTGGATGCCCAGAAACCTGGAACGCCGGGTAGAAATCATGTTCCCGATTGAAAGACCGGAGCTGCAAAAAAAGCTTATGAACATATTAAATATGCAGCTTATGGATACTGTGAAAGCACATATCCTGAAGGCTGACGGTACTTACGAAAAGGTTGATAAGAGAGGACGGGGAACCTTTAACTCCCAACTGGAATTCTGCAATATAGCAGTGGAAGCTGCAAAGGAGCAGGAAACGCTGGAAAATAACAGAGTATTTATCCCGGAGATGCACCATGAGTAGGCTGATCCTGGCATCCTCCTCGCCAAGACGCCGTGAACTGCTTACGCAGATTGGCCTGAAATTTGAGGTGATTGCCAGTAATGCCGAGGAAAATACAAAAAGCAGAGAGCCTTCCGAAATGGTTCAGGAGCTTTCCCTCTTAAAGGCAACAGATGTATTTGCCGGTATTCCTCCGGAAGAAAGAGAGGGAACCATAGTTATTGGGGCAGATACGTTGGTATCCCTTGGGGGCAGGGTAATGGGAAAACCGGTAGATGAAAGGCATGCACAGAAAATGCTTGCCGAGCTGCAGGGGAACACCCATCAGGTTTATACCGGTGTCACCCTTCTTTGGCAGGCAGAGGGAGAGCAGGAACCACAAAGAAAGACCTTCTATGAGAAAACGGATGTGACCATGTTCCCCATGAGTACGGAGGAAATCAGATCCTATATTGCTACAGGAGAGCCGATGGATAAGGCAGGGGCTTATGGCATCCAGGGAAAATGTGCAGCCTATATCCGAGGCCTTTCAGGAGATTACTATAATGTGGTAGGACTGCCTGTCGGAAGGCTGTATCAGGAACTAAAGGGATTAGAAAGGAAGGAATGATATGGTAAAGCTGATCGCATCTGACGTGGATGGAACCCTGATACAGGATTCCACACCGGATCTGTATCCGGAGATGACAGCGGCAATTAAAGAATTGGCCAAGAAGGGTATTTTATTTTGCGCCGCCAGTGGCAGACAGTATCAAAGTCTTCAAAATGTGTTTCGTGATGTGGCAGATGAGATAGCCTATATTGCAGAGAATGGTGCCCAGATCAGATATCAGAATAAAAATATTTCCGTAACTCCCATGAAAAGAGAGGATGTTGTAGACATTATGACGATGCTCCGACCATATTATGGAGAGTGTGAAACGATCGTCTCGACTCCCAATGGAAGCCTGGTGGAGAGTGAGAATAAGGAATTTCTTGATTTGATCACTTATGGATATCATAATACCTTCCGACGGGTTAAGGATGTGCTTGCAGAAGAGGACGAGATCATTAAAATTGCGGTCTATCGAAAAGGCAGTATCAGGCAGCTTGGTGAGAGTCTGTTGATTCCTGCGTGGAGAGAACGTGTAAGGTCTGCATGGCCGGAGATGAGTGGGTGGATTTTATGGATCTTTCCGTTGATAAAGGGAATGCCCTTAAGATTCTGGAGAATTATCTGGGCATCCGTCCGGAACAGGTTATGGCTTTTGGGGATAATAACAATGATATCGGCATGATGCTTGCAGCCGGTAAGAGCTATGCGGTGGATACAGCGGTTCCGGAGGTGAAACAGGCGGCAGGTAATGTCTGCCTGGGCTGGAGAGAAAAGGGAGTGTATCGAATCATAAAAGCACAAATCCTATAAAAAATAAGAATTAGGTATTGACTGTACATGGTCATTCTATCATAATGAAGCTATCAGTCAGTAGATTCTTACAGGAGGTACAGGATATGCATGAATTCGATGATGCTGTATTACAGTGCTTTTTAGACAATCAGGAGCAGCTATTCCCCGAAGGAGATGTGGCGTCAAACCTGGAAGAAGCGGAAGCTTTTCTGGAGGAAAGCCTTGCAGTAGTGGTCAATTCTGTTGAGGAAGTGTGGGAGTTTTTTGAAGAAGAGGGTATTGATGTGGAAGGTGCTGATGGCGATGAAATTCTGGAAGCGGATGAAGTTTTTGACATTGGTGACGGAAGATACCTGATAGTAGAAGGGTAATTCAGAACAAAATAGAAGGGAATGCCTCCAAAGCTGAAAATGCTTTGGAGGCTTTTTTGTGCCCCTAAATGGAATAGCAATAAATGGGGAAAAAGGCGCAGTATTAAGTAAGACTCCGGTAGAAGAAACGAGTAAAATGAAAGCAAGTAAAAGAACATGGAGGGGGAAATAATTATATGAAAGCATTTGAGGGAAAGTCCTATCGAAATCTGTTTGCGGAATGCGGGAAAACAGAAAAAGAGATCAGTCAGAGACTGGAAGAAATCTGGAATGTTTTTTTCTACGGCAGTGAGGAAGAGAGGATATACCATCCTGTCGGGAATGATATGGGATATCTTGAGGACACAGGAAATCACGATGCCAGAACGGAAGGAATGTCCTATGGAATGATGATCTGTGTCCAGCTTAACAGGAAGGAAGAGTTTGACCGCATCTGGAAATGGGCATGTACATATATGTGGATGGATGATGGAGAAAACGAAGGCTATTTTGCATGGTCCTGTGGGCTTAATGGCAGTAAAAATGCTTATGGTGCAGCTCCGGACGGTGAGGAATTTTTTGCTATGGCTCTTTTCTTTGCTTCCCACAGATGGGGGGATGGTGAAGGCATATACTGTTATTCCCGGCAGGCAAAGAAAATCTTGCGTGCCTGCTTACATAAGGGAGAGAACGGGAGAGCAGGAGAGCCAATGTGGAATCCGGAAAACAAACAGATTTTGTTTGTGGCAGGCAGTGATTTTACAGATCCTTCCTATCATCTTCCTCATTTTTACGAGCTGTTTGCTCTCTGGGCCGACGAGGAGGACAGACCTTTTTTCCGGGAGGCAGCAAAGGCAAGCAGAGAATACTTAAAGAAAGCATGCCATCCTGAGACCGGCATGTGCGCGGAATATGCGGAATTTAGCGGAAAGCCCATGAGCCGCCCGCTTCCCTGGTCAACAGACAGGCATGACTGGTTCTACAGTGATGCATACAGAACGGCTGCCAATATCGGTTTGGACGCCGAATGGTTCGGAATAGATGTGGGACAGGAGAAGGCAGCGGCACAGTTGATTAAATTTCTTGCAAAAAAAGAAAATCCATACCGGATTTTTGAAATTGACGGAACAGAGCTGCCGGAGGATGCACTTCACCCGGTAGGAATGATGGCTGCAACTGCACAGGGAGCGCTTGCTGTGATCGGACACTCTGAGGATCAGGAGGCGGTAAAATATGCCTGGGAATGGGTGGAAAGGCTTTGGGAGACGCCTCTCAGGAAGGGAGACCGCAGATACTATGATAACTGCCTGTATTTCTTTGCTTTCCTTTCGCTGAGCGGGAATTATCGAATCTGGTAGACCAGAGTTTAGTTGTAACTGCCCACGCAAAATAGAGGAAGAAGACATGAGACGACTGTGGAATTTTTTTCAGGAAAAAATGAATGATTTTACTGTCAGAAAGAAGCTGCTGATTTTTTATGTTTTTTGCGTGCTGCTTCCTCTTTTTGTGACAGATAGTGTAATTCTGACCATTCTTCTAAGGGGTGAGAGGAGAGAACGGGCGCTGGAAATGGAGAATATTGCCAGTGCGGTACAGTTTGAATTGTCATATACTTTTGAAGAAGCAATGAACATGTCAAAGAACATCTATGCAAACCGGATGATAAACGAATTCCTGAATTATGAATATAGTTCAGGGTATGATTTTTTCGAGGCAACGCAGAAGCTTCTGGATGCTTCCTTTAATGCCGCAAGTTTTGGCTCACAGTTGGTAACTATGATTTTGTATGCAGACAATGATACGATTGTAAACGGCGGCCATTTCTATCGTCTTTCCTCTGCACAGGGAGAAGAATGGTATGAGAAATATCAGAGCGCAGAGAAGGATTTGATTCTACATTTTTATTATGTGGGAAATGAGGATCCTGTTACCAGTATAAAAAGAAGGATTTCACTGGTCCGGAAGTTGAATTATTATAAGGATTCGGACTGTGAGAAGCTGATCAGGATTGATGTGGATTACAGTAATCTCCTTAGGAAGCTTACCAATATGAATTACAGCATGACTTTTTATGTGTGCAGTGGTGATAAGATTCTATTCTCCAATGAAGGAAACACAAGTTATACCAAGGATTTTGAGCATTTAACAGGGAAGGAAAGGATAGGCTACGAACTGGACAGTAATTTTTATGGAGAAGAGCTTCGGATTCTGGTGCTGGAACCCACCAATACAGTGCTTTTGCAAATCTGGCAGCATTTTCCGCTGATCCTGTTTATGCTGGCTGTCAATATTCTTTTACCGTGGCTGTTAACCTATATTATCAACAGATGCGTTACTTGCGTTTATCGTCAGCCGTAAACGCTTTCTGTTCAAATCCCAGCTGTCATTGTTCTGGGTAGTCACCATGTATGTAAACGGCGGTATGATTCCTGTTTTTCTTCTGTACAGGAATCTGCACCTGACCAACACCTTTTGGGTATATGTGATCCCGGGAGCCGTCAGCGCTTTTAACATGCTGGTGCTACGGACCTACATGCAGGGATTGCCGGATTCCCTTGAGGAATCGGCACAACTTGACGGGGCGGGCTATATGACCGTATTTATCAAGATCATTTCACCTCTGTGTAAGCCTGTTTATGCAACGGTAGCATTGTTTGTGGCAGTGGGGCAATGGAATTCCTGGTTTGATGCTATGTTGTACAACCGTATGAAGGATGAGTACACGACACTGCAGTATGAGTTGATGAAGCTTTTGTCTTCTGTCATGCAGCAGAGCGGAAGTGCTGACAATATGAAGGCAGTAAGCGGCAATGCTATTACACCGACCTCCATCCGTGCAGCAGCGACAATTGTGACAATGCTCCCGATCGTGTGCCTTTATCCTTTCCTGCAAAGATATTTTGTTGCAGGTCTTACCATCGGAGGCGTAAAAGAATAATCAGGGGAGTTTTGCACTTTAGATAATAGTCAGGAGGCACCATGTCGGCATTCATGCAGGCATGGTGCTTTTTGTGGAACCTATTTGCGTTGTGTTCTATAATGTGTTAGGATTAAAGTGCGATTAGGAGAAACAGACTGCTTACAGCTTAAGATTAGCTGTGAATGAGAAGGAGAATCACATGAATATTGTTTTATTATCAGGCGGATCGGGCAAACGTTTATGGCCGCTTTCTAATGATATACGTTCCAAACAATTTATTAAGATTTTCAAGACAGAAAACGGAGAATATGAATCTATGGTGCAGAGAGTATACAGGCAGATCTGCAGTGTGGATCAGGATGCTTCCGTCACAATAGCGACTTCTAAGACACAGGTCTCGGCTATTCACAACCAGCTCGGCAACGCTGTGGGCATTTGTGTGGAACCGTGCAGAAGAGACACCTTTCCTGCCATTGCGCTTGCAGCAGCCTGGTTGCATGATGTGAATAAAGTGCCTGAGGAGGAGCCGGTAGTGGTCTGCCCTGTTGACCCTTATGTGGAACAGGATTATTTTGAAGCCCTGAAGGAACTGGGAGAGCTCGCAAAGGAAGATACAGCAAATCTGGTACTGATGGGGATCGAGCCTACTTACCCCAGTGAAAAGTATGGTTATGTAATTCCCCGGGACAAGGAAAGGGTCAGCCTGGTGAGTACCTTTAAGGAAAAACCGGATTTAGATACGGCGAAGGAGTATATCCGACAGGGTGCATTGTGGAATGGAGGCGTATTTGCCTTCAAACTGAAGTATATGCTTGAAAAGGCTCATGAACTTATAGAATTTGCGGATTATTGGGATCTGTTTTCCAAATATGATATGCTGACAAAGATCAGCTTTGACTATGCGGTTGTGGAAAAGGAAAAAAAGATCTGTGTGATGCGTTTTGCCGGTCAATGGAAAGATCTGGGCACCTGGAACACGCTTACGGAAGCAATGGAAGAGCCCAGTGTTGGGAATGCTATTTTTAATGATAAGTGTCAGAATGTTCATGTAGTCAATGAACTGGATGTGCCGGTGCTCTGCATGGGGCTTAAGGATGTGGTGGTTTCTGCCAGCCCGGAGGGAATTCTGGTATCCGATAAGGAGCAGTCCAGCTACATTAAACCTTATGTGGACAATATCGATCAGCAGATCATGTTCGCAGAAAAATCATGGGGAAGCTTTCGTGTCATTGACATCGAGGATGAGAGCATGACGATCAAGGTTACGCTGAAGGCAGGGCGGAGCATGAATTATCACAGCCATGAAAGAAGAAGAGAGGTCTGGACAGTAATCTCCGGCAAAGGAAGAATTGTTGTGGACGGTGTACAGCAGCCGGTAAAGGCCGGAGATGTGGTGGAATTGCCTGCCTGCTGTAAACACACGATTCTTGCTGATACAGAGATCAAACTGATCGAGGTGCAGATCGGAAAAGAGATCAGTGTCAATGATAAAAAGAAATATGAACTGTAAAGAGGTGACAAACTATGAATCAAAAGCAGGAAATGAATCAAGAACAGACAATACCGGTTGAAAATGAAAAGGGCCTGAAGGATATTACAACGAAAAGAATTGTCATATATCTGGGAATCACTTTTGTATTGACCTATGCGGTGGAGATTTTTTTGATTGCGCCTATGCTTGGCAGCGCAGATGTGAATCAGGCTATGGGGGCGCAGACACTGATCAGCGCGGTAATGCTGATCCCAACCATGGCGGTGATTTTAACCAGATTGATCACGAAAGAAGGATTTAAAGGCAGGGAATTGATGATCGCACTGAATCTGAAGGGGAATAAGCGGTATTATGCATTAGCCTGGTTCGGCTTTGCTTTACTGATTACTCTTGGAGCGGTTCTATACTTTCTGCTGTTTCCGAAGCAGTTTGACGGACAGTTGGGCTACGTCATGGCAATGTATGAGGCAAATGCCCAGGCTGCTGGTGTGGAGGTGGATGTCACCATTACACAACTGCAGCAGACAATGGTATTGCAGACCTTGATGGGCGTTTTCCTGTCTCCGTTTGTAAATGTGATGAACTGCTTTGGCGAGGAATGGGGATGGAGAGGTTATCTTCTTCCGAAAATGCTGAAGAAATTTAAGGTGGTTCCTACGCTGCTGATCAGCGGAGTGATCTGGGGGTTGTGGCATATGCCGTTAACGATCATGGGACATAACTATGGAAATGGTTATCCGGGCTATCCGGTTACGGGAATTCTTGCAATGTGTGTATTCTGTACGGTATTGGGGATTATTTTGTCCTATGTGACGATCAAGACAAGGAGCTGCATTCCGGCAATTATGGGACATGGCATGATGAACGGTTTTGCTACCATAGGAATCTATTTTACTTCTCTTGACGATCCATATAATGTTTTTTTGGGACCTGCACCGACAGGATTAATTGGAGGCATGGGATTTCTTGTTTTAGCGGGTGTATTGCTTTATCTTCTGCATAAAGAGGAAAAGGAAAAAGGAAGGATTTCTTTATAAATTTTATTGGAATTCTATTGCAATTTACCCGGCCTGGTGCTACAATACAAAAGAATTAAAGATAATTACTAGTTAGGGTGGACTTAGCGGTCCACTCTTTTTTACGGAAAATGAAATTGAAAGGTGGATCTATGTCAAAGAGAGAAAGCTATGAGGCGAAGGCGGAAGAACTTCTTACACCGATAGCCGAGGCAAATCACGTGGAAATCTATGATGTTGAGTATGTGAAGGAAGGGGCGGACTGGTACCTGCGCTGCTATATTGACAAGGAAGGCGGAGTGAATATCAATGACTGCGAAACAGTCAGCAGAGCCCTTTCAGATGAGCTTGACCGCGTAGATTTCATTGAGGATGCTTATATTCTGGAGGTCAGTTCACCGGGACTGGGTCGTACCCTGAAAAAGGATAAGCATCTGAAAAAGAGTCTTCTCCAGGAGGTGGATGTGAAAACCTATAAGCCAATTGACGGAACCAAGGATTTTACGGGAGTTTTGAAAGCGTTTGATGAAAATACCGTTACGCTTGGAATTGCGTCAGATAAGGAGATTGAAGACAGAGTCTTTAACAGAAAAGATATTGCAACAATTAAACTTACATTAGATTTTTAGTCCGGAAGATACGGGCGGAAAGGGATAAGGGAAAATGAACAAAGAATTAATGGAAGCACTTGATATTTTGGAGAAGGAGAAAGAAATCAGTAAAGAGACACTCTTTGAGGCAATTGAGAACTCTTTGATTACTGCCTGCAAAAATCATTTTGGAAAATCCGATAATATCAAGGTTGAAATTGACAGAGATACTTGTGACTTCCTGTGCTATGCAGAAAAGGAGGTTGTAGAAGAGGTAGAGGATGACTGCCTTCAGATCACACTTGAGGATGCACAGAAGATCAAATCGGATGCACAGCTTGGTGATATCATTCATGTGGAAATTAAGTCCAAGGAATTCGGACGTATTGCTACACAGAATGCAAAAAACGTCATCCTTCAGAAGATCCGTGAGGAAGAGAGAAGCGTGATCTATAACCAATATTTTGAAAAAGAGAAGGACATTGTGACAGGCATTGTACAGCGGTATATCGGTAAGAATATCAGTATTAATCTGGGCAAGGCAGATGGCATACTGAATGAAAGTGAGCAGGTTAAGGGCGAGGTGTTCAAGCCGACTGAGAGAATCAAGGTATATATTCTTGAAGTTAAGAACACACCGAAAGGCCCAAGAATTCTGGTCAGCCGTACACATCCGGAACTGGTGAAGCGTCTGTTTGAAGCTGAGGTGACAGAGATTAAGGACGGCACTGTCGAAATCATGAGTATAGCGAGGGAGGCCGGAAGCAGGACCAAGATGGCAGTACGCTCCAACAACCCTAATGTGGATGCAGTCGGTGCGTGTGTTGGTCTTAACGGTGCAAGAGTGAATTCCATCGTGGAGGAACTGCGCGGTGAAAAGATTGATATTATTAACTGGGATGAGAATCCCGGTAATCTGATTCAGAATGCTCTGTCGCCGGCAAAAATTGTTGCGGTGTTTGCAGATCCGGATGAAAAGACGGCTAAGGTAGTGGTTCCTGATTACCAGCTTTCACTTGCCATCGGCAAGGAAGGCCAGAATGCAAGACTCGCAGCAAGGCTTACAGGCTATAAGATTGATATTAAGAGTGAGACACAGGCAAAAGATGCTCCCGGATTCCGCTATGAAGACTATATGGATGAGTATGATGAATATGATGAATACGAGGAAGACTATGCTGAAGAGGGCCAGGAGGAGGCCTATGAGTCTGATGAAGAGTATGAAACTTTGGCAGGAGACGAGACAGAATAAGGGGGGGATTACATGGCAAAAAAAATACCCATGCGCCAGTGCGTAGGATGCGGAGAAATGAAAAGCAAGAAGGAAATGATGCGCGTCTTAAAAACCCCGGAAGATGAAATCGTACTGGATGTTACAGGAAAGAAAAACGGCAGAGGAGCTTATCTTTGTAAACAGAAGGAATGCCTCATAAATGCCAGAAAAAATAAAGGATTGGAACGGTCTTTCAAAATGAGTATTCCAAATGAAGTATATGACAGTCTGGAAAAGGAGTTTGATGAGATTCATGAATGACAGAATTTTATCTCTTCTGGGCCTGGCTGCCAGAGGGAGAAATCTTGTAAGTGGTGAATTCTCTACGGAGAAGGCAGTAAAGGAAGGAAAAGCGTCACTGGTGATCATAAGCAGCGATGCATCAGATAACACCAAAAAGATGTTTACCGATATGTGTACGTTTTACAAGACTCCGATCTATTTTTATGCTGGGAAGGAAACTCTTGGGCAGGCAATCGGTAAGGAAATGCGGGCATCTGTTGCAATAACAAATCCCGGTATGGCAGCGAACATAATCAAGCATTTGGAAGAATCACAGGAATGACGGAGGTAGTGGAATGGCCAAAATTAAAGTGCATGAAATAGCAAAGGAATTGGGAAAGCAGAGCAAGGACGTGATTGCTTTCCTGCAGGATAAAGGAATTGAAGTAAAGGCTGCGCAGAGCTCTTTAGAGGAGGATGCAGCAGCAATGGTAAGAAAGGCATTCGGTGGTGTTGCCGAAGAAAAGAAGCCTGAAGCGGTAAAGGAGCCTGAAGAGGTAAAGAAGCCGGAGGAAGTGAAGACGGAAGAAGTATCTACGGCACCTGCAAAGAAGCCGGAAGCGCCGAAAGCACCGGTTGAGGGAGAGGCTCCCCGTAAGAAAAAGAAAATTATTTTTGTAAGCAATCCTCATAACAGTAACATCCCCGGACAGCGTTCCCAGGGGCAGACAGACAGAAGACCTGCTCAGGGGAATAGCAGACCTATGCAGGGGGGAAACAGACCAAGCGGAAATCGTCCCAATCAGGGAAGACCGGCTCAGGAGGCACCGCACAAGATCATTCGTCCCCTTACCGCTCCATCTGTGATGGAAAGTACGCAGGTGGATTTTAAGCAGAATGCCAGAAAACTTGAAAATGAAAGACTGGCTGCAAAAAATGCGCAGGAAGCAAAGGATCAGGCAGCAAGGGCTGCTACGGAAGTGCAGAGAATGCAGCAGACAGGCGACAACGGGGCAAGACCGGCACAGGCAAGAGAGAACGGCATGACAAGGCCGGTCGGTAGAGATGAAAGGTACCAGAGAAATGAGAGAGTTCAGGGAAGCGCTGGAAACAATCAGGGAGAAAGGGCTGCAAGGAACGACTCCCGCAGACCTGAAGGTGCTAATCGCACAGGGAATCAGGCTGGCAGGAGTGATTTCAGGAGCAATGGCACTGATCGGAATAATAACAGATCTGGTAACAATAGCGGCCGCAGTGAAAGAGGCTCTCAAGGACAGGATAATCGATTTAAGCGGTCCGAAAAGCCGTCTAAGAGTTTCGTTCCGGAAGCCCCGGGTAAGGAAGAAAAGCGTAGGGATGAGGAAAAACGCAGAAATAATCAGGAGAAAGATAGAAGATCCAGGAAGGACTTTATCTATGAAGAGGATGAAGCAGCAGTAAAGAATAAGAATAAGGCAGGGCGCTTCATCAAACCGGAGAAGAAGGTTGAGGAGGCTGTTGAAGAGCAGATCAAGGTGATCACAATTCCGGAATCTCTTACGATTAAGGAATTGGCTGACAAGATGAAGCTGCAGCCCTCTGCAATCATCAAGAAACTGTTCCTGCAGGGGCAGATCGTAACAGTCAATTCGGAAATTTCCTTTGAGGATGCCGAAAATATTGCGATTGATTATGAAATCATCTGCGAAAAGGAAGAAAAAGTAGATGTGATTGAGGAACTGCTCAAGGAAGAGGATGAGGCAGAAGAAACACTGACAGGCAGACCACCTGTTATCTGTGTCATGGGACATGTCGATCATGGTAAAACCTCTCTTCTTGATGCGATCCGTAAAACAAATGTAACAGATAAGGAAGCCGGAGGTATTACACAGCACATAGGTGCGTATACTGTGAATGTTAACGGTCAGTCCATTACGTTTTTAGATACGCCGGGACATGAAGCGTTCACGGCAATGCGTATGCGTGGCGCAAATTCCACAGATATTGCAATTCTTGTAGTGGCTGCAGATGATGGTGTCATGCCGCAGACGGTAGAGGCAATCAACCATGCGAAAGCTGCCGGAATTGAGATCATTGTGGCAGTCAATAAAATTGATAAACCCGGTGCCAATATTGACCGGGTAAAGCAGGAGATGACAGAGTATGAGTTGATCCCGGTGGATTGGGGCGGAAATACAGAATTTGTACCTGTATCCGCAAAATCCGGTGAGGGGATCGAAACCCTGCTTGAAACGATCCTGCTTACAGCAGAGATTATGGAATTAAAGGCAAACCCCAACAGACGGGCAAGAGGTCTTGTCATTGAAGCTGAGCTTGACAAGGGACGTGGACCAGTTGCAACGGTCCTGGTTCAGAAGGGTACACTGCATGTGGGAGATTTCATTTCTGCTGGAGCCAGCCACGGTAAGGTAAGAGCCATGATAGATGATAAGGGCAGAAGAGTGAAGGAGGCAGCTCCGTCTACTCCTGTTGAAATTTTGGGCCTTTCCGATGTACCCAGTGCAGGCGAGGTATTCATTGCTCATGAAAACGATAAGACGGCTAAAACCTATGCAGAAACCTATCTGGCACAGAATAAGGAGAAGATGCTGGAGGAAACCAAGGCAAAAATGTCATTGGATGATCTCTTCAGCCAGATTCAGGCAGGTAATCTGAAGGAGTTGAATATTATCGTCAAGGCGGATGTCCAGGGTAGTGTTGAGGCCGTTAAGCAGAGTCTGATGAAGCTTTCCAATGAAGAGGTAGTCGTGAAATGTATTCATGGTGGTGTTGGTGCCATCAATGAATCCGATGTATCTTTGGCATCTGCATCAGCAGCAATTATTATCGGGTTTAATGTTCGACCTGACGCCATGGCGAAGACCATTGCCGAAAGGGAAGGCGTAGATATCCGGCTTTACAAGGTAATCTATCAGGCAATTGAGGATATTGAAGCTGCAATGAAGGGCATGCTGGATCCGGTATTCGAGGAAAAAGTGATCGGTCATGCGGAGGTAAGACAGATCTTTAAGGCATCGGCTGTCGGTAATATTGCAGGTTCCTATGTGCTTGACGGTGTATTCCAGAGAGACTGTAGGGTTCGCATTACCAGAGAAGGCGAGCAGATCTATGAAGGCGCACTGGCTTCATTAAAGCGTTTTAAGGATGATGTGAAGGAAGTGAAAGCGGGATTTGAATGTGGTCTCGTATTTGAGGGCTTCGATCAGATGCAGGAACTTGATATTGTCGAAGCTTATATTATGGTGGAGGTTCCCAGGTGAGAAAAAACAGTATGAAGAATACCCGTATTAACGGGGAGGTGCAAAGAGTGCTGGCGGAGGTGATCCGTGCAGAAATCAAGGATCCCAGAATCAGCCCTCTTACCTCTGTGGTTTCTGTTGAGGTTGCACCGGATCTGAAGACCTGTAAGGCATGGATCAGCGTTTACGGAGATGAAGAAGCACAGAAGGCCACCATCGAAGGCCTGAAAAGTGCAGAGGGATTTATTCGCAAGGAACTTGCGAGAAGAATCAATCTTCGCAATACACCGGAAATCCGGTTTATTGTAGACCAGTCCATTGCCTATGGTGTGAAGATGTCTAAGCTGATTGATGAAGTGAACCGGACAAATGATCAGGAAGTGAATTAATTTATGAATATTTATGATGAAGTTAAAGGAGCGTCAACGATCGGTATCAGTGGCCATTTAAGACCTGACGGAGACTGCGTCGGGTCTGTAATGGGACTGTATCTGTATCTGAAAAAGGTCTGTCCGCAGGCACGGATAGAGGCATTCCTTGAGAAGCCGGCAGATATCTTTGCATGTATCAAGGGTGTAGAGGAAATTCGTACGGATTTTGTGACGGATATTGAAAACTTTGATGTGTTTATCGTGCTGGATGCGGCAAAGGATCGGATCGGAAAGGCCGAAGCGTTTTTTGATGCAGCAAAAAAGAAGATTAATATTGACCACCATGTCAGCAACAGTGGCTGTGGGGACAGGAATTATATTGTACCGTCGGCAAGCTCTTCCTGTGAGCTTATCTATGATGTGATTGAAGATAAATCACAGCTCGATGAAGAAATTGCTAAGGCTCTCTACATAGGAATCATTCATGATACGGGAGTTTTTCAGTACTCCAATACTTCTCCGTCAACCTTAAAAGCAGCGGCGGAGCTGATTGCCTATGGGTTTGATTTCCCTAAGCTGATCGATGAGACATTTTATGAGAAGACCTATATACAGAATCAGATTCTGGGAAGGGCGCTTCTGGAAAGTATTTTATTTATGGATGGGAAATGCGTGGTCAGCATGGTCGACAGGAAAACCATGAATTTTTATCAGGTGGAACCCTATGATCTTGATGGAATTGTAAGTCAGCTGCGAAACACAAAGGGCGTGGAATGTGCCATTTTTATGTATGAGCTGAAAAGTCTGGAATATAAGGTGAGCTTACGTTCAAACGGTATGGTTGATGTGGCAAAGGTTGCGTCCTTTTTTGGGGGTGGCGGACATGTCAGAGCAGCGGGTGTGACGATGCAGGGAACCTTTCATGATATTGTAAACAATCTGTCTTCTCAGATTGCGTTGCAGTTGAAGTAACATGAGGATGTTAGAAACATGTATCACGGAATTATTAACGTGTATAAAGAAGCCGGCTATACCTCTCATGATGTGGTAGCAAAGCTTCGAGGCATATGCAAACAAAAAAAGATAGGACATACAGGAACCCTTGATCCGGATGCGGTGGGGGTTCTTCCTGTATGCCTTGGAAACGGAACAAAGCTTTGTGATATGCTGACGGACAGACAAAAGGAATATGTGGCTGTTTTTCGTCTGGGAATCACCACCGATACACAGGATGGATCCGGGAAAATACTGGAAAAGAAGGAAGTGAAGGTATCTGTTGATGAGGTAAAAAAAGTAATCCTTTCTTTTCAGGGAAATTCCCTGCAGATCCCGCCCATGTATTCTGCCCTTAAGGTAAATGGAAAAAAGCTCTATGAACTGGCAAGACAGGGGAAGGAAGTAGTAAGAGAGGCAAGGCCGATTACGGTTTATGCCATAGAAATTCTTGAAGAAAGTCATCCGGAGTACACTATTCGGGTGGAATGCTCAAAAGGTACCTATATCCGGACCCTATGCCATGACATCGGACAGGCCCTGGGATGCGGTGCCGTCATGACGAAGCTTACCAGAAGCCGTGTGGGAGAATTTCGGATAGAGGAGGCCCATAGACTTGAGGATATCCAAAAGCTGGCAGAGGAAGGCAGGCTGGCAAGGATAGTAGTTCCGGTAGAGAAGATGTTTGAGACACTGCCCAAATTAAAGGTAAAAAAAGAATGGGATAATGCCTTAAAAAACGGAAACCAGATGAAAAAATCCGAATTCATGGAAATAGCCGGGAACACAGACAGGATGCCGGAGCCTGCCGACGGAGAAGAATTCCGGGTGTACAGTTATGAAGATGTTTTTTTTGGTATTTATCAGTATGAGCAAAAGCGAAAGCTGTTTTGCCCTGTCAAGCTTTTTATCACAACCTAGGGAATTTCTGCGGAGCAAACGGCATAACCGGCGGAATGTTCGGCTTGCGGAAAGGGAAGAATGGAAATTATTCAGAATACCACAGAATTTCATATAGAAAGCCGGACTGCCGTTGCAATCGGAAAATTTGACGGGATTCACAGAGGACATGAAAAATTATTATCCTGCATTTTAGAGCAAAAGATGGCCGGGATGCAGGCAGTTGTTTTTACTTTTTTTCCATCGGCGGCAGTTTTTTTTGGACAGGCAGCGGATGCAGAGCTGACGACCAGAGAGGAAAAAAGGAAGCATTTTGAAAAAATGGGGATCGATATTCTGATTGAATTCCCGTTAAACCAAAAGACAGCAGCTATTTTACCGGAGGAATTTGTAAGAAAAATTCTTGTAGGACAAATGCATGCAGGCTATATTGCTGCGGGAACTGATCTGTCCTTTGGCTATAAAGGCCGGGGGGATCAGGTTCTGCTGAATGCGCTTGCACCGGAGTTTCATTATCAGGTCCATATTATCGACAAGGTCTTTGAAAACGGAAGGGAAATCAGTTCTACTTATGTACGGGAAATGGTGGAAAAAGGTGATATGATTACGACTCGACAGCTTTTGGGAAGACCTTACAGTTTTGAAGGACAGGTGGAGAGAGGAAACCGGCTTGGAAGACGGATGGGTATGCCGACCTTAAATCTTTATCCGAAACCGGAAAAGCTGTTACCACCGAAAGGCGTATATTATTCCAGGGTTCTTTTTGAGGGAGGGACCTATCCGGGAATTACCAATATCGGGCAAAAGCCTACGGTTAATGATACGAATACAGTCAGTGTGGAAACCTATCTGTATGATTTTGACAGAGATATGTATGGAAAGGAAATTGTGACAGAATTGTTACAGTTTAAGCGGCCGGAAAAGAAATTCGAGGATATTAGAATGCTGAAGCTGCAGATGGAAACCGATATTGCTGAAGGAAGAAAATACCATGAGCATTAATATTTGACAGAAAAGCCGTTGATTGTTATAATGACCATGTTAGATTTGTAACAAATTTGTAATATTTCGGAGGGCTATTTTGAAAGGATACCTGAGATATAGTATATATGCATTTACGGCAACACTTGTTTTATGGCAGCCAATAAAGGCCGGTGCAACAGAAATTTCCGGCACAATTACGCAGGAAGAGAGTGCAAGAAGTGAACAGCTATTAACTGCTGGGGTGGGAGATCTGTTTTCCACTTTGCTTACAAAAGCGGAGTACTTAGAAATTGCAAAAGCTGCAGAGGGAGCACTCTGGGGATATACGCACCTGGGAATCTGCAATGTGGAAGAAAACAATCTGAATATCAGAAAAGAGCCGGATGAGTCCGGCAAGCTGGTCGGAAAACTACCTAAACATGCCGCCTGTGAGATCATTAGCAGCGAGGATGGCTGGGCATATGTAAAATCCGGCAAGGTGGAAGGATATGTAAAGGAAGAATATCTTCTTACCGGTTATGAGGCGAAAAAGAAGGGCGAAGAGCTTGCATCGGCTATTGCAGTTGCGAATACGGATGGACTGAACGTGAGAGAAGAGCCTAATACTGATGCTGAGATCATTACACAGATTGCTTCCGGAGAACAGCTGGATATTATAGAAATTATGGATGAAGGCTGGATCAAGGTAGATCTGGATGGAGAAGAAGTGTATGTGTCCGGTGATTATGTGGAAGTGAAATCCGATCTGGCAACGGCAATTACGATGACAGAACTTTTATATGGACAAGGCGTTTCAGATGTGAGAGTTGACCTTTGTCAATATGCAAAGCAGTTTCTGGGGAACCCTTATGTATGGGGCGGCACCAGCCTGACAAAAGGAGCAGACTGTTCCGGCTTTGTTCTGAGTGTTTTTGCAAAATATGGTGTAAGCCTGCCGCATTCTTCCAGGGCACAGGCGAACTGCGGCACTAAGATCAGTGCATCAGAGCTGCAGGCTGGAGATCTGATCTTCTATGCGAAGGGCGGTACCATCAATCATGTGGCAATTTATATCGGAGGAGGGCAGGTGATTCACGCCAGCAGCCCCAAAACCGGAATTAAGATTTCCAATTACAATTACCGGACACCCTATAAGATGGTTCGAATTCTGCAGGATTAATAAAATAACTCAGATGTAACCAAAGCCGGTGGTTGTATTTATGTGTTTCTTACACTTAAATACAACCACCGGCTTTGCGTTACATCTGTACAGTGAAATAAGCATTTATATTGGTTGGGTTCGCCAAATGCCGGAATGTTTATAGCCGCACCGCTAAGGGGTATATGCTACATATGGAATCTTTCCAGTTGGGATTGCAATCCTTCTGAGAGAGAGGAGAGCTGTAATCCGTGGGAGGCAAGGGTTTCTGCGGTACTTGTCAATTCCTCCGAGGAGGCGGTAATCTCTTCCGTGGAGGCGGCAGTTTCCTGGGTGGAAGCGGAAAGAGAATCAATTTCTGCCATGATCGCCTTTTCTGCAAGAGAGAGTTGGGTCAAGTTGTTGGAAATGGTATGAATTTCAGCGGATGCTTTTGTAATGTCATTTCCCAGCTTGATAAATAACTGGTGCGTTTCTTTGATCTCATTGTTTTCTGTCTGGGTGATTTCCTGTACCCGGTTCATACATTCCACTGTCTTATCGGACTCGGAAAGAAGGTTTTTGATTACGGTATCAATATTTTGAGCCGAGGAGCTTGACTGCTCGGCAAGGTTCTTGATCTGTTCAGCGACAACTGCAAAGCCACGTCCCTGTTCACCGGCTCTTGCGGCTTCTATGCTTGCATTCAGGGCAAGAAGATTTGTTTCCGCTGCAATGGAAGCAATGAATTCCGCGGCGGTTTGGATTTCCATGGAAGCGCGGTGTGTAGCTTCTGTTTGTGCAGCAATTTCACTGATCTCACGGCGGGTGACTTCGGAATTGTCATCCAGCTTCTGAACCAGTGCCTGCCCCTGAGTGCTGGAAGCGTTGATCTGCTCTACCAAAACGGAGAAGGCTTCTGTGTTTGCGGAAGACTGTTCGGCAAGGGTTTTGATCGTTGCCATTTTTTCCGATATGGTCTGTGTGGAAGCAGCCTCATCGGCGGCTCCCTTTGCGATATCTGACATCGCTGCTGCCAGATTTTCGGAAACAGAGGAGGTACTTTCCGTCATTAGTGACAGATCACCTGCAGATTGATTCAGTTCCCCTGAGGTTGTTGTGATCTGTGCAATGATCGCTGTAAGGCTTTCTTTCAGGTGCTGGGTGCTTCTTGCGAGAAGACCGGTTTCATCCTTACGGTTTAAGATTTTTTCATTGATGGTGAAATTTAAATTTCCATCAGAAAGGGATTCCAGGTTGTCAGAAACGTGACGAATGCCGCCCACCAGCTTTTTGACAATAAAATAGACAACTACGGCGGTAATAGCCAGTGTGATTATACCGATCCGGCACAGTGGCATCAGCATGACATCACGTGCCTCAGGATAATCCCGCAGATACAGCCAGGTAAAGAAAATAGATTCCGCTGTCATCAAAGTGATTGGTAACAGGGATATGATTTGGATTTTTCCTCTCAGTTTCATAGTAATAGCCCCCTGAAGTATAAATGATTAGAATATGGTACAAAAGTACCAAAAATAGAATATCATATTTTCACTGAAATACCAATCATAAAATAAAATAATTTTATAAAATGTGGAGAGGACTTTGCGAGAAATGAAGAAAATGGCCTTTACATAACAAAAGGATTGTGCTATGATTGAACAGTATGAAATTTAGCCGTCACTCAGAAGTATGGAAACTCCGACCGTTTCTTGGTGGCAGGCGTTTGAAAAATAAGGAGGAAATACAATGATTTCTAAGGAAAAGAAAACAGCAATCATGAAAGAGTATGCAAGATGTGAAGGTGATACCGGTTCACCGGAAGTACAGGTTGCAGTGCTGACGGCAAGAATTCAGGAGCTTACTGAGCATCTGAAGGAGCATCCGAAGGATAACCATTCCAGAAGAGGTATGTTCAAAATGGTAGGTCAGAGACGTGGTCTTCTTAATTATCTGAAGGAAAAGGATATTGAAAGATACCGTGCTTTGATCGAAAAACTGGGACTTAGAAAATAATGACAGTGATTTTAGGCGGAGTATACCGGTTTTCGGGCTCCGCCTTTTATTCCTTTATGGATTTTAGTTTCTGTCAGAGGCTTTTGTGGTAACAATCTGATAGAGGATTCAGGAATACACAAGGCGTTTGTGTCAAGAAGTAACATAGGTTTTTTGAGGAGAAATTTACAGAGAGTCTATGCTGCTTTTTGACAGAAGCCAAATAGCGGCTTCACGTCGTGTGGGCAGCTGTTTCCTTTATCAGACATTATATATAATGAAAAGAAAAGGAGAAAGATTATGTACAAGACATTTTCAATGGAACTTGCAGGACGAACACTCAGCGTTGATATTAACAGAGTGGGCAAGCAGGCAAATGGATGCGCGTTCATGCATTACGGGGATACGACTGTGTTATCTACGGCAACGGCATCTGATAAACCACGTGAAGGGATTGATTTCTTCCCTCTCAGCGTAGAGTATGAAGAAAAGCTGTATGCAGTAGGAAAGATCCCCGGTGGCTTCAATAAAAGAGAGGGAAAGGCTTCCGAGAATGCAATTCTGACAAGCCGTGTTATTGACAGGCCGATGCGTCCTCTTTTCCCTAAGGATTACAGAAATGATGTTACACTAAATAATATGGTTATGAGTGTTGACCCTGAATGCCGCCCGGAACTGGTAGCTATGCTGGGTGCAGCAATTGCAACCTGCATTTCGGATATTCCCTTTGACGGACCTTGTGCAATGACTCAGATCGGTATGGTAGATGGGGAAATGGTGGTCAATCCTTCTCAGGAACAGTGGAAAAATGGTGATCTGAATCTGACTGTTGCATCAACCTCCGAAAAGGTAATCATGATTGAAGCCGGTGCCAATGAGATTCCGGAAGCAACCATGATTGAAGCAATTTACAAGGCACATGAGATCAACCAGACAATTATTGCCTTCATCAATCAGATCGTGGCAGAGGTTGGGAAGCCGAAGCATGAATATACAAGCTGTGCGGTTCCTGAAGAGCTGTTTGCAGCCATGAAGGAAATTATTCCTCCTGCTCAGATGGAAGAGGCAGTTTTCACAGATGAAAAGCAGGTTCGTGAAGAGAATATTAAGAATATTACAGAAAAGCTGGAAGAGGCATTTGCAGAGAAGGAAGAATGGCTTGCAGTGCTTGGAGAGGCAATTTATCAGTATGAGAAGAAAACAGTTCGCAAGATGATCCTGAAGGATCACAAGCGTCCTGATGGTCGTGAAATTACCCAGATCCGTCCGCTTTCTGCAGAGGTTGATATCATTCCCAGAGTCCATGGCTCTGCTATGTTTACCCGTGGACAGACACAGATCTGTAATGTATGTACGCTGGCACCGCTTTCCGAGCAGCAGAGAATCGATGGACTCGATGAAAACGAAGTGAGCAAGAGGTACATGCATCACTATAATTTCCCGTCCTACTCTGTTGGCGAGACAAAGCCCTCAAGAGGCCCCGGAAGAAGAGAGATCGGTCACGGCGCATTAGCAGAGAGAGCACTGATTCCTGTGCTCCCTTCCGAGGAAGAATTCCCCTATGCGATCCGTACGGTTTCCGAAACCTTTGAGTCAAACGGCTCTACTTCCATGGCGTCCACCTGTGCTTCCTGTATGTCATTGATGGCAGCCGGTGTGCCGATCAAGAAGATGGTGGCAGGTATCTCCTGTGGTCTGGTTACTGGTGATACGGATGATGATTTTGTTCTCCTTACCGATATCCAGGGACTGGAAGATTTCTTTGGTGATATGGATTTTAAGGTAACCGGTACGACAGAGGGTATTACTGCGATCCAGATGGATATTAAGATTCACGGTCTGACAAGACCGATCGTTGAAGGCGCAATCGCAAGATGCCGTGAGGCAAGATTGTTTATCATGGATAATTGTATGAAGAAAGCGATCGCACAGCCGAGACCTGAAGTTGGACCTTATGCACCTAAGATTATCTCTCTTCAGATTGACCCTGAAAAGATCGGTGATGTTGTGGGACAGCGCGGCAAGACAATTAATGAGATCATTGCCCGTACAGGTGTTAAGATTGACATTACAGATGATGGTATGGTATCGGTTTGCGGTACAGATGCAGCCATGATGGATAAGGCAGTGGAATATATTAAGACGATCGTAACCGATTATCAGGAAGGACAGATTTTCAAGGGCATTGTAGTAAGCATTAAGGAATTTGGTGCTTTCGTTGAGTTTGCTCCCGGCAAGGAGGGAATGGTTCATATTTCTAAGATTGCCAAGGAAAGGATCAACCATGTAGAGGATGTACTTACCCTTGGAGATAAAGTAACTGTTGTATGTCTTGGCAAGGATAAGATGGGCAGAATGAGCTTCTCCATGAAAGACGTAGCTCAGCAGTAAACCGGATATAAAGAAGAAAAAAAGGCAGAGCATTTTGCTCTGTCTTTTTTTGATGCATAACTTGGACAAATTCACATATATTTGGATAAGAGGTGAATTTGATGACAAAGCAGGAAGAGATCTTGAGAATATTTCCGGATTACATGAGAGAAAGATGGGAAAGACCGCTGCAAAGAGCGGACAAACTTCAGGAGATAAGGCTTGGCATAGGGCAGCCGGTCCGATTTGTAATATCCGGTAAGGAATTTTTTCTTTCCTGCAGGGGAAATATCGCTACAGGCAGTCAGGATGCATGGTACATAACGGAATGTGAGATGGAAGAGATCATCAAAAATGTATGTCATTATTCCATGTATGCTTTTGAGAATGAAATAAGGCAGGGTTTTTTGACGATACAGGGGGGACACCGGATCGGAATGGCGGGACAGGTGGTGTTAAATGAAAACGGAAATGTCAGAAACATTACCCATATCCGATTTCTGAACATTCGTATATCCCATGAAATTATCGGAGCAGCTGATAAGGCGATGCCGTATCTGTACGAGGAAAACAGATTCCTGAATACACTGTTGATTTCCCCACCGGGCTGCGGGAAAACAACAATGCTGCGGGATATGATCAGACAGATATCTGAAGGAAATGCCTTTGCGAAAGGAAAGCAGGTTGGAGTGGTAGATGAACGTTCAGAGATTGCGGGAAGCTTTATGGGAATTCCGCAGAACCAGGTGGGGATGCGTACGGACGTAATGGATGGCTGCCCGAAGGTTCAGGGAATGATGCTTCTTATGCGGTCTATGGCGCCGGCTGTTGTGGCAGTGGATGAAATCGGCGGGATGGAGGACATGCATGCTGTCCATCAGGTATTGCAGTGCGGGAGCAGCGTGCTTGCAACGATGCATGGAAATTCCATGAAAGATATCAGGAAACATCTGAATATCGGAAGCCCAGCAAGAGAAACGATGCAGTTTGGACCGGATGATTTTTTTGAGAGATATATTTTCATGGAAAAAAAGAATGGAATCTGCAGAATTCGTGAGATCCTGGATGCGGAAGAAAAGAGACTGTATCCGGAGGTTATAGATGATGATTAAGCTGGCAGGCTGTATTATGATTATTTTCGGCTGTGCCGGCATGGCTAATGCTTGGTGCACCGAGCAGAAAAGGCGGCTCGTAATGCTGAGGCAGATACGAAAAATCTATGAGGATATGAAATATTATATCACCTATCAGAAAACCACAATTCCGGAAGCCTTACATAGAATATCCGAAAACAAAGAGCTTTTTCTGGCAGATGCGTTCAATGAAATTTATGAGGAACAAAAGAAGGGGGAAAAGAACTTCCCTGAAAATTGGGAAAGGCAGATGGAGAGGGCATTGGCACAAACTCCACTGCGCAGTCAGGAGAGAAGGCTTCTGCTGGACTTCCCTTCCTGTCTGGGGTTTATGAAAGAGGATGCTCAGGCAGGTGCGCTGGATGAACTGCTCCGGGAGGTGATTCGGCAAATTGAGGAACGGGAAGAAGAACGGAAAAGTAAAAATAAAATGGTAATGAGTCTTGGGCTGGCAGGAGGAATTCTTTTGACCATTCTGCTGCTGTAATCAAGATGATGGAGGAAATATGGGGATAAGCCTGATCTTTAAAATAGCAGCAGTAGGAATTCTGGTAACCATACTCAGTCAGATATTAAAGCACAGCGGAAGGGATGAGCATGCGTTTCTGATCAGTCTTGCGGGACTGATTCTGGTTCTCACATGGATCTTACCCTATATCTATGACTTATTTGTAATGATACAGGATTTATTTAGTATGTGAGGAAGCAAGGAACAGGGAGAATATGGAAATTATTAAGATTGGCGTTCTGGGAGTGGCGGGAGTCATGCTCGCTTTACAGTTCAAATCGGGTAAAACAGAATATGGATTCTATATCGGTGCGGCGATCTGCCTTGTGATTTTTACCTTCTCCATGAATGGGCTTACAGCCCTGCTTTACAGAGTGAAGGAGCTGGAACGATATCTAAATGGAAGCGGAAGCTATCTGGGCTTTCTGTTTAAGGCGGTAGGAGTGACCTATGTGTGTGAATTCTGTGCATCCATTTGTAAGGATGCAGGCTATGGAGCGGTTGCCGGACAGATTGAAACCTTTGGAAAGCTTTCTGTACTGCTGATGGGAATTCCGGTTCTGGTAGCGGTAGTAGAAAATATCAATTTGATGGCGGGATAGAGGTAGGATGAGAGGACCGGGAAAAAAATTACAATATATGATAGCAGGGACTATCTGCGCTGTTTTGTTGTGCACAATACCGGTGTATGCCGCAGAACGGGAGCAAGAGAATGGGGAAGAGGATGGGATCCAGAAATATGTTGATATGTGGACAGACTCTCTGGATCTGAAGCAGATTGATACCGGAATGGAAGAACTTTTCCCGGAGCTTGATATTGATGCCGGAAATATGCTTCAGATGATTCTGGAGGGCAGAGTTATGGAAGCACTAAGAGAATTGTGCTCTCAGATATGGGAAGGGATTCAGGGAAAGCTTTTGAATATCAGACAGATCTTTTTATACATATTGATTCTTGGAATTGTCTCTGCCCTTTTTTCCGGCTTCTCTGATCTGTTTGCGGGACAACAGATCTCACAGGCGGGTTTCTACTTCTTATACCTGTTCCTTATGGTACTGGCAACAAAAGCTTTCAGCTTTGTATCAAAGATTACACTGGAGGCGGTAGAGAATATTGTATTATTTATAAAAATGTTTATTCCGACTTATTTTGTTGCGGTGGGAACTGCACAGGGAAGCGCGACTGCCGTTTATTACTATCAGCTGATGCTGATGACGGCTTATCTTGTTGAAAGCTTTCTGAAAAATGCACTGATTCCGCTTATCTGCAGTTATGTTCTGCTGGCACTGTTGAACGGCATCTGGGTTGAAGAAAAGCTTTCTTTGCTGCTTGATTTTTTGAAGAAAGGGATCGTGATGGCACTAAAGATTTCAATGGGTGCAGTTACAGGCTTAAGTCTTGTCCAGGCAGTCATTTTGCCGGTGGCGGACAAGCTGAAGATATCGGCGCTCAGAAAAGCGGTAGCTGCAATCCCCGGAATCGGAGGGGCGGCAGAGGGGGTTGCCGAGCTGGTACTAGGGGCAGCTGTTTTGATCAAGAACAGTATGGGAATTCTTCTCTTAATTCTGCTTATGGCGGCATGCCTTACACCTGTAATCCAGATATTGGTTATTACACTGACAATGAAGCTTGGAGCGGCGGTGACAGGGATCGTCAGTGATAAAAGAATATCGGGCTGTGTTGACAGGGTTGGCGAGGGGTGCTTTCTGCTGCTTCGCTGTGTGTTAACTGCTATGGCACTGTTTCTGATTGTAATTGCAGTGGTAGCATACACCTTGTCTTCTTAGGAGGTTTCAGATGATTTCTATTATGAAGGAAATCTGCATATTTATGATTATTGTTCAGGGAATTCTCTGCTTTGTTCCGGGAAATTCCTACATAAAATATGTCAGAATCCTTGTAGGAATCATTCTGATTCTGCGCATTACGGAACCGATTTTGAGTCTGGTCGCCGGAGGAGATGTTAGGCAGGAAATTGACCGGAAGGTGAGCGAATTGGAGAGGAGTATTTCCATGGAACAGCAGAAATTGGAAATAGAGGATCGCGAAATGGGAATTTATAACAGCATTGAGGAAGAATTAAAGGAAAGACTGCGCACATGTGAAGGAGATTATGTGGTTGAAAAGGTGGAGCTTGTGGACGGCGAAAAAACGGAATCCTGTAACGGGAAAAGGATTCCATCCGGGGATAATCTTCGAATTCTGATAACGGTTTCTCCGCGCAAAGAGGGAAAAACAAGAACAATTGGAGAAGAGATCAGGATTGAAGCTGTCGATATCAGCCAGAATGGAAAAGTGAACGAGATACAGGATGAAAAGCTTAAGGAGCAATACAGTGAGTGTATCGGAGTAAATCCCGAAAATATTGAAATTGCGATTCGGCAGGGGTGGTGAGAATAATTGCAAAAGGACAGAGTGCCGGGGGAACCGGAGAAAAAAGAATTATTAAAAGGGAAAGGAAGATTTGGTAAGGAGAATTATTTGATCCTGGTGCTTGTCGGTGTGCTTCTTCTGGTTGTTGCCTGGCCGGTAAATGATGAAAAAAAGACGACACAGTCCGTTCAATCGGACAGCGAGCAAGCTACAATAGATTTACAGACAGATCTCTATTCCGGATTGACCATAAAAGGAGAAAATGATTTTGAGTCAGATGTTGATAGTATCCCATCCTATGCGAGATATCTGGAAGAATCCCTGGAAAAGCTTCTTTCGACCATGGAAGGTGTGGGAAAAGTTCGCGTCATGGTCACACTGGAAGGAACCGGGGAGACTATCGTGGAGAAGGATCAGAATATCAAAAAAAATGGGAGTACGGAGGTGGATTCTGCCGGAGGAAGCAGAAATACTTCAGACATTACGGAAGAAGAGACCACAGTTTTTTTTGATTCAGCTAATGGGGATGCCCCGATCATTAAGCAGAAACTGGCACCGAGGGTGGCTGGGGTGGCGGTATCCGCACAGGGTGGCGGAAATGCGGTAATTGCAGGAAATATTAAGAAAGCAATTCAGGCATTATTTGGAATTGATGCTCATAAAATTATTATAGTTAAAATGATAACACAATAAGAAGGAGACACAGGCTTGAAAAATATGGTGAAAAAGAATCAGATTATGATTACAGCACTGGCAATCATGATTGCAGTTGCGGGATATCTGCATTTTGCCGGCGACCAGATTACGGATGAGGGAATCATGACAGCAGGATCAGGAGTTACAGAAATACAAAGCAATACCGTAGAAGCGGATACGGACGTAGCGGCTCTGTTTGAAATTTCAGATGAGGATATGGAACAGGCGGAATACGGAGAAATTCAAAGCCTGGATTCGGACGTGGTTTTGGAAGAGGCAAATTATCTGGATGAGACAATGGGTGAGGTGACAGAAAATGTTGAAAATCAGATTTCTGACAGCGAAACACCGGGGGAGGCAGTTTTTACTTCGGCTACCAGTATGAATACCCTTTCCGGAGCAAGACTTTTAAAGGAACAGACGAGAGCAAAAAATAAGGAGACCCTTCTGGAAATTATCAATAATGTTAATATCACTGAAGAGCAGAAGCAGACAGCAATAGACAATATGATTGCCATTACGGAGATCGCCGAAAAGGAAACCGCAGCTGAAATATTGCTGGAAAGCAAAGGTTTTGAGGATGTGGTGGTAAGTATAACAGATGATACAGTAGATGTGGTTGTAAACGCGGCTGAACTTTCGGAAGCACAAAGGGCACAGATAGAGGATATTGTGATCCGCAAAACCGGAGTGGCGCCTGAAGCTATTGTGATCAGTACACTGACAGCGGAATAAATAGATGCTATATTTTGAAAAATGTGGTATCCTATTACAGGAGTAAAAGTTAATTTACCTTTTTGCAAAAGGGCTTATCGAAATAAGAGAAAGGATACTATATGAAAAGAGTTTTTTTAATTGTTTTGGACAGTGTGGGAATAGGCGCAATGGACGATGCCGCAGAGTTTGGTGATGCCGGTACGAATACACTGCGTTCAGCATCTGAGGGCTCCTGTTTTCACATGCCCAACATGGAACAGCTGGGGTTGTTTAATATTGACGGAATTGACTGGAAGAAGGGTGTTGAAAATCCGAAGGCTGTTTATGGAAGAATGAGAGAAGCCTCAAGAGGAAAGGATACCACGATCGGCCATTGGGAGATTGCGGGTTTGATTTCCAAAAAGCCACTTCCGGTTTATCCCAATGGGTTTCCAAAGGAGATCCTGGATGAATTCTCACGTATGACGGGAAGAGGTGTGCTTTGTAATAAGCCCTATTCCGGAACCGAAGTGATTAAAGATTATGGAGATGAGCATGTTCTGACCGGAAAACTGATTGTTTATACCTCGGCTGACAGTGTATTCCAAATTGCTGCACATGAGGACGTGGTTCCGGTAGAGACATTGTATGAATATTGCCGCATGGCAAGACAGCTTCTCACGGGAGAACACAGTGTGGGACGTGTAATTGCAAGACCTTTTATCGGTAAGGACGGAAATTATCAGCGTACACCGAAACGACATGATTTTTCACTGGAACCGCCCGGAGAGACTATGCTGGATGCAATTAAGGGTGCCGGAAAAGAAGTGATCGGTGTTGGAAAGATTAAGGATATCTTTGCGGGAAGAGGTATTACTTCTTATGTTTATACTAAAGGGAACGCGGAAGGAATAGAGAGAACCCTCGAATATCTCGACCAGGATTTTGAAGGCTTATGCTTTGTTAATCTTGTGGATTACGATATGCTTTACGGGCACAGAAATGACATTGAAGGGTATGCAAAAGCCCTGACGGAATTTGATGAAGCTTTACCGCAGATGATCTCAAAAATGAGAGAGGATGATCTTTTGATGATCACGGCAGATCACGGATGCGATCCGGGATATACGGTGTCGACTGATCATTCAAGAGAATATACCCCTCTGATCGTATATGGAAAATCAATTGCTTCCGTGAATCTGGGAACCAGAGATACCTTTGCGGATATTGGTGCAACAGTGCTTGACTATTTGGGAGTTGAGGGGAAAATAGCCGGAAAATCTGTGCTGTAAGACACTTGAATGACTTGGAGGAAAAATACGTGAGTAGCTATGAAAAGGAAATAAACAGAAGAAGAACCTTTGCAATTATTTCACACCCGGATGCAGGTAAGACGACGCTGACAGAAAAATTCCTTTTATATGGAGGGGCAATCAATCTGGCCGGAAGCGTCAAGGGAAAGGCAACGGCAAGACATGCTGTGTCGGATTGGATGGAGATTGAAAAGGAGAGAGGTATTTCTGTTACTTCCTCTGTTCTTCAGTTTGAATATGACGGCTTCTGTATCAATATTCTGGATACACCGGGACATCAGGACTTCTCAGAGGACACATACCGGACGTTGATGGCTGCAGATTCCGCGGTCATGGTGATCGATGCATCCAAGGGTGTAGAGGCGCAGACCCGTAAGCTGTTTAAGGTTTGTGTCATGAGAAAGATACCGATCTTTACATTTATCAATAAGATGGACAGGGATGCCAATGACACCTTTGAGCTTCTGGATGAAATCGAAAAGGAGCTGGGAATCGCAACCTGTCCGGTAAACTGGCCTATTGGATCCGGAAAGAATTTTAAGGGCGTTTACGATAGAGACAGAAAATGTGTAATTACTTATTCTGACACAGAGAAGGGAACGAAGGAGGGAGAGAGCACAGAAATTCCGCTTGGTGATGAGCAGATGCTTGTTTCTGCAATCGGGGAAGAGGCAGAAGGACTCCTTCGTGATGAAATAGAGCTTTTGGATGGAGCAAGCGCGGAATTTGATATTGATAAGATACAAGCGGGAGAACTGACACCTGTTTTCTTTGGATCGGCACTTACCAACTTCGGAGTGGAGTTCTTTTTACAGCATTTCCTGAAGATGACAACTACGCCGCTTCCGAGAAAGGCAGATAAAGGTCTGATTGATCCTGTCACAAATGATTTTTCCGCTTTTGTATTTAAAATTCAGGCAAATATGAATAAAGCGCACCGTGATCGAATTGCCTTTATGAGAATCTGCTCCGGGAAATATGAGGCGAGCATGGAAGTGAAACACGTACAGGGAGGCAAGGTGATGCGCCTTTCACAGCCACAGCAGATTATGGCAAGTGAGCGTAAGATACTGGAGGAGGCCTATGCGGGAGACATCATTGGCGTATTTGATCCGGGAATTTTTTCCATTGGAGATACGCTTTGTATGCCGAAGGAACAATTCCAGTATGAGGGGATTCCCACCTTTGCGCCGGAGCATTTTGCAAGGGTCAGACAGATGGATACCATGAAAAGAAAGCAGTTTGTTAAGGGAATTACACAGATCGCACAGGAGGGTGCCATCCAGATTTTCCAGGAATTCAATACCGGTATGGAGGAAATTATTGTTGGAGTAGTAGGCGTTTTACAGTTTGATGTATTAAAATACCGGCTTGAGAACGAGTATAATGTAGAGATTAAATTGGAACCGCTTCCTTATGAGCATATCAGATGGATTGAAAATAAGGATATTGACCTGACAAAGCTGGTTGGTACCTCTGATATGAAGAAGATCAAGGATTTGAAGGGAAATCCGCTCCTTCTTTTTGTAAATGCATGGAGTGTCGGTATGACACTTGACAGAAATAAAGGGTTGATTCTTTCTGAATTTGGACGTGATTAAATGAAGATAAAACATGGTATATTGGCTGTTTTTATAGGTATGCTTTTTCTCTCAGCCTGTCAGCTGCCGGAGTATTTTGCAGAAGAGAATAAAGCCGGAGCACTGGAGCAGGAAAAACAACGGAATGAGCAGAAAGAAGAAGCATTTTCCGGTGATGAAGAGGCTGAAAATAAGTCTGAAGATAAGCCTGAAAGCGAAATTGCAAATGAGGCTGCGGTAAGTGCGGATTCGGGAGAGGTGGACAGGCTTCCGGAAATTCCGGAGGGAGAAATATTAAGTCTCAAAAAACAGCAGACAGGGCTGTTTTATTATGAGAGACTGAATGAAAACGAAAAGACTGTGTATGCGGAAATCCTTAAAATTCTTTTGGATTTTAAGGAAGGGGTGTCTCTGTCCTGTATGGAAGCCGGACAAATTGAAAAGGTATTTCAGTGCGTCTTGAATGATCATCCTGAAATTTTTTATGTGGATGGATATACATTTACCAGGTATACCCTTGGAGATGTTGTGAAGAAGATTACGTTTTCTGGCACTTACAATATGACAAAACAGGAGGCAGAGGCCAGGAAAGAACAGATTTCCGCCTATGTGGATGCGTGTCTTTCCGGAATGGATCCGCAACTGGATCAATACGGAAAAGTAAAATATATTTATGAATACATTATCGATCAGACAGAATACGATGCGGAGGCACCGGATAATCAAAATATCTGTTCTGTTTTTATTCACAGGAAAAGTGTCTGTCAGGGCTATGCAAAGGCAACGGAGTACCTGCTCCGCCAAGCGGGAATAGAAACGACGCTGGTGATGGGAAAGGTGCAGGGAGGCGAAGGACACGCATGGAATCTGGTAAAATTGGATGGCGACTACTACTTTGTGGACACTACATGGGGTGATGCGTCCTATCAGATGACAGAGGGAAGCAGTATACAGGAGTCATCCAGCATTCCACCCATTAATTACGATTACCTTTGTGTAACGACAAAGCAGCTTGAAAAGACGCATACCATTGATGCAATTGTGGATATTCCGGAATGCAATTCCATGGAGGATAATTATTATGTCCGGGAAGGTGTCTATTTTACAGAAGTTGATGAGGAAAGACTGGAAGATGTGTTTCGGGATGCCTATGAAAAAGAGAGCAGCTATGTTACCTTAAAATGTGCGGACGAGCTTATCTATTCTGAGATGTTCCGCTATTTGATCGAAGAACAAAAAATTTTCCAGTTTATGAAAGCATCCGGGGGAACCGTTTCCTATGCGGAGAATAAGGAACAGCAAAGTCTCAGCTTCTGGCTATAGGGGGAAGAATTGTTTTCTGGGACTATGCAAAAACTGTAATTTTTGATATGATTATCAGTAACAAGGCTTGCAATAAAAGGAAAGAAAGGAACGTTATCATGGAAAAAACGATGGAACAGAACACATATGTACTGCAGGAGGATGAAGACCTGGGAACGGTTAAGATTGCCGACGATGTGGTGGCAATGATTGCAGGTCTTGCTGCAACAGAGGTTGAGGGCGTTTCTGCAATGGCAGGAAATATCAGCAATGAACTGTTAAGCCGTATGGGTGTCAAGAATCTTGCAAAGGGTGTTAAGGTAGAAGTGATTGGTAAGAGGGTCAAGGTTGAATTGGCGCTGATTGTTGAGTATGGATACAACATACCGGCTGTTTCCCAGAAGGTGCAGGAGAGAGTAAAGTCGACCATTGAGAATATGACAGGTCTTGAGGCCTCTGACGTGGATGTGCGTATTGCCGGTGTCAATATGCAGAAGGATAAATAGGTGCAGGGTGGCGATCTATGAGCAGAAGAGAAATCAGGGAACAGATCTTTAAACTGCTGTTTCGCATAGAGTTTAATCAGAAAGAAGAGATGGCGCAGCAGGAGGCTTTCTTTTTTGCAGATGAGGAAAACGAAACTTCCGAAAAGGAAAGTGTCATTATCAGTGAAAAGGTCAATAAGATTGTGGAAAAACTGGATGATATCGATCAGCTCTTAAATGAAAAGGCCAAGGGCTGGGAGACGGAACGGATGGGAAAGGTTGATCTGACGATCCTCCGCCTGGCCGTTTATGAGATCCTGTATGATGAAGATATCCCGACAGGGGTGGCAATTAATGAGGCGGTGGAGCTGGCTAAAAAATTTGGTCAGGATTCCTCACCTGCCTTTGTGAATGGAGTTTTGGCTAAATTTGCATAGGCGGAGTAGAAATGCAGAATGTATATACAGTCGGACAAGTAAATTCATATATTAAGAATATGTTCGCGCAGGATTTTTTGTTGCAGGAGCTTTCTGTGAAAGGAGAGGTCAGCAACTGCAAGTATCATTCCTCCGGACATATTTATTTTACGTTAAAGGATGCAAAAGGAACGATTTCCTGCGTAATGTTTGCCGGAAACCGTTCCGGACTTAACTTTCGGATGGCGGAAGGCATGCAGGTTGTGGTGCACGGAACCATTGATGTCTACGAAAGAGACGGAAAATACCAGATGTATGCCAAAACGATCAAGCAGGATGGTGCCGGAGCTCTTTATGAAAGATTTGAGAGGCTTAAGGAGGAGCTGCTTGAACGGGGCATGTTTGCTTCTGAGTATAAGAAGCCGATTCCCAAATATATCAAAACGCTCGGTGTTGTGACAGCTCCTACCGGAGCGGCAGTCAGGGATATCATTAATATAGCGTCCAGAAGAAATCCTTGTGTTCAGATTCTTCTCTATCCCGCAACAGTACAGGGGGATGGAGCAGCAGAAAGTATTGTCCGGGGAATTAAGATGCTGGAACAGCAAAAGGTTGATGTGATCATCGTGGGACGTGGCGGTGGATCGATCGAGGACTTATGGGCATTTAATGAGGAAGTGGTGGCACAGGCGGTCTTTGACTGCAGGATACCAATTATTTCAGCGGTGGGACACGAGACAGATACAACAATTATAGATTATGTTTCTGATTTGCGTGCACCTACCCCTTCTGCAGCGGCAGAACTGGCAGTCTATGATGTTACAATCATTTATTCCCAATTGCAGGGATTGAGGGCATCAATGCTCCGTCAGATGCAGAATCATTTGAAGCTTTGCCGGGCAGAAATAAAGACGTTGGAAGCCGGTTTGAAAATGAACAGTCCGATGGGAAAAATCCGGGAGAAACGAAGCTTTGCCTTAAGTGTGGAGGACCGCATTTCAAATGCTATGAAGGCCAGGATTGTAAGGGAAAGGCACAGGCTGGCAATCTATATAGAACAATTAAGGGGGCTTTCTCCTCTGGATAAATTAAATCAGGGATATTCTTATGTTTCTGATCATGAAGGCAGAACAGTGACGGATGTGAGAAAGATATCAGAAGGGGAACGACTTCAAATTTACGTTAAAAATGGCAGAATTGATACGGAGGTTATCGGAAAATGCCTGATGAACAGAGAAACGGAGGAGGTCTGAGCATGCAGGAGGATAAAAATGAATTTGACCTGGAAAAGGCCTTTGACCAATTAGAGAAGGCTGTGGAGACATTGGAACAGGAGGATATTTCGCTTGAGGAATCCTTTCGGGTATATAAAAATGGGATGGAACTGTTAAAGCAGTGCAACCAGGCGATCGATCGGGTAGAAAAACAGGTTCTGGTGCTGAATGAAGATGGAGAATGTCATGAATTTTGAGGAGATACTTAAGAGTAAGACCGAGCGGGCAGAAGCGGTTTTGGCGCAATATCTGCCGAAGGAAACCGGATTTCAGAAAAAAGTCCTGGAGGCGATTAATTATAGTGTAATGGCGGGAGGAAAGCGACTCCGACCGATTTTGATGGAGGAGAGTTTCCTTCTTTTTCATGGGGAAGGGAAGCAGATTGAGCCCTTTATGGCAGCGCTGGAAATGATTCATAATTATTCTCTTGTGCATGACGATCTGCCTGCAATGGATAATGATGAGTACCGAAGAGGGCGTAAGACTACCTGGAAGGTTTACGGAGACGGAATGGCAGTACTTGCCGGAGACGGTCTTCTGAATCTTGCATTTGAAACTGCAGCAGGTGCTTTTGCTTTTGCGCAGGATGAGAAGACCTGCAGACAGATCGCAGGAGCACTTCAGATACTTGGGAAGAAATCAGGCATCTATGGAATGATTGGCGGTCAGACGGCAGACCTGGAAGCAGAATCGGGAGCTGAGCTCACGGAAGAACTTCTTTTGTATATTCATGAGAATAAGACTGCAGCGTTGATCCAGGCGGCTATGATGATCGGAGCGATTCTGGCAGGTGCAGATGATAAAGCGGTAGGGGCAATGGAAAGGGCAGCCTATAATATCGGAATCGCATTTCAGATTCAGGATGATATTCTGGATGTTACGAGCACAACAGAGATACTCGGAAAGCCTGTTGGAAGTGATGAGAAGAACCACAAACTGACCTATGTGGCACTTCATGGACTTGAAAAATCCAGAGAGGATGTAAGGAGACTTTCAGAGGAAGCACTTGCAATCCTGCGGTCCTTTGAGACAAGAAATGAATTTTTAGAGGAATTGGTACAGTTCCTGATTACCAGGGAAAAGTAATCAGTTTATGGGGGCGGACAGAAGAAAAGAAGGTGAAAATATGCTGCTTGATAAGATAAAGAGCGCAGGAGATATCAAAAAAATTAATCCCGCAGACTACCCGGAACTTGCTCAGGAAATCCGAACCTTTCTGATTGAAAAGATTTCAAAAACAGGTGGACATCTGGGCTCCAATCTGGGAGCGGTGGAGCTTACCATGGCACTTCATTTGTTCTTAGATCTTCCCGAGGATAAACTGATTTGGGATGTGGGACATCAATCCTACACGCACAAGCTTCTGACAGGGAGAAGAGAAGGGTTTGAGAACTTACGTAAATATGGTGGAATGAGCGGATTCCCAAAGCGGAAGGAAAGCGATTGCGACTGCTTTGATACCGGTCATAGTTCTACTTCCATCTCTGCAGGCCTGGGACTGGTAAAGGCGAGAGATATTCAAGGGGAAAATCACACCATTGTTTCGGTGATCGGTGATGGTGCACTGACAGGTGGTATGGTATATGAAGCCTTGAACAATGCCGGTAAACTGGAAACCAATTTTATTATTGTTCTGAATGACAACAACATGTCTATTTCCGAGAATGTTGGCGGCATGTCTAAATATCTGAACAATGTCAGAACGGCAAATGCCTATCTGGATATCAAGGAGGGTGTCTATAATACTTTAAAGGATATTCCCAAAGGTGCAAAGGTAGTTGAGGGAATTCGTAAAGCGAAAAGCAGCTTTAAGCAGCTGGTTGTACCGGGGATGTTTTTTGAGGATATGGGAATCACCTATCTTGGACCGGTAGATGGTCATAATATTCCGGCCATGCTGAGAGTGTTTCAGGAGGCAAAAAGGACCAGAAATGCGGTGCTGGTTCATGTGATTACCCAGAAAGGAAAGGGCTTTACTCCGGCAGAGCGTCATCCTGCACGGTTTCATGGCGCGGAGCCCTTTGATATCGAGACGGGACTTCCCACAAAACCAAGGACAAGTGCAAACTATACAGATATTTTTTCAACCGTCATGACGAAGCTTGGGGCAAGAGACGAGAAGGTAGTGGCGATCACAGCTGCTATGCCGGATGGAACCGGGCTTAAGCGGTTTCGGAATATTTTTCCGGAACGCTTCTTTGATGTAGGAATTGCAGAGGAGCATGCGGTAACCTTTGCGGCGGGGCTTGCGGCAGGCGGTTTGAAGCCGGTGGTTGCAATCTATTCCTCCTTCCTGCAGAGAGCTTACGATCAGATCCTGCATGATGTATGTATTCAGAATTTGCCGGTGGTATTTGCGATTGACAGGGCAGGACTTGTGGGAAGCGATGGAGAGACCCATCAGGGTATTTTTGATTTGTCCTATCTTTCCTCCATACCGGGAATGCATATTATGGCACCCAAGAACAAATGGGAGCTTTCTGATATGATGAAATTTGCGGTTTCCCTGGGAGCACCGATCGCGGTTCGTTATCCGCGGGGAGAGGCATATGCCGGTCTGAAGGAGTACCGCGCGCCCATAGAAATGGGGAGAGCAGAGCCGATTTATGTGGAGAGCGAGATTTGCCTGATGGCTGTAGGAAGCATGGTAAAGACGGCTGAGAAAGTGTGGGAGCAGTTGAAAGCTGCCGGATACCGCTGCAGTCTGATCAATGCGAGATTTGTAAAGCCGATTGATGAAAATGCGGTGGAATGGGCGGCAAAAAATCATCAAGTTATAGTGTCCATGGAGGAAAATGTTGCCAGCGGTGGATACGGAGAAAAGGTAAGACAAAAGCTGGATGAGCTTCATACAGGCGTAAGACTGATTCAGATTGCGATACCGGATGAGTATGTTGAACATGGCAATGTGGATTTGCTGAAAAAGGAAATCGGTATTGATGCTGAGACTATCGTGGAAAAGATTAAAAAGGAAATGGAAGCATTAGGATGAAGGAACGGTTGGATGTCCTGCTGGTGAAGGATGGCCATGCAGCTTCACGTGAGAAAGCGAAAGCAATCATTATGTCCGGCAATGTGTTTGTAGACGGACAGAGGGAAGACAAGGCCGGTGCAGTTTTCGACCCTGATAAGGTTCATATCGAGGTTAAGGGCAATACCTTAAAATATGTCAGCAGAGGCGGATTAAAGCTTGAGAAAGCAATGGCGCATTTTGCAATTGAATTGAAGGGGAAGATCTGTATGGATATCGGTGCCTCCACAGGCGGCTTTACGGATTGCATGCTTCAGAATGGTGCGAAAAAGGTTTATTCCGTGGATGTTGGACATGGACAGCTGGATTGGAAATTGCGAAATGATGATAGAGTAGTTTGCATGGAAAAGACAAATTTCCGCTTTATGGTACCGGGAGATATTGCGGACAAGCCGGATTTCGCTTCGGTGGATGTTTCCTTTATTTCCCTGACAAAGATATTACTCCCTGCACGGGCTCTTCTGAAGCCGGAGGGAGAGATGGTATGCCTGATTAAACCTCAGTTTGAAGCAGGGCGTGAAAAGGTGGGGAAAAAGGGTGTAGTTCGGGAACCTCAGATTCATGAGGAGGTAATTAAGAAAATCATCGACTATGCAGATTTTATTGGTTTTGATATTCTTCACCTTGATTATTCACCCATTAAGGGACCGGAGGGGAATATTGAATACCTGGTTCATATCAGAAAAAACGAAGACAGGCTGCAGAATACAGCAGAAATTACGGAAGCGTTGGCGGAAGCTGAACTGAAAAGAATTATGGAAGAAGGAAATGGATATTCAGCCCGAAAAACATGCGCAGAGCTGATCGCCGGCACTGTGTCAGCTGCGCATCAAAGCCTGGATGGGGAATGAAACGGGGGAAAGCGATGAAGCATTTTTTTGTAATAACTAACCCGTCAAAGGATGTGGAATTAAGGACAGCCTGTTTTGTCAGGGATTATCTGATAAAAAGAGGGAAAACCTGCGTAGTGGATGCCGGAATGGAGAACCGAACCGGGGAATGCTATACGGATATCTCACGCGTGGGAGCTGAGACAGATTGTGTGATCGTGTTAGGGGGAGACGGGACCCTGCTCCATGCGGCGGCGGATCTGGGGGAACGGGACATTCCGTTCCTTGGAATCAATCTCGGTACGCTGGGTTTTTTGGCGGAGGTGAATGTTTCTGATATTGAGGAGGCATTGGATAAGCTGATTCGAGGGGAATTCTGGATTGAAAAGCGCATGATGCTCCTTGGCAAGAGCTACGAAGGAAAACGAAAAAAGGACGAGTCCAGGGCGCTGAATGATATTGTAATTACCAGAAAAGGCTCTTTGCAGATCATTTACTTTAACATATATGTAAATGGACAACTTTTACACAGGTATCATGCAGATGGAATTATTGTGGCTACTCCTACCGGATCTACAGGATATAATCTGTCAGCCGGAGGACCTGTGGTAGAACCAAAGGCAAATCTGATCCTGATTTCCCCAATTTGTCCTCATTCTATGCAGAACAGAAGTATTGTTTTATCACCGGATGACATGGTGACGATTGAAGTTGAAAAGAGTGGGGATGGTAGTGAACAGGAAGTGGAGGCAATTTTTGACGGAAGTCATAAGGTGATTCTGCGAACAGGGGATAAAATAGTAATCAGGAAATCCAGAAAAACGACAGGGATCGTAAAGCTGAGTCAGATGAGTTTCCTGGAGGTTCTCCACCGTAAGATGAGCGATTAAAACTGAAAATAGTTTAATCGAAAGAATGAGAGGAACTATGAAAAAGAGCAGACATCAAAAAATTAAAGAGCTGATAGAGCAGTATGAAATTGAAACCCAGGAGGAGCTTGCTGACAAATTGCGTGAGGCGGGATATGCGGTGACGCAGGCTACTGTATCAAGGGACATTCGGGAACTGAAGCTTTCTAAGGTACCTATGGGAGACGGGAAACAGAAATATACCATTTTGATCCACAGTGATCACTACCTGAGTGATAAATATATCCGTGTTCTAAAGGATGGCTTCGTTTCTATGGATATGGCTCAGAATATTCTGGTTGTCAAAACCGTTTCCGGGATGGCAATGGCAGTTGCGGCAGCACTGGATGCCATGAAACTGAAGGAAATTGTGGGCTCCATTGCTGGGGATGATACGATTATGATGGCTGTTCGTACGGTAGAAGATACACAGATTGTAATGGAAAAAATCCGTAATGTTTTGGAAGAATAACCGACCGACCATGCGCTTGAGAGAAGGGCGTAAGGAGGAAATGTATGCTTGAAAATTTACACGTGAAGAATCTGGCACTGATTGAAGAACAGGAGATTCCTTTCTCAAAAGGAATGAATATTCTGACCGGAGAAACCGGTGCCGGAAAATCAATTGTGATTGGGTCCATCAATCTTGCACTTGGTGCTAAGGCAGATAAGGATTATATCCGGGCCGGCGCCGATTATGCACTGGTGGAGCTGGTGTTTTCCTTGAATGAACAGCAGTGTGACCAGCTTCGGGAAATGGAACTGCCTGTTGAGGAGGATCATCTGCTGCTTCTGCAAAGAAAGATTATGCCCGGAAAGAGTATCTGTCGGGCCAATGGAGAAAGCATCAGTGCTTCCCAACTGAAAAAGCTTTCAGGTTGCCTGCTTGATATGTATGGTCAACATGAGCATCAGTCTCTTTTAAAGCCGACGGCGTATAAGAAGATGCTGGATGATTATGTAGGTGAAGAAGCGGAGCTGCTGAAACAAAAGCTGAAGGCGGAGCTTGCTGAGTACAGGAAAAGCCTGGAAGAATTGGAAGCACAAAGCTCTGATGAGGAGAGCAGAAACAGACAAGCCCGGCTTCTGGAATTTGAAATTAATGAAATAGAAGCTGCAGGTCTGAATGCTTCCGAAGACGAACAGGTGGAGAAGAAGTATCACAGACTTGTAAATGCCAAAAAGACTAAGGAAATTATATATGCGGTACACAGTCTGACCGGATATGAGGAGGAAGGAAGCGCAGGGACTGCTGTAGGATATGCACTGCGGGAACTGAAGACACTAGGCGGTGAGGATGAAGAAGCAGTATCATTGATGGAACAGCTTGCGGATATTGACAGTCTGCTCAATGATTTTAACCGTTCCATGGCACAATTCAGGGACAGTCTTGATTTTGATGAAGAGGAATTTGCAGCTTTGGAGGAGCGCCTGAATGTTTTAAATCATCTGAAAAACAAATATGGAAATTCTGTTGAAGAGATTTTAAAAACACAGGAACAGAAACAAAAGGAACTGGATAAACTGAACAATTTTGAGGAATATATGTGTAAGCTCAGGCAGCGTATGGAGGAACAGAAGAAATCTCTGTCGGAGCTTTGCAGACAGCTTTCCGAGCTAAGGTGTAAGGCATCACAGCCGCTAGCAAATAAGCTGAAGGAAGCAATGATTGACTTGAATTTTTTAAACGTAGATTTTTCCATCTCTGTTACTCCTATGGAGGAAGAATTTCACGCAGATGGTTATGATCAGGTGGAATTTTTGATCTCCACAAATCCGGGAGAGATGCTTCGTCCCCTATGGCAGATTGCCAGTGGTGGTGAACTGTCCCGTATCATGCTTGCATTCAAAACTGTTTTTGCAGACAGAGATGAGACGGACACATTGGTATTTGACGAGATTGATGCAGGAATCAGCGGAAAGACGGCATGGAAGGTGGCAGAAAAGCTTGGAAGGCTTTCAAAAAACCATCAGATCATCTGCATCACACATCTGCCACAGATCGCCTCTATGGAGGATGTACATTTTCTGATTGAAAAAAATGTGAAAGGGGAAAGGACGACCACGGATATCCGCCTTCTTGATGAAGAGGAAAGCCAGGGTGAACTGGCAAGACTCTTAGGAAGCGGAGAAATGACCAGAGCAGTTTTGGAAAATGCAAAAGAAATGAAGGAAAATGCACGTAAAGTAAAACAGCTGTAAAATTTGCTAACAACATTTGGAAACAAAAAGTTGCATTTCAAAAAGTAAAAATAAAAGTTTTTCACATACTAAACAAGACATGCCAAAGCATGTCTTGTTTTGCTCTCTATGGGCAATAAATGTACAATAAAGGATGTGAAGACTTGGAACATTTGACGAAACCTCACAGTGACGGGTATTTTATATATAAAAGAATCTTATATTTTCTGCTGGCATTTGGAATCCTTGCAGTGATGGCATCGCTTTACTATTCGATATGGTGCAGTGTCCCATCTACGATTATGGTTAAGGCAGGAGTAGAACAGAAACTGGATTTTAAGGTTCCGGCATCCGGAGTCCTTTATCGGGAAGCGGTGGAGGCAAGCGGAAATTCAGGCAAAAGTCTGCCTAAAGAACAAAGTGTTTATGTTGATTTCAGTAAGCCGGTAACGGTGATGGCAAACCAGGTAGATCGGTATAAACTTCAACTAAAGCTTTTTGGAGTCATACCGCTTAAGGATGTTGATGTTGAGGTTATTCAGGACATCAGGCTGAAACCGGCAGGAATACCAATCGGGATCTATGTCAAGACAAAGGGGGTTCTTGTAGTTGGAATCGGGGAATTTGAAGGCGAAAATGGGCAAAAATACAGCCCGGCCAGATATATATTCAAGACAGGGGATTATATCCTTGAGATCAATGATCAGGAAATCAATACGAAGAAGGAACTGATCAATATCATTAATCATAGTGACGGTCAGGAAATGGTATTTAAGGTGCAAAGAAAGGATGCGGTGATAGAAGTAAAGGCAAAACCGGAGCAGAATAAAAACGGAGAATACAAAATGGGAATCTGGGTTCGGGATAATGCGCAGGGCGTCGGTACCATGACCTATATTGATGAGAATGGCAGTTTCGGTGCTTTGGGACACGGGATCAATGATATTGACACCAGTACCCTCATGAGCCTTTCTAAAGGAACTCTTTATCACACGGAAATTATTGGGATCACAAGAGGAGGTGTTGGCGCGCCGGGGGAACTGACCGGGTTTATCGAATATGATGATGAAAATATTATGGGAGATATTACAGCCAATACGACACGGGGAATCTTTGGAGTCTGCACGGAGGAGACGGCCTTAAGTGCAACAGGTGATTATCTTCCTTTAGGATTAAAACAGGAAATTGAGATCGGACCGGCCGAGATCCTATGTTCTCTTGGGGAGGAAACAAAAACATATGATGTGGAAATTGTAGAGATTCATCTGGAAAATAATAATGTCAACCGGGGGATCGTTCTTGAAATTACAGATCCCGAGCTCCTGGCGGTGACGGGAGGAATCGTTCAGGGAATGAGCGGCAGTCCGATTTTGCAGAATGGAAAGCTGGTGGGTGCCGTGACCCATGTGCTGGTCAATGACCCAACGAAGGGATATGGGGTTTTTATTGAGAATATGTTAGAGGCAGCGGAATGATCCTTAGCAGGTAATGCAATGAGTATTTCATTGTAATACCTGCTTTTTATATTCAAAAGAAAAGGTTTTTCGTCTAAAACGGTGGTTAGAGGAAAAACAGTGTCAGATCATGGCGTTATTTGCATTCGATAACTGGTTGAGGCACCATCCTGAACTTCAAGCAAGGAACAGATAACAAATTCTTCCCCGTACATTATCGTACATTCTTCCTGATTGATAAGAAGTGTCACGTTGTTCTCATCCAAAGATATTACCTCGAACAACAAACCGATCATATTGGGGATTTCAGATTCCTCGGGATTCTGAACTAACGTACCATTAAAATCCTCATAAAAAATATCACCGTTTGATATTTCATAATCCTTGGATTCCCCTTTTCCATAGCCGACAGACTCACCAAATTCATTCGTCCCGCTATTGTACGGTGTGACCTTCAGTAGGAAGTAATATGCTTCCATACCGTCTTTGTCGGGAACGAATGCAAAATATCTGAAATAGACAAGTGATCCAATTGCTAAAATAGAGAGTAAACCGATAATGACACCGATAATGATGCCAATATTTCGAAGAATTGTATTATGCATAATTTCCCCCCTTAAATACCACATGATCGAATAAATACCATTTTACTCTTTTGTTTCCTAATGAATTATAGCATATCGTAGTACACCTAACAATGTAAATGTTGTCCATAGTTGCAATCACTCGTGAGCGGCAGTCCCATCATCCAGAACGGTAAGCTGATTGGAGCAGTGTGATATGAATTTATAATAAAAAATTCCGACAAGATCCGCCAGAAACCATCCGATGGGAATGGCCCACCAGATACCCGACAATCCTATGGAAGGAATGGGAGCAAGTGAATAGGCAAAAAAAACTCTGGTGCCAAGCGATATGACAGTAAGCACAACAGAGATTCCGGGTTTCCCAAGCCCGCGATACAGACCATACAGAAGGAACAGGCAGCCGATGCCGCAGTAGCATGCCCCTTCAATGTGAAGATACTGAACACCGATTGCAATGATTGCAGTCTCTTCGGGCTTCACAAAAAGAAGCATAAGCTTATCCGCGAAGACAAAGACAAGAAAAGATACCGTCAGAGAAAACAGAGTGGCAGTCAGGAGAGCGGAGCGGATACCACTGCGAATACGTTCCTGCTTTCCGGCACCGAAATTCTGTGCTATAAAGGTCGAAAAAGCATTGCCGAAATCCTGTACAGGCATGTAAGCAAAGGCATCGATCTTAACAGCAGCAGCAAAGGCTGCCATAACGGTAACCCCAAAGCTGTTGACAAGTCCCTGTATCATGAGGATACCGAAATTCATAATGGACTGTTGAACACAGGTGAGAAAGGAATATTGGACAATTTGTGAGACGGCATCCCTTGTGAAATGCAGATGCTGTTTTTTCGGTACCAGAAAAGACATTTTCAATAAACAGTATAGAATCATACCTATGGCAGAGACTCCCTGGGAAAGGATCGTTGCCAGGGCGGCACCCGCCACACCCATGGAAAAGGAAAGGATGAAAAGCAGATCTAAAAGGACATTCAGGATAGCTGACAGTGCTAGAAAGACGAGAGGAATGACGGAATTTCCGATAGAACGCGAAAGAGAAGCAAAAAAATTATATAAAAAAGTAAACAGAATTCCGCAGAAAACAATTTGAAGATAACAGCGGGTAGAGACGAAAATACGATCCGGAATCCTTAAAACAAGGAGCAAAGGGTCAAGAAATACAAGAACGAGAGCTTCAATCAGGACTGCAAGAATCCCGGTCAGAAAAAAAGAGATGAAGATACTGTTTTTTAATTCTGATTCTTTTCCTGCGCCAAACAGCATGGAAAAAACAACACCGCTTCCCATGCACAGTCCCAGCAATATAGAAGTCAGAAAGGTCATCAGGGTAAAAGAAGACCCGACTGCTGCCAGTGCATCAGACCCGATGAAATGACCGACGATCAGCGTATCGGCAATGTTATAAAATTGTTGTAATAAATTTCCTAAAATCATAGGGCAGGCAAAAAGCAGCATGGATTTTGTGACGTTGCCCCTGGTGAGATCCTGATACATAGCGTGGCTCCAATGGAATAAGTTGTGAACACAGAGAATTATACATGTGATTGCAGGATGCGTCAAATTGTGCTACTGTCAGTAGTAGATAGAGGAGGATAAGTGTATGAAATACCCGGCTTTTTTGAAAAAAAACGGAACCATTGGATTTGTGGCGCCGTCCTTCGGATGTAATATTGAGCCTTACAAAACCGCATTTGAAAGCGCAAGGGAAAAATGGAGCCGGGAGGGCTTCGGAATTGACCTTGGACCAAACTGCTTTGAGGGAAGCGGTATCGGCATCAGCAATACACCGGAAAAGTGTGGCAGAGAACTGACGGATTATTACCTGAGTGCGCGGAATGATTGCCTGATTTCCTGCGGCGGAGGGGAGCTTATGTGTGAGATCCTGGAGTATGTGGACTTTGATGCAATCAGAAAAGCAAAGCCTAAGTGGTTCATGGGTTATTCCGATAATACCAATATGACATTTCTCCTTACTACTCTTTGCGATACGGCATCTATTTACGGACCATGTGCGCCGGCATTTGGCATGGAACCCCGGCACCCTTCTCTTTCCGATGCAATGTCACTTCTGATGGGGGAAAAGAAGGAGATGAACAGCTATGGAAAATGGGAAAAGGAAGGAATAAAGGATGAGGAGCATCCGCTATTGCCGTACAATTGTACCGAAAACTTAAGCTTAAAATTATTTTTACCGGATAAGACTGATGTAACCCATAGGCAGAAGCAGGTGCAAATGGAGGGACGCCTGATCGGCGGCTGTATGGACTGTCTTGTCAATCTTCTGGGGACCAGGTTTGACGGCGTGAGAGAATTTACGGAAAGATATCAGAAGGATGGTATCATCTGGTTTTTGGAAAGCTGTGATTTAAATGTATTTGCGATCAGAAGGGCTCTGTGGCAGATGGAACAGGCCGGATGGTTTGGACATGTGAAGGGATTCCTGATCGGACGTCCGCTTTGCCATGGACAGGAGATGATGGGGCTTGACCAGTATACAGCCGTACTGCACACGGCAGCAAAGTACGGTGTGCCGGTGATAATGGATGCAGATCTTGGACATCTGCCGCCTATGATGCCTCTTGTGACGGGAAGTATGGCAAGGATAGAAGCAGAGGAAAATCGGCTTTCTGTAAAAATGGAATTTCAATAGGAGTGGAAAGTCATGAAAAAGAATAAGATAGGAGATCAAAGAAATAAAGGTCCTCTTTGGGAAATGGAAAGAGTGCTCATGGTTATTATAGCAGCTGTGGTCATGGCGTTAAATATTAAGATATTTATTCGTGCAGGCAATCTGATTCCCGGAGGATTCAATGGTATTACACTTTTGATCCAACAGATCGGTATGGAGTTCTTCAATGTGAACATACCATTTACACCGGTAAATCTTTTGCTGAATGCGGTTCCGATCTATATCAGTTTTAAATATATCGGAAAGAAATTCACGCTGTATTCCTGTCTGATGATTGTACTATCCGGTATTTTGACGGATGTGATTCCTGCATATCCGCTGACGGATGATGTTCTGCTGGTATGTATTTTCGGCGGAATTATCAATGCTTTTGCAACCAGTCTCTGCCTGTTTGCGGATGCCACAAGCGGTGGCACGGATTTTATTGCGATTTTCTTTTCCGAAAAATTCGGGGTAGATACCTGGAACTATATATTTGCAGGAAATGTTGTTGTGATCCTCATTGCGGGTATCCTGTTTGGATGGAATGAGGCACTATATTCCATTATTTTTCAGTTTGCCTCAACACAGACTCTGCACCTTCTGTATAAACGTTATCAAAAGCAGACCTTATTTATTGTTACCAGCCAGCCGGATGAGGTATATGAGGGAATCAGGGAGATTACCCATCATGATGCCACGTTGTTTAAAGGAACCGGATGCTATCAGAAACAGGAACGGAACATGCTTTATTCTGTGGTGGGAAGTGATGAGATCCGCAGGGTAGTTCAGGTGATTAAAGAAATAGACAAGGATGCTTTTATTAACATTATGAAAACGGAGCAGATTACGGGAAGATTTTACAAAAGACCCAATGATTGACGGAAAAAATATGCGATGAATGACAGTTGAAGTGGGGTTTCATGTTCCTTATAATAATTTTGTATCAATTTTTGGAAAAATGGAGGGAATGATTCATGGAACAGCTGAATTTATCGACGACTAAAGATGCAGAAAAGGTATACAAGATTCTGGGAGAACTGATACATACCGAGCGGGAATTCCAGATTATGATAACAGTGCCCTCCGGCAGAAAAACCTTAAGAACAGCAGAAAAAGAAACAGAAGTGCTTCCGAAAGCGTTGAGTTATGACCTGGAAAGAGATGTAACGGATATGATTCATGAGATTGGTGTTCCGGCCCATATCAAGGGCTATCAATATCTCAGGGAGGCAATTATGATGTCGGTGGAAGATCCTGAAATGCTGGGATCTATCACAAAGGTATTGTATCCCACGATTGCAAGGAAATATCAGACAACCTCAAGCAGGGTGGAACGGGCGATCCGGCATGCGATCGAGGTGGCCTGGAACCGGGGGAAAATGGAAACACTGGATGCAATGTTTGGATATACGATCAACACGGGAAAAGGGAAACCGACGAATTCGGAATTCATAGCCTTGATTGCAGATAAGATCAGGATGCAGTATCGTTAAAGGAACTATGGAAAAGGGCTGGCTTTATTTTTACAAAAGTCAGCTCTTTTTTCTTAAATTCTTCTTTAATTGGAGGAATTGATGTTGTATAATATTACATATTACTAATTATTGGAGGGTTTTGATGAAAAAGATTCTTTTTGTTGCATCAGAGGGTGTTCCCTTTATCAAGACGGGTGGACTTGCTGATGTAGTAGGTTCACTTCCCAAATGTATCGATAAAAGGTATTTTGATGTTCGTGTAATACTTCCCAAGTACACTTGTATATCTCAGGAAATGAAGGATAAAATGAGTTATGTGACTCATTTTTATATGGATTTTCACTGGAAAAATGAATATGTGGGAATCATGTATGCCGAAGTGGATGGCGTAAAATATTATTTTATTGATAATGAAATGTTTTTCAATGGCTTCAGGCCGTATAGTGACAATGCACTTTTTGAGATTGAAAAGTTTGCTTTCTTTTCAAAGGCAGCATTATCGATCCTTCCGGTAATTGATTTCAGACCTGATGTGATCCATTGCCATGACTGGCAGACCGGATTGATACCGGTTTATCTCAAGGAACGGTTTCAGGGGAATGAATTTTTCCGCGGAATCAAGTCTGTTATGACAATTCATAATCTGAAATTCCAGGGTAAATGGAGTGTGAAGGAAGTGAAGGATATCACAGGTCTTCCGGATTACTTCTTTACGCCGGATAAGCTGGAACTGTTTAAGGATGCCAATCTTCTTAAGGGCGGGCTGGTGTATGCAGATGCCATCACGACTGTGAGTCAGACCTATGCAAACGAGATCAAAACACCCTTTTACGGAGAGCAGCTGGATGGTCTTTTACGTGCCAGAAGCAATGATCTGCGCGGTATTGTAAACGGAATTGATTATGAGGAATTCAATCCTGAGACGGACAAATATATTGAGCATCATTACAATGCTGTTAATTTCCGAAAAGAAAAGATCAAGAATAAACGTGCCTTGCAGGCAGAACTGGGGCTGGATCAGGATGACAGGAAGTTTATGATCGGCATCGTGTCACGTCTGACAGACCAGAAGGGCTTTGATCTGATTGATCGTATGATGGATGAGCTGTGTCAGGATAATGTACAGATCGTTGTGCTTGGAACCGGTGAGGAACGTTATGAAAATATGTTCCGCCATTTTGACTGGAAATATAATGACAGGGTTTCGGCAAATATTTATTATTCAGAGGCATTGTCCCATAAGATTTATGCGGCGAGCGATGCCTTCCTGATGCCATCCCTGTTTGAGCCCTGCGGACTCAGCCAGCTGATGAGTCTCCGCTATGGTACCGTTCCGATTGTCAGGGAAACAGGCGGATTAAAAGATACGGTTCAGCCATATAATGAGTATGAGAGTACAGGAACAGGCTTCTCCTTTGGAAATTACAATGCCCATGAGATGCTGGCGACGATTCGCTATGCAGAACGTATTTACTATGACAGGAAGCGCGAATGGAATAAGATTGTGGATCGTGCGATGGCGGCAGATTTCTCATGGAGTGTTTCAGCAGCTAAATATCAGGAGATGTATGACTGGCTGATCGGCTAAGGCCGAAAGAGTGTTAACTGGTTCATTCGTTATCTGGTTAGTGTATGCTGATCTAGTAGCCGAAAGTGTTTTTGAGTAGTTATTATAAAGTAATTACCAGAAGAGTTTCTTTTTTTCTATAATTCTAAAGTTCAAAAGCTGTTTCCGCAATAGCGAACAAGCTTGCTTGTGCGTTATTGCGGAAAATATCAAAATTAATTCAAAATCCGCTACATATAGGTATCCGAACCTCGTTGAAGTAGCGGGAATCCAACAAAAACAAAAAAATCCGTTATATTTTGTATTTATGTCCGGTTTTTGTAGCGGGAAACCAGAAAACCAATCCGAAATCCGTCAAAAGAATCCAACCAAGTCCTGTCAAAGCAAGAAAAAGTAGCGGGAAATCATCAACACAATCATGAACCCGCCAATTCAAGCAAAATAAAATGGTGGAAAAGAAAGAATCATCTGCAAATGGAAATTATGTTAGAAGGAGAAGATACAATGAATACTAATACAAGAATGTTGATTCCTGAATTTGAGATAAACCAGCAAATTGAAAAAAGAATTGCATACTTAGAAAAGGTAAAAGTCGATGTAAAAGGAAAAATTGTGAGGTTACCTGAAGGAGATATATCTGCATACAAGGGTAGTGCTCCAAACAGCTTCAGGTATTACAGAAGAAACTCAAGGAAAGACAAGCATGGAGAGTATCTGGGAAAAACTAAAAGTAAAGAGAGGAATGATCTGGCTCAAAAGAAGTATTTTGAAAAGCTTTTGGAGAATATAGATTCTGAACTTTCAAAACTTAAGAGGATCCGATCGGTTAAACTGAATGACTCGATTGTGCAAACCTATTCTAGCTTGAATCCTGGAATCAAAAGATTGATTTCTCCAATTAATGTTGATGATAGATCATTTGCAGAAATATGGAGCGCTGAATCATATGATGGGTTAAAATTTGAAGAATATGATAATTCGCAATTTTTTTCTTATAAGGGAGAAAGAATGCGATCAAAAAGTGAAGTGTTGATTGCAAATGCTCTTTTGAACAAGGGAATTCCATACAAATACGAGTACCCGTTGCAGCTATCAAATGGAAAGATAAAGTATCCTGATTTTACAATTCTTAATTTGAGAGAGAGAAAAATAAAGTATTGGGAGCATCTTGGAAAAATGGGCGATGTTGACTATATTTCATACAATTTGAAGAAACTGGAAGAGTACAAAAATGAAGGCATTGTTTTGGGCGATAATTTGATCATAACTATGGAATCAGGAAGCATGCCTTTAAGCACAAGAAACATTGATAAAATAATAGAATGTTTGTTTTTGAAAAAAGACCGCCGGTAGTCAGTGATAACCTCGGTGATTTTAATGATCATTATTACCAAGTATGATTGGCTTGTTTTTCGAAGCCATTATAGTCATAGCAAATGGAAACCGGATATGATTTGGTTCGAATCTATGTGGCTTTATCTGAAACTGAAGATGGAGCGGAACCTGAAAACTTTCTCAGCCAAGCAAACTGACAGAAGAAAACGGACATATTGCAGGCAGCTTTACGGTGAAAGCAAAAACATTTGCAGTAATCAGATACTAAGGTTCTATTTGGACTGATTCTAATAGTATAGTTGAATTGATGAAGGGGTGTAGTAGAATGCTATTGGTGTTGCATTCGTTGCGCTCCTTTTTTATGTTATTTGTTTCAATTGATGGGATAATTCGTAAAAAAATTTGGAGGCAACGCGAATTGACGTCAAATTTGAGGTTGGATAAGATGAAAATATACTGTAGAGAATGACATTAGGGCACAGGATTTAGTGTAAGCCTATAATATGAGTTTTCACTCAGGCAAATGACATTGTGTGAGAAATAGGAGGTATATTTCAATGGGTATAGTAAAAGGAGTTGATCTGGGATGGTTAACCCAACTGGAAGCGACAAAAGTATCATGGGTTGATGCAAAGGGTGAGAAGGTAGATCCTCTGAAATACATGAAGGAAATGGGAGTCAATGGAGTCAGACTTCGTGTTTTTGTGAATTCACCAGAAGAAGCTTATTGGAACAAGAAGGATAATGAAAGGTGCATGTTGGGATTCTGTGATATAGAGAGTGTTGTCCGGATGGCAAAACGTGTAAAATCGGAAGGTCTGTCTCTGATGATTGATATTCACTATAGCGATCATTTCGCAGATCCTGAATATCAGGATATCCCGGAAGCTTGGTTGAATGAAGATTTTGAAGGCTTAAAAGAAAAGGTAACCCAA
>JAHAYJ010000087.1 GCA_018384375.1 Lachnospiraceae bacterium
GTCCTTAAACCGCAGCCATCTTCTCGTCCACGGATTTTCAAACCTGGGATACTGCTCATTTCTTCCCCACCATTTGTGGAAGACGAAGGGGGCATCCACCTCCTGTACCTCCGGAACAGGATGTTCATGTCCGAAATAGCTCGCCACCTCCACAGGGGCGATCCGCATACCGGCTTCCTCAATTTTGTGCTTGTTCATACAACACAGGAAAATGTCTTCGTTGTAAAATCCATCCTCATCCATTTCCCACTTAAGCTCTGCCTTCCTTGGAAATTCCAGAAGTCTTTTGCTGCGCAGGGACACACTGTTTCCCACCCTGCAAAGATTTCCGTAAATATCATGATAGCAGTGCTTCGTTCCCGGCTTGGGAACAGGCCAGGGGGAACCGATATAGTCGTAATTTAAGAATTCCTCCCGCCACTTCTCCGGGTGGACCACAAAACCGTCATAGTGGATCAAAAGCACATAATCCGTTTCAATGTAATCTCCAAGCTCATACACCATTTTGTAATTAAAGCTGTCAATGTCGGTAAGCTTGGAGGTATGCTTGTAGGTAATGCTCTTGGGTAAACTTAAGGGCTTTCGATGGGTGATCAACACCACCTCACCGAACTCAATCCCCTGCATGCTGTATTCCAAGGCTTTGATCGTCTCATAAATCTTAACGCTGGTCATCGCCGCCAGTGTCACGTTTGGGAGCTTCAGTTTACCGATATCTGTCGTATCACCATTCCTATCACTCATAAACAGCTCCATTCTGTCCTTTTAATCTTCTGATCACCGCACGCTGAATTTTTTTTAAATAAAACCAACCATAGATCAACCTTCTTCTGATGTTCTGGAAGAAATATCTAACCTTTCCCGGACGCTTGTTTCTTCTGGCATACTTAGAAGATTGCTCTTTATACTTCTCAAGTTCTTCCCGACATTCCTGAGCAGTAAACAGCCTTCCTTTTCTGTCCATGTAGTGGAACAAGCTGTAAATATTCTGCTCCGAAGCCCAATAACCGTCAGAAACATTATGTCTGGCCCAATATTTGGGAGCAATGGCAAATTTCAATGTTTCACTGGTATGCGCCGGCAGACAGGCAAAGGAGGAATTAGACAGAAGCAGATAATGCGCATTTTTCAATGTCACATAATCCTTCCCAATGTCAAAATGATGTGCCGGAATACCGGGAAGCATTTTTCGTGCCGATACCACATCATCCGTAATGATCATAAATTCCATATCCGGACGAATCTTTTTCATTTCAGCCATTCCATGAATCCAGTATTTCTTATCAATAAACAATTCAGGGCTTCCGGTATATTCCCCGCCACGCATATTGATAATACAAAGATTTTCCCTGCTGTACTCATAGGAGTCGTATTCCGGCTTCACTTTAAGCCACTGCTTAACCTTGGAAAGGTAGGGAAGAAAATAGGACTCGTCCTGCATGTTGCCATAAATGAGGGTATTGTCCTTCACATGATGAATTTCTTCATCCCTACCTGCAATATAACAGCCATGTTCCATGTCATGTTTCGAATTTCCAATATAAAGCCTCGTTTCCATATCGTTATAAACCCGGAAAGTTTTCTTCTCTTCCTGAGAAATTTGATGTCCCAGATCTACATCCATAAAATACATGCCGCGGTTGCTGTGGATATTGACTGCAAAACGCTCCTGTCCGGCAGTTCCGAACTCATAACCGTTTTCTTCTGCAATTGCTCTGGCTGTTACATAGCAGAATAACTGGTTTCCCAGTCCCTGTCCATCAATGAACTCTGTTCCTATCATAAATTCTTTTCACTCCCAGGCTACTTATCTGCCGGAGCTTTCCTTTCTAATCTAGCGTGGTCTGTACCAGTTTGCCTTCCTCCACCTTATAAATAATATCGCACTTTTCAATGGTATTTAACCGATGGGCAATGATGATCATGGTCTTTTTGCCGTGGAAGCTGTTCACAGCATCCATAACTGCTGCCTCCGTGTCATTGTCAAGCGCCGATGTTGCCTCGTCAAACACAAGGATTTCAGGATCATGGTAAAGCGCTCTGGCAATACCGATACGCTGTCTCTGACCGCCGGAGAGCCGCACGCCCCGGTCACCGATCGTGGTGTCAAGCCCATTCGGAAGCTCCTGTACGAATTCCTTCAGTTGTGCCTCTTCAAGCACCTCCCAGATCCTCTTCTCATCAATCTTATCTGCATCAATTCCAAAAGCAATATTGTCCCGGATGGACTCGTCAATCAGGTAGATTGACTGCGGAATATATCCAATCTGAGCAAGCCAGGATTCATAATTCTTAAAGATATCCACACCGTCACAGGTGATCTCTCCCTCCTGTGCATGCAAAAGGCCAAGAAGGATGTCCACGATCGTGGATTTCCCGGCACCGGAGGTTCCCATGATTCCCACTGATTTTCCCTTAGGCACTTCCATATGGGCATCGGTAAAGATATTTTTGTCGGAATCCGGATAATGGAAGGAAATGTGATGTAGCTCTATCTTGTCCTTAAGTTCCAGCTTTTCCTTCTGGGAATATGCCTTGCGCTGTGCCAGCATCGCATCCGTCTTCATACCCTCCTGTAAGTTCTGATAAACAAAATCCAGACTTGGCTGATTATAGGAAATTTCCGTAATATAGGTATTGATACGGTTTACACTGGGAAGAACACGCATAGCTGCCACACCGAATGCGGCAAGGGTAGATACCATGGAAGCAACGTTTCCGCCACCCTTTATATAAATGATGATAAAGGTCAAAACCCCAACAATAAACACTGTCTCGATCAGGAGCCTTGGAATATTGTTCATCACCGCATAGGTCCTGCCCACGTTGGCTCCTACCTTACCGGTCTCATAATAATTCCTCACAAAGAACTCTTCACGGTTAAGCACCTTCACATCCTTAAGTCCGTAAATTGCCTGGATCCTCCACTTGGCAATTCTGGACTGGAGCGCCTGGTTCTTGGCTCCGATCTTGTTCAGCTTTGGTTTGAACACTTTTACAATAACAAGCGTCATTACACCAAACAGTACCATGATAAATAGAGTCATAAAAATATCGGTACATAATAACACTATGAAAATAAGTCCGGATACCACCACCTCAGACACCAGCTGAAGCATGGCCAGCATCAGGGAAAAGGTCTGGGGAATATCACTGTCTGTAATACGGAATACAGTAGGAATATCTGCTCCCAGATACTGCTCATAGGGTCTGTTTAAGAATTCTCCCATAACCCGGCTGATCATCTGGTTTCTACTCTGCGTGATAAAGGTATTCTGCCTGTACACAAGATATACCAGATACAGATTCTTAATGATATAAATTGCCATCAGTGCAAGCAAAAGAGCGGTCGTCATCTGCCCAACGTTCTGAATTCCCAGCATATCACAGATTTGCTGCAGGATGGGATACTTGTCCACATACTCCTTTAGGGTCTCCGGTGTAAGAAGTGCAGTCACCACCGGAATCATAGCGCCTACTCCCAGAGTCTCCAAAAGACCCCCAACGAAAATCATGACACCCAAAATTCCTAACTGAACTTTTTGCTTTCTGTCAAATATATAGCTAATCTTCTTCAACAAGCCAGTACTTTCCATAGTTCTCCTTATCAGCTCGACATCTACACATAATTATTAAAATTATACCATACATTGTTTTTATAGGCAAATCAAAGTCAACTACTTTAAAGGCACCGGAAGCCCGATGCCTTTAGTCATTAATCCTTATTTCGTAAATATTCTTCTAATCAATTTACATATCACATGTAATAGACATGCACTGCAAATGATACATGCAAAGACAATTACATTTATTAACAGTTTACTATTCAAATCCAAAATAGTCCTCAAACGGTTTCCAAGCCATTCTTCAACGCAATAAAGTTCAAGTGAAATACTCCCAAGAAATCCAAACACCTTTAAAATACCCTGTCCAAACATTTTTAGATGTGTATCTGCCCGAAGGAACAGCCATCCAAGAAGGCAGGAACCTGATATTGCCATCAGGAAATTGGGAATGCAGCAGTTGGATGTCGGAACCACCAGAAAATAATCCTCATAATTTGTAAGATAAGCAAAGTACAGTCCTAATAAAAATGCACAGATGCATATTTTCCAGGTAAGCTTTGTAAAGATCACATTTTTGTTCTGTAGTATCCATCCTGCTAAGATCCCAACAACAAAAACCGGAATCCGATTGGTAAATCCATATAAATCCGGTCTCATAATGTCGCGCAATGCAACCGACACAAGAACCCAAATCAATAACAGACAGACTGTGAATTGGACCTTACTTTGCGTTCTTGCAAACACTTTGTAATAAAGAGGGAACAAAAGGTAAAAAGTGAAAATTGCAGGAACAAACCACAAAAAGCTGTAAATGCTGTCCATATAAAAATTGAAAAAAAATGTGTTTTTCAGAAAATCAGAGAAACTCCAGTGCTGAACAAACGCCATCACAATTGCAGTGACCAAAAACGGAAGAAAAACATTTACAATCCGCCTTTTATAAAAGGTGGTCACACGATACTTTGCAATTGCATAAGTCATTCCTATCCCCGACAGGAAAAAGAAAAAATCAACTCCGCAAAATCCGATTCTTTTTATTGCTTTTTCAGCAACATAGAGTCCCCAACAGCCTTCCGTAACAATCTGCCATTCATGAAAGATCAGAATCCACAACGCTGCTACTCCCATAATCTGACTTCTGTATTTATTTAGTGACTGCAAATCATTTCTTTCCATCATTCGTATCTCCTAAAAAAGCCGAACTCCGCTCCGTTATATTCCATTACCTCATGTAATATAAATTGATCCGACAAACCGGGATAATATGTCTGCATATAGTATAAACTATACATCGAGCAGAAAAACCACTGCTCATCTTCTAATTGATAACGAATCTCTTCCATGGTATCTAACGGCATATTCAGGTAGGACCATTCTGTAGTATGTAGATGGGTATCTCTGTCTATCATTGACATAAGCTCCGGAACACCTTCTCCAAAAGATACAGCATCCGGTGGAATCTGCTCATAAACATATTCTGTAAATTCCAAAAGTTCATTCCTTTTCCAGATTGTTTCCGATGATGTCTTAAAGGCCTTCGGCATAGAATAAATACTGTCAAATGCCATCACAAACAAAATGAATGTTGTAATGAATCGAAGGGACAACATAGGAAAATAATACGGTTTTGCAAATACGGATTGCTTACTCTCTTTCCATTCCAAATAGACATTCTGACTCTTTTGCAATATTGTGGCCTGAAGAATCAGCATCGTAAACATGATAATGAACATACATCCTTCTACCGGTCGATTAATATAATAAAGCATTAAGCCCAGACTCATAATGCCAAGCAGAAACCAAAACGGTTTCAGGATCCTGTTTTCTTCCCTTTCATCCGGAAACAACACTTGAAACAGGGCAATGCAGACTGCTCCAAGGAACAGAATCGCTGCGCCTGCCCATGCATGTGTTGCATCCGGGAGCGGTAATTCAATATTATCAATGTATCCTCTGTCTGAAATAAGGGGAAACATAAACTCCCCAAAGTCCAGAATATCCCCTCCAGCCAGAAGATTATATCCATTGATAATGATTCCGGATAATCCAAACGGAAGGAGGACATAAACTGCCATTTCACGCAGCAGTAAAACTATCTTCCGAATGGAAAGTGCCTTACCATCCATAACATGCTGTATCCACCTGAAAAGAGCAAAGGAAAGCATCGTTACAATTCCCACCTCTGTCGACCACACAAACGACAACGTGGTAAGGCATATTGCAAGCAAACTGTGTTTCTTTTGCGTTTTGTGCTCCCACAGAGCAAGCGCCGCCAATGCGATCGGAAAAATCATACGATGAGGATGTACCTGTAAGAATACCCCTCCCTGCATAAGCATAAAATATTCTTCTCCAATGGCAAACATTGCTAAGTAGAAAATCAGATCATCCTTCGCGAAATAATTCAAAATATAGATAAAAAGAAGAATGGATATTCCGGCCAGAACAGCACTGACAATAAAGATTCCGGTCAAATAATCTATATGGAAGAACCTATGCAAAAGCTTAAGAATCGGCATATAAAGAATTGCATAATGGCCGTAAAGTGATTCCATATTTTTGCTGTAAGGAATCAGCCAGCACGCATTAATGATACTATTGGTATAGGCATGACTGTGATAAGTGCCCCCTTGAATATCCTGAAAGATATTGGGCGCGTAAAACTGCACAGACGTTGCAACGGTAAATAAAAGACCAACGACGCAACGAATTATCTTTCTTATTTTTAACGCTCCTTCCTTCTGCTTTCTGTGCAAAAGGAAAAGACAAAACACCACTCCTGCAATCATCAGAATAATCCATAAGGGAAATGGAAAGCATTTACGAATCAGGTCATCTTTGTTTAATGAGTTTTCAGTATTTGTCTCATTGATATAAAACAAAATAAGCCAAGCAACTAAAGAAACCACCGGTATGATTCCCCATGCCTTTTCTGCCGCAGAACCGGAACCAGACCTTGCTTTACTCAAAATATAGTAAGACAATATCGTCGCTGCTACAAATACAATACATGCTGCAATAAAGAAAACCATATTTCGAAATGGAATTATATCCCTCAGTATTGCAAACAAAAGGAAAGCAACACTTCCTATAAACACACTTTTTTCCTTTTGAGACATAATATCCCCCCTGATACCTCAATTATTTCTTAACGGAATAATCACTTTATCATACATTTTTACTAACAGATAATACAGATCAGGTGCCAAAAGTGCAATCCTCATCCTCATTTTATCTCCAATCGTCACAAAGCTCTTCTGATAGATTCGCTTGATTTCTGTTTTCTCAGACCTTAAAAATTCTATCAGTTGTCTCCCCGAATCCTTCATCCCCCGGTCCCGAAAATCCACATAATAGAACAACATCCGGCGATAAAACTGATAGGAAGCCTTCTGCGCAAGCTCCTGCATTCCAAGTCCGTATAAGTACCCCCTCTGTTCCTTCCAGAAGGGAATTTCGTCCTGAAATCTTCTTTCATGGATTTGACTGTTCATGATGCTGGTCTGTCTGTCCACCATGTAATTGTAATATGGTGTATCCAAAAACACGCACTTCCCGGCTTTGGTAAGCGCCCAGGTCGTATACATGATATCCTCGGATTTTCTTCCTTCCGTGAAACTGATATCCGTAATCAGCTTCCTTTCAAAAAGCTTGCTCCACACAGAATGATAAATATGGTATTGTTCATCACCGCAGATATACATCTCAAGTGCTTCTTCCCTGGACAACTCTATCCTGTTTCCGGTAGGCTGGATCTCCCTCGCTCCCTCTCCGACCTCTCTGTAAGTACAAATTGCAATCTGCGCTCCGGTATCGAGGCAAGCTGCCAGCATTTTTTCATACATATCCGGCTCTACCCAGTCATCCCCATCCACATAACCGATATATTCTCCCTGCGCAATCTTAAGTCCCGCATTTCTCGCAGCGGAAGGACCTCCGTTCTCCCGATGAATGACCTTGATCTGTTCATTTTTCGCAGCAAATCTGTCACAGATTTCGGCCGTACTGTCTGTAGAGCCATCATCCACCACAATGATCTCAAGCCTTTCATAGGTCTGCCCAAGCAGGCTTTCCAGACAGCGCGGCAGAAAATCCTTAATGTTATATGCAGTTACGATGACTGAAATCAGTTTCTTATCTGTCATTTTGAGCCCCCTGCTTCGTCATTTCGCCTTCCGGTGAAATTTCCAGCATTCCTTCTGTATAGATATCCGCACAATCCTGATTGCCAAACCACCGGTTCGGAGCAATCACAAGCTTATCGGCAGAAGGATTCAGCCATGCTCCCCACCAGCTGAAGCTGGAGTTTGCCAAAATATGATGCTTACATCTGCTCATCAGATACAGATCAAGGTAACCTGTGTTCTCATCCGTCCCTTCAATTACCGTAAAAGCAGCATTTTGGCCGTACTGTTCTGTAATCCATTCCTTTGCCCATTCCGGCTCATTGCTGAACACGAAGAAGGAGCCCTCCGGAAAATGTTCTTTCATCACATCAATTGCCTTCTGGTAATAGTCATCTGTGCATATGTTTCCATAAGCCTCTGCATTATCAAGATAATCACCACGTCTGATATGAATTGACACCGAAAGTGTATTGTCAATCTGTTCCTGATAAAGCTTAATCTTTTTCACAAGCCCTGCAGGTATCCCATCCCACATTCTCTGCGAAAATTGAAACGCATCCCTCACCAGTGGTTCAATATCCTTAAAATACTTATCACTCTGAAAATATCCGGTAAAGTATGCAGGCTCTCTCTTCAAAATTTCCTCATCAAAATTGCAGTCTTTTTCCATGTATTCCAAGGATTTTCTGCCAAACAGCTTTCTTCTGATCCGATGAGTTAATTTAAGGAAGCCATCTGTGATCTCATCAATCTCCTCCCGGGTTGCCCTGGGATATTCAATCCCGAAAATCCACAGCATAAGCGGACGCGCATCCCGCCCCTCATACTCCGTGATGTCGTCCAGCTTAACCTCTCTTCCCAAAGTCTTCAGTTTTAAGTAAAGGGCATACTGGAACATCTGATTGCCAAGCCCGCCGGTCATTCTGATGATGTTCATAAAATCACCGCTTCCCGTTTATCATAATAAACGCTTCCCGCAGGTACATCTCTGCGTACCACGCTTCCCGCTCCAATCACTGCATGATCCCCGATCTTTACCCCTTTCAGTATGGTGCATCCCGCGCCAACCCAGACATGATCCCCAATCTCTATCTTTTCACCGGGGAATTCTTCTCCGGTCTCCCTAAAATCATGATCATGATCTACAATCACAAGATTATTTCCAAACTTGCAATAATCACCGATCACAATCTCTTTCATGCAGGTAATGGAAGTATTGGTATTAAAAAAGCAATGTGCTCCTATCGAAAGCCTTCCCTGTCCCTTGCAACCCAGATAGAAAGCTCCCCTGTTCTGTATTTTTTTTCCAAGAATAACCGTGGCTTCCCTGTCCTTTTCAAGTGTCACCTTTTCCATTGCCTGAGGAAAGCCAGCCTTTACACCGCTTCCGTATTTCATTTTCCAAAGAAAAACCGCAAAAACACTTTTAACTGCCTTAAACACCAACATATTTTCTTTCCTCTATCAGTTCCTTCCTTGATCAAACACGATATCATACAATTTCAAAAGCTTTTCCACATGTCGCTCCATGCTATAGCATTGTACTGCCTTCTGCCTGGCTGCCATCCCCATTTTCTTCCGCTTCTCTTCATCCGAAAGAAGTCTGGCAAGACTGTCCGCCATTCCCTCTACATCCCCGGGTTCATGAAGAAATCCACTAACCTCATGCTCAATCAGCTTCGGAATGCCTCCTACCCGCGTTGTCACAATTGCCATTCCATAAGCCATCGCCTCAAGCACTGCCATAGGCATCCCTTCATGATAGGATGGGAAAAGGAAGATAGCGCTCTCGCGAAGAAATCTGTCCTTCACATCCCCCCGGATCCAGCCCGGAAACTGTACAGACTTCCCAAATTCTTTCTTCTTCAGGAGCTCCTTAACCTGATCGGTATCCCCATCCCCTGCAAGAATAACCGGAACTGCACCCTCCGCTTCAAAGGCCTTTTCACAAATCGCAGGGATATCGAAACACCCTTTTCTTTTACCGATTTCCCCCAGAAAAAGAACCTGTTTTTTCTTTTCAATTTCAATCATCTCAGGGATCCTGCAATAATTTTCGATAATGCAAATATTTTTTTCCGGTACAATCTGCTTTAAATGATCCTTCCACTCATCTGAAAGAGCAATCAGCATCTGACATTTATGATACACTTTCGCAATCAATCTTTTCTTCCGGGGAGACGCTTTTTCGTAAAAAATATCAAATTCCGCTCCATGAATATGGTTTATTACCGGAATCTTCCTCCATGACGATATGTAAATGAAGGGTATTTTTCGATAAAAGCTCGGTCCAAAGGAGGAATGTACATGCACGATGTCAGGTTTATCCTGCTTAAGTTCTTTCAAAAAAAGCCGATATCCATTTAATGCTTTCAAGAGCTTCTGTAATTTACTCCCATTTCGATACGACTCCACATACGTTATTTGATATTGTTCTCCAAAATCAAAAGAACGATAACCATTTACTACAGATGCAATACCACCCTTCACATCCGCATCCGGTACAACCATACAAATCTTCATTTCATATTCCTTTACCCATTACTTTATTTTCCTCTCGACTCTACCCTTGGCATCAATCAATGTCATACCTGCAGTGTAAATATCATCACTCTCCATCCCGTTTACCCAGCGGTTAGGTGCCGCGATCAGCTTATCCGTATTCTCGTTCATCCACGCCGCCCACCAGCTGAAGCTGGAATTACTGATAATATTGTGCTTACATCTGCTCATCAGAAGCATATCCAGATATCCGGTGTATTCTGTATTTGCATTCACCAGCACAAAATGGTTCTCCAGATTCTTGATCTCTTCCCTTGTCATTCCCTCTTTAATCTGACTTTTCATCAGGGAAATGACCCATTTTTTCACCCATTTGGGTTCATTACTGAAAATAAAGAATTTTGCATCCGGGCATTTGTCCTGTATGTAACGGACAGCGCCCTCATAATACTGTTCCGTACAGATTCCGTCATATAACTCCTCATCGCTTCTGGAATCGCCCCGGTACATATGAAGTCCCACAGACTGACAGCCTTCTATTCTGTCAAGCCATTCCCTCGTACTGTCATAAAGTTCCTCAGGGAGGTGCATTTCGGGCAGTTCCGGAAATCGATACACCGCCTTCACCTCATCCAGAATATCTTCAAAATATTTCTCGCTCTGAAAAGCCCCTTTCAAGTACATGGAATCAAAGGAGAGCACCTTAGGATCATAAAATCCCTGTTCCTCATATTCGATAGCGCGCCGTCCAAACAGCTTTCTGCGAATCCTCTTTTGAAAGTCCATGGAACCGTCTGTGAACGCCGTGATCTCTTTCCAGGTAGCTCTGGGATATTCGATTCCAAAGACAGCCAGCATGATAGGACGTGCTCTCTCTCCCCGATATTCATTGATATCATCAAATTTCACTTCTTTACCCATAGACTGAAGCTTCATGCCCAATGCATATTGAAACATCTGATTGCCCAGTCCGCCGGACATTCTGACTATGTTCATTGCTCCACCTCTAGTTCCTGATAAATACTGTCATAATCATAGTTCAAGTAGAAATCCTGTTCCTCCTTAAGCCTTTCCGCATAGTTATCCTGCGTTAAAAGACCGGTTCCTTCTGCCATCCAGCTAAGAATCCGGGAATTGATTTCAGCCGAATAATGACCGTCATCATTGTAATAATCCAGATTACAGATCACCTCATACTGATCAAAAAAATTATAGAGCTTCACATTAGGGTATTGTAGCAGTATTTCTGTCGCCAGCTTTTCGGCCTCCGTCTGCCTTTGAATCGTCCCTTTGATATTTAATGCATCCCAGTAGCAGATGCTGTAGGGTGTATAAAAAAGAAAAAACTCTGTATCCGGATATTTTTCAATCAGATCAACAAAATTGTTCTCGATCGTTTGTATCACAGTCTGCTTCTCGGTTTCTCCAAAATCAACCGTAGCGGGAATATTCACATTATTTCTGTCATAAGAGAGCATAATATGCTCAAGTCCCGTCTCGTTCACCCAGGAAGAATATTCATCCATAGTAGTTCTTGGCTGCCCGGTAAGGCTCATCAGCACATTCGGCATAACACCGTGATAAAGAATGGACTTGTTCAGCACATAAGAAACATCATTAAAAGGGTTATCATCGTATAAATAGGTAGGATAATTCTCATACTGCTGCCAGTCATAGCTGCGGAGCAGGCCGTTAAAATCCACAGCCCACAGCACCATTTTCACATTCCCGTTTCTTGCAAGAGCCCGGTCCAGATTCTCCGACAATTCCGCATAGCCGGCACCGGAAAAGGGCATTTTGACCGCCTTTGTTCCAAACAGCGCATCCAGTTCACTTGGTTTGAAATTCTGGGCCATTGAGGTTCCCGTTATGATGGCATCATAATCAAAATGCCTGCCGATCCCATCATTGATATACCGCTCCTCATAAAGGCGGTAGGACATAAAGTCAAAGGGCTTATGATAATGGAAATAAGGATCCACAAACACGACCACCGCTGCGATCAACACCAGCAGAAGCGATAATCCCAGTATGCACTTTTGAAACCATTTTTTTGCTGTCTGTTGTTCCATTTGATCCTCTAAAAATTCACATAAATAAATTCCGTAATTTCCGACAAGGAAAGGATACTCCACAAAAGAAGCCCTATTACCGTCACAAGCTTTCGGCTAGTCAGTTTTAACTGCTCGACCTTTTCCTCCGTGTTTTTCATCACAAAGCATGCGATAACAAGCACGACCACAAACACCACCATGATCAACCATGGATAAGCTTCTGTCACTGCCCCCAGGCCTGCCCTGGTCAGGAGCTTTACTTCCAGCAGATCATGAAAACAGTCCGTAATAGGCTGATAAATCCTTCCAAAGCCGCCGGTAAAGAGCTGCTTCCACAGCTTCACCACCTGGTCAAACGTCGGTGCACGGAAAATGCTCCATGCAAAGGTTGTCAGGGTAAAAGCAATAATCTGCTTGATCAGCTTTGGAAGCTTCCAGTTTTCTACCTTTGTCACCCGCTCAAACACCATCAGAATGCCATTCAGTGCTCCCCAAAGAACAAACGTCCAGCTGGCTCCATGCCACAGTCCACTGACCACAAAGACGATCATAATGTTGATCAGCGTCCGTAAATTTCCTTTCCGGCTCCCGCCCAGAGGAATGTATAGGTATCTGGTAAAAAACTTCGTCAAGGTCATATGCCACCGATCCCAGAAATCAGAGATGGAGGTTGCCTTATAAGGCGAATTGAAGTTGATCGGCAGCCTGATATTCAGCGCATAGCCGATACCGTATGCCATATCGCAATAGCCGCTGAAATCAAAGTAAATCTGAAGGGAATAGCATACCATCACAAGCAATGCGTCCCCCGAATTCAGTGCTTCTATATTATTGTATCCGATATTCACGATCTTTGCCAGCGTATCCGCAAGCAGTACCTTCTTGGCAAGTCCCAGAGAAAACGCGTAGATTCCCCTGCTCAAATTGACAAAATCCGGCTTTTTCCCGGCATGATCCTGCAGCTGTGGAAGAAAATCCCCACACCGCACAATGGGGCCCTGTATCAGCTTCGGGAAGAAGGACACGTATGCCACATACTCCCAAAATGAAGTCTTTGGACATTCTCCCCGGTAGGAATCAACCAGAAAGGAGATCTGCATAAAGGTATAAAAGCTGATGCCAAGAGGCAGTGCAAGCTGCCAGAACGGAAGCTCCGTGTGAAAAACAGCATTCACATTTTCTATGAAGAAATTATAATACTTAAAGCAGAACAGGATTCCCAGATTTGTAAGGATCCCTGCCACCAGATAAAGCTTTTTGCGCTTCCTCTCTAATGATCCATCCATCAGGCACTTGATGCCATAATTCAGCAAAATACTGATAAGAAGCACGCTCAGGGAGGTCAGATTCTGATAGGCGCAGAACCACAAAGACATCCCTATCAGATAAATCAACGCAAGCTTATCCTTTTTCAGGCTGTTTAGTCCGAAATACCCGATGAGTACCAGGGGAAGAAACAGCAAAATAAAAATATAGGAGTTAAAAAACATATGTTATTCCTCGTTTTCTTACTTCAGGAGCTGGCGGGAAGCCATCCATTCCTGGAACATTAAAATATACCAGATCTGGATCCGCCACTGTCCGCGCTGTGTAAAGTCATCCCAGATT
>JAHAYJ010000093.1 GCA_018384375.1 Lachnospiraceae bacterium
ATCGGTCTATTATATCTTTATCATACTCTACTTAGCAATTTTATACAATGAATTTACAGCAGTACCTGTATTTTGCATTTCATGTCTGCTCATCTGCCTCTTATGTCGGAATTTATGACAGAAAAAGAATACGCCCACGGCCTCCGGCTGTGAGCGTATTTCTTTATCCTTCATTTCATTTTCTTTATCGAATCGTCTTTTTAGGTAAAACCACCTTATCCAGATGCCAGATGTCATCCACATATTCCTGAATGGTTCTGTCAGAGGTGAACTTACCGCAGCATGCCACATTCAAAATAGCACTCCTTGCCCATCTTCTCTCATCACGGTATGCTTCCTCTACCTTCTTCTGCGCTTCTGCATAGGCCTTGAAGTCCTTCAAAATAAAATAGGTATCTGCCTTTGCAGTGCTGATCGTATTCAGCAGCGAATTGTAAAGGGTTCTGAATCTGTCAGGATCATTGGGTGAAAAGGTTCCGTTGATCAGCTGCATCAGAACTCTTCTCACATCAGGATCATTGTTAAAGATCTCAGTAGGATCATATCCGCCATGATTCTCATAATTGATGACTTCGTCAGAGGAAAGGCCGAAAATAAACGCATTTTCTTCTCCTACCTCCTCTACAATCTCCACATTTGCACCATCCATGGTTCCGATGGTAAGTGCACCGTTTAGCATGAACTTCATGTTACCGGTACCGGACGCTTCCTTACTTGCCGTAGAGATCTGCTCTGAGACATCTGCTGCCGCAAAAATCATTTCCGCATTGGAAACTCTGTAGTTCTCAATAAATACCACCTTGATCTTTCCGTTGATTGCAGGGTCATTGTTTACCACATCTGCCACAGAGTTGATCAGTTTAATGGTCATCTTAGCATTATAGTAGCCTGCTGCCGCCTTTGCACCAAAGATGAAGGTTCTGGGATAGAAATCCATCTCCGGATTATCCTTCAGCTGGTTATATAAATGCATCACATGCAGGATGTTAAGCAGCTGACGCTTATATTCATGCAGTCTCTTAACCTGTACATCAAAGATGGAACGGGGATCCACCTCAATGCCGTTGTGCTCCAGAATATATTCCGCAAGACGTACCTTGTTCTGGTACTTAATATTCATAAATTCCTGCTGTGCCTTCTCATCATCCGCATATACCTTCAGTTTGTTGATCTTCGGAAGGTCTGTGATCCAGTCACTGCCCACATGTGCGGTTACCCAGTCTGCAAGAAGCGGGTTCCCATGAAGAAGGAAACGTCGCTGGGTGATGCCGTTTGTCTTATTATTGAACTTCTCAGGCATCATCTCATAGAAATCCTTCAGCTCCTGTTTCTTCAGAATTTCTGTATGCAGTCTTGCAACACCGTTTACAGAATAACCGGCTGCAATTGCCAGATGAGCCATCTTTACCTGTCCATCATAGATGATTGCCATTTTGCGGATCTTATCCTGGTTGCCGGGATACATTTCCTGTATCTTTATGATAAATCTGCGGTTGATCTCTTCAATGATCTGATAAATTCTGGGAAGCAGCCTTGAGAACAGCTCGATGGGCCATTTTTCCAGCGCCTCTGCCATAATGGTATGGTTGGTATAAGCACAGGTCTTTGTCGTAACCTCCCACGCCTCATCCCAGGTGAGATAATACTCATCCATGAGGATTCTCATAAGCTCTGCCACCGCTACCGTCGGATGGGTGTCGTTGAGCTGGAAGGTAACCTTCTCATAGAACTTTCTGATGTCAGTGTGCTTACGCATATACTTGGCAACTGCCTCCTGAACGGAAGCGGAAATAAAGAAGTACTGCTGTTTTAAGCGCAGCTCCTTACCGGCATAATGATTATCATTTGGATACAGAACCTCTACTATATTTCTGGCAAGATTCTCCTGTTCTACTGCCTTCTGATAATCCCCTTTATCAAAGGAATCCAACTGGAAGCACTCTACCGCCTCTGCATCCCAGATACGAAGCGTGTTAACAATACCGTTGCCATAGCCCACAATGGGAAGATCATAGGGAATCGCCCTTACGCTCTGGTATCCCTCCTGAACAAAATGGTTTCTGCCGTTTTCATCTACTCTCACATTTACATAACCGCCAAATTTTACTTCCTTGGCATATTCCGGTCTTCTCAGTTCAAAAGGATTTCCATCCGCAAGCCAGTTATCCGGAACCTCTACCTGATAACCGTCCCTGATCTCCTGTTTGAACATACCGTAACGATAACGAATGCCACAGCCATAAGCAGCATAGCCTAAAGTGGCAAGAGAATCCAGAAAGCACGCTGCAAGACGTCCAAGACCACCATTTCCAAGTGCAGCATCCGGCTCCTGGTCTTCAATGACATTTAAATCCAGTCCCAGTTCATCCAAAGCCTCCTTCACAGGCTTATATGCCTGCAGGTTGATAATGTTGTTGCCGAGCGCACGTCCCATCAAAAACTCCATGGACAGATAATAAACCATCTTGGGATCCTGCTTATCATACTCCTTCTGGGTCGTTAACCAGTTATCAACCACAACATCCTTGATCGCATACGCAACCGCCTGAAAAATCTGCTGTTGACTGGCTTCCTCCAAAGTCTTTCTATACAAGGTTTTCACGTTATAAAGAACGCTTCTTTTGAACAACTCCTTGTCAAAGGTAAGCGATGTGGGTACAGCTGTCTTTTTTGCCATAATAATCTCCTCCGCTTCTTATGCTAAATACCTGCGCATAATTATACAACAAAATTTACCATTTTTCTACACCAATCACAACCTTCTCGCCGTTTACATTCCATTCCTTTTGGATGGAAAGCTCAGTGTCAATCAAAATTTCATCAGCCAGAACCTTTTCAGAAATAGCTGCCTTATGAGCAGTTACGATTTCTGCAAGCTTTGCATTTCCGTTTACTGCTACCCTGATATGATCCATTACTTCAAAATCTGCTTCCTTACGCATGGTCTGGATCTTGCTGATCACTTCATATACAAAGCCTTCCTCAATCAGTTCCGGAGAAAGATTGGTGTCAAGGACAACCGTCACATAGTTATCGGCTTCTGTCACAAAGCCTGCTTTCTGTGCTACATCAATAAGCAGATCTTCCTCAGTAAGGGAAACCGTAGCGCCATCCACATCAAATTTAAGAGCCCCCTCTGCCTTCAGCTGCTTCATGGCTGCCGTGCCGTCAACCTCTTCCAGATATTTCTTGATACCGCCTAGCTGTTTGCCGTATCTGGGGCCTACAGTACGAAGCTGAGGCTTGAAGCTGTAGCTGGTAAGATCGCTGACATCGTCCTTAAATACAACTTCCTTTACGTTCAGTTCATCCTCAATAATATCTTTAAAATAATCACTTAAGGTATGAGGTGCCTTTACATACATGGTTCCGATCGGCTGACGGTTCTTAATATTGGCTGCATTACGTGCCGCACGACCCATAACGACAATACCAAGAACCTCCTCCATGCTCTCCTCCAGCTGCTTATCGATCATTTTCTCATCCGCTACGGGAAAATCACAAAGATGAATACTTTCCGGTGCATTCTTGTCATTGGTTCTTACCAGATTCTGATAAATCTCCTCTGTCATAAAAGGAACCATTGGAGCTGCTGCCTTACAGATTTCAACCAATGCTGTATAAAGCGTCATATAGGCATTGATCTTATCTTGTTCCATTCCCTTGGCCCAGAAACGCTCACGGCAGCGGCGTACATACCAGTTACTCATTTCATCCACAAAATTATCAAGTACCCTTGCAGCTTCGGGGATTCTGTAATTATCCAGGTTGTCATCTACTTCCTTTACTGCCGTGTTCAGCTTGGAAAGCAACCACTTATCCATAACCGGGAGCTGATCATATTTTAAGGTATACTTGGTTGCGTCAAAATCATCAATATTGGCATAAAGAATAAAGAATGCATACGTATTCCATAAGGTTCCCAAGAATTTACGCTGTCCTTCCTGCACTGCCTTTCCATGGAATCTGTTGGGAAGCCATGGTGCGGAGTTGATGTAGAAATACCAGCGGATTGCATCTGCACCGTAGGTTGCCAGCGCATCAAAGGGATCTACGGCATTTCCTTTGGATTTACTCATCTTCTGCCCATTTTCATCCTGAACATGCCCCAGAACGATAACATTTTCATAAGGAGCCTTATTGAACAGCAGTGTTGACTCTGCCATCAGTGAGTAGAACCAGCCTCTTGTCTGATCCACCGCCTCAGAGATAAACTGTGCAGGGAACTGTGCTTCAAACAATTCTTTGTTTTCAAACGGATAATGGTGCTGTGCAAACGGCATGGCACCGGAATCAAACCAGCAGTCAATAACCTCCGGCACTCTCTTCATGGTTTTCCCGCACTTAGGACAGGTGCAGGTGATCTCGTCGATATATGGTCTGTGCAGTTCTACTGTTCTGGCTGCAGGATTATTGCTAAGCTTCTCTAATTCTTCTCTGGAACCGATTGCCTCCTGATGACCGCATTCCTCACATTCCCAGATATTTAGGGGAGTACCCCAGTAACGGTTACGGGAAACACCCCAGTCCTGAATATTTTCAAGCCAATTCCCAAAGCGTCCTTCGCCGATGGACTCCGGGATCCAGTTAACCGTCTTATTGTTGCGAACCAGATCATCCCTTACTGCCGTCATCTTAATGAACCAGGATTCTCTTGCATAGTAGATAAGCGGTGTATCGCATCTCCAGCAAAAAGGATAATCATGCTCAAACTTCGGTGCATCAAACAGCTTTCCTTCCTGATCCAGGTCTTTTAATACGTCAGGGTCAGCATCCTTAACAAATTTACCGGCATAAGGTGTTTCCTGTGTCATCTCACCCTTTCCGTCAACAAACTGCACAAAGGGAAGATCATACTTGCGTCCCACCTGCGCATCATCCTCACCAAATGCAGGGGCAATGTGTACGATACCGGTACCATCCGTCATGGTAACATAGCTGTCACAGGTCACAAAATGACCCTTTTTGTGCTGCTTTGCCGCTGCCTCACCGGTACATGTAAACAGAGGCTCATATTCCTTGTATTCCAAATCCTTTCCGACATAAGTCTCAAGGATCTCATAGGCAGGCTTCCCATCCTGTGCAAGCTTGCCAAGTACATTGTCAAGAAGTGCCTGCGCCATATAGTAAGTATATCCGTCTGCTGCTTTTACCTTCACATAGGTCTCATCCGGGTTTACGCAAAGAGCAACATTGGAAGGAAGGGTCCAGGGTGTTGTTGTCCATGCAAGGAAATAAGCGTCCTCACCTATCACTTTGAACCGTACTACGGCAGAACGTTCCTTGACTGATTTATATCCCTGTGCTACTTCGTGGGAAGAAAGCGGGGTTCCGCAGCGAGGGCAGTAAGGTACAATCTTAAAGCCCTTATAAAGAAGCTTTTTGTCCCAGATCTGCTTCAATGCCCACCATTCGGATTCAATAAAATCATCATGATAGGTCACATAAGGGTCATCCATATCAGCCCAGAAGCCAACCGTACCCGAGAAATCCTCCCACATACCCTTATATTTCCATACACTTTCCTTACACTTGGTGATAAAAGGATCTAACCCATACTCCTCAATCTGTTCCTTGCCATCCAGCCCCAACAGCTTTTCTACTTCCAATTCTACCGGAAGTCCGTGGGTATCCCAGCCTGCCTTTCTCGGAACCATGTATCCCTTCATGGTACGGTATCTGGGAATCATATCCTTGATGACACGGGTCAGCACATGACCGATATGAGGCTTTCCGTTTGCAGTCGGAGGTCCGTCATAAAAAGTATAGGTAGGTCCTTCCTTTCTGTTTTCCATGCTTTTCTTGAAAATGTCATTTTCGCGCCAGAACTTTTCAACTTCTTTTTCACGGTCTACAAAGTTTAGGTCGGTAGATACTTTTTGATACATTGCTTTCTTCCTTTCTTTGTTGTGTTACATCTACAGTTAAGCAGACTCAAAATGCTTTTGACCTGACTCTTGCTCAACTGCGAAAAAAAGCCCCGTCCTGTAAAAAGGACGGGGCTAAAACTGCCACGTTAACCACCTGTTTACTCATACGCACCGATTCAAACGGCTTAATATGCTTTCCCTTAACGGAGGATTCCGGCAAGACCTACTCTGCTCACATAACCATTTTCAGTCCGCAGCTCGGAAGTGATTTTCACTGTTTCTCTACTGATACCGGCTTTCACCCAACCCGGTTCGCTGAGATGTTTGAAAAGCAGCTACTGTCTTCGTCATTGCTTTGAATCAAAAGTACACCATTTGCGCAGGATTTGTCAAGAGGCTGCATGCAGAAAGTTTGCTTAGTTTCCATCAAATTAAATGATCAAATCAATTTCCGGAGCTTTTATAAAATTTCAGGCTATATTTCCAAAATCCATATGCCGCCAGATACATAACAATTCCCACAATCGGTGTAATATACAGGTATAATTGCGGATATTGCGCCATATCCGGCTTGCGGAGCAGATACTGGGCAGGAAAATAATTGACAAAGGCAAATGGAACCACGTAAATCATGCACACCTGGATAGCTTTGTGGAAGATACTGATCGGATATCCTGCAAATTTTCTCATATTCCAATAAAACAGTTCTTTCAAGCTGTTTGTTTCCAGCAGATAAATATTTAAGGCTGCAAGAAGAAGGAAAATTGCCCCCTGTATGAGCACGCCTCCCATCACTGTAAACAGATAATAAAGAATATTGACTGCATTCCACTGAATTCCCACCCTGCCGGCTGAAATCAGAAACAGCGCAATGCCCAATCCGCCATGGCCAACTGCAGCAAACCAGTCCGCATTGGTAAAAATCAGTTGAAAGAGCAGTCCCCGCGGGCGCAGAATAAACCGGTCAAAGCCGCCGTCCCGAACCGTCTTCCCGAAGTCCCTCAGCCCTGTAAAGAAAATAATCATAATACCATAGGTCAGAAACAATAAGCTAAACAGAAACAACATTTCATAGATGTTCCATCCTCCCAGTGTCCCGAATTTGAGCAGGGTGAAGTAAATCACAACGATTCCCGTTGCCTCCCGCAAGAAAACCGTCAACGAGCTGAGCAGTGCATTTGATCGATATTGAAACCATGCCTTCATGATCGTCTTTGTATAAACCAGCATCATATGTAACGTATCGCTTTTCATTCCCATCAGCCTCCCTGTACTACCAACTTTTTCTGTCCTTTTTTAAAGAGCAGAGTCCCCAGCAGGTAAATCAAAAGGATCCAAATCAGCTGCAGCATGCACTGCTGCGCAATCTCCGTATAGGAAAGCTGTCCCAGATAAATCTGCACCGGTGTAAAATAAATGTAGGGAAACGGTGTGATCTTCAAGGCTTCATAAATCCATTCCGGCATGAACCACAGCGGTATCATGGTGCCCGAAAATATATTGATCAGCACATCCTTCAGGGTAGCAAGACTCCAGATATTAATTGCCCAGAAGGCCGCTGCCTGTACCGCAAAGCTGATGGTCCACAAAACGCCATAGCCCAGAATAGTACTAAATAGAAAACAGACGGTCATTCCTGCACTTTCAGGCGGGCAAATTCCGATCAGGAGCACTGAGATCAGCAATGCCGGAAGAAAATGAAAAATAACATTGAAGATTGCATTTCCGATATTCTCTGCAAGCATCCTTCCGCGAAAGCTGACCGGTCTTAAGAATTCATTTGCAATGCTTCCATCCCATACCTTAGACGGGAGAAAATAATCATCTACATAAAAAACTGCCTTTAATCCCATAGAAAGAATAAAGCTTGTGGATACCATTGTCATCGTGATACCATCGACCTCGCTTCTTCCTCCGTAAAGAGCCTGATAGATCCCCCAAAAGATGAATATCTGCAGGCAGGTATTGAGAATGCTCATAAAATGGTCGAACCGGTATGCACTACGTCCCAAAAAGCTTTTCTTTGCAAAAGCAAAATATGGTTTCAGGAACATATCATGATGCCTCCCCATTGTAAATTTTTCTGATGATTCCCTCAATCTCCGGCTCCGAAATGTTGATGTCTCTGACATCATAATGGGCCAGAAGATAATTCATCAATTCGTTGATCTGGACCTCTTTATTTTCAAAAGTAAAACGCTGTCTTCTGCCGGAAAGATCATCCAGCTTGCGAATCTCAACCTTGTTGATCGGTTCTACCTGACATGGTGAGCCAAATTCCACATCTAATTGACGGGTTGTTCCATATTTTTCACGAATACCAAATAAGGAACCATCATAGACCTTACTCCCTTCATCAATTATGATCAGACGCTTACAGGTTTTTTCAATATCCTGCATGTCATGCGTAGTAAAGATCATGGTAACGCCATCCTCCTCGTTCAGCTCCCGGATAAAGTCTCTGATCGTCTCTTTTCCCACCACATCTACACCAATGGTCGGCTCATCAAAAAATACTATTTCAGGCGAATGCAGCAATGCAGCCACAATGTCTGCCCTCATGCGCTGCCCCAGAGAGAGTTGTCTGACAGGCTGATTTAGGAAGCTCTCCATATCGAGCATATCCGTAAATCTGCTCAGATTTTTCCTGTAAGTCTCCTCCGGCACTCTGTAAATTGCCTTCAAAAGTTCAAAGCTGTCAATCACAGGAAGATCCCACTGCAGCTGGGACTTTTGACCAAACACCACGCCGATGCTTCCCACATATTCCTTTCTCTGCTTATAAGGAATATATCCGTTTACCATCAATCTCCCTTCGTCCGGATACAGAATTCCGGAAAGCATCTTGATCGTCGTAGATTTCCCTGCTCCATTTGGTCCGATAAAGCCTACCATTTCCCCTCTCTCGATAGAAAAACTGATATCCTTCACTGCCTGCTTTTTCTCATATTTGGGTGCCACAAGATTTGCAACCATCCCCGCAACTCCTGCAGCCCGTTTGTTTACCCGAAAGGTTTTGCTGACATTCCTTACATCAATAAAACAACCCATTCTTATTCCCTTTCCTCATGATCGACCGATAAATTCTCCGCTTTGTCATTCGTCTTCAGCCTCACAATAACATCCGCAAGTTCCGGCTTTCTGATCTTCATTTTTTTAATCACTGTCTGCTGCACAACCAGCTTTACTATTTCTGCGGCTGTCACACAGTTAGAGTCATACGACAGACTGAGTCTGTTCTCATCCACCGTATATCTTACAAGGGGCAGATCCTCCAGATCAGGCAGCCTTCCCTCCACCTCAAGCTGCATCGTATCCATGGGCGTAAATCGTTTCTTAATCTGTTCCTCTGTTCCGTAATAGAGATGTTTTCCCTGATCCAGCAGAGCAATCCTGCTGCACAGCTTTGAGATCTCTTCCATGTCATGTGAGGTCAGAATAGTGGTAAGCCCTTCTCTTCTTCTTTCCCTGATCAGTTCATAGAAAGCCTGTTTTGCATTCTCATCAAGTCCTGCTGTTGGCTCATCCAATAAAAGGAGGCCGGGGCGATGAATTAGTGCTGCACCGATTTCCACCCGTCGCCTCTGTCCAAGTGACAAATCCCTCACAGGTCTGTCAGACAGAAGGACAAAGCCAAGTCTATCGGACAGTTCATGATAGTCCTGATCAAATCTGTCCTTATTGATTTGATAAATGCTTCTGAGAAGTTCAAAGTTACCGACAACCGTATCCTCCTTTTGCAGCACAGGAATGTCTGCAAAAAGCACGCCCAATCCCCTGCAAAGCTCCTTTTGTTCCAGTGCAGGCTTCAGACCCATTGTGTATATTCTGCCGTTTGAAGGTTTCAGCAATCCGCATGCCAGTTTTAAAAAGGTAGTTTTCCCGGCCCCGGATGCACCGATCAGACCGACTGTTTCTCCTTGCGGCACATGAATGCTGACACTATTAAGTATAAATTTGCTGACATTTTCAAAGATGATCATCTTAAGGTACCTCTGAGGTTTCCTGTAAAGTAAAAATATCCCCTGCCGGATAGGAATGCAAGGGATTGGGATAAACAGCAGTTATTTAGGGATAAACACACAAGCACAGAAGAAAGAAGCCTCCTCATAAAAATCACACATGCCCTGATATTTTTCTGCGATTTCCCTGATCTGGGGAATGCCCATTCCATGTGCTTTGTTCTCATCCTTCGTGGAAGAAAGTCCCGGATTCTTCTGCAGAACGGAGTTACCGATTCTGTTTTTCACACAGACCGCTTCGTATCCCCGCTTCTGAAAAATACTCACATTGATCTCCGGTCTGACATCTGTCTCTTTTTCTGACGCTTCAATGGCATTATCCAGAAGGTTGGAAAGCATCGCAGAAAAATCCATGCTCTTCATGTTTGCAAAGGAAAGATTCTCTATTTCCGCTTTTACCAAAATTCCTTTTTCCCGTGCAGTCTCCAGCTTCTGATTTACAATATGATTGAGCAGCGAATTCCCTGTTTCTATGTAGCTGTGTACCGCATTCAGCTTGTCCAGTATCTGGGAAGTGTACTCCTTTGCTTCCTCATAGTCCTCGCTGTTGAGATAAGAGCCGATAACCAGAAGATGATTTTTCATATCATGCTTCAAATGTCTGATGCTCTGATGCAGCGCACGGATCTGTGAATCCTGGAAGCGAATCTGTTCCTCCTCATCCTTCAATGCTCCCAGTTCATACGCAAGCTCGGATTTCTGTGCCAGAAGAAGTCTGTATTTTTCCTCCAGTGCATCATATTCTTTTTTCAGATTGCGATAGGATCTCATTTCCGCATATACCTCATAAGCTGTTTCTTAGCCTCTTCCGCATAGTTTCTTCCGATGGGAATCCGTTCTCCCGTTGCCAGTTCCGCCTCATCACTGCCGAGGACTTTCACTGCCTGTTGATTTACCAGAAATCCCCGGTGCAGACGGATAAAGCCCTTTTCGGAAAGTGCCTCCTGTGCTGCTGCTATGGTATCTCTGATACGATATACCTGCCCCTTTGTATACACCTTCAGGTAATTTCCTTCACTTTCCAGATAAAAAATTTCCGAAACCTTCAGACGCACATTTTCGCTGCCGCATTTAAAAGTATAAAATTTATCCGGGAAGTCCAATTCTGTCTCACAATCCCGAAGAACTTTTTTCAGTTCCGTATCAAGACAACTTTTTCTGATAAATCCAAAGGGATGGAACAGCAGACTGTCATAGACCAGTTCGTCATGACTTGTCACAAATACGAGCAACGGCTTTTGCCTGAGAAGCTTCAGCTGCCCTGCGATCTCAAGTCCTCCAAGTTGTGGCATGTCAATATCCAGAAGCAACAGTTCACATTCCTCACTCTTTAAGGCCTCCAGCAAACTTAAGCTGTCCGAAAACTCATTGACCGTACAGTCTGCCAGTATCTCTTTTACTTTTTCAGAGATGCTTTTTAAAATCCGGGGTTCATCATCACAAATAAATACTTTCATCTTTTCCTCATATTGTCATTTCAAGGCTATCCTTTTCATATATAAAAAATTTTAACACAAATCCTCCCTCAGGGTGTAAAATATTTGTCAGAGAGCAGTCTGTAGCCGTATGCTTCATTCTGCTCAAGGAAAGGCTTGGTTTTATGGGAAACAAAGAATCAGAACCTATTTATCTTGAAACAAACGGTGATTTTCGCATGCGGGAGCTTGACAAAGGAGATCTTGAACAGTTCAATGCGCTGCTCCAATACGCTTTTCAGGTTACCAGCTATGACCTGTTTCAGACAGGCTGGAAGCAGGATGAGATCAAATATGCAAAGCGTCCTATTCTGGAGGAAGCCTATGTCCTCGGCTGGTTTTACAAGGAAAAACTGGCATCTATGATTGTTGTCTACTCCATGAAGGTAAATATCCATGATGAGATCATGGATATGGGCGGTGTCACCGGTGTGGCTACCTACCCCGAGTATACCGGCCGTGGATTGATCCACTCCCTGATGAAGCGTGCGATCGGCTACATGCATGATCAGAAAATGGTGATTTCCTTCCTGTATCCCTACTCCATCCCCTTTTATCGGAAAATGGGATGGGAAATCTGTTCTGACAAACTATCCTTTACCGTCAAAGACACACAGCTGCCAAAGGCAAGACCGGTAGACGGCATGGTAGAACGTGTCAGTCTGGATTCCGAGGATTACCACAATGTCCATTCCTACTTCGCCGTACAACGCCACGGATGCCTGATCCGCGACAATCTGTCCTGGGAGGAGTACTGGCGCTGGGACAATGATGACATGATCGCGGCTGTATATTATAATAAAGACCACAAGCCGCTTGGCTATGTAGTCTACTATATTGCCAATGAGATTTTTCACATCAAGGAAATGGTCTATCTGAACATTGAAGCCAATTACGGTCTCTGGAACTATATCAGCGCTCACTTTTCCATGATCACACAGGTACAGGGAGATAATTACTCCGGTGAACCTATGGCATATCTTTTTGAGGACAGTGAGATTACGGAAACGATTTCTCCCTATATTATGGGAAGAATCATTCATGTAAAAGATTTTCTGGAGGATTATCCTTATCAGGTGACTCCGGAGGATTTCAAGATCCATTTCCGGGTACACGACGAAATGGCACCCTGGAATGAGGGGGATTACATGGTCTCCTGGCATGACGGTGAAACCATCTGTGAACCGGTAGAAAACAATCAGTCCATCAACGTTGTGGAGCTTACGATTAACACGCTCACCACCATGATGATGGGATATAAAAGACCTTCCTATCTTTATGAACATGAAAAAATTAAAACAGAGTATTATATGCTGACCTGGCTGGAACGTCTGATTCCGGTCGAAAAACCTTATTTCTCTGACTATTTTTAAAAATATAACCAAAGGAGATTCCCATGGACAGACAAAATTTGACTTTGCTCACAGATCTTTATGAGCTTACCATGATGCAGGGGTACTTTAAGCACAAGGATCAAAATGAAACTGTGATCTTTGACGCCTTTTACCGAAACAATCCCTGTGATGGCGGTTATGCCATTGCAGCAGGCTTAGAGCAGCTGATCAAATATATCAAAGAGCTGCATTTTTCCAAGGAGGATATTGATTATCTTTCCGGTCTTAACATCTTTGATGCAGACTTCCTGGATTATCTGGCAAACTTTAAATTCTCCGGTGATATTTATGCAATTCCTGAAGGAACGGTTATCTTCCCAAGAGAACCTCTCATAAAGGTGATTGCTCCCATCATGGAGGCACAGCTGGTAGAAACTGCCATCCTGAATATCATTAATCATCAGAGTCTGATTGCAACCAAAGCGGCAAGAGTCTGCTATGCAGCCAAGGGTGACGGCATTATGGAATTCGGTCTTCGTCGTGCCCAGGGACCTGATGCCGGTATCTACGGAGCCCGTGCTGCCATGATCGGCGGTTGTATCGGAACCTCCAATGTACTTTGCGGACAGCTTTTTGATGTTCCGGTAAAGGGGACTCATGCCCACAGCTGGATCATGAGCTTTCCTGATGAATATACCGCCTTTAAAGCCTATGCCGATATGTATCCTTCTGCCTGCATTCTTCTGGTGGATACCTATGATACTTTAAAATCCGGCGTCCCCAATGCCATCCGTGTTTTCCGTGAGATGCGTGCTGCGGGCATTCCTCTCACCTTCTACGGAATCCGCCTCGACAGCGGCGATCTTGCCTATCTTTCCAAGAAAGCCCGTCGTATGCTGGATGATGCCGGTTTTACAGACGCTGTCATCTCTGCATCCAACGATCTGGATGAATATCTGATCGAATCGCTGAAGGCACAGGGAGCTGCCATCACCTCCTGGGGCGTTGGGACCAATTTGATCACCGCAAAGGATAACCCGGCATTCGGCGGCGTATATAAGCTCGCTGCCATTAGGAATGAGCAGGGAGAGTTTATTCCCAAGATCAAATTATCCGAAAACTCTGAAAAAGTAACTAATCCGGGCAACAAGACCGTTTACCGCATTTATGAGAAGGAAACCGGCAAGATCAAGGCAGATCTCATCTGTCTGGTAGGTGAGCATTTCAGTGAAGAGGAACCTCTTTTACTCTTTGATCCTTTAGAGCCCTGGAAGAAGACGAAGCTCCCTGCCGGAAGCTTCACCTTGCGGGAGCTTCTCGTCCCGGTATTTCAGAGCGGCGAATGCTGCTATGAGTCCCCCAAGGTCATGGACATCCGGGAATATTGCCTGAAGGAGCAGGATACCCTCTGGGATGAAACCAAACGCTTTGTTAATCCTCATCAGATTTATGTGGATCTTTCCAAAAAGCTTTACGATACAAAAATCGAATTACTTGACCGTATGAGCGAAAAATAATAATCCAGCTGTTTCTCTCCTTCTACGGCAAGATAGGAACCATATGCCGGAATATCGCAAAAGATAACCGGTTTGTCCGTTGCTGCGAAAAGGCAATAGCCCTGATCAGAGACAACGGAAGGCAGTGTTTTTTCGGAAGTGTCCGGCTGAATATAACGGGCACTTCCATTTAATGTAAGCCCTTCTGCTCCGGCAATCCCAGGCGCATACAGTTTCTCCCCTTTCTGCCATTCAAAGAACACCCATGTCTTTCCCTGTCCTGCCGAATCTATCTGACGGCAATCCCGCTTTCTTTCTTCCAAAAGCAGCTTCTTATCCCGATTCCGGTACCTCAATGCTCCCGTCTGTTTATCCACCTCCAGGCAAAGTTCATCTGTCACAAGCTCTACAATGCTTCCGTTTTCTCTGTACATCCAGAATTTTTCTGTCTCACGCAGTGCAATTTTCCTATGAGCATTCTCTCTCGGCTTCCCTTCTCTGGTAAAGGTAACGCGTATCACATCGCTCTTTACCGGGCTAAGGCGCAGCACCCCGTATCTGCTTTGCAGATACAGCCCGTCCTCCTTTCTGTATACCCACTTAACCGAAAGATCAATCTTCGAATGTCCCGCGGGACGAAGTCTTTCGTTTGAAGGCATGTCTCCAAAGCACATACCTGACTTACCTGTTTGCTCTTCCTGCCCGGAATGCTTGATGCAGATTGGCTTCACTCCGGTAAGGAGCACGGTTTTGGGCGGTTCCTTGATCGGCTTTGGCGTGCGCAAAACTGCCGAAACCTTCCTGCGCGCTACAGTCTTAAGCACCCCAGCCTGTTCTTTCTGCTCTGCCTTTTGCTTATCCGGCTTTTCACTGACAGCAGGCATTTCGATCTGTCCTTCCGATTTCCGCTCCGGCACAGGATCCGCAATCAGCCCTGTCAGATTTCCCGTATGCAGCACACACAGCTCATGAAGAGCTCTGGTAGCTGCTACATACAAAAGCTTTGCATGTCCGTCATCCACCGGATAATCATTTCTGTCCGGATTCAGAATCAGTACCGCATCAAATTCAAGACCTTTGGTATAAGCCACCGGCAATACCATAATTCCATCCGAAAAGACTGCTCTCTCCAGACTACTCTCCGCAACAGGAATCCATTTTCCAAGCTCCTGTGCGGCTTTCCTGGCACACTGCTCACTGCGGCATACCACTGCGATTGTACTAAGTCCCTTTTTCTGCCACTTAGCACAAACGGAAGCTGCCTCTCTTATCAGTGTCTCATCGGAAGGAACCTGCTTTACGCTCACCGGCTCCCCATGACGGATGATCGGCTCTGCCGGATAAGCCGCAAAGCTCCCGTGATGCAGGATTTTCAATGCAAATTCAGAAATCTCTACTGTGTTTCGATAGCTCTTTTTCAGCACCCCGAAGCTGTCCATTTCATCGGTTAACAGAAGTGTTCTCAGTTCCTCCCAGTCATTTAGTCCATAGCCGAAGTGAATATTCTGGGATACATCCCCCATCACCGTATAGGTGCAGTCTTTGATACAGAAATCAAGAACTGCATATGCCATCATCCCAAAATCCTGGGCTTCATCAATAACGATATGATGAGCTTCACTGATGACCTCAGTCTCCTTCACTCTCTTATACAGATACGCCAGTGCAGCCAGATCGTACACGTCAAATTCCCGATCCGGAATCTTTATCCGGTATCCTTTTTCTTGTTGAAGCATCAGGAAATCCCGATACATATCGAAAACAGAACGTTTCCAGATCCGCTTTCCGAATCTTCCCCGGTAAGCCTTCAGAATTGCCTTTCGCTCTTTCTCCGTATAACGGATGCCATTTTTCAGAAATTCATCTTTTATTTTATTCAGAAGACGTTCATTGAGCATATTGATCTTGCTCTGGATGGACATACCGGGTGTCTGTCTGACATAATCTGCTATCGATTCACCGGATAGAATCTCGATCAGATCCCCGGGACAGACCTTTTTACCGATGGTTTCATCAAATACTCCTGCCACGCCATCCCGGATTCCCTCCACGAACTGTTTGGGATTCAAATAAACCGTATCCGCTAAAATAGCTTCCCTCTCCATGTTAAGGCAGTAATCCTTCAATTCCTCAAACCATCCAAGGGTTCCCCGTACACTGCCACTTAGGTCAGCCTGTGAATTCTCTAAAATGCGGTATTTCTTCTCATCCCAATCCTCATACAAGAGTCTCATAAACAACTGTTCCATGGTCATCTGCTTGATACCGTACACATCAAGATCCGGCAGGACGCCGGTGATATATTTAAGAAGAATTCGGTTGCTTCCCACGATATAAAAGTCATCCGGTCTGAAGCGTTCCTGGTAATTGTAGAGAATGTAGGATATTCTGTGCATTGCCACCGTCGTTTTCCCGGAGCCCGCCACCCCTTGCACAATCACATTGTGATAGGGTGATTTCCGGATGATCTCGTTCTGTTCCTTCTGGATGGTCGCTATGATCTCACCGAGTACCGCCTGCTTGTTTCTGGCAAGGTATTTGGTCAGCAGATCATCATTGGCAACCACCTCCGTATCAAAATAGTCAAGTAGCCTTCCTTCTTCAATCTCGTAGGTACGTTTCAATTGCAGATCAATGGGAAGCTCCTTCCCGTCGGGCGCAGGATAGCTGCATTTTCCCAGCCCGTTTTCATAATAAGCGTTGGCAATAGGCGCACGCCAGTCAATGACCATCTGGTGTGTTGTGTCTTTTGCAATTCCGCCTCTACCGATATACAGTGATTCCTCTTTCTTCAGGGTTTCATCATAAAAGATAATCCTGCCAAAATAGGGTTTATTTACCGCCTTTTGATTTTTGGTAAGTGCATGCTTCATATTGTCCCGCATGGTGACCGTGTTACTCAGTGCAGTGTAAATTTCATCATCATTGTCATGATAATGATCCAGCATCTCATCAATCTCCTCCTGCATCCGCGCCATTTCACTCTCATAGGTCTCTACATTATGCTTCACTACCTGCAATGTTTTTTGAAGATATGCTTCTTCCGCCTCACGTCCCGTTTCTGCAATTCTTTTTGTGTCTCTTTCTTCCATAGCTTCCTCCCCTCATATCACTGTATCTGCAATTGTATCAGAAATAAAAACAATTACTAGACTTTTATTTTCTGTTGTGTTATAGTGGAAACTGAAGTGTGGGCAAAATTTGATTTTGCCCCTTTTTTTATGAAATAAAGAGTCTGCTTGCGGACTCTCGCGCCGAGCGCGGTCGCGAAAGCACGAAAGTCTTTCCTTTCAAGCAAAAAAAGTCGCCTGACGGCGACTCTTTCAAATACATTATCTATTCGCAAAACAGTGCTGCCAGATAGTTCACTGTAGGCAGAATCACCTGCTCGTCTATCTGAAATCCCGGCTGATGAATTGTAGGGCCCTTGCCGGTTCCGATCTTAATATAGCAGCCCGGTATCTTTTCTTCAAAAAACGCGAAATCATCTCCACCCAGAGAGCTTTCCTCCGGCACCACACGAAGTCCCTGTTTCTGCGCCACTCTCATACACTCCTTTGCCATACCTGCGTCATTATAGGTAGCAGGCGGACCGGCGATCCATTCAAACTCAGTCTGTGCACCGTAAGCCCGTGCAGTCTGCTCTGCAATTTCTCTCATACGCTTTTCAAAAAGGATTCTGTCCTCTGCGTCCATCGTCCGGACGGTCCCCTCAAGCTCCGCTGTTTCCGGAATCACATTCCAGGTATTTCCGGCCTCAATCCTTGTGACACTGATTAGGGACGGATGAAAGGCATTGATATTTCTGGTGACAATAGTCTGAAATGCCTGTACCATTGCTGTTGCTGCCGGAATGGGATCTATCCCGTCATCCGGATGTGCGCCATGACAACCCACGCCCTTAATCCTGATCACAAAACGGTCGACCGCGGCTGTCACATAGCCTTCTCTGATGCCCAGAACACCTGCTTCATTGGTAGGATCTGCATGAATGCCCCATACTCTGTCTACCTCTGCCATCGCGTCTGTTTCCAATATCTTAAGCGCTCCCAGAGAGCTTTCCTCCGCGGGTTGAAAAATAATTTTAACCGTTCCGGCAAGTTCTGCTTTTTGCTCCTGTAAGAGAAGGGCACAGCCTATCCCCGCCACAATATGAAAGTCATGTCCGCAGGCATGCATCCTTCCATTATGTTTTGATGCATAAGAAAGGCCAGTTTCTTCCAAGATCGGCAGGGCATCTATGTCACATCGAAGAGCCTGTACCGGTCCTTCCTTCTTCCCCCGAATGATTGCAACAAGTCCCGTCTCCAGATCATAGGGAAGGATTTCCACCCCTGCAGACATGAGAATTTCCCGGATCTTTACCGTCGTTTCATATTCCTCATAAGACAGTTCAGGATGTGCATGAAACCACTCAAAATATTCGATCAATTGCTTTTCAAGCTCTGTCATCATTTTCCCCTTTGCCTATCTGCTGTTGGGATCAAGTGCATCCCGCAGTGCGTCTCCGATAAAGTTGATTGCCATGACCAGAATCACGATCAAAAGTCCCGCCGGAATCCATAGCCAGGGCTGTTTGGTAAGAACGGTAAGAGACTGGGCACCGTTAAGCATATTACCAAGACTTGCAGTGGGAGGCTGTACTCCCAGTCCAAGGAAGCTTAGTGCCGCCTCATCCAGCATGGAAAGTGCCAGCACCGAGGTTGCATATACCAGAATAGGTGCAACCGTATTCGGCAGAATCTCTGAAAATAAAATATGTCTAAGCGGCATCCCTGCCACAATATTTCCCTTAATAAAATTTGTTTCCCGAAGGTTCAGCACATTTCCGCGGACCAGCCTTGCAATTCCGGGCCAGTCTACAAATCCCAGAATCAAAATAATGTTCCATAGCCCCGGCTTAAAAATTGCTGCAGCCACCAGTACCAGCAGGATATAGGGAAAGGACATAACCATATCCGTGAAGCGCATAATGATCATATCTGCCACCCCACCAAAGTATCCGGCAATCAGTCCCAGAACCACACCCACCACGGTTGAGATCAATGTTGCCATAATTCCCACCAGCAGGGAGATGCGCATTGCATAAAGAAGCCGGCTGAACACATCCCTTCCGATCTGATCCGTTCCCAGCCAGAACTCTCTGCTCGGTGCTCCGCTGAAAGGACCTACAATTGCATCCGGTTCATACGGGGCAATGATAGGAGCAAGAAGAGCTGCTCCTCCCAGAACGATCACAACGATCATACTGATCAGTGCCAGCTTATGCCGGCGAAATCGCCGGAAAACCGTCTGAAAATAGCTTTCGCTTGCAATATCTTTATTTATTTTCACGTTCTGTTCTGTCTGTTTTACTTTTCCCATTCCGCTTCTCCTAGTCAAGCTGTATCGTAGGATCTACCAGTGCATACAGAATATCCGTAATCAGATTTGCCGCCAACACTACCACCGCCGACAGAAGGCACACTCCCATGATGACCGGATAGTCTCTGCTGGTAATCGCACTCATGGTCATCAGCCCAAGTCCCGGCCAGGAAAACACCTGCTCAATGATCACAGCACCACCAAAAAGTACGGGAATTTCCATCCCGATCACAGTTACGATGGGGACCAGTGCATTCCGGAGTGCATGCTTATTGATCACCTTGAAATGTCCGATTCCCTTGGCACGGGCTGTGCGCAGGTAATCCTGTTGCAGAATTTCAAGCACTGCACTTCGGATATACCTGATGTTGCTTCCTGCCATAGAAGTAGATAGTACAATCACAGGCATGATCATATGCTTCAGTACATCCAGAAAGCCTCCTCCTGTTCCGAGCGTGGTCATCCCACTTGACGGAAGCCATCCAAGCTTGACGGTAAAAATATAGATCAAAAGCAATGACAGGAAAAAGCCCGGTATACTGCTTCCCAAAAATGAAAATGTAACTACTGCATAGTCACCCTTGGTGTACTGATGGATTGCGCTGTAAATTCCTGCCGGAACTGCCATGAGAAGGCTTACCAGAAGGGACACTCCCATCAGAAGAAGCGTTGGTCCCAAATGACTGCTGATCATTTCACTCACCGGCTGATAGGACTTGATGGAATAACCCATATTCCCGTGAAGAAGCTGCCCAAGCCACACAAAATACTGTACATAAAAAGGCTTATCCAACCCTAATGCTATTTTCTTTGCTTCCACTGCTGCCTCGGAAACCCTGGGCCCCTGCAGCATCTCCAGAGGGCTCCCCGCCATACACATAATCGCGTAATCAATGATCGTAATGCCGATCAGTACAGGAATCGCAATGAGAATCCTTTTTACGATATACTTACCCAATCTCCTGCACCTCCTTACTTTGCATCACAATCGGACAGGCCGTATAGTGTCCTGAGCCTGCACTTGTCTCTGATAACCCCGGTTCCTTCTGAGAACAGATGGTTGTCGCATACGGGCATCTCGGATGAAAACGACATCCTGACGGCGGATTGACACTGTTCCCGATTTCTCCCTGAAGAAGAGTCTTCTCTTTCTGCTTTTCCTCCGGGTCCGGCACCGGTACCGCATTTAGCAATGCTTTGGTATAAGGATGAACCGGATTTCGAAAAATTTCCTTTGCTTCTCCCATTTCCACAATTTTTCCAAGGTACATTACCGCAATTCGATCACTTACATAATTTACTGCTCCAAGTCCATGCCCGACAAACAGAAGGGTAAGCGCAAGCTCCTGCTGCAGTTCCTTAAGAAGATTCAATATCTGCGCCTGTATGGACACATCCAGAGCACTTACCGGCTCATCACAGACAATAAACTTCGGGTTAAGGGAAAGTGCCTTGGCAATTCCGATCCGTTGTCTCTGTCCGCCCGAAAATTCATGTGGGTATCTTCCCAGAACATTTCGGGAAAGTCCTACCATATCCAGAATTTGTAAGATATCTTTCTCCACCGTTTCTCTTGTAGATATCTTGTGATATAGCATTGGCTGCGCTAAAATTTCATAAATATGCTTTCTGGGATTTAAGGAAGAATAGGGATCCTGGAACACCATTTGCAGTTGGGTTCTGATATCCCGCAATTCCCTCTTTTTCAGTTTTGAGAGATCCCTTCCGCGATAAGCTATCGTTCCTTCCGTGGGATTTTCCAATCCGACCAGCTGTCTGCCGATGGTGGATTTTCCACAGCCGGACTCTCCTACCAGTCCCAGCGTTTCGCCTTCCAAAATGGAAAAGCTTACACCGTCAACCGCCTTTACATAGCCCGTCGTGCGGCTGATGATCCCTCCCTTGATAGGATAATATTTTTTCAGATTTTCCACTTGAATGAGTGGGGGATTCTGCTGTCTGCTCATGACGGAATACCCCCTTCCTTGCTCACAATACATTTGGCAGTATGCGCTTCCGCAAATTGATAGTCCTCCTGGGGCTGATCGCATTCCGGTCTGCGGAATCTACAGCGATCTGCAAAGCGACAGCCTCTGATATTGTCATAGCTTTCCGGCACAATTCCGGGAATTGACAGAAGCCTGCGCTCTGCGGAATCCCTGATCGTCGGTACAGTATTGAGAAGTGCCTGTGTGTACGGATGCTTTGGACTGCGAAACAGCTCCATTGCAGGTGCTTCTTCTATGATCTGTCCCGCATACATGACAAGTACCCGGTCCGCCATATTAGCGACCAGTCCGATATCATGTGTGATCAGGATCATTGCCATACCTGTTTCTTTTTGAAGCTGTGAAAGGAGCTCCATAATTTGTGCCTGTATTGTCACATCAAGGGCTGTAGTCGGCTCATCCGCAATCAAAAGTCTCGGATTACAGGAAAGAGCCATGGCAATCATTACTCTCTGACGCATTCCCCCGGAAAGTGTATGCGGATACTTTTTCATCACCCCATGAGCATCCGGCATACCTACTTTTTCAAGCAGATTTTCCGCACGCTTCTTTGCATCCTCTTTGGATAAATGCATATGAGTCCTGATGCTCTCCGTAATCTGATTCCCCACCGTAAAAACAGGATTTAAGGAGGTAAGCGGATCCTGAAAAATCATGGTAATCTGATCACCCCGAATCTCATCCAGTTCTTTTTCTGTCATGGAAAGAAGATTCTTATCGTCAAACAGGACAGAGCCGTCAACGACGGCCCCGCCCCTTCCTAATAATCCCATTATTGACAGTGATGTCACACTTTTCCCACATCCGGACTCCCCTACCAGACAGACAACCTCTCCTTCATCCACATGAAAACTGACGTGATCTACGCTGATTGTCTTTCCGTAATCACCGGTAAAGCCTGTGGTTAATCCTTTCACTTCCAGTAAATGCGACATAGCTTTTCCTCACTGTTTATTTTAATACTCGTTACTGAACGATCTCCCAATTCTGTACATTGTTAAAGAAACCATAAACACTGGGCTTAGCACCACTTAAGCGCTTGTTTACTGCCCCCTGTGCACTGATAATGTATACAGAGAACATGGGAACGTCCTCCTGTACCTTTTTGTCTACAACAGAATACAGCTCTTTGATCTCCTCAACATCACTTGTCTGCTGTGTACCTTCCAGTGCTGCATTAATCTCATCACTGCTGTAACCGGTCCAACTGTCTTCGCCACTAAGGAGCCAGCTTACATCGGGGTAAGGATCCACCGGTGCATAGGTGTATTGAACTGCCATAATATCATATTCATCTGTCCCTGCTTTGGTCATCAGTGTTGCCAGATCTACGGTCTGAACTTCTACGTTGATACCCACCTGTGCCCACAGCGCTACCAGAACCTGTGCACCATTCACAAAGGTCGAGTCACCGGAATTCACAAAAAACTTAAGGGTCTTGGAACCGTCCCAGCCTGCCTCGGCAAGCAATTCCTTTGCCTTTTCAGGATCATAGGAAAACGGTGTAATACTGTCATCATAGAACGGACTTGCTGAGGAAAGGAATCCGTCGACCACCTCTCCGTGTCCCTTCAAAAGCTGATCTACCAGTTGCTGTCTGTCAATAGCATACAAAAGTGCCTGACGTACCCTGGCATCCGGAATGTTTTTGGTCTGGATAAATGCTGACTGATTGGTAATCGGTGAGCCATATACTACCTCTACATTCTCAAGTGCTTCAATACTCTCGTAATCCTCTTGAGGAATTGCCGTCATGGTATGATGGGTAATATCAATTTCACCTGACTGAAGACCGGAATAAATCTGGCTGGCATCTACAATCTTAAAGTTCAGCTTTTCAATCTTGGGTGCTCCCTTCCAGTAATCAGCATTCGCCTCATAGGAAATATAGTGATCATTATCATAATCCTTAAGGAAATAAGGTCCACTAATGACATCCGGATGATTGAACCAGTCTGCAGTGGTCAGCTCTTCCTCACTGAACTGCTCAATTACATGCTTGGGCATGATGTGCAGATATCTTGCATAGGTATTCTGGAAAGTAGTCAATGCCATCGGGTATTTGGACGTAAATTGAACAATCTTATCATCAATCACCTGAATACCATCAATCCCGGTTGCACCCTTTTCCACAAAGCCATCATCACCGACACCTTCAAATGCATAGAGCATTAATGTTGTATTATTGACAACCGGACTTGCAAGACGCAGCACCGTATATGCTACATCCTCTGCCGTAACCGGTTTGCCGTCTGACCAGGTTGCCTCATCATCAATATGCACCAAAAAGTTAATATTATCCTCAGTGGTAACAGAATCCGCCAGCATTCCCTGGAAATTAAGATCCTGATCAAGCTCCATCAAAGGTAAAAAGATCAAATCCAGCGCATACTTATTAATCTCCGTCTGGTCAATTGTAAAAGGATTTACACCTCCCAGGGAATCTGTAACTCCAATGTTTACAATGCTCTCGCCTGTACTTTCTGATGCAGATGCATCACTTGCAACAGTGTCACCTGCTGCCGTATCTGCTGAAGCCACATCTCCCGCTCCGGAAGACTTTTCCTCCGAGTTGCCTGATGAGCATCCGACCATTGCAAATACAAGGGCAGCGGTCAGCACAAGGCTCAGCATATTTCTTACTGCTTTTTTCATAATTCTCCTCCTCATTTAAGAGATATGCGATATTCATTGATATAAATAGTCAGTTAATTGTACTGTTACCGTTTTAAAATGTCAATATTTATCTAAACAAAAAATTAATTATTACTAAACAGAGGTGTTGATAAGTAACGGTCACCGGAATCGGGAAGCAGAGCCACGATCGTCTTTCCTGCATTCTCCGGTCTCTTAGCCAGAATTGTTGCTGCCTTCAATGCAGCACCTGATGAAATACCTACCAGGATTCCTTCGTTTACCGCAAAAGCCTTACCCTCTGCAAAAGCATCTTCATTCTCAATCGCAATGACCTCATCATATACCTTTGTGTTCAGAACGTCTGGAACAAAACCTGCACCGATTCCCTGAATCTTATGTGCACCTGCAGTTCCCTTAGAAAGTACCGGGCTGGTCGCAGGCTCTACTGCCACAACCTTCACATTGGGATTCTGGGATTTTAAATACTCGCCTACACCCGTTACGGTTCCACCGGTACCCACACCGGCTACAAAGATGTCAACCTTTCCGTCTGTCTGTTCCCATATCTCAGGACCGGTTGTACTTCTGTGTGCCTTCGGATTAGCCGCATTTACAAACTGGCCAAGAATCACTGCACCAGGAATGGAATCCTTCAGTTCCTGAGCCTTCGCAATTGCGCCCTTCATTCCCTTTGCACCTTCCGTCAGTACCAGTTCTGCACCATAAGCTGCAAGCAGATTTCTTCTTTCAACGCTCATGGTATCAGGAAGTGTAAGAATTGCTCTGTACCCCTTGGCAGCTGCTACCATTGCAAGCCCGATACCGGTATTTCCGGAAGTTGGCTCAATAATGGTTGCCCCCGGCTTCAGAATTCCTTTTTCCTCTGCATCTTCAATCATGGAAAGAGCAATACGATCCTTTACAGATCCCGCCGGATTCAGATACTCCAGTTTTGCCAGAATGGTTGCTCCTTCTGCCTGTGCATGCTTTGCATAACGGCTTGCCTTTAAAATAGGTGTTCCGCCAATCAGTTCCAATACATTTTCTTTAATCTCGCTCATTTTCTTTTCCTCCTAATTTTTCATTGTTTTACTTTACGGTTTTGTTTAATTCATACTTTTTCAGTAGGTAATGTATGTTTTATATTATACGTTCCTTTTCTTCTATTGTCAAACACTTTTTATAAATTTGACAGCATCTATAGTGAAAGAACTGCCTCTTCCAGTTTATTCAGCGCTTTTTCCAGGATTTCTCTGGGACATGCTGCGTTAATTCTCTGAAATCCTTTTCCGGCATCCCCGAAAATAGCTCCGCTGTCGAGCCACAACCCTGCCTTTTTAATAATCAGATCCTCCAGAGCTGTATCAGATAAATGAAGTTCTCTGAAATCAAGCCAGAGTAAATAGGTTCCTTCCGGTTTCAGTAACTTGACACCGGGAATATTCTCCTCCAGATACTTTCCGACATATTCAATGTTTTCCTTAATATAACTGCATACACCGTCATACCATTCCCTGCCGTCCCGGTAGGCTGCTTCACATGCAACGATTCCCACTGCATTCAACTGGCTGTAGCCGCTGGCGTCCAGCTGTCTTTTAAACTGATGGCGCAATCTCGTATTCGGGATAAAGATATTTGATACCTGAAGTCCTGCAATATTAAAGGTCTTGCTTGGTGCTGTACAGGTAACAGATATTTCCCGGTATTCTTCCTTCAGATCCGCAAATACCTGGTGCTTTCCTTTCCATACAAAATCAGAATGGATTTCGTCGCTGACCACAATGACATTATGGCGGTAGCAGATATCCCCCAATCTCTCAAGCTCCTCTCTCTCCCATACTCTTCCCACCGGATTGTGAGGATTACAAAGGAAAAACAACTTTACATTCTCATTGACTACTTTTTCCTCAAAGTCCTCAAAATCAATATGATATCTTCCATCCTCTCCCAGAGTCAGTGTGTTGTCCACAACCTTCCTCTTATTATCCAGTATGACGCCGCTGAATGGATAATAAACCGGCTTTTGAATCAACACTCCATCACCTACATTGGTAAATGCCTTTACCGCCATAGCAAGTGCAAATACAACTCCCGGTGTCTTTACAAGCCATTGCGGCTGCACAACCCAGCCATGCTGTTGTTTCAGCCAGGAACTGACTGCCTCAAAATAATCCTTTCCCGCTTCACTATAACCATAGATTCCATGTCTCACCTGCTTTTCTATCGCATCCTGAATATAGGAAGATATCTGAAAATCCATATCTGCCACCCATAGAGGAAGGATATCCGCCGGCATTCCTCTTGCAACCCTGAAATCATATTTCAGACAATTTGTATGATCTCTTTCTATCACTTTACTAAAATCAAGATTTCTCTCTGCCATCTGTTTTTCCCTTTCCGTTAAGCTGTCTCAAATGCCTGCTCTAAATCCTTTAATAAATCCTCTGCTCCCTCAATTCCTGTGGAAATTCGAAGAATTCGATCTGTAATTCCAATTTTCTCCCGCTCCTCCTGGGGAACATCTGCATGAGTCTGAGTAGCAGGATAGGTGATCAATGTTTCCGTCCCTCCCAGACTCTCCGCAAACTGGATCAGCTTTACTCTGCTCAGAATTGATCTTGCAAGTGCACTGCTCTCCACCTCAAAAGTAATCATTGCTCCAAAGCCTCTGCTCTGCTTTTTCATCAGTTCATGCCCCGGATGACTTGCAAGACCCGGATAAATTACCCTTGTGACCTGCTTTTTCCCTTCCAGCCAGTTTGCAAGTTTCATTGCATTCTCCTGTGCCTTTTCCATGCGGAGTGCCAATGTCTTAATTCCCCTAAGCACCAGCCAGCTGTCAAAGGGAGCCAGACAGGCGCCGGTGGTCTTAAAGATAAATCTGAGCTTTTCTGCAAGTTCCTGATCTGCCGTCACGGTAAAGCCTGCAATCACATCATTGTGTCCATTCAGATATTTTGTACCGCTGTGAACAACAATGTCTGCGCCAAGCTCAAGCGGATTTTGAAAATAAGGTGACATAAAGGTGTTGTCAACGATCAGAAGAAGATGATGTGCTTTGGCAATTTCACTGAGCTTTCTTATATCTGTCACATGCATCATGGGATTGGTAGGGGTTTCTATATAAATCGCTTTTGTATTCTCTGTAAGGTATTGCTGTACATCCTCGCTGCTCAAATCTGCTCGTGAAAAAGTAATTCCGTTCTTTTCACTGATCTTCTGGAAAAGTCTTACACTTCCGCCATATAGATCCGCATCTGCAATCACATGATCCCCCGGACGAAACAGCTCCATCACTGCTGCAATCGCTGACATCCCACTGGAGAAGGCTATCGCGTCAATTCCTTTTTCCAGGGAGGCTACCGTTTTCTCCAGCTGCTCCCTGGTAGGGTTCTGTAATCTGGAATAATCATAGCCTGTGCTTTCTCCCACTCCCCTGTGTGCAAACGTTGCTGTCTGGTAAATGGGAAAGCTGATTGCCCCATATGCCTTTTCAATGTTATCGGAAGCCTCCTGATGAAGACATTTCGTCTCAACTGTATATGCCATAGCTTTTTCTCCTCCTTTTTCTTCTGTTATGATCGTCTTTTCTGCTTATTATTTTCTGTCTCTATGCCCTTAAGTATAGCAATGACTGATCAAAAGGTGTTAATATGAAAAAGATACCACTGGTTATAGACAATTCCTATAGCAGGCTCTACTTCTACTATCTTGACAAATAGCTATGCAGGGGAGTATATTACAATCACTTTGCATGCTTTCGGCCGCATACACCTGGGGTATTTACACAATGGGGATGATTACGAAATGAAAAACTTATTAAACTACCAGACATCTGAATATGATTGCGGTCCTGTCACGTTACTGAACGGAATCCGCTACCTGTTTGACCGGGAAGAAATCTATCCCGATATGGTTAAGTTTATCATGCTTTACTGCATGGACTCTTATAATGAAGCCGGAGAGATCTGCAAACGCGGCACCTCACCGGCCGCCATGAATTACATTACCAGCTGGCTTAATCACTTTTCCGAAGTCAAAAGGTTTCCTCTTTACTGTGAATTTTTTACAGGTGAAGAGGTCGTTATTGAACCTGGAAGCCGGATTACTTCCGCACTTGAAAAGGGTGGTGTCGTACTGCTTCGGCTTTTTCTGGAGGTACCCCATTACGTTCTTCTTACCGGTACTGCAGAAGACAGAATCCTGCTCTTTGATCCCTATTACGAGGAGGAGGATGATCCGGAATTTGACGAGGAATATCAAACAGACGAGATCCGGTTTCTATATGACTGTCCTAAAAAGGCAAACCGTTCCGTTACCATGGAACGTCTCAACCGGACTACAAAGGGCTATTACGAAATGGGGTGCTATCCCTGCCGTGAGGCACTGATCATGTACAGACGTGAGCGTTAAAGCTGCGCAGAATGCCATAAAGAAGTCTTTACACAGCTGTCAAAAGCATGATTCCCTGCACGGTAAGCCTTATAAGGAATTTCGCTGAATTTGGCAGAAACAGCCAGTACAAATGCTTATTGCACCGGCCGGATGAAACTCAAAGCCGGTGGTGGAATCTATGTGTAAGGAACAATTCGGAAACGGGGCGTAAAAAATCAACCCGCGCAATGAAAAATAAAGCTCTCAGACTTTACCTGTTCGAAGCGAAGCGAGTTTAAAGTCTGAGAGCTGTTTTTATTTTTCATGCGCGGATTAGATTTTTCTTGCCCCGCTTTCCGTGTGACGAGCACATAGATTCCACCACCGCTTTTCAAACAGTCATCCGGACAATGGCATTATTGTACTTGTTGTTTATGGAAGGTACTTTAATTACTGCTCCATCTGTCTTCCCAGAAAGCCTGCTGCGGATTGCAGGAGCTTCTGCTCCACCTCTCCCATTTTCCCTTTTTCCCCATTATCAATCAAAATCACTCCACCAATCATATCTCCTTCGCAGATAATCGGATAGATCGCCTCCTGTGTAAATTCATCGGTGACGTCCTGCGCAATCGGTATAAAATTCGCCTCGCCTTTCGAAGCAATGACAATCTCACGCTTACCCAACCGTTCCTCAAGCTCCCTGCTGATAGACTTCCCGAGAATGCCTTTGTATCCGCCTGATACTGCTATAAACTGGTCTCTATCTGCAATCAATGCTGTTCTACCCGATGCCTGCGCAAGACTTTCCGCATACTGTTTAGCAAAGGTGCTCATCTCACCGATCGGAGAATATTTCTTCAGGATGATCTCTCCCTCTCTGTCTGTAAATATTTCCAGCGGATCCGACTCTCTGATGCGGAGCGTCCGCCTGATCTCCTTTGGAATGACAATACGGCCCAAATCATCTATCCTACGCACTATGCCTGTTGCTTTCATTTTCCTTATTTTTCCTCCGTTATCTTATACATGATTTCGATTTATAGATTCCAAATCATTGGATATGGAGTTAGTATGTGGAAAATTGGTAATAATATTCGCAGTATGTTCACGAAATATCTGCCCGACTATATTCTGAAAATTCATGTTTATTAAGCGTAGACTCTCCAATCTGCCTTGCCCCTATCATCAGCGTAAGTTTCTTGTAAAACTAATTTTCCTGAAGCTCTTCCAAATCTGTCTCCGTCTCCAGCATTCTCTCCAATAAGGTTTCCTGCTTATGTTCCTCTTCCTCTATCTGTTTCTGCAGTTCCATCAGCTTCTGATAATCTGATGCAAGTGCCGGATCCAAAAGCTGCATCTTCAGTGAAGCTGTGTTTTCCTCACTCTCTGCCAGCTGGTTTTCATATTTTTCAAGCTGTTTTACCAGTCTGGATTTTATTTTCCCCGGATTGTAATAGGTTTTTTTATCAAATACGTCCTGTAAGGTAGGTTCCTGCCGTTCCGGCTTTTTGTCCGGCCGCTTAACATCTGTCTGATCAAATTCCAGAATTCCGGTAGCCACCTGCTTTACAAAATATCTGTCATGAGAGACAAACAAAACAGTTCCCGGAAAACCGAGCAGCATCTGCTCCAATGCTTCTTTCCCCGGCAGATCCATATGATTTGTGGGTTCATCCAAGATCAAAAGATTCGGTCTTGTCTGGAACATCTTGCACAGGGCCAGTCTCACCTTCTCTCCTCCGGAAAGCTGCCCCATTTTCTTCATCACTTCCTCCTGGGAAAACAGAAAGCTTCCCAGGGCGCTCCTTATTTCCTCACGAAGCAGCTTCGGATATTCTTCCCAAAAATTGTCAAGAACCGTCTGTTCCGGATCTGCATCATTCACCACCGCTTTTTGCTGGTCAAAATATCCCCACTCTACATTGGGACCGAATGTGAAGCTTCCGCCTAAGGGTTTTATCATGCCGACCAGCGTTTTCAGCAACGTGGATTTTCCCTTTCCGTTTTCGCCAATAATTGCAAGCCGATCCCCCTTTTTCAATTCAAAGGATATCTGACTTAATTCTTTATCGTAACCGATTTTTAAATTTCTGACAGACAATACATCCGTATAGCTTTCTATTCTCGGCGTAAACATGGCATGAAAGGTTTTTGTGTCAAAACGTCTGGGCTTTTCTATTTTAACCATATGTTCAATGGCCATTCTCTTTGAGCGTGTGGCAGCCACCTTTGTAGGTGTATTTTTCCATTTCTCAATCCAGTCATTCAGACGCTTTATTTCCTTTTGTTGCTCCTCATAGTCCTTTGTCTGTTTGATCAGATTTTCTTCCTTCTGCTTCAAAAAAGCAGTATAATTGCCGGGATATCTTTTCAGTTGATGATATTCTATCTCATAAGTCACATCAATGACTCTGTCCAGAAACATCCGGTCATGGGAGACAATGACCACAGCCTTGTCATAATTTTTTAAATACTCCTCCAGCCACTCGATCGTTGGCAGATCCAGATGGTTTGTCGGCTCATCCAGCAGCATAATATCCGGTCTGCCAAGCAGCAGCTTGATGAATGCCACCTTTGTCTGCTGCCCGCCCGAAAAGCTTCCGATCGGACGTTTCAGATCCTCTAACGGGAATCCGAACTGCTGAAACATAATCTCCATATCCCTGCGCCAGGTATAGCCTCTTTGTGCCTCCATCCTTTTTTGCAGATTATCATATTCGTATAGCAGCTCCGGAGTTTCTTCTCCCCGGTGAAGTGCCTGTTCAATTTCTGCCATTCTTTCCTCACAGGCAAAAACAGATGCAAAGGTCTTCCTGATTTCTTCCTCCACCGTAATTTCTCCGTCGGTAAAGCTGACCTGCCGCAGATAACCTATTTCCTGCTTTCCCGCCATCACAATTCCGCATTCCTCGTCGCTATCCGGATTACTCATTTTGATGTCCCCTGCAATCAGCTTCAATAATGTAGTTTTACCACAACCGTTTCTACCTACTACTGCAATTTTTTCTTTATCATGAATTTCAAAATTCACATCCTCCAGTATGGTATCTGCAGCATATTGTACCAACGCATGTTTGATCTGATATCTCATTTTACCGTACTTACCCTTCTATCTTTTTCTTGACATATCTCTTCTTGCTCTGCCAATTTTTTTCATCATGATCTGTTTTCTCTCTTTGGAAAATACTTCCTCCCGCAGCATATCCCGGTAGGTCTTCCATCGCTTTGGGGAGAGCGTTCCATTCTCCAGAGCCGCACGGATTGCACAGCCCGGTTCGTTCCCATGACTGCAGTCAGAGAACCTGCAGCGACTTATCAGCTCTTCTATCTCTTCAAAAGAGATTTGCAGTCCCTGCTCCACATCACTGACAACCAGCCTCCTGATTCCGGGTGTATCAATAATACGCCCGCCACCTGACAGCACTGTTCCGTCGGGCAATGTAATTTTTTCCGGAAGAAACATACACTGCTTATAGGTTGTTGTATGGCGCCCCTGTGCATCTGCTTCCCGGATATCGCCTGTTAACATCTCATTCCTTCCCATCAATGTATTTACAAGAGATGATTTTCCCACCCCGGATGAACCTAATAGAACGATAGTCTTTCCTTTTTCAAAGAAGCGTGCCATTTCCGCAATTCCCTCTCCCGTAACGGAACTGATGCAAAATACATCAATACCGGGAGCAACTCTGGATATCTGCTGCAGATATTCAGACACATCTTCGCACAGATCCACCTTGGTCAAGACAATGACAGGTGTTGCCCCGCTTTGCCAGGCAACCGTCAAATATCTTTCCAGTTTCGAAATGTGAAAATCCCGATTTAGAGACATGGTAATAAATACAAAATCAAAATTTGCCGCCACCGCAAGATCCGACTGCCCCTGAGTTGCATTCAGACGCATAAATACAGATTTTCTCGGCCGGACTTCGGTAATCAGGCTATCTCCGTTTTCATTGTAAGTGATCTCCACCTCATCTCCAACTGTGGGAAACGCAATTATCTCATTTGCATGATAGAAATTTGCTGTCTTTAATCTACCATATAGTTTCTCATTTCCTGCTAATAATTCATATCTTTCCCTGTGCACTGCCATAACAGTTGCAGTTTCATAATTACTCTGATTCATTGTTTTCTCTCTTATCCTCTTCTTTTCTCTTAGTTGCAAGTAAATTTGATCCGCGATTGCATAAAAAAAGCGTGGCATCCTTTTGAATACCACGCAAATCAATCTGTAAATAGAATCATGAGTTTCCTTATCTATCCATAAACGAGGTAATCCTATGCAATCTTCTGTTGTTCTTATTCCTATTCTTAATCGTCGTCATCATGAATTACCTCCTTCTCTCAAAATTTGTTTACAAAAATTTCCTCTACCTGCACATCATAAGACTGACCCATATCATTTGTCAACTGTTTTCTACCCTCTTCCTTTTCGTTCAGTTCCTTATGCGTTGAGGCTCTGCATCCATTTTTTTCTTTTTAGCACGATCAGGGATATCCCGAACCGGATACACTCCTCCAGAGAAAGAATAAAGTAAACATAGGGAATTGACAGCTCAAGCACAAACGCTGCCAAAAGTCCGAGAGGAACACCAAACAGCCAGGTGCCGATCAGATCGATCAGCATCACGTATTTGGTCCTTCCACCGCTCCTGATGATTCCGCCGCCTACGATCATATTCTGTACCTTAAACGGTGCAATCACTGCATAGGCGATCAAGATTTGTTTCGTCAGGTGCTTTACCGACTCCTCTACCTGATAAAGCGCCACATAGTATGACCTGGTAAGGACAATGAAAACGGAAAGCAGCAATGAACCGGCAAAACCGTAAAAAATCAGTTTTTTGGCGTCCTGATAGGCTCTCTCATATTCCGCCTTTCCAAGTGTCTTTCCGATAAGCACACCGGCAGCCTGAGATAATCCGCACAGAGCGCCGATCATCAGTCCCTGAACGGGATTGATCAGGGTCATAGCCGCGCATGCCTCTGTACCCAGGTGCCCGTAAATCCCGGCATAAATATTTTCACCAAGACTCCACATCAATTCACAGACAAGCACAGGCAACAGCATGGATGCATATTGCATCCAGTCAAAACAAGTATGATCTTTCTCTCTGCCTGTCTCCTTTTGCAGACACTCCCTGTATTTCAATAGTAGCAGAAGCATCAGCAAAAAGTTTGCCGCTTGTGACACTGTCGTTGCAATTGCTGCGCCTTCCGCTCCCATTGGTGCGATGCCAAGCTTCCCAAAAATCAATATGTAATTTAGCCCTGTGTTTAAAAATGCTGCAAGGATGCTGGCATAAAGAGGAAGAGAAGCCTTTTCCATGCATCGGAACAAGGTTGACAGCAAGGTTGCACCGGCAATGGGAAGAAAGGTTCCCGCAAGGATCGTAAGATAGCCGGCGGCAGTCAGCAGCGTTGCCTCATCCTGTGTGTAAAGCCACATAATCTGCCTGGGAAAAGCAATGCACAATACCGTAAAAATACCTGCCAGCCCGATTGCAATGATCAGATTTACAAAAAAGCTTCTTCTGACCTCCTGTTTATTTTTTTGTCCCATATATTGTGAGATCATGATTCCTGCAACCGCACCGATTGCAGAAGCCAGCACAGAAAAAACCGAAGAAAACTTTCCTGCCAGCCCAACACCTGCAACGCTTACGCTGCCGAGCTGTCCGATCATAATCTGATCAATGATACTGAAGGATGCCTGAAGCATGGATTGCAGTGCTACCGGAACGGCAAGATTACACACTGTCCTGAAAAAGCTCTTTTCTTGTTCCATCGTGATACCTCCTAAAAATATCTGCAGCTTTATTGTATCCCGAACCCTACACAAATTCAAAGGTTAAACGCATAACCCATCACAAAAATAAGACGCATTGTTTGTGCATAACTTACAAACAATGCGTCCTCATGATAAATGCTAATTTGGAGCAATACCGGTACTCTCACGCTCGATCAATGTTACCGGCAGCATAACGGTCGTTTCAATTTCCTTTTTTTCCTTCAATTCCCGCAGCTTTTGAACAGCAATTTCTGCCCTCATGGCAACATCCTGCTTTACTGATGTAAGCGTGGGGGAAATCAGGCTGCACATGGGCGTATCATCAAATCCCGCGACCGAAATATCGCCGGGAACAGAAATACCCTGCTTCGTCAAAAAGTGGATCATTTCCACTGCATAAAAATCCGAGACAGCAAAAATTGCCGAATAGCTTCTCAGTCTGCTAAGGTTTTTAAGATAATAATCCTCACGCTCCTGTTTTTGCATGGGAATCAACATAAAATCCGCATATTCCCTGCCAAAGCCTTCACAAAATCCCTCGAAACGCTCCTTATCCACACAGACCTGATTATCCGAAATACACAAGCCCCGGCGGTGTCCCTTTTGCCTGAAATAGCTTCCTACCTGATAACCGCCGTCGTAGTTGTTGATCGTTATATTATAAATTCGCTCCGCCTGGTCACAGTAGCCATCATATACGACAAAGGGAATCCGCATATGGCTCCTCAGATACATATAATCCTGGTCACAGAACCCGATCAGTACCAGTCCATCCATATTCCACATGGAAGCAAATTTGATGATCTCTTCCGGATCGGTGGTTTTCTTTACCATCATGAACTGGCCATTTTTTTCAAGCTCTGTAGAAAGACTGTTGAGAGAAGAGGCAATAAACACATCCTCTAACGTATGCGATTCATACTTTTCATGATCATTGACGACAACACCAATAATTCTGGAGGAATTCTGAGCCAGCAGGATTCCCGCCATGCTGGGGATATATTGCCTTTCCTCCAAAAGAACCTGTACTCTTTTGACCGTTTCATCGGATATCTTCCTGGTTTTCCCATGCAGTACATTTGACACTGTTGCAGTGCTGAGTCCCAGTTCCTGTGCAATGTCAGAGATCCTAACCCGCTTATCCTCCATCTGGTACCTCTCTGCTATCGGTATAGCGGGCCGTATTCCCTGCATGCCGCAAAATCAGCTGCCTCCGCATCCCGCGTTCCAAAGCTGCCCCATGCATGGGGACGGAAAATTTTAGCTTCCTCCACATTGTGCATTGCTACAGGAATACGAAGCATGGATGCCAGCGTAATCAGATCGGCACCGATATGTCCGTGAATAAAAGCTCCGTGATTGGCTCCCCAGTTTGCCATCACACTGTATACATCCTGAAATGCTCCTGTCCCGGTTGTTCTGGGGACAAACCAGGTAGTCGGCCAGGTGGGATCCGTTCTCTCATCCAGCTTCCTATGAACCTCATCAGGAAGCACAATGCTATAGCCCTCCGCAATCTGCAGAACCGGTCCCACGCCCTCTACCAGATTCACTCTCACCATGGTAAGGGGCATCCTTGCATCCGTCTTAAAGTGGGAAGAATAGCCGCCTCCCCGGAACTGACAAAGCTCTGCCGGACACCAGTCCGTTGCCTGAAGGCAGGCATCAATATCCCTGTCCGTCATTTCCCACCAGGGCTTCATCACAGGATTTCCATTTGCATCAAGGCTCTTCCCGGTGGCATCCAGACAGGTAGAACCGGAATTGATCAGGTGAATAAATCCGTCCTTTGCATCTCCTTCCGGTCTCCAGCCCGTAACCCTCTCCACTGCATCCGGGCTCCAGTAACATCTCACATCCGAAAATCCACTGGCTTTTCCTGTAAGCAGATTTCCGAAAACCATCGCAAGACCATTTAAATTGTCGTTTTCCGTGGCAAATACAAAAGGTGCTCTCTTTCCATTCCAGTCAAAGGTAGAATTGAGAATAGCCTCCGTAAAATCAGCATTTGGCTTATAATCCGTCCACATACGTTGTCCCTGAAATCCTGCAAACAACGCATTTTTCCCTAGAGCTTCCTCGGCAAATCCCTTCTCGGCAAGCTTTTCATTTCCCTGCATGATATCTTTAACGATCATAGTCATCTTAACAACAAACTCCCATTCCGCATCCTTCTGTTGTCTGGTATGGGCACGGGAATCCGAATTGGGATCATGACCTTCTTTACATTTTTCCTTAACCCAGGCAAGTGCTCTCTGGAACTCCTCTTCATCATAAATACCCTGATCCATCCTGCGAAGGATTTCCGTCATATCCACCCACTCAGGACGCATACCAAGATACTGTATGTAAAACAGTGGATCCAGGAAGGAACCCATAATTCCCATGGAAACTGCTCCGATTCCCACATAGGACTTGTTCTTAAGCTGTCCCACCACCGCCGCGCATCTGGCAAACCGAAGTATTTTCTCCTGCACATCTCCGGGAATCTCATCATCCTCCATGTCCTGTACGTCTCTTCCGTAAATAGAATAGCAGGGACGCTTCATCTGGTTGTGCGCTGCAAGCGCAGAAGCAAGATATACCGCACCCGGCCGCTCCGTTCCGTTAAATCCCCAGATTGCCTTGATCGTTACAGGGTTTAGATCAATTGTCTCAAGCGGATAACACCAGCTTGGCGTAACACTTAAGGTCGCTACCACATTCCTTTCTTCAAAATAGGCGGCACATCTTGCAGCCTCCTCACCACCGGCAATGCTTCCCGGAAAAATCACCACCTTCATGGGTGTTCCATCTGCATAAAATACATTTTCTTCTATCAATTTTCCGGCGCTTTCCGCCATCTTTGCAACCTTTCCCTCCAATGCATCCCGGATTCCCATTCTTCTGGAATCCACGATAGGTCTGATACCAATTGCAGGATAGTTCTTCATCTTTTCCAAGCCTCCATTTCGTCACTGTATAGACTCTCTTTTGTCTGCATCTTTATTTGAGTACACTTCCATAATCAGAATTCGGTCCTGAGAATACATTCTTAAGGAAGGCAACCGAAGCCGCCGCATCCTGGTCCAGCATCTCATCCGTTGCTCCCTTGCTCAGGTCACGCCACACCTTAATATCACTTCCTACACCGCCGCCATTTCTGACAAAGGGCTCCATGACAATATTTTTATCATAACCGATAGCCCGAAGCGCACTGCCGATCTCATACCACGGCATTCCACCCTTGCCGGGAAGGCGTCTGTTGTTTTCCCCTACATGAAAATGTCCCAATCTGTCTCCTGCAAGGAGAATTGCTTCCACCATGCTGTCCTCCTCAATATTCATATGGAAGGTGTCAAGCATAATTTTTACCGCAGGCACATCCACCTGTTCCACAAAAGCTTTACATTCCGCACAGGTATTGAGCAGATAGCCTTCAAATCGGTTCAGTACCTCAAGGCAGTAATCCACACCACATTCTCCGGCAATCTTTCCTACGGTTCTGACATTTTTCACACTTCGCTCCCAGTCTCCCGCCTTATCTATCGGTTTGGTATAGTCCACCGGCCAGTAAGAATAAATCCCGCCACCCAAGGTATGTATATCCAGAATTTCCAGCTTCTTTAAAATGTCGGTATAGAAGGCAACCGCATTCTTTACAATGTCCTCATTGGCACTCGCCAGATTTTCATTCGCCCCCGGCCCATATCCCGCTGTCAGAGTAATGCCGGCATCCGCAGCCATCTTCTTCATTTCCATAAGCTCCTGGGTGCTGATCGCTTTCAGCATGGCACAAGAGATTTCCAGGACATCAAAGCCCAGTTTTTTCACTTTGGATATATAGCTTTTCTGATCTGCATTCCATTCCTTTTCCCAATAAGCAAAATAAATACCGTATTTCACTGCTATTCCCTCCTTGTTTACCTCTTTTCATTCCTGTTAAATCCCTTCATAATCAAATGCAGGGATAAAGCTCTCCTTCGCCACATCTCCCTCCTGAATGTAAGCATTCCTTACACCAAGAGAAAGCGCATAATCAACTACCGTCTCATATTCCCGCCTTGTGATCTTTCTGCAAAGCTCCCGGTAATCCGAATTTTCTTTTAATCTTTCAAAGGGGGTATACTGGTTCATCAGACTTAAATAAACCCTGTCCCCGTAGGTCTCATAGACATATCGGATCACGTCTTTCGCATTCCTTTTATGTCCCGGAAGAAGAAGATGACGTACAATCACGCCCCTTGTCATCATTCCTTTCTCATCAAAGACAGGCTCCCCCACAAGCTTCACCATTTGTGCAAGCGCTTTCTTTGCCACTTCAGGATAATCCGGTGCAAAAGAATATTTCTGTGCCGCTTTTTCATCCATATATTTAAAATCTGTCAGAAAAATATCCACAATTCCTGACAGATTTTCAATGATCCCTTCCTTTTCATAGCCACTTCCGTTATAAACAACAGGCAGACGCAGGCCTTTCTCCTTTGCAAGCAATACTGCCTCGGCAATTTTGATAATAAAGTGATCCGGTGTCACCAGATTAATGTTGGCAGCTCCCTTATCCTGAAGTTCCAAAAAAATCTGTGAAAGTCGCTCTACCGATACCTGCCTGCCCTTTCTTCCGCCAGCAATTTCATGATTCTGACAATACACACACCGAAGGTTGCAACCGGAGAAGAACACTGCCCCCGATCCGCTTTCTCCGGAAATACAGGGTTCCTCCCACATATGGAGTGCTGCCCTTGCCAGATAAATTCCATCCTCCATCATGCAGTACCCCATCTGCCCTTCCTCTCGGTTGACTCTGCACTCTCTCGGACACAGATTGCAGGGACTGCTGCTGAATCCTTTCCCTTTCATGACCAATTTATTTATTCATTCCCTTCCGGCTCTTCTCCGTACAGCTCATCCCATTCCTCCCGGGGAATTGCCGTAATATTGCCCACATCATAATATATTTCATAAAAATGATTGATCCAGTAATCCTTATCATCCTCAAGATCGGAAAGATACATATTGCTGTAAGGATTTTCAAATGCCTCCCGAAGCTTCGGAACCACCACAATGCCATCTCCGTTGGGATCTGCTTTGTCTGCCTGTATCATGGCAATTCTCTCATTTTCCTCCCTGCAGATCCTTGCCAGATTGACCAGGTTGTCCAGATAGGTAAAGCAAAGCCACAGGCATAAAACACTTACCAGACTGTACTTTGCTGCCCGCAGTGTAAGTTCCTCCTCTTTCACATCTACGATTCCCTGGATGCAGGCAATAAACAGAAAAACACCTGCACCAAAATATGCTCTGTTAGCGGGAGTCGGTGCCATTGCAAGGGCATAGCAGGTAGCCACTGCCGCTACAAGGAATAAGACGGTCTCATGATTTCTGATCAGGTTAAAGCTGCTCAGCCTTTTTTGTAATACCAAAAGCACCACAACGATCACTGTAATTACAAGTACGGCAAAAAACAGTTCCCTGATCGATATGGTGATTTTGTAAATTCTGGAGAGTAGCCCTACCAGTCCGGTATAGTCTCCCTCAGACATTACCTGACTGCGGCTTCTCACGCCCGGCGCGGAAATCATTCCCAGAAAGCCTGCACACATTCCAACAAGACCTGTTATCATGAACGGGAAAATGGATTTCTTTCCATCCTTTCTTCTGTCCCACCAGAAGTTCAGTGAAAACAGAAGTACAAGCAAAATTCCACCGCCGGAGGTATTTTCATTACACCATCCGGCTGCTATACCGTAGAGAAAAGTACCCAAGGCTGCCCACAAAGGATGCCTTAAACTTTCCGCTCTGTTAAGCAGATATCTGAAAAAAGTAATATATCCCAGAATGATCACACTGCCCCACAAATAGTTGCAGGAACCGCAGATCCAAAGCATCGTCTGCCCAAAATCCACCGTAAACTTCCACAGGAACGTAAGTATCAAAAGCAGCACAAAAATGTCATACTTTTTCTTTCTTTTAATATTCGCATACATGAAAAGCAAAAGTGCCGTAAACATCACACTGTTGATCACATTGAACACCGGCTTGCCAAGAGAAAGGGAAAGGCGCACATTGAATTGTCCGATTACACGTCCGCTGTTCGATAAATATTCCCCGTACTGCTGCCTGATCAGATCAAAGAGGCCATCCGCCTCCCGAACATCAAGCAGATAAGCATAATCATCCGACATATAGGGAGTCAGTAAATTATAGGCAAATATAGCACAAAAAGCTGCTGCCACAATCACCCGGAAAATTGTTTTTCTATGTTTTTCCACAAAAGCTGTCATGCTGTTTTCCTTTCTATCGCAATCTGATATTTATTGTAACAAACCGGGACAGGGATTGCAACGCTCATCCCCAATTCCACTGCCCTGTTTTCTACTTTTGCAGTGTAGTTTTTCCCACAAAAATATGCTATACTATTACAGTCTCATTTATCCCGAATCAATAAGTCAAACAGGACAAAATGGTAAAAACAATGAATGAAAAAGTTTTACGAACCTTAGAATACACAAAAATCATTGATAAGCTTACAGAAAAGGCATCCTCTGAGCCCGGAAAACGGCTTTGCAGAGAGCTTGTCCCCATGACGGATTTAGAGCAGATCCGGCTTGCACAGGTGCAGACCCGGGATGCCCTTTCCATGCTCTTTGCCAAGGGCTCAACCTCCTTTGGCGGCAATAAGGATGTCTCCATGTCGCTCCGTTCCCTGGAAATCGGCAGTACCTTGTCCATACCGGAGCTTCTTAAAATTGCAGGTCTGCTTGACAATGTTAACCGGATCAAGGCTTACGGGCGAACTGTCCGGGATGATGAAAAAGAGACCTCCCTGACGGATTATTTCGAGCGCCTGGAACCTCTGACTCCCCTTGCAAACGAGATAAACAGATGCATTCTTTCCGAGGAGGAGATTGCCGATGATGCCAGCCCGGGGCTTAAACATGTGCGCCGCTCCATTGCACTGATCGGCGAAAAGATACATTCCCAGCTTACCAGCATGGTAAATGGTTCCTACAGAAGTTATCTTCAGGATGCCGTTATCACCATGCGGGACAACCGCTACTGCATTCCGGTCAAATCCGAATACAAGAGTCAGGTTCCCGGTATGGTTCACGATCAGTCCTCAACCGGCTCCACCTTTTTTATCGAGCCCGCCGCTATTGTGAATCTGAACAACCAGCTGAAAGAGCTTACTATTAAGGAAAAAGAAGAAATCGAAGCTGTACTCGCCTCGTTAAGCAGCCAGGCTGCCGAATCGATATCAGAAATTTCAGAAGATCAGAAAATCATGACCTTCCTGGATTTCGTTTTTGCCAAAGCATCTCTTGCCATGGAAGAAAATGCAACCATGCCGCTTTTCAATCAAGAGCATTACATCAATATCCGCAAGGGGCGTCATCCCCTGCTTTCCCCTAAGAAGGTGGTTCCTATTGACATTCACCTGGGAAAGGACTTTGATCTCCTGGTGGTGACCGGTCCTAACACCGGTGGAAAGACGGTTTCCCTGAAAACAGTGGGACTCTTTACCCTGATGGGGCAGGCCGGGCTTCACATTCCCGCTCTGGACCGTTCCGAGCTCTCCATCTTTACGGAGGTTTTTGCGGACATCGGGGATGAACAGAGCATTGAGCAGAGTCTGAGTACCTTTTCCTCTCATATGACCAGTATTGTTTCTATCCTTCAGAAGGCAGATGAAAACTCTTTATGCCTATTTGACGAATTAGGTGCCGGAACGGATCCCACCGAGGGGGCTGCCCTGGCAATTGCCATTTTGGATCATATTCATACCAGAGGTATCCGCACTATGGCAACCACACATTACAGTGAGCTGAAGGTCTACGCCCTGTCCACAGATTTTGTGGAAAATGCCTGCTGTGAATTCAATGTGGAAACACTGGCACCCACCTATCGGCTTTTAATCGGTATTCCCGGAAAGAGTAATGCTTTTGCAATTTCCCAAAAGCTGGGGCTGCCGGATTATATTATTCAGGCTGCAAAGGAACAGATCAACGCCGAGGATAAAAGCTTCGAGGATCTGCTTACCGACCTGGAAAACAGTCGTCTCACCATTGAAAAAGAACGGCTGGAGATTGCTTCCTACAAGGAAGAAATCAAAACCTTAAAGGAACGGCTTCAGACAAAGAACGAAAAGATAGACAGTGCAAAAGAAAAAATTCTCCGGGAAGCCAATGAAAAAGCACGGGAAATCCTTCAGGATGCCAAGAATGTAGCGGATGAGACCATCCGTGTATACCAGAAGGCCGGCCCCAACGCTTCTTTAAAGGATCTGGAAAAGACCAGAGACCGTCTCCGCGGGGAAATCGGAAAGAAAAACGAAAAACTGGCCCTCAAAACCCAGGAGCCTAAGAAAGGACGCCAGATTAAGCCGGAACAGTTGAAAATCGGTGACAGCGTTAAAATTTTGTCCATGGGACTTAACGGCACTGTCAGCAGTCTCCCCGATCACAAGGGAAATCTGTTTGTGCAATGCGGTATCATGCGCTCCCAGGCAAATGTAAAGGATCTGGTCTATGCAGACGCCGAAGCTGCTCCCGCCGCCTCAGTCCTGCAGCGCAAGCCAAGCTCTGCAGGTAAGGTAAAAATGTCCAAATCCTTCAGTATTTCCCCGGAGATCAATCTTCTCGGGAAAACGGTGGATGAGGCACTTGCTGAACTGGACAAATATCTGGATGATGCCTATCTGGCACACCTTTCAACTGTCCGTGTGGTTCACGGCAAAGGAACCGGAGCTTTGAGAAGCGCCGTACAAAGCCATCTGAAGCGCGTAAAATACGTGAAATCCTACCGTCTCGGCGAGTATGGGGAAGGTGACGCAGGTGTCACAATTGTAACCTTTAAAGACTGACAGGAGGTAACTATGGTAACCAAGCAGAAAATTCTGATTGTAGACGATGACAGCAATATTGCGGAATTAATTTCTCTTTATCTGACAAAAGAATGCTTTGAAACGATGATTGCCGGTGACGGAGAGACGGCTCTGCTTCTTGCAGACTCCTTTGCCCCCAATCTTATTCTCCTGGATCTGATGCTCCCCGGTATAGATGGCTATCAGGTCTGTCGGGAGATTCGTGCCAAGTCTTCCACACCGATTATCATGCTCTCTGCCAAGGGAGAGATATTTGACAAGGTGCTGGGACTTGAGCTTGGCGCAGATGACTACATGGAAAAGCCCTTTGACTCTAAGGAACTGGTGGCCCGCGTAAAAGCAGTGCTTCGCAGGTATAAGCCTGCCCCTGCCATCTCCCAGTCACCCGATATCAAATGTGTGGAGTACCCCGATTTGATCATTAATCAGACCAACTATTCCGTGGTCTATATGGGTAAGACGGTGGATATGCCTCCTAAAGAACTGGAGCTTTTATACTTTCTTGCCTCCTCACCGAATCATGTTTTCACCAGAGAGCAGCTGCTTGACCAGATCTGGGGCTATGAATATATCGGTGACACCAGAACGGTGGACGTACATATCAAGCGTCTGCGCGAAAAAATAAGCGATCATGCCAACTGGAAGATTGCTACGATCTGGGGAATCGGCTATAAATTTGAGGTACGACAATGAGAAAAACTCTCTACCTGAAATTCATACTGGCATACTTTATCTTTGGTTTCTTCGGCTTTGTCGTGGTTGCCACTTTTGTGAACAGTATGACGATGGAACACCTAAAAAGAGAAAAAGCGGATGCTTTATATCGTGAGGCAACTTTGATTGCCAACACCTATGCTTCCGACCTATACAACAATGAAACATCCCTGGACACCGTAAAAAAGCAATTGGATGCCCTGGATACCTATTTATCTGCCAATCTCTGGATCATCAACCCCTCCGGCAGAATGGTTCTGGATTCCCAGGCACCGGTAGATCTGGAAAACGAAACTGTCATATCCGATTTCGATCCTACCATTACCGGGAATTCCTACTATACGGTGGGCAATTTCTTCGGCAGCTTTTCAGAGGAACAGCTCAGTGTTTTCGCCCCTATCACATCCGACTACAAGGTAAGGGGCTATGTAGTCATTCACTATCCCATGAGTAATCTCGTTGCTTCCTGCAACAGCCTGCTTAATATTTCGTACCTGATGCTGATCATTCTGTTCCTGCTTTCCATGATCATTCTGATCTTTTTTACAGAGATGGTTTATCTGCCCCTTCGAAAGATTACAGAGGCCACAGAACAATATGCTGCCGGAAATATGCATTATGAATTTCAAATTGACAGTGAGGATGAGATCGGCTATCTTGGTGCCACCATTTCCTATATGGCAAGTGAAATTGCCCGTTCTGAGGATGATCAGAAGAAATTTGTAGCAAATGTCTCTCATGATTTCCGATCACCTCTTACCTCCATTAAGGGATATCTGGAAGCTATGCTGGACGGCACCATTCCTCCTGAGCTTTATGAGAAATATCTCACCATCGTCTTAAACGAAACCGAGAGGCTGACCAAGCTCACAAACAGCCTTCTCACCCTGAACAACCTGAATACCAAGGGCATGCTGCTAGACAAGAGTATTTTTGATATTAACAAGGTCATCCGCAACACAGCCGCATCCTTTGAGGGTACCTGCAAGAGCAAGGCTATTGCCATAGAACTGATATTAACCGGTGACGAGCTGTTCGTCACTGCTGATGTAGGAAAGATCCAGCAGGTTCTCTACAACCTACTGGATAATGCCATCAAATTCAGCCACCCGGATTCCATCATCAAAATTGAAACAAACGAAAAACACAACAAGGTATTTGTTTCCGTAAAAGACAGTGGCATCGGTATACCTAAGGATGACCAGAAGCTGATCTGGGATCGCTTTTATAAATCGGATTTGTCACGAGGCAAGGACAAAAAAGGAACCGGTCTCGGACTCTCTATCACCAAGGAGATCATTCAGGCCCACGGCGAACACATTAACGTCATCAGTACTGAGGGAGTCGGCTCGGAATTTATCTTTTCCCTGCCGGTAGCCGATGATGAAGAAGATTAACAAAGGAGTGGTCATATGCATATCATTTTACACCAGCCGGAAATTCCCGCAAACACAGGAAACATTGGAAGAACCTGTGTTGCCACCGGCACCAGCCTTCATCTGATCGAGCCTCTCGGTTTTCGACTGAACGAAAAAGAGATCAAACGTGCCGGAATGGATTACTGGGAGCACCTTGATGTAACCAGATATATGAATTTTACGGAATTCAAAGAAAAGCACCCCTCTGCTAAGATCTGGATGGCAACCACTAAGGCAAAGCATATCTACACAGATGTTTCCTTTTCCCCTGATGATTTTATCATGTTCGGAAAGGAGAGCGCCGGCATTCCGGAAGAAATCCTTGTAGACTATGAGGAAACCTGCATCCGCATTCCCATGCTTCCCCAGATCCGCTCCCTCAACCTCTCCAACTCCGTTGCTATTGTCCTCTATGAGGCTTTGCGCCAACAGGGCTTTGCCGATATGCAGCTTGAAGGTGAACTGCATCGGCTGCACTGGAAAGAATAAGTAGAAATACTTCCATAAAATCTTCCATCCTCCTTCGTATCTTCATTACAAGTACAAAAGGAGGATCTTTTTATGAATAAAAAAGCTTTATTACCAGTTCTTTTAACCGCCGTTACCGCATGTATTTTTGCTGCCTGTCAGAAACCTTCCGGATCAGAGGAAGAAATTGTTTTTGATCCCGGTAATCAGATTTCCTATTACAAAGGCAATGCGATTACAGTCAATAGCAGTGAAAAGGTGACCATCGTTCCCGATATTGCAGAAATTGTCTATTCTGTCCGCACACAGGCAAAGAATGCCGCTTCCTGCCAGCAGGAAAACACCGCTTCCGTCAATCAGGTTATTGATCTTCTGAAAGACCTGAATGTTGCAGAAGCCTCTATTCAGACATCGGATTATTATATGAATCCGGTTTATGATTATAGTGAGAATACGGCACGTATTACAGGCTATGAAGCCACAACCACCTTGACCGTTTCAGATCTGCCGATCGATGAACTTGATGAAATTTTAGCAAAATCAGTGGATGGCGGAATCAATACAATCCAATCCATTACTTACATGGCAAGCAGGTACGATGAGAGCTACCATCAGGCATTGACAAACGCAGTTTCTGCCGCTTATGAAAAGGCGTCTGTCCTGGCACAGGCGGCTGGCTGTACTGTGGGTAATGTAATCAGCATACAGGAAACCAGTGGATACTCAGAGGCCCGCTATACAGATACTGCACTGACGAATATGTCCCGCTCCATGAAGAAGGAAGCAGAATATTCGCTTGCGGATACTGCCGGTATCATGCCCGGAGAAATTCAGATAGAAGCCAGTATTGTTGCTGAATATCAATTGAATGAATAGTATCATTTTTATACTAAACTGCAGCAGGCGGTGGACAATTCTGTCCACCGCCTGCATCCGCATATCCTATTTCATGTCTTATCTTATTTCTTCTCTTCCCTTAACCGGCTGATGAAATGCCCGATTTTCTCCATTGCAATCTTCAGATTATCCAATGAATATGCATAGGATATTCGAAGGAATCCCTCGCCACAATCTCCAAAAGCTGTTCCCGGTACGACAGCAACCTTCTCTTCCCGAAGCAGTCTCTCTGCAAACTCCTCACTGGTCATACCAAATTCTTTGATGCAAGGGAACACGTAAAATGCACCGTAAGGCTCAAAGCATTTCAACCCCATTTCCTGAAAGGCATGCATCAGATATCTTCTTCTCTGGTTGTAGGATTCCCTCATCTGTGCCACATCATCATCACCATTTTTCAATGCCTCCACAGCTGCATACTGACTGGTGGTAGGCGCGCACATAATAGCAAACTGATGAATTTTTATCATCTGCTCCATGATCACGGCAGGTGCACAGGCATACCCGAGTCTCCACCCTGTCATAGCATAAGCCTTGGAAAAACCGTTGATAAGAATGGTTCTCTCCTTCATGCCCGGAAGACTTGCAATGGACACATGCTTCTCCTTATAGGTAAGCTCTGCATAGATTTCATCGGAAATCACAAAAAGATCCTTTTCTTTCACAACCTCTGCAATCTCCTCCAGATCCCGTTTCTCCATAATTGCTCCCGTGGGATTGTTCGGAAAAGGAAGCACCAGTATCTTTGTTTTATCCGTGATCGCATCCTGAAGCTCCCTGGCTGTTAAACGAAATTCATTCTCTTCCTTCAATTCTATGATGACCGGAACCGCATCTGCCAGGATCGCACAGGGCTCATAGGATACATAGCTGGGCTGCGGAATCAGGACCTCATCTCCCGGATTGACCATGGCGCGAAGTGCCAGATCAATTGCCTCAGAGCCCCCAACCGTTACCAGAACCTCCTTCATGGGGTCATAGGAGACACCCTGGGTTCTTTGTATGTATCTTACTATTTCTGTTCGCAGTTCCTTTAAGCCTGCATTGGAGGTGTAAAAGGTTCTTCCCTTCTCCAGGGAATAAATCCCCTCATCCCTGATATGCCAGGGCGTATCAAAATCCGGTTCGCCCACACCCAGGGAAATGGCATCCTCCATCTCATTTACAATATCAAAGAATTTGCGGATACCGGAGGGCTTAATCGTAGTAATCTTATCTGATAACGGATTTCTCATGGCGTAACCTTCTCTCTTGTATCTTCATATTTCTTGGTCAGAATCGTTCCGTGATCCTTATACTTTTTGAGAATAAAGTGGGTTGCCGTGCTGAGCACGCCATCCAATGTGGAAAGCTTATCTGAAACAAAGCTGGAAACAGCCTTCAGCGATTTCCCTTCCAATGTAACCAGAAGATCATAGCCACCTGAAATCAGATAGACACTGTTTACCTCAGGGTATTTATAGATTCTCTCTGCAATATTGTCATAGCCCTGACCACGCTGAGGTGTGATTCTTACCTCGATCAGCGCTGTTACCTTCTCGATGGATGTCTTTTCCCAATCGATCATAGTATGATAACCGCAGATAACTCCTTCCTCTTCCAGAGCCTTCAATTCATTGGCAACATCAATTTCCTCAATTCCCAAAATGACAGCCAACTCCTTGATATCAATTCTGCTGTTCTTTTCTATGATTGATAGAATCTGTTCTCTCATTGTTAATCCTCCTTAACAAAATCAATTTTCCATATTTCATCCGGTACGGTAGGCTCCAGGTATCTTGTCTCGTCCTGATTCCTGATGATTTTATCATTTCCGCCGGTGGTCATCCCAATTACCGCTGCAGATATCCCTTCCTGCATAAGTGCTTCCACCAACGCATCTCCGTTTTCCGTCACCATCAAAAGAGCGCCTCCAGACAGAAATTCATAAGGATTCAGATCATAAAATTCACAGACTTCAATGGTTTCCTGCCGAACCGGTATCTTTTTCAAATCTATGTTCAGTCCAACGCCTATTTTTCGGGATAATTCCCACAATGCACCGAAGATGCCACCGTTTCTTATATCATGCATTGCATAAACGCCGGACTTAAGCGCTATGGCCGCCTCCGGGGCAATCGACAGACATTTCCCGCATTCCTTTGCCGCCTGAATCAGACCGATCGGATATCGCTTTGTAAGCTCTTCCTCCTTCTCATCCGCAAGAATTGCCGTTCCTTCCAGCCCGATCCATTTACTCATCACAATATCCATTTGCACAGCATTTCTTTCTGTGTGATCGTTCCTGCCTGCAGCAATACCTATCGCCGTTGCCGATATGACCGGAACATTCACGGCATTGCTGACCTCCGTATGTCCGCCGGCAATCTGAATATTTAGCTCTTTGCAGCAGCTTTCTGCCTGCTTAACGATCTCCTTCAGCTGTTCCTCCCTTGCATCTGTCGGTAACGTTAATGCCAGTGTTACAGCAAAAGGCTCTGCACCTGATGCTGCCAGATTATTTGCAGCTGCCATAACCGCCAAATACCCGGCCTTTCTAATTGGAAACGTAACTGTCTGGGTTGATGCTGCAAGCATCTCATGTCCGTTTTCCTGCGTGATATCAACGCCACTCCATGCGAAAAAGGCGCAGTCTTCTCCCACTCCTGCACCTTTTCTTACTTCATCTCTATGATAATTAATCTGTCGCAATACCGAGCGCTTCAAAATGCTCTCCGATATTTTCCCTGTTTTCATAGCTGTCCCTTTTCTGACACGGGTATCCCCTCTATACTGTATCCTCTAAGCTCCTCCGGTGACTATTCCGCCGGTGGTGCCGGCTGCTCTTCTGTCATCGGTGCCGGTTGTTCTGCCGCCGGCTGCTGTTCCGGTATAGACTGCGCAGGTGCCTCTGTCGCAGGTGCAGCAGTTGCTGCAAGGGCCGCAGCAACACTCTTTACATGGTCAATATCATTGGTAGCCACTGCTGCCATGATTTCATTATATGCATTGGGATCTGCCGTTGCAACACCTACCGTTGCATAGCGCGGAACCATCTTATAGGTACTGGAATTCACCATTTCCCTACTGATTTCCTGCCCGTTTTCTGTAACTATCTTCCAGAGATTTGCTTTATAACCCACATGCGCAGACTGAACTGAAATGGAGCCAATCGGCGCCGCAGGATCTGTATAGATTACTTCCGTATCCGGATAGGTTTTGCTGATCACTTCACTTTCATAGCTGACCTTACGGGAGCTGTCCCTTGTCTCCATGCCATAGATTGTAAAGAAGATCTGCTTGTCATCCGTTGTATATCCTTCAATATAAATCGGTGCATCCGTATTATTTACAAACTTAAAGTCCTTTCCGGAAGACTCTGCAATCGCTGCATCCGCAGAAGGATTCACATAGCTTACGATCATGGAGTGGTTATGTCTTTCCGTAACCTCCAGTTCTGCAAGCAGCACTGCATTATAAAGAGTTGTAGAAACCTGACAAATACCGCCGCCAAGGCTGTCAACCACCTGCCCGTTCAGATAAGAACCCGCCATGTAGTAACCATTTGCCGTACTGAACGGAGAAACAGTCTCGTAAGTGGAAAACTCGTCACCGGGATATAGTGTTGTTCCGTTAATTAGAGAACAGCCGTTACGTACATTGGCACTTCTTGATGAACCTGAAGTCTTAAAGCTCGTAGAGAAAGTTCCAAGCACATCCTTGACCTTCATAAGCTCTTCCTGTGTACCTCTGGATTCATCCACTACAATCGCAAGTTCCACAGACGCATTTTCTCCATCCCATGTTCCATGAAAGAAATCGTAGAGAAGCTCTGTTGACGCTGCTTTGTCCACTACCTGTCCGGTCTGGCCGGGGAGAACCACAAACTCATCATCCTGCCTTGTAAGCGTTGCATCCATTGCTTCCAGATTGTATACAGCGCATTGCTCCTCCAGAATATGTGCAGTCAGTTCTCTGTCTATATCAAATTCAAGGTCATATACAATATTCTTATTTTCCAGATCCTTGGCCGCTTTATACCGCTGAACCACATTTCCGCTTTGTCCAATCTGCGCTGCTTCATCCACAATTTCCTGATTACTCCAGGCAAAACCGATATCCGTAGGTGTAATTGTTACCCCATTTCCCCCTACAGCAACAAGAGTGATCTCCTTATTGCAAAGCTCTGCTACATAGTCCTCCAGCATTTTTCTGGCTTCCTGCGCAGTCTTCCCCTCCAGGGACATATCTTCTACATAAATACCCGGAAGAATCCGGTTTTCTTCTGCGCTTACATGCATCCCCGCTGCTACAAAAATCACACATCCCAGGCAAACACCAAGCATCCCCCTAAATAATTTTAACATAATATTCTCCCCGATTGCCTTAATAGAAAAAAGATGCTATAGTTGGAATTATCATGGCAAGCACCAATAATATTACTATGGTTGCCGATACGATTTTTTTTGTTTTTTTATTATAAGGATTAAACATTTTGTTCCTCCGATGATACATCTTTGAAAGGATATTATATATGAAGATTTCTTTTTTTGCAAGTTTTATCATCTTTTGCCTCTGGCTCGGATATGAGATTCATAAACACAGAAATCTGGAAGCAAAAGCAAATGAAGATTTCTGGGAAAAGGAGGCTGCTGCCAATGCAACCAGGCGCAAATCTCTGGATTCCCTCAACTACATCAAAATTCCCTTTGAGAGTCTTCCAATGGATACTTTGCCTGATGACCCCAAGGTATCCGAATACCATGAAACGTTACATGAGCTTGCCCAAAATCCTATTGTAAATCTGACAGGAATCAGCAATACAGAGCTCAAACTAACGTATGGTGCTCCCAACATAGATCTTCTCTCCCATTATGATCAGAGCTATACCATTCTGGTTCGTACTCTTCAGGGCTGGGCTGAAACACTCTACGATAATGGCTACACAGATGAAGCACAAAAGGTATTAGAATTTGCTGTGGAAACACACACAGATTTAAGCAGCTCGTATCGGCTCCTTTCTTCAATTTATCAACAAAAGGGGGAACCCGATAAGATCAGACAGCTCATCCCTGTTGCGGAGGAACTGAATTCTGCCTTGAAAGGACGAATTATCGATATGCTGAAGGAACGTTGTTAAAAAGCGATCCTCAGCCAACTGGTTATCCTTTTCCATACTTCAAAATAATTTTATCAATCAATCTGCTCGCTTCATTTCTGGTAAGCCTGTCTATTTCATAGTCTATTACCAGTTTATGCTTTTGAACAAGCAGATATAACCTCTCTTTTTGTGCCTTATTGGCAAGCGCCTCTCTTTTTATTTGATAAATCAACTCGACAGGCATAAATATACTGCTATTCTCCGGATTTCTAAATTCCTCTTCCAGCTTCCCATAGAGGATTGCCGCTGCCTCCGCATCATTTACTGCACGATGGGCTCTATGAGGAATTTCATAATATTTACAAAGATATGGCAGACTTCTGCTCTCCAATTCCCTTAAGCAGCACCTTGCAATCCGTAAAGTGTCTATTCCATACCTGTTATCCTTACTTTTTACAAGTCCCATATTAACTGCCGCACGTTTTAAAAAGGAATAATCAAACATAATGCTGTGTCCAAGCAGTATATCCTCCCCGATAAAGTCAAAAAACTCCGGAAGCACCTTTTCCGGAAGCGGTGCATCCGCAAGCATCCCGTCTGTAATACCTGTGAGTTCTGTGATTCTCTCTTCCAATTTTCTACCGGGATTTATCAGGCTATCATATTTTGCAACTATCTTTCCGTCTCTTATCTTGACAGCTCCGATCTCAATCATCTTTTCCGTTTTCGGGTTCAGACCCGTTGTTTCCACATCAATTGCTGTAAAATCCTGCATATTTCAATCCATTCTGTATGAAATTTCGCCGCTTTGGCACGTTTTCCCATGACGCAGGAAAAGAACAGCATGGCATGCTGTTCTTTTTCTTTCCGCATTTACTCGTTATTTCCAAAATTTCTTTTTCTTGGCATCTTTTGAATCATTCTTTTCCACTTGCACATTTTTTGCCGCATTCAAGCTGTCACCCGTTGCCGCATCAAACTGGCGCAAGAGCTCCTTTGCCTCATGAGAAAGCTTCTCAGGCGTCTGTACTACCAGTGTCACATAATGATCTCCACGCACTTCCTTATTCCGAAGCGTCGGAACGCCCTTACCTTTCAGGCGCACCTTAGTGTCAGTTTGCGTTCCTGCCTTAACCTCATAGGCCACTTTACCATCCACGGTATCGATAATGACCTCCCCACCGAGTGCAGCTACTGCAAAGGAGATCGGCACCGTTGAATAAATATTATAATCCTGTCTCTGGAAAATCGGATGACGGCCTACGATCACTTCGACAAGAAGATCCCCTCTGGGTCCTCCGTTTACGCCGGGTTCACCCTTATCCCGGATGCGGACACTCTGTCCGTTATCAATGCCGGCAGGAATGGTTACCTGTATCTTTTTGCGGTTTGCCATATAGCCTGATCCATGACAGTCAGCACATTTTTCTTTAATAACCTTACCGGTACCGTTACACTCCGGACAAGTCTGTACATTTCTGACAGTGCCAAAGAAGGACTGCTGGGTAAATACCACCTGTCCTTTTCCTCCACATTTAGAGCAGGTTTCCGGACTTGTTCCCGGTTTTGCTCCGCTTCCGTGGCAAGTCTTACATTCATCCTTCAGAGTCAGTTCAATTTCCTTATCAACACCAAACACAGCTTCTTCAAAAGTAATTCTGACACTGGTTCTGATGTTAGCCCCCTTCATCGGGCCATTATTACCCCTGCTTCTTCGGCCACCGCCAAAGAAGTCACCGAAAATATCGCCAAAAATATCGCTGAAATCGGCACTGTTAAAATCAAAGCCGCCGTATCCGCCACCGCCGCCTTCAAATGCAGCATGACCAAACTGATCATACTGCTTCCTTTTTTCCGGATCACTTAAGATAGCATAGGCTTCAGATGCTTCCTTAAATTTCTTCTCAGCCTCAGCATCACCCGGATTCATATCCGGGTGATACTTTTTGGCAAGAACTCTATATGCTTTTTTGATTGTGGCATCGTCTGCGCTCTTATCAATTCCAAGAACCTCATAATAGTCACGTTTCTGCTCTGCCATCTTACTCCCTCCTGCATGTTATAAAAGATTGTCGCATGCGGCTTAAATCTCTTTGTAGTCTCCGTCAACTACATCATCTGCAGGTTCTGAAGCAGAACTCATATCCGGGCCTGCTGCCCCGGCGCCCATATCAGGGCCAGCTCCGCCAGCCTGCTGCATGTTCTCATACATCTTGGTAAACAGAGCCTGTGCGCTGGTTGTCAGCTTCTCCTTCGCTGCCTTCAAAGCGTCCAGATCAGCATCTGACATCTCCTGGTCCTTGGTTCTTTCCAGAATATCCTTTACTGCCTGCATATCTGCTTCTACAGCACTCTTCTGGGAAGCATCGATCTTATCACCTACTTCATTCAGTGCCTTTTCTGTCTGGAATACAAAGGAATCTGCCTCATTTCGTGTATCAATAGCTTCCTTTCTCTTCTTATCCTGTGCTTCGAATTCAGCAGCTTCCTTTACTGCCTTATCGATTTCATCATCAGACATGTTGGAGCTTGCCGTAATGGTAATATGCTGTTCCTTGCCGGTACCAAGATCCTTTGCAGATACGTTAACGATACCATTTGCATCAATATCAAAGGTAACCTCAATCTGAGGAACGCCACGCATTGCCGGAGGAATTCCGTCCAGTCTGAACTGTCCGAGAGACTTGTTGTCCCTTGCGAACTGTCTTTCACCCTGTAATACATTGATATCTACTGCCGTCTGATTATCTGCTGCTGTGGAGAAAATCTGACTCTTCTTAGTAGGAATTGTTGTGTTTCTTTCAATCAATCTGGTTGCAATACCACCCATTGTTTCAATAGAAAGTGAAAGGGGTGTAACGTCCAGAAGAAGGATTTCGCCTGCACCGGCATCACCTGCCAGCTTACCTCCCTGAATAGAAGCACCCAGTGCTACACATTCATCAGGGTTAAGGCTCTTGCTGGGTTCATGTCCTGTCAGCTGCTTTACCTTATCCTGTACGGCGGGAATACGGGTAGAACCACCTACCAGCAATACCTGGCCAAGATCAGCATTGGTAAGTCCGGCATCCTTCATTGCATTCTGAACAGGTACTGCTGTTCTTTCAACCAGATCATGGGTAAGCTCATCAAATTTTGCTCTTGTCAGATTCATGTCAAAGTGTTTAGGGCCTTCTGCTGTTGCTGTGATGAAAGGAAGGTTAATGTTGGTCGTGGTAGCAGAAGATAATTCCTTCTTCGCCTTCTCAGCAGCTTCCTTTAATCTCTGAAGTGCCATCTTATCACCTGACAAATCAACACCTTCAGCCTTCTTAAACTCGTCAATCATCCACTGTGTCAATCTGTTATCAAAATCATCACCACCAAGGTGTGTATCACCGTTAGTTGCAAGAACCTCTATTACGCCGTCACCGATTTCAATGATGGAAACATCAAATGTACCACCACCCAAATCGTATACCATAATCTTCTGTTCCTTTTCGTTATCAAGTCCATAAGCAAGCGCTGCTGCTGTAGGCTCGTTGATAATACGCTTTACATCAAGTCCTGCAATCTTACCTGCATCCTTTGTTGCCTGACGCTGTGCATCGTTGAAATATGCGGGAACCGTGATAACTGCTTCTGTTACCTTTTCGCCTAAATAGCTCTCAGCATCCGCTTTCAGTTTCTGAAGAATCATTGCGGAAATCTGCTGCGGAGAATATTTCTTTCCATCAATCGTACGACCTCTGTCTGTACCCATATCTCTCTTGATAGAGGAAATGGTCTTCTCTGCATTGGTAACAGCCTGACGTTTTGCAGGCTCACCGATCAGCCTTTCTCCTGTTTTTGTAAATGCGACTACAGAGGGTGTTGTTCTTGCGCCTTCTGCATTTGCAATGACAGTGGGTTTACCACCTTCCATAACTGCTACGCAGCTGTTTGTTGTACCTAAGTCAATACCAATTATTTTGCTCATAATGATCTCCTCCTGAATTTTGATTTCTATTTACTATTGGTTGTTTATTGTTTATTACCTGCTTTGTTCATGCTAGCTGACCACAGCTACCATGCTGTGCCTTACCACGCTATCCCTGTAGGTGTAACCCTTCAATAGCTCCTGTGCAACAACACCGGACTCATATTCCTCACTTTCCACCTGCATTACCGCATTATGGAAATCCGGATTAAATTCTTCTCCTACGGCCTGGATCGGCTTTACATCCATTTTTTCAAGCTCACCCAGAAGCTGTTTGTAGATCATTTCCATTCCTTCCGCGAAAGCACTGCCTTTCTCTTCCTCAGGGATCGTTGCAAGCCCTCTTTCAAAATTGTCAACAACCGGAAGAATTTTTTCAATCACGCTTTTGGCTCCTGTTTCAAACATGGCTGCCTTTTCTTTTTCCGTCCGCTTTCTGAAATTTTCGAACTCTGCCATCTGACGCTTTACCCGGTCTTCCAGCTCATCGATCTTTTCTTTCATTGCGTCCTGTTTTTTATCAAACTTGAGTTTCTTCTTCCCAGACTTTTTATCTTCCTTGTTCTCAGCGTCTGCATCTCCCTTCTCATCTGCCTCCGCCCTGTCATGTTCCTCCTGGATTTCCTCGGCATCTGCTTCCTGTCCAGCTGCTGCATCCGCTTTTACATCTTCAATGCTTTCTTCTGTTTCCTGATCCTGCATTTCTTCCTGCAGATCCTTTTTTATTTCATCACTCATTCCTTCTCATCCCTTTCAATTCTATGTCTTTTTCTTATATAATTCATCCAGCTGATGAGTAATTGTTTTCAAGGTTCCTACAACCTTATCATAGTCCATTCTTTTCGGTCCGATAATTCCTATGGTCCCCCTCATTCCTTCTCCCAATTCGTAGGTTGCCGTTACAACGCTGCAATCCTTCATAGTCTGTATAGGGGTTTCATTACCAATATAAACCTGAATACCTGTATTGTTCTCGTCTGCAAGTGTATCCTGAACCAGCTCCGTGAGCATCTGTTTTTCTTCAAAGGTATTGATGATTTCACTTGCCTTCTGCTGATCTGCAAGCTCGGGATACTTAAAAATATTGTTGGCACCACTGGTATAAATCTCCAGATCTTCATCTGCCCGAATGGACTCTGCAATGGCGTCTATCACATCCGCCACAATTGCACTGTGTATTCCTGCCTGCTGCTTCATAGCAGTGATCATGCTCAAATTAATTTCCTCAAGTGCCAACCCGTTCAGATTCGTATTCAGAAGAATGTTCAGCTTTAAAAGCGTTTCATCATCCAATTTCTCTGATACCGGAATGATGTTATTCTTGATCACATTTCCTTCTACAACCACAACTGCCAGAAGCTGATTGACATCCACTCTCGAAAGCTGAATGAATTTCAGTTTATTAGTGTGGATCGTGGGAGCTGATATCATGGTGGCATAGTTGGTGTTCACTGCCAGAAGCTTCGCAACCTGCTTCAGCAGGTGATCCATCTTATCCTCACGCTCCAGCATCATTTCCTTCAGTTCTTCCAGCTCTTTATCCTTCTCCTCCATCATGGTGTCTACGTACAGTCGGTATCCCTTATCAGAGGGAATCCTCCCTGCAGAGGTATGGGGCTGAAGGATATATCCCATTTCCTCTAGATCAGACATCTCGTTCCGGATCGTTGCCGAACTCAAATTTAAATCAGTATATTTGGAAATGGTCCTGCTTCCCACCGGTTCTCCGGTTTCCAGATAGTTCCGGATGATGGCCTGCATAATTTTAATTTTTCTTTCGCTCAGCTGCATCTCCGTCACCCCTTTCAACCAAATGACATATGCTCTTGGGCTTTGTTAGCACTCGATTGATTAGAGTGCTAACATCTTCTTACCATAAAATATCACTTACCCTATTCATTGTCAACAGATATCTCGCAAAATAATTATTAAAAAAATATAAAAAAGGTACCACCTTTCTATCAGGGTGATACCTTCTCTTTGCTATGTACTTACATGCTGTTAACTGTAAACCCGGTTTAAATAAAGAAGCTTCCTGTAATATTTCCGTTGATTACATAGTAGGTTGTATTCTCCTCAGGTTTTACATAAAGCTCAACGCTCTTGAAATCTTCTTCCTTGCCGTTCAAGTCATATTTCCAAACATCCTTGCAGATATTTAACAGATCTTCAGGCGTATAGGATTTTCCTCTGAACTGGAAATTTACGGTTTCTTTGATAACTGCTTTCTTTGCAGGTGCTTTCTTAACTGCTGTTTCCTTCTTTACAGGTGCTTTCTTTGCAGGTGCCTTCTTTGCTGCTGCTTCCTTCTTAGCAGGTGCCTTCTTTACAGGTGCTTTCTTAACTGCTGCTTCCTTTGCAGGTGCTTTCACCTCTGCCTTGGGAGCTTCCTTAACTTCTGCTTTTACCTCAACTGCCTTTTCCTCTTTTACCGGTGCTACCTTGGCAATTACTTTTGCGGTTGCTTTCTTAACTTCTGCCATAATCTTAACTCCTTTCATGTGAAGAATCGTACTTTTTCACATTTTGTCTATTCGTGTCATTTATTTTTTGTCATATAACCGCATAAAAACGCGATTCCTTGGGAAACAGTGTACCCTATTATTCGTCTGTTGTCAACTAAAGCGACTTTTTTTGTATTTTATGCCGCCAATCCAAAATATAACAGCACAACAATTCCAAGAATAATCCTGTACCAGCCGAACACCTTGAAATCATGCTTTTTGATATATCCCATCAGAAATTTGATAACGACTATAGAAACCAAAAATGCTGTTACCATACCGGTTATGAGAATCATCAATTCGCTTCCGGTAAAAGAAAAGCCAAACTTTAATATTTTAAGGAGACTTGCTCCAAGCATTACCGGAATTGCAAGGAAGAAGGTAAATTCTGCTGCCACTGTCCTGGAAACTCCGATCAAAAGTGCACCCAGTATGGTTGCGCCGGAACGCGAGGTTCCGGGAAAAATTGCCGCGATCAGCTGAAACAACCCAATAATCAAGGCGGTCTGATAACTGATCTCCGAAAGGGAAGTCACCTTGACTTGTGTATTTTTGTTTCTGTTCTCAATAATGATAAATCCAATACCAAATACAATCAATGCAATCGATACACATACGCCGTTATAAAACAGACTTTCAAAAAAGTCATCCAGAAAAATACCTACTACTGCAGCCGGCAGACAGGCAGCAATAATCTTAAACCAGAGTGTCCAGATATCCTTTTTAAAATAGGAAAATATTCCCTTTTCCTTAACAGGATGTTGATTCCCTTTTTTCCCAAAAGGCCAGATCTGCGGGAAAAATAAAATCACTACCGCCAGAATTGCTCCCAGCTGGATCACCACTAAAAACATCTCCCAGAATTCCGGCGATACTTTAAGCTCGATAAACTCATCCAGCAGAATCATATGTCCTGTGCTGCTGATAGGAAGCCACTCCGTAATTCCTTCTACAATACCAAATAATACTGCTTTTAAAAATTCAACCATAATCAATCCTCCAAGTAGCGAATCAGCTCTTCATAGCAGTCCAAAGCATCCCGATATCCTTGCTCATAGAGAGCTGTCAGTTTTTCCTTATTCTTCTCAATTCTTCCTACGTCACTTTTGGTTTTGGGACGAATCAGAAACACATTCCCAGCCTTTACCTGCTCTTCAATAAAATCCAAAGTATCATTATAGGTATCATGTCGGTTCTTCATCAGCTCATACACTCTGGGATATTTTTTGTAGCGCAGCTTTGTCAGCGTCAGCATGGACGAGGGCTTACGCCGGTACCCAATCTCCTTCGTCATAACTACCACATTTTTTTTGTTACCATCCTGTATGGATTTTTTAAGCGGAATAGAATCGGAGATACCTCCGTCCAAATAAAGTTTGCCTCCGATCTCAACATTTCGAGACACTAAAGGTAACGAAGCAGAAGCCCGGATTGCTTCAATATCCGTTTTCATATCCTTAATAGGAATATATTCAGGCTGTCCTGTTTCTATGTTTGTAACTACACTGTAAAAATTACCCTGATAACGATGAAAGGCCTCATAGTCATAGGGATTCAGGGTTTCCGGTATCTGATAGTAGCACATATCCACACCGAACAAATCCCCTGTCTTTAAAAGGCTGTACAGGCTGCAATAGTTTTTATCCTCCAGATAATCTACATTCGTATGAAAGGCTCTGCCTCTTTGCTTTGACAAAAAGCTGCAAAGCGAACATGCTCCCGCCGAAACACCATAGCAGGAAGAAAACTCGATTCCTTTATCAAGAAAGAAATCCAGAACGCCTGACGTATAAACGCCCTTCATTCCACCGCCCTCTAATACCAGACCTGTCTGATACATAAAATCCCTTCTTTCTTAATTCATAAACAATCAATAGCATTCCTTAACGAACCTGCGAAATGCTGTTAAGGATCGCTCCACCTTCTCGGTGTCAATACAGTATGCCATACGGAAGTATCCCTGCACCCCAAAACTGTCTGACGGAACAAGCACCAGATCATACTTCAGTGCCTTCTGGCAAAATGCCACTGCATCCTCCTCAAGTGCTTTCGGGAAAATGTAAAAGGTTCCGCCGGGCTTCACGCAGGAAAAACCAAGGGATGTCAGTTCATTATATAAAAGATTCATATTCGTCTCATAAACAGACATATCCGAAGTAATATCAAGCACTTCAGCAACCGCCAGCTGGATAATGGAAGGCGGACAGTTATGCCCGGTTCCTCTTGAAATCTGCCCGCACATTGCACTGATCAATTCAGCATCCGTACACCTGGGGTTAACTGCCACATAACCGATTCTTTCTCCGGGAAGGGAAAGGGATTTTGAAAAGGAATAGCATGACAGCGAATTGTCATAGAACTTAGAAACGTAAGGTGCCTCTACCCCTTCAAACACAATTTCCCTGTAAGGCTCATCGGAAATGATGAAAATGTCATGTCCGTATTCCTCCTGCTTTCTCTTAAGAAGTGCTGCAAGCTGCTCCAGAGTCTTTGTACTGTAAACTGCACCGGAGGGATTATTAGGGGTATTGATGAGCAGTGCCGCCGTCTTCTCATTCAGCATCTCCTCCAGCTTTTCAAAGTTGATCTGGAAGTTTTCTGTATTTGCAGGCACCACCTTGAGAATTGCACCTGACATATTAATATATGGATTGTACTCCGGGAAGTAGGGGGCAAAGGTAAGAACTTCATCCCCAGGCTTTGTCACGCAACGCACTGCATGCGCCACCGCACCGGCCGCTCCGGTTGTGGGAAAAATGTGATTTCCCGTATAATCCATGTCAAACCTTTTGTTTAAGGATGCTGCAATTTTTTCCTTGACGGATGGAATGCCAAGGCTGGGACTGTAGCCGTGAAGTTCCATGGAGGTTTTCGTTTTCAAAAGATCAATCATCACCTCTGTAAATTTCTCCGGTACCGGAACGGAAGGGTTCCCAAGACTGTAATCAAACACATTCTCATAGCCGATTTCCTTTCCCCGTGCTGTTGCAAACTCAGACAGCTGACGAATGACAGATTTCCCTTCCAGCATCTTCTTATATTGTTCGTTGATCATTTCAACAACCTCCTCATATATTCTCAAATATCAATTCATTTCTATGTAAACACACATCGAAAAAATTGTATCACAAACATGCAAAAATCACAAGAAAACAAGAAAGCATCCCCAATCCGGCTGTCGCAAATTGCTTCCTTAGGATTAGGGATGCTTATATCTATATCTATTTATTTCACAGAAGAAGCAATAATCTTCATATTTCCTCTCAAATGCACCTCTCCGATGCCGGCAGGAAGAATAAAGTGATCACCCTTCTTAATCATCTGACCATTCACCAGGCCTTCCCCTTCAATGACGCTCATATTCATGAAAGGTTGATCCTGCTTGATATACACCGGTTCTGTCACGTCCAGCTTCCATACCGTGTAGTAATCGCAGGAAATCAATTCATTCATTACATTCTCCGGCAGATCATCCACATATTTCACACTATCTTCCGCAGAAGGAGCCGGAACCGTAATTACATCAATGCTCTGCTTCACATGAAGCTGGCGTGGCTTGCCATCGGTCAGTCTGTCATAATCATAAACACGATAGGTAATATCACTGTTCTGCTGAGTTTCCAGAATCATCAATCCACCTTTGATCGCATGAACTGTTCCGGGATCAATCTGAATAAAGTCTCCCTTCTTAACCGGAATCTCACGAATCAGTTCTCCCCACTTGCCCTGTTCAATCATGTCCTTTAGTTCTTCTCTGGTCTTTGCATTATGTCCGACTACCAGAGCTGCTCCTTCCGGACAATCCAACACGTACCAGCACTCAGTCTTTCCAAGAGAGCCATTCTCATGCTCGGCTGCATAGGCGTCGTCCGGATGAACCTGGATACTCAGATCATCCTTTGCATCAATGATCTTAATGAGCAACGGGAATCTGTCTAAAGCAAGATTTCCGAATAACTCCGGCTGTTCCTTCCAAAGCTCTGAAAGCGTCTTCCCTTTATAGATGCCTTCCCTCACCACACAATCGCCATTTGGATGTGCACTGATTGCCCAGCATTCGCCGGTCTTTTCACCAGGGATCTCATATCCAAATTCAGTTTCCAGGCGGCTTCCGCCCCAGATCATCTGCTTGAATACCGGTTCCAGGAACAGAATCGGTCTTTGCTTCTTGTTAATAGTAAGCTCCGCGCCGTTTGTCTCAATGATCTTCTGATACCAGTACGCAGAGTCCTTCACGATCCTCTTCTGGGTTGCAAAGTCTACATGCACAATTCCAAAGCGCTCTGTATAACCCTTATCCCACTCAAAGTTGTCAAGAAATGTCCAGAGGAAATAACCCCTTACATCCACACCTTCATCATTTGCCTTCTGAAGTGCGGAGATGTACAAATCAAGGAAATTCTGCCTGTTTGGATCATGTACCATGCCATCCAGTGAGACATCATCATGGCAGGATATTCCATTCTCTGTGATATATAAAGGCAGTTTATATCTGTCATAAAGGAACTTCACACCCCAATAAAAACAGTCCGGAGTTACAGGCCAGTTTGCACCGGTCTTAGGGAATCCTGCCGGACGATCTACAAATTCAATTTCTCCGTCTTTCCCCTGTGCAACCATATATCCATTGTAAATATTCTGCCCCATGAAATCCAAAGGCTGGGAAATCAGCTTCATATCCTCTTCCGTAATCTCAGGCAGATATTCAGCAAACTTCTTAAGGCCTTCCTCCGGATATTTCCCAAGAAATACAGGGTCGTTGAACCATGCCACATTCCAGGTCCAGTTATCCATAGGCTGATAAAAGCCGAACAGAACCTTCCTTGCAGCCTCAATATCCTCCGGCCTGTTCGTTGCCGGATATGCCATACCACAGGTAGGTGCATAACCTACCTTGATCGGACGGCATGCATACTTTCTTAAATTGATAACAGCCTGTCCATGCGCACGGAGTGCATTATGTGCAATCTGGAACACATCCTTTTGAGGGAGCTTCAGTCCCGGGGCATGAATGCCGGAGAGATGTCCGATACCAACAAAGCATTCCGGCTCATTTAAGGTGATAAAGTGCTCACAAATATCGGAAAAGTTCTCTGCTACCACCTTTGCATAGTAGCCAAACCACTGGATGACCTCCTCGTTCAGCCAGCCTCCTCTGTCCTGTAGAGCCTGGGGGAACTCCCAATGATACATAGTGATATATGGTTCGATTCCATTCTTTTTCATCTCCAGAATCATATCCCTGTAAAGGGCTACTGCCTTCTGATTCACCTCCCCTGTTCCATCGGGGATCAGTCTTGCCCAACTCATGGAAAAGCGATATGCCTGGATGCCAAGCATCCTCATCAATGCATAATCTTCCTTATAACGGTGCATATGGTCACTTGCCACCGCTGCCGTATGTCCATCCAGAATACGACCCTGTTCTGTGAAGGTATCCCAGATATTTTTTCCACATCCGTCCCCTTCTTCTCTTCCCTCTATCTGGTAAGCACTGCTTGCCACTCCCCAGACAAAATCATCACGAAACATTTATTTCTCCTCCTTATTGCTGATTTTCTTAAATTGAAACCAATGGAAGTCAAAGCAGCTTCCCGGAAGGAAAATGAATTCCAGTTTTCCTTTTCCTGTCAGCGTTTCGATCCGGAAAGTCTGCTCTCCATAGTCCTCTCGCAAATCCGCTTCCACCACCTGAATGCTTCCCATTCCCTCTCCGGTAAAGCGGATCTGCACCGGATTCAATTCCTGCACAGAGCGGTAACAAATTGTAATTTCATTGGTTCCCTGCTCTCCAAAATCCATATTCTCAAATTCCAGAGTGACATTGTTCCCAATCTGCTCCACCTTGTCTTCCTGAATCCTGTAGACATCTCCGTAAATACGGTCGCATTCGGCAGCTTTCAACAGCGTATACGCCTTTTCTTCTTTCTTAAAATAAATTCCTCTAAGTTGGAAGTTATAGGCTGTCACAATATAGATCTGCGCATTTCCTCTGATTCTGTGTGAAAGCTTGTAGCTTTCTTCCTGAAAGACCATCCACTGGGGTGGTTTGAAATAGTAGCAATCTGCAAGCATCTCGCTTCCTACTTCCTCCGGATTTCCCTCCCAGATCTGAAAGGTTACCGGATGATTGGTATTCGCAAAGATTGGCAGTGTTATTTCATCTGTTCCGAAATCACCAAAATTAAGACTTGTAAAGCCTGCCACGCAATAGCCTTCTCCGTCCTCCGTTCCGAGAAATCCGATTCCATGCTCAATTCCTTCTCCACATTGCTCCGAACGATATTCACACAGACCCGCCGGGATTTCTTCGTAAGGATTCAGGAACGCTTTCCCGATGCCTTCTGCCTTAAGCTCTATTGCTGACTGCACACTTACACCGGAGCCTCCGTTTCTGGCAAAGCATTTCAGCCAGAAGCGTCCGTCTCCTTCTGCCAGAACCTTTACGGTATTTCCTTCCGGCAGCAATTCGACGTAATTCACATCAATGCCCGTATCATTAGTAGCTCTCCACTCCAACTCCCGGTAACTTGTATTTTCAGGATAAATGATAGCCCTCACAGTGATTTCCGGCTGTTCCTTACTAAGTACAGGATCTCCCTCCAAAATAAGCTCCAGTTTTCTTACCGGAATCTCACCTTCTCCCAAAGCCAACAGCTTTCCTTTAGAGCCGCCTCCGTAAACCGGAACATCTTTATTCTCTTCTTTAGCTGCAACTCCTTCCGGACAAGGCGAATCGACAGCCTGTAAAACCAGTTTATAGGTTTCCATCCCCGGAGAAGATAACGTAATGTTTACTTCCCCTTTTTGTTTTTTACTACCGATTACGGCAAGCAGCTTCCCGCCAAAAAGTCTTCTGCTCTTTCCTTTATATTCATCAAAATCAGCGCTGTCACCATTATCCAGTCCTAATAGCCTTCCGGCTCCTGTAACCTCCACATGAATACGGTTCTTTGCATTCTCTACAGGATTCCCTTCCCTGTCACAGACACTGATTTCAACAAAAGTCATATCCTGCCCGTCTGCCTGCAGTTCCAATTTATCAGGCTGTGCAGTAATCCTGCATGCATCCCCAAAGGAACGTCTGCTTTTTCTTGCAATTTCTTTCCCGTTTTCATCATAGGCAATTGCTGTAATTTCACCCTTTTCATAGGGAACCTTCCATCTTCCGATCTGATCTCTTCCATGCCCATGGTCAATCTTATGCTTCCCTATGCTTCTTCCGTTTACAAACAGCTCTACAGCAGGAGCATTCGAGCATACCTGTACATCAATGTCCTGCCCTTCCCCAAAATCCCAATAGGGGAAAACATGGACCATAGGATCCTTGTGATAGTCTGTCCACTCCGACTGAAAGATATAAAAAGCATCCTTGGGAAAGCCTGCCGTATCGATCTGTCCAAAATAGCTGTTCTTTGTCTCATAAGGTGTTGACTCACCGATGTAATCAAAACCTGTCCACAAAAACTGGCCCATAGAATAGGACGCATCTCTGTCATCTCCGATGCACGCCTCATAGCTCTTTGCTCCCCAGCCGGTAATGCTGTTTCCAAGCGCCGAACACTGTTCATCCTCATCCGTAAGGATTGATTTTTCAATAGGAAAATGATAAATCCCTCTGCTGGAAAGAATGGATGCGGTCTCACTTCCATAAATAATCCAGTTCTCATGTTCCTTATGGTGCTGGTCATACAGATATTCTGAGTAATTATAACCTACGCAATCCAGCTCATCTGCGCATTTCTGCGGATTTTCCCATTTCAAGAAATTAGAGCCCAGCGTAACAGGTGCATGGCTTTGGTAATCATATTTACGCACTGCATCCCGAAGTGCTTTGGTAATTTCCACCCCTCTTTCGGGAACCAGTGTGTCCTGTATTTCATTTCCGATGCTCCACATCATCAGACTGGCTCTGTTCCGATCCCTTCTGACCCATGCTTCCACATCCTTTTCAAACCACTCGTTGAAGAAACGGGCATAATCATAAGTTGTCTTGGGCTTTTCCCACATATCAAAGGCTTCTGAGTTAACTAAAAAGCCCATTTCATCCGCTAAGTCCATCAACTCCGGTGCCGGCATATTATGGGAGGTTCTGATAGCATTGACACCCATTTTTCTAAGAAGAATAAGCTTTCGTCTGGCGGCCGCCCTGGAAAAGGCCGCACCCAGACACCCAAAGTCATGGTGCTCGCACACACCATTGATCTTCACATGTCTGCCGTTTAGGAAGAATCCTTTATCCGGCAAAAATTCCATGGTTTTAAAGCCAAATTTCTGCTCCTCTGTCTCTAAAAGCTTTTCGTTTTTCCATAGCTCCGTACGCAGGCAATAAAGGTTTCCCTGTCCGATATCCCAGAGTGCAGGTCTGTACACAGAATCAATTTCCTGTTGAACCGTCATCGTCCTTCCGGGCTCTTTGTCTTGACTTCCGCTTGTCTTAATCTGCTTTTCATCCTCGCCGATTTTGTTTCCCCGGCTGTCAAGGACTGTCTGTTTCAAGTAGAAACAGGCATCCTGTACATCCCTAATTGCGATTTCCGTAGCAATTTGAACCTTCCAGTCAGCCTCATTTTTTCTGACCGGGGTAATATAAATTCCATCTGAGAGAACATGATCCCCGTTCCTGCTCTTCCACCAGATATTTCTGTATATTCCTGCTCCGGAATACCATCTGGTGTTCAAGGACTGGTAGACCACCCTGACATATACTTCATTCAGTCCACTTTTCAGCAGAGGAGTAATCTCCATTTCAAAAGTAGAATATCCATATTTCCACTCCCCGGCCAGACTGCCGTTAACAAACACAGCGGTATCCATATATACACCGTCAAACCGAAGGCAGATCTCTTCCTCCGGTCCCGGTTTCTCCATCTGAAATTCCTTATGATACCACCCAATACTGTCACGATAAAGGTGATGCACATCATAGATCATATAGTCATGAGGAATATCTACTTTTTGAAAAAGAGCATTTTGTGGTATCTGTTTGTTCTTTTCATCAAGCTCCTGTTCACAGAATTCCCAGCCTTCATTCCATAGTTTCTTTGCAGCCACCTCTTCTGTCCTCCAGCTACATTGCTTTATCTCATCTCATACATCCAATCAAAGTCTGAATTTATCAATTGATCTATCCAGCTCTTCCGCTTCTTTTTTCAATTCCTCCGCCTTAAGTGCCAGCTTGCTGATCACTCCTGTCTGTTCACCAAGCGTTGCGGTAACCTCCTGCGTAGATGCTGCCACCTGCTCAGACACAGAAGAAATATTCTGGATAGAGTCCTGTACCTGAACCTTTTCATCCGTAATCTGTCCAAGGCGCTCAATAATCATACGAATGCCTTCTACCAGTTCTCCTACACAGTTCTGAATCTGTCCAAAAACTTCCACCGTCTGTTGCAGAGCCCTTGCCTGTTCCATGACCATGATCTCCGCTTTCTTAGCAGAATCTGTTGTCTTTTGGGTTGTGCTTCCGATACCCGAGACGATGTCCTGAATCTTGTTTCCGGATTCCTTGGATTGATCTGCAAGCTTTCTGATCTCCTCAGCAACCACCGCAAAGCCTCTTCCCGCTTCTCCTGCTCTCGCCGCCTCAATAGATGCATTAAGAGAAAGCAGATTTGTCTGTCCCGCAATGCTGTTGATCACCTCCACAAAGCTCTTAATCTCCTCAGAACTCTTCTGGACCTCATCGATATCCTCTACCAGCACTCTTGTCAGGTCAACCGTAGAATCACTCTTTTCGTTCAGCTGCCGAACAATTTCCTTCCCCTTGCCGACTGCTTCTATTGCTCTGTCAGCTGCTATTTCCATCTGATCTGTCTGGTTAGTCACCATGGTGATATTATCAGAAAAAACAGTCATCTTCTCATTACTGTTTTCTGTTTCCTCTGCCTGAGACTGAACGCCTTTTGCAACATCATCCATCGCCTGAGAAGTGTTTCTGATAGAGTCATTAATTCTTTCGGTACGATCTGATACATCCGCCGCCATCTCGTTTACCTTAAGGCCAAACTTCTTCATATCCTGCATCAGCGTCCGCATGCTGTCAAGCATCTTATTCAAGCTGCGCGACAGGGTGCCGAATTCATCCTTACGCTTTGTTTCAAAGCTACTGCTCAGATCACCTTCCGCCATCTTTGAGATACCTGCAGTCATAACCTTTACTTCCCGGCTGATACCGGCGGAAATGAAAGCCCCTGTAGCAAGTGCCGCTGCCGCTGCCAGAATAACCATAATTATCGTAATTGTCCGGATGGAATTAGCCTGTCCCATCAGATTGCTTCTGGGAATTAAGGTACAGATCATAATTCCGGTATTTCCCACGGGAGTTGCTATGTAAACATATTTTTTACCGTTTACCCTCACTTCGTCGCTGACTGTTTCCTCAGTTTCTTTTGTGTTTTCATAGTAATCATGTCCCACAAAGTAATGATCCGCAACCACTTCCTCTTCATGTCCTTTGACAGATATCACTTCGCGTCCGTCCGGTGTGACCAGTGCTCTGACACTACCTTCTCCGAAATCCATCTGCTCAAGCATGTCCACTGCAACATCCATGCTCACATCAAACACAAGATAAGAATCCTGTTTTACAAATCTCTGATAAAAAACAAGTGCATATTTTTCCTCTGTACTGTTCAGACTACTGTCAATATAGCTGTGGTATCCAAGCCATGCATTTCTGAGGGACTTATTCTCTGCAAAATATTGTCCTTCTGCAGATGATATAAAGTCCTCATGCGGTGCTTCACTCATTTTACCTGTCAATGATGTCAGATAGGAACCACCTTCGGGAATAACACTATAGCTGTACATATATTTATTGGTTGCCTTTACATTTCCTAACAGAGACTTTGCATTCCGGAATATCTCCATTGACTCTGCATCCTGTTTTTTATAGTATTTCTCATAATAGTCGGATACGTCTCCGTTTCCGATGAGTTCAAGTGCTTTAGAAGAAAGAGAATTACAAATGAGATTGCAGTACTTACCCACCGCTGAAACGGTTGACTCTGCAGACTCCTGATATTTAGAAATCATACCGGATGCTGCCGTATTGTAGCATACGATTCCCAGAACTACCATCATAGCCACAGGCACGAGAAAACCGACCAACAGTGTCTGCATAATACTGTGCTTACCACCAATCCGAACGTTCTTTAAGGCCGGAAGAACCGCCTTTAAATTTAATTTAGGGGCAGATTTCACTTTTTCTTTCCGCTTTCTTTTCATATAATTGTCCTCACTTTTTATTCGGAGCCAATGACAGAAACAAGGTAAAATGGTACTACATCATTTTCATGCGCTTCTGTAATACAGATCTCAACCTTGTGCATTCCGGGCTCCATGTGCCTTGTTATGGTATCAATATACAGACAGTCTCCCCAGTCCTCTTCAAAATTTCCATCCAGAACAACTGCGTCTTTTTCTCTGCCGTCCACTATGACCCTTGCAACAGGTGTAGGTTGTTTGACAGACTTTCGATACTGCACTGCGATTCCTGTACATGCAATGTCAAAGCTGATCTTATCTCCCTCATGAGCTGCCGTCCAGCCATTCCTAAAAATGTCGCGGATATCACTCTGAGGCTCCGTATCAGGCTCAAATCCTTCCAATTTCGGAGTGGAATTCCCATTCTGATACCTGATGGAATTCTCATAAGCATTGGCTGTAACCGGTTTCGGCAGTTTTCCATCCGCAAAAGCTTCCTCCTCTTCCTTGTCAATCTCCTCATAGATCCTCTCAAGGAAATCCGTAATCACCTTTGCAACAAGAGCGTGCCCTTCATCATTGGGATGCAGATTATCCGGTGTGATCTCACTTCTCTCAATTCGTCCGTTTTCAATTTCGGGCCAGATAGTGGCTTTCATACTCACCATGGGAAGCTGATAGGCTTTTGCTATTTTCAGATGCATTTCCTCCGCATTCAGACCGTCGTCATATTTCACATTATTCATGAGGAGTACTGCAGGTTTGCAACAATTTCCGTAGCTTTTCCTGATCAGACCCTCGTAGGTCTCCTCAAAGAATTCCGTATTTTCATCATTCACGGCAAATTCAATGAGCATAAAATCCGGCTCATACTTCAATAAATGATCTTCTACTCTTGAAACGCCAAACTGGGAAGTGGTTCCACCGATTCCTGCATTGATAAACTTCACCTTTGACTGGGGAAATTTTTCCTTCCACCATTCATATACAAGATAAGCATAACATGTTTCAGGCTTTGAGGAAAGACTTCCTTGTGTAATTGATCCCCCCAGAAAGCCTGTTGTGATCTCCTTTCCTTCTCTCGCCCTCCTCATGCATTCCTTAATTCGATTCCAGTTTCCTCTGTTAATCATTCCATTTTTCGTCTGAATATGATATTTCATTGCTTTTCTCCCATATCACTATTTTTATTGTAAAATACAGTATAAAAGGGCCTGCATACTGCAGACCCTTTTCTCTTACCTTCTGCCGATCTCTGTATCGGATTCTGTTACCACGCTGTGTTCCTTAATGTAAGCCATAATGTCTTCAAATTGTGTAAATGCAAGACCAACATAGCTGTCAGCGCATCCATAATAAATAGCAATCTTTCCACTCTCAGGGTCATGAATGGTTGCACAAGGGAAGCACACGTTAGGAACGAAGCCTCTCTCTTCATACCACTCTTCCGGAGTCAACAGGAAGTTTTCACATCTGTACTTCACAATGGAAGGATTCTCTAAATCCAGAATAGCACCGCCGATAGAATAAACAAAACCATTACAGGTTCCACTCACACCATGATAGAAGAGCAACCAGCCTTCACTTGTTTCAATAGGAGCTGCACCACCACCAATCTTAACGGACTCCCACCATTCGCTTCCTTTTCCCATCACATGTCTATGCTTTCCCCAGTATACCAGATCCGGGCTTTCACTTAAGAAGATGTCTCCGAAAGGTGTATGTCCACTGTCTGAAGGACGGCTCAGCATACAGAAATTACCGTTAATTTTTCTGGGGAAGAGAACTGCATTTCTGTTGTAGGGAATAAACGGATTCTCAAGCCTTGTAAAGGTCTTGAAGTCAGTCGTCTTAGCCATTCCGATTGCAGCTCCGTAGAAATCCTGGCACCAGATAATGTAATAGGTATCTTCCACCTTAACCAGTCTGGGGTCATAAGCATATTTCGGCATGAAAGGTTTACCCTCTTCATCTACAAAAGGAATCTTATCCTTGTCAAAATCCCAGTGAATTGCATCTTTGCTTCTTCCCATATAGATATAAGGAATACCGTTTGTCTGTTCCCCGCGGAACACCCCGATAAATTCATCCCCGTAAGGCATTACCGCACTGTTGAAAATTCTTGCCACATTTTCAACCGGATTTCTTCCGATAATCGGATTTTCCGTGTATCTCCAGATCGGAGCTCCTGTCAGATTTGCAGGCTTTTCCTGCCAGGGCACATTTTTTACCGCAGGGGCAATCATTTTAGGTTTACTCATTGTTTCCTCCTCATATTAAGTATTTTTATTTCTGTGTTGCTAAAAACTCAAGGTTTTTCTTGATCAGATCACATCTCTGTGCCACGCATTCCACAGAACGAAGCGGATCCTTTGGTGTATGGAATACATAATCGATCAGCTTATCGATTGTAGTTGTTGCCACATGCATTCTGGTATCACTGGAGGCATAGTAGATGTATACATCCCCATTATCTCTCGCGATAGCACCATTTGTAAAGACCACATTTGAAACATCTCCGACCCGTTCTGCTCCTCTGGGTCCGATCAACAGTCCTGATGGCTCTGCAATCACCTTTGAAGGATCATTCAGGTCAGTGGCAAATGCATAAATGACATATCTTAAGCCTGCTGCTGTATTTCTGACCCCGTGTGCAATATGGATCCAGCCCTTTTCCGTCTTAATCGGAACTGCACCCGCTCCGTTTTTAGACTCGGTGATCGTGTGATACTTGCGGAGACTTGTCATCTTTTCCTCATCAATTACAGCATGCTCAATATCATCGCAAAGGCCGAAACCGATACCGCCACCTGATCCCGTCTCAATAAAATCATCCATAGGTCTTGTGTAGAATGCATATTTTCCATTTACAAATTCAGGATGCAGAACCACATTTCTCTGCTGAGGGGAATTCAAGGTTGTGAGATTATCTAGTCTCTCCCAGGTTTTCAAATCCTTGGTACGCACAATCCCGGCAGCAGCAACTGCGGCAGAGAGATCGTTTACGGAAGTATCTTTGCTCTCAGAGCAGAACACACCATAAATATAGCCATCCTCGTGCTTGGTGAGACGCATATCATATACATTTGTTTCCTCAGGACAGGTATCCGGCAGTAAAATAGGATAATCCCAGAATTTGAAACCGTCTATCCCATTATCGCTTTCGGCAACACCAAAGAAAGACTTCCTGTCGTCTCCCTCAATTCTTGCCACCAGATAAAACTTACCATTTAATTCAATCGCTCCGGAATTCATCACAGCATTGATTCCAAGCCTCTTCATAAAATAAGGATTGGTTTCCGGATTCAGATCATACTGCCAGGTAAGCGGAATATGTTCTCTTGTAAGAACAGGGTATTTATACTTATCGTAAACACCATTATAAAAGTCCGGGTCAATCTCATTCTTTCGGTTAATGAGAGCTTCGTATTTTTCAAGCTCCTCATAATATTTTTGATTCAACATATTAAACCTCTTTTCTCAACTTCTTTTGATGACTTCAAAACACATTCTGCCGTTATGATAAGGGCATTTCCAGGGCTCCACAATCGGTCTTCCCGGATAAGGATTTCCGTTTTCGTCTACCTCCCAGAACCACTCCGATCCGGAACGCTTGTCAATCACATATTCTTTAATAAACTCCCACTCATTTTGGGCTGCTTCCAGATATTCCGGTTTATCGGGATTCATCTTCCAGCCATTCAAAAAGCCGACCACAGTCTCTGCCTGTACCCACCAGATCCTGTGTGTGTTCACTACACCCTTTTCACATTCATTGGCAAGAGAATGTCCGTCAAACGCAATTTTATAGATTTGTGCTGTCAGATCCTTTGTAATCGGAGTCATTTTTTCTTCATATTCCTTTTCTCCCAGCACCTCTACGCCTCTGTCAATCAGCCACGCTGTCTCAATGTCATGTCCGTAGGAATGAAGGTCAATAATGGAATTCATTTTTGCATCAAAAAATACCTCCTGCCTGTGAAGCTTAGGATTGTATACCTTTTGTGCAAAAGTATCCATAATCCATTTCAGCCGCTCCTTCACCTCCGGAAGCTTTGCCACACGGTACAGCTCTGTATAGGCTTCAAACACATGCAACAGTGTATTCATGGTCTTCTGGGCAATTACACCGTTTTCAGAGAGCTTATCATTCTCAATCTCATGGAATTCCTTGTCAAAAGCCTCCTTGTAACCAATGTCATCCGTACATCTTTCTTCGATAATACGGAAGAGCCCTTTTGCCATGTTAAGTGCTTCTTCATCTCCTGACGCCTCATAATAGGAGGAAAGAGCATAGATGGCAAAGGCCTGATTGTAGGTATGTTTGGTGGTATCCTCAGGCTCACCATTATATTTGATTGACCAGAAAATACCCCCATTTTCCTTGTCCATGCAATGCTCTTTCATGAAAGCAAAGCCGTGCTTTGCCTCTTCCAAAAGACTTTCGTCTTTTAAAAGCGTATAGGCATTCGAAAAGAACCACAGAATACGGCTGTTCAAGATGCAGCCCTTCACTGCCTTTTTATCCAGCTTCAGATCGTAATCCATCCATCCGTAATATCCGCCGTATTCATCATCCCTGAGAGATTTCCAAAAGGGAATGATATTCTCAAGTAAGTGGGATTTTATCTCTTCCACCATCATCGTACTATCTCCTCTTTTCAGTAAAAACTAGTCATTAACCCTTAACAGCACCCGCGGTAAGTCCGCTGTAGATCTGCTTCTGGCAGGTGATAAACACAATCAATGCCGGAAGCAATGAAATGATAACACCTGCACAGATCAGATTATATTTGCTACCCAAAGGTCCTACGAAGGTATAAAGGGAGGTTGCCACCGTAGGAAGTGTCTTTTTATCCTGCAGATATAAGTTTGCGGAGTAGTACTCATTGTAAGTACCTACGCCCTTCAGAATACAGGACGTCACAATTGCCGGCTTCAACAGAGGAAGCAGAATCTTATAAAAAATTGTGAAATAAGATGCCCCGTCCATAATTCCGGATTCATCCAACGAATAATCTATATTTTCAAAGAACTGGATATAAATATAGATGGAAATAACATCCGTACCACACATCATAACAATATAGCCCCAAAGGGAATTGATAAAGTGCAGATTATACATAATCTCATATACAGCTACCTGCATAGCAACACCGGGAAGCAAAGATGCAAACAAAAACAGGTTTCTGATCAGGTTATTCCCCGGAAACTTAAATCTGTCAAGAATGTAAGCAAGCTGTGTACCGATCAATACAGAGGCCACCAAAACACATACAAGGATAATTGCTGAATTGATAAACGCTTTCCCCATATTTGCCTTTTGAAAAGCTGTAATAAAATTTTCAAAGTTCAACCAGCTTTCAGGGAGAACCATTACATTGGTCTGCTGATATTCCACATCCGTTTTAAATGCAGTGATCACACAGGATACAATAGGCAGGATCGCCACAAATGAAAAGAATACCAGTGAAAGATATTTTAAAAATACTACTACATATTTTCCGATTTTCTGTAAAATAGTCATTTATCTTCCCGCCTTTCTAGCTGCCAGCTTTGCCAGCTTCTTATCACGTTTTGCGGTTGCATTTAAATCCTCATCCTCTGCACTCTTGAATACATACTTAAAGAACAACTTCTGTAGAATCGTTGCTATAAAAATAATTACGAGCAGGACAATTGCCATAGCGGATGCAAGGCCAACCTTCTGCTGGGTATGTGCAATTTCATGCATTACCACAAAATAGGTTCCGGTTCCGTTTGCACCGCTGGTGATAACATAGGGCGGTTCAAATGCACTTAAGGAACCTGTTATGGATAAGATGACATTCAATGTGATAATTGTCTTAATACTTGGAAGGATAATATATCTAAACTGCTGGAATCGATTGGCACCATCCAGCATGGCCGCTTCATATAACTCCGAGTCCACAGACATGATGGCACCGATAAAGAGCACCATATTCTGACCGAAGTAACGCCATACAGAGGTACCCACCAGAGATATATTGTTTATACTCTGGTCCTTTAACCAGTAAGGTAAATTTTCGAGATCAAAGCCACACCACTGAAGCACTGTGTCAAATACGAAGCCTCTGGTGTAGAAGAATTTAAAGATAAAACCGATTGCAATACCATTAATCAGATAAGGGAAAAACATGAAACCCTTAAAAATATTTCCACCCTTCACTTTAAAACTTAAAACAGTCGCAAGATACAGGGATAACGCCAACTGAATCACAGAACCAGCCATGTAATATAGGCTGAGCTTCAGCGCACCAAAACAGTCGTCTCTTTGAAATACCTTTAAATAGTTTTTCAGCCCAACAAATTTTCTGGGCCCGATATACTTCATATTATAAAAACTAAAACCAAACATCTCTGCGAAAGGCAGATAAGTAAACGTAAACAATAACAACAGCGGTATTACCATAAAAGCAACCATTACAAATACCTTCTGACCGTCCCTGCTTCTTGCCCACTGCCCAAATGTTCTCTTTTGCGGCCTCACCGCCTGAGTCATTGCTGCCATACACTCTTTCCTCCTGATAATCTGAGCCAAGGAGATACCTCCCCTTGGCTCAACTATTTATCACAAATACTGCTTTAGCAAGTTGCTAATTAATATTTAACTTCAACACCAAGCTCATCCTGTGCTGCATTCCAAGCTGCTGTCCAGTCAGCCATAATTTCATCATAGGTCTTGGAGCCTGTAGCTGCTGCTTCTACGATTGCCTGAACCTTAGCGTCACCACCTGCATTGAAGGAAAGTTCGCTTTCAGCGTTCATTTCATTCATCAGATCCTCTTCGCCCTCTAATGCTGCTGCATTGCTAACGATGTTAACACCTTCAAATGTGAAGGAAGTAGGAGCTGTCTTGGAGATAGGATATCCGCCTTCGAAATCACACCATCCGGACTCTTCAACCATCCACTTAATGAATACCATAGCTGCTGCCTTGTTATCATCAGAGGAGTTTACGTTGATTGCATAAGCGTAGTCAGGAGCTGCTGTTGCATACTGCTGTCCATTAACAGTGATCGGGAAAGGCATATATCCGATATCATCCGGATTGTCACCAGCTGCCTTCATCTGAGCAACTGCCCATGAGCCGAGTACCATACATCCGATCTCACCTCTGTTGATCATGCCCTTGCAGCCTTCCCAGTCAGTTGTTGTATAGTCATCTTCAATCAGGCCATTAGCAACTGCATCATAAAGGATCTTGTAAAGAGCATATGCTCCGGTACCGTCGCCGTTATCCTTGAAAGGTTCTGCTGTGTGAACAAACTTCTGGTTTAACCATGTGTCATCACCGGTTGTGATTGCGCCAAGGAATGCATCCCACTGACCGCCCATTGTCCAGCCAGCTGCATAGTTGGTATACAGAGGAATAGCATCTGTATTGTCCTTGATAGCCTGAAGAGCTGCAATCAGTTCATCGGGAGTCTTAGGAAGCTCTGTAACGCCTGCTGCCTCAAATACAGCCTTGTTGTAAAGAAGTCCCTGTGCATTTCCCATGTAACCAATACCATAGCAAATACCTTCAGATGCCTGTTCATTTGCAAAGTTGATGTATTGATCCATCTCCTCTACTGTTCCGAAAGGAACAAAGTATGTGGAAAGCTGTGCCTTGTCAACTGCAGGAATGAACATGATGTCACCCCAGTCACCTGTGGAAAGACGAAGCAGTGAATCTTCCTGATAATCTGTAACACCTTCAGTTTCAACTGTAATGTTAGGATATACCTTGTTGAATTCTGCAATCATCTTTGCAATTGTACCGTCTTCCTCACGGTCTGTCTTGTGGTGAATCCACTTAATTGTAGTTGTAATGTCTGTGTAGCTTTCACCAAGCTTAATGGAACCGTAGGTCAACTCATCAGATTCCTCAGCCTCTGTTTCAGCAGGTGCTTCTGCTTCTGTTTCAGCAGGTGCTGCTTCTTCTGTCTTTGTTTCTGTTTCAGCAGGTGCTTCTTCTGTTGCACCGCCACATGCAACCAATGATAATGTCATTGCTGCTGCAAGTGTGAGAGCTAAAACTTTTTTCAGTTTCATAATAACTTATCCTCCTTCTTGTTGTCCGCTTTTATTAAGTTGCGGTTCATTACTTGTGTAACTTAATTTTAATTATATTTACTTTATTTTTTTAATCATCACTCAAAATTGCTTTTAATATATTATTATTGTTATTTTGGGATATTTCTTCTTTTTTAACAATTTTTGAGCATGTTAATTATGCATTTTGCACATAACAAATTCTCGATAAAATTCTTTTTCCAACCTTTAATTCAATTAATTAAGCTAATTTTAGCTTAATTGAATTTATTAATTTAGCTAAAGTCTTTTCTCAATTTGTATTATCAGCCAAAACATACTATAATTAGTATATAGATTTAACCCAGCCAACAATATTTATACATGGAAAGGATTGGTAAATGAATTTATTATCTTCTTTTAAAGGTGCTCTTATTTCTCCCCCAAAAATTCCTTCCACAAAAAAGGCCGAGGATTTTCTGGGACAGGTTTATTTGGGCTCAGACGCAGAATCTTCTCCTCTTTTCCGGCTCCTTGCCGGTGGAAATCTGCATATATCCTCTCCCTGGTCCTTTGATATTCGTTCCATAGATTGTTTTCTTCTTTTATATACGAAAAAAGGCTGTGGAAAACTGCTCCTGAACAGCCAGGTATATTCATTGAATGCAGATACTCTGTTGCTTCTGGATTGCGGACAGCGTTTTCGAATCGATATTGCTATTGCCCCCTGGGAGTATCAGATTGCATTTATAAGCAGTGATTCTCTTCCCTATTACAGACAGCTTTTTCCTAAAGAACGTTATTCGCTCATACCGGCTTCTTCTTATTCCGAAATGTCCATGTGTATGGAAAAGCTCGCAGTACTTACTCCGGGAAATTCCACAGCCAGAAAGCTTATGATCTCCTCCCTGATTAATCAGATTGTTTCAGGATGCCTTACAGCTGTTTTGATGGAAACAGCTGCAGACTGCCGGATTCCTTCCTACCTCGAAGACATACGTTCTCTTTTTGATAATGATTTTCAGGAAATCTACACTCTGGATGGATTGGAAAAGCGATTCGGCATCAGCAAATACCGCCTGTGCCGGGAATTCAGTTCTTTCTTTCATGTATCTCCCCTGCAGTATCTGAACCGCAGAAGAATTGATGTTGCAAAGCATCTCTTGTGTACCACCAAATATCGGATTCATGAAATTGGCAGCATGGTCGGAATCGATAACACCAATCACTTTATCACTCTCTTCAAAAAATATACTGATACCACCCCCCTTGAATACAGACAGCGGATGACCTTTTAGCCATCCGCTGTTTTTTAACCTATCTTTTTAACGCTTTCCTTTAATACCATATGTCCTTCCACAATGGTAATTCCCTGTTTATAATGTTCTCCCGTCATTTTTTTCAGGAGATTATTCAATGTTTTCCTCGCCATTTCTTTAATATCCACCTCATAGGTGGTGATTCCCAGATTGCAGACACCCGGATACAGGTAATTATCAAACCCTATGACTGAAATATCTTCCGGGACACGATAACCCTTTTTTTCAAGCTCCGTTACAAGCATTCCCGCTGTCAGATCGCAATTGCAGGCAAATGCCGTAGGCATTTCCTCCGGAAGATGAAATTCAAAATCCATGATCTTTCCCTGATCTCCTGTATCCATATCTCTGTCTTCTATGATCCAATCCTCCCGAACCGCAATTCCATGTTCCAGCAGTGACTTACAATAGCCAAAGTATCTGTCCGTGATACTGTTTGAATAAAGAAGTGAACCAACATAGGCAATTTGTGTATGTCCCATATCAAACAGATAATTGGTAAGCTTATACATCCCATAGAAATTATCTGTCACTACCGAATCACATTCATGTCTTCTGTCATAAAAATCCAGACATACCAAGGGTACCTTGCAATACTGCTCAATCGCAGACAGATAAGCTTCCTTCAGAAGGCCGATGATAATTAATCCATCCACCTTATTCTCCTGCAGAAGCTTTGGCATTTCCACATTCTGTTCATTATCCTGGCTGAGGATTTCCAGCATCGTAAAACACTCCTTGGAAACTGCTCTTGTCGCAACCTCCTGATACATCTGCCAATAAAAGCAGTCGTGTTGATCAAAATATCTGTCTGATATCAAAACACCGATATTGTAACTTTTTCTGGTCTTCATAATTTTTGAAGCCGAAGGCGATCTGTATCCCATCTCTTGTGCCAGCTTTTTGATTTTTACACGCATTTCTTCGCTGACACCCTTCTGATCAGACAGTGCTTTTGACACCGTTACTGTACTTACATTTAAGATAGCTGCAATATCCGCCAGCTTTACCGCTTTGGCCATTTTTCCCCTCCGTTGTATTTTTACTTATCGCTATTTTTCTCAATTTCAAACATTCTCGCCATAACCGGCTGCCTGAACTTCACTGCAAGAACAGCCCGTTTCTCATCAAACTCCCAGTCGCAATTCTCCCGCATGCTTTGTTTTGGATATGTAAGCTTTATCCGCCCGCATGCCCCATCACTCCAGATATCGTCAAGAGGGATCTGCATTCTGTCATCCCCTCCCCGTCTCCAGACAGCTAAATAAGCTTTATTCTCTGTTTTCAATGCAAATGCAAGCCACTGATCCAGATTATCCGCATAACCGATTGGCCAGACAGGCATTGCTTTCTTAATGTTCTGACGAATGGATTTGTAATAATCAATCCCTTCCTTAACCAGCGCTTTTCTCGTACCAGAAAGCTCTGCCAGATGTCCGCTCTGATGGATGCGCAAGAGAAGCGTATTCACCATGTTGAAAATAGTCTCCTCCTCGTCACCGTCTCTTTGAGGATAAGACCAGACCGCTGCCTGCTCAGGTGTAATACCCGCCACTGCATTGGCTGAAATGGTAGCATAATTTTTGTAATCCTCCTGATCAGAGGTTGACTGAATGCTGTATCGTGACAGCATCGCATAGTCCGTCCGAAGTCCGCCGCTAGAGCAATTTTCAATAACAAGATCGGGATATTTTTCAAAGATACCGTCAAGCCACCTTAAGTAGGCGCGCTCGTGCTCCAGCATTCCCTGCCCGACACTGTCTGCATAAAGCTCCGTGCCGATACCCGGCTCAATATTGTAATCCATTTTAATATAGCCAACACCATATTCATTTACCACCCGGTCAACCACTTCATTGACATGCTCAAGCACTGCAGGATTACGGAAGTCAAGCTGATATCTGCTTCTGTCAAATACTCTTTTCCCGTGGCGAACAAAAAACCAGTCATCCGGTGCCTTCTTTGCCTTTTCACAATTGATTCCCATTACCTCAAGTTCAAGCCATACTCCGGGAATCATCCCTTTAGAGCGGATGTAATCAGTTACCTCCTTCACTCCTCCGGGAAAACGTTCTCTGCATTCCTGCCATTCTCCTACACTGTCCCACCATTCTCCGGGTGCATACCAGCCGGCATCAATCACATAATATTCACACCCCATTTCAGCCGCTGCATCAATCAATGGAATTTCTTTTTCCGTGGTAGGATCACCAAACAGACAGTTCATATAATCATTAAAAATAACCGGAAGCTTCTCATTATCCTCATTATTTCTTCTGATTCTTCTTCTGTAAGCTGTCAGCTGTCCCATCGCCCTGTCAAAATCAGCTTCCGACACACCAACTGCCACAGGAATCGAAGTAAAGGTCTCCCCCGGCTTTAAAATTTTATACCAATGAGACTGCACCTCGGTCGGCCCGCTAAGTGCAAGATAAAAGTGGTTATTCTGGTCTCCGATCTCCGCATGCCAGGAGCCATTATGCTCTATCTGCCAGTAAAGAGCTGTATTTCCGGCAGTGTTTTCCAAGTATCCCATAGGAAGATATTCCTTGGTTGACCAGTTTCCTGTATTGGTAAGCTCGATTGTCTTAGACGTTCTCTGATATACAGTGGGCTGTGTCTGTGCCATTCCAAGCTCCGGGAATGTATATGTATGGAAACTCATTTCCTTCTGCCATCCATGATGTGCAAAAGTAAGCTTCATTTTATCATCAGAGCTTCCTTCCCCCTCCTTCTCAATTCCAAGGTAGTAAAAGGAAGAAATGTATTCCAGAGTCTGATCGTGATCGCCCACATTCGTCACTTCGTTATACATTTTGACTGTTGAAGTTCCGGTATAGAACTGTAAATACGAAACAACCCTGGCTCCGGTGATCTTATCCTCCTGTGTAATGATCAGCTTCCTTCCAATTTCGTTTCTTTCATCCTCCATGCCCACATAGGTCAGCAGATATCCCGGTGCTGTCACAATATGCTTGTTTCCATGCTTTTCATAGGGTCTGTTGTAACCCGCAAAATTGACCTGAACCAGTTGAAAACCTTCCTTTAAAAATAATTCACTTTCATCCGTTTCCTGATAAGGATTGGATGAGAAATGCATCAGCTTCAGCTGTCCTTCCTGCGTTACAGCAAAAACCAGATAAATTCCGTCTTCTTCTATTTTAATCCACTCTTTGATACCCTTCACCGTGTCACTCCATCCTGCTGAATTTTTCTAAATCGTTCGTACTGCCTTGCTTATGCCTCTACAATATGGATCAGACGTCCCTTAAAGTCACCCCACAAATTCTGTACAAGATAACCTGCCTTCATCAGCACATCTCCTGTATAAACACCGTCTTCCCCCTCAATTACATATTTTTTCTCCGGATCAAGGCCTTTAAAGCAAAGCTTTCTGCTGTGATAATTGGCTCTGTTCATTACCTGTACATAAGTATAAAGAGCCTCCTTCTTATCCTTGCTGACTACGCCATAGCAATCATAATAATGGTTCTCGCTGTAAGAAGCAATTCTGTAATAATCGCCCTCTCTTACCAGATCATTATATTTATGATACATGGCAACCTGCTCCGGAATCATTTCCCTGTCCTCTGCCGGAATCTTAGTTACATCCAGCTCATATCCGAAGGTGCCGGCAAGAGCCACATAACCTCTTGTCTCAAACGGAGTCACTCTTCCCACTGTATGATTTGGGCAATCGGATACATGGGCTCCCATTGCGGAAAGAGGATAAATCATTGCTGTTCCTTCCTGAATTCTCAGTCTCTCCACAGCGTCCGTATCATCAGAACACCAAATTTGAGGGCTGAAATAAAGCATGCCGGGATCAAATCTTGCTCCTCCGCCGGAACAGTTCTCAAGAAGCAGATGGGGGAATTCCTCCATCAAACGCCCCTGCAGTTCATACATTCCAAGCACATATCTATGATACAACTCGCCCATTCGGTCTGCAGGGAGCTTGGCAGAGCCAAGATCTGTAAGCTGTCTGTTCATATCCCATTTTACATATTCAATATTAGCGCTGCGGAGAATTCCGGCAACACTTTCATAGGTATAATCAAGAACGTCTCTGCGGCTCAGGTCAAGAACATACTGGTTCCTGGACCGTGTCGCCACCCTTCCCGGAATTGCGATTGCCCAGTCCGGATGTGCTCTGTAAAGCTCTGAATCCGGAGAGATCATTTCCGGTTCAAACCAGATGCCGAATTTCATTCCCAGTTTATTCACTTCATCCACCAGGTATTTCAGTCCGCCCGGAAGCTTTTCTTCATTCACGATCCAGTCACCCAGGGCACGATTATCATCAAAACGATTGCCAAACCACCCGTCATCCATAACCAGCATTTCAATGCCAAGCTCGGATGCCTGTTTTGCAATGGCAATCAGTTTTTCCGTATTAAAATCAAAGTAGGTTGCTTCCCAGTTATTGATCAGAATCGGGCGCTTTTTATTCCTGTATTCCCCTCTGATCAGGTGGTTTCTGTAAAAATCATGGAAAGTACGTGTCATCTTTCCAAGTCCTTCACCGGAGTAAACCATAACAACCTCGGGTGCCTGGAATTCCTCTCCAGGCTCAAGTTTCCACTTAAAACCGTCAGGATGAATCCCCATCACCATCCTGATCTGGTCAAACTGGTCATTTTGTACCATCACCTTAAAGTTACCGGAATAGACAAAATTCATTGCATAGACTTCCCCATGCTCCTGATCAGTTCCCCTGGTTTTAATCGCCATAAAAGGATGATCCTGATGGCTGGACTCCCCACGGGTAGACTCGACGCTGAGTTTTCCATGACTTACCGGAACACTCTGGATCTGGCGTTCTCTTGCCCAGGAGCCATGAAGAGTAACTGCCTCAAAGTCCTGATTGTCCATATCAAGGCAGGCACTGTATACCTTCGTCAGATAAAGGGAAGCTTTTCCCGCATTTATCACCTTAACGCTTCTGGTGATCACATCTACATCCTCAAATACCGAATAGGAAAGTACCGCCTGAAGCCCTGTAACGGGATCCTCACAGGTAATTTCAAGCGTACTGCACTCCTCCTCCGTTCCGAAGGAAGCAGGCAGCCCTGTGAGAGATGGTTTCCCGCTCAGGATTTTATGTGACACATAATTCATGGACAAGCCTGTATTTCCTGCTTTTGTTTCAATACTAATGCAATCCTCCCTGTAATCTCCTAAGCCGTGTGCTGGATATTCCATAGGGAAGCTGTCCAGGAAAGACCCCCTGTCTCTATTATTTCTGGATGGTACAAATGGATTTTCATTGACACGCAGAATATGCGTAAGATGGTGATCATTTAAGCGGGCACCGTAATAAATATGACTCAAAAACTGTTCTTCATCAACTACACCAATTACATAACTGGTGTTCATTGTGTCCAGCTTAAAAACTTTTACGACATCATTTGATAAATTCTCATAACATGCAACTGCCATTTCAGACCTCCGAATTTGTTTTTTAGTGTTCAATAGGCTTAATTTACTTAAAAAAAGTGTAATTAACTTAAATTATAAATTAATTTTATTTAATGTCAACTAAATAGAACAAATCCGAAGACCGAATAGTTCACAAAATTTTCACAATATTTTTGTCTATTTATTTATATCTGTATTCAGAAAAGCAAAGGGATTTTCTTTTCCCATCTGCAGGAATATCGTCAGAAGAAACGCTGCCCGCAAAGAAAGTCTTTCCTCCTGTAAAATCCTAATCGCTTCCTTCTTGTCTACAATAAGAACTTCAATACTTTCCGTGTCCTCCTGAAATTGTTTCGTAATTTCTCCTTCGGCAAATCCGAAGACCACAGTACTGGTTTCATCTGTCATTCCGGCACCAAGATAAAACGGACGCCGGAATCCGGAACTCCCACCTTCATAGGGAACAAAATCCATTCCGGTTTCCTCTCTCATTTCCCTTACTGCCGCCTGCTGCGCAGTTTCACCTTCATCGATCAGCCCCGCCGGGAGCTCATATATCCAGGCGTTAACAGGATATCTGTATTGCCTGATCATCACAATCTTGTCGGGCTCCTTCCTCACCACCGGATAAATCACAATTCCGTTTGAAGACTGCTTCCCTGTCAGAAGTGGCAGCATCTCCATCCTATTTCTGGATGCAAAATAATAATGAAATGGCTTTCCGCTGTTTGTCAGGGCATCCATCTCATATAAATTTAAAAACTGATTATCTGTCAATTTGCGGATGTCTGTGTATTTTTTTGTTTTCTTGTCCAATTCCGGTCACCCCTGTTTTCATAAACAGGAAGGCAAATGCCTTCCTGCTTTCTTTTACATATTCAGGTACTCTGCCTCACGCTCGATCTCTTTCGGAATCGGCTTTCCGAGTGTACGGAGTTTCTGACACAGGTTATCCAGTCTATGCTTCTTCTGCCCTGTATGCACCTCATACCTTTCCACAATTTCCTTGTACATGGGATTTGCTTTCAGCTTTTCTCTGACTTCTTTTGCAAACGGACAGTAGTTAAACAAAATTGCTCTTGCCACTCTGTTCAGCCTGGGGGCACCGTTGCTTTCAAAGAGAATCCACTGGGTATAGTCCATGACAAACATTTCTTTAAAGCTGTTCTTTGCCCGGATCAAATCCGTCTTGATCTTATCCTTTGCCTCGGTAGACAGGTCATTATTTTTACGGTAAAACTGTATATAATCGAAATACTCACTGGTAAGGGATCTTTCAGAAACATCATTCCACCTTGCGCCCTGAATACGCTTACACATTTCCCAACGAAATTCGGCAGTGAGCCGGATGAAAATCAGTGCAAGATCCTCCAGCTGGAAAACAGACATCATCATTCTTGCCGGCGTTGTCCGACGTTTTCCTTCAATTTCCTGCCACATAATCCCCCTTGTCCCCACATTGGGAGTGAGAATAACATCCGGCAGTACCTCAACATTAATAAATTCTCTTGCTACCCCCTGGTCGGGATTAGAGTATAATGTCTCCCGATAATAAGCTCCAAAATCTTTTTTCCGTATATTTGTAATGATGTCTTCTATCTTCTCCTCCGATACCAGGGCACTGTCTAAGGATTTTATCACATGATGCTCAGCAAAAACCGGGCAGAAGGTACTGATCCTTCCAAAAGACACTTTATTAACAGAAGGAAACACATTTTCAAGCTCATACATCACTTTAGCAGTATTATCATGGAGTAATTTTGTCACTTCCTCCGCTGTAATCTTTCCGTTTCTTTTCTGCTCCTGAAGGTATCCTGTAAAGTCCATATCAAATTCGTTCCGGCTTGGCTCTTTATATCCGTTATAAATAGCCATCAGCCATTCGTAGAAGGAATATATCCCTCGATCCGGTGCTGTAGGAAGATGATCCGCCACCCTGTACAGATAAGTTGCATTTTCCATGCCTGCCAGTTCCTCATCCACATAGCCAAAGTTAAAAAACATTTTTACCACGATGGGAATCACAGGTTCATTCACACTCTTCAAAAATGCCTCTGTATACAACTTGTTGAATTCCTTCGTAATCTGCTGGCGAAGCAGCCTGATATCATCCTCTGTACCATTCTTGTTATTCGTTTTCTTATATTCCTGTATATGCTTTCTGAAGGCATCAGACAGTTCTGCCTCACAGCCCACAAAAGCAAGAATTTTCTCCAAGGATCCGCTAAGCTCTGCTGTCAGATTTTGCTCCTGCTCCTCTGCAGTTTCCTTCTGGGCATAACGTTTTTCAAGTAACTCTGCCTGCATGGAAATTTCTTTTTTTCGTGCCCTGAAAAACTCGTGTTCAGCATAGCCCCGCTGCTCCAGCTGTCTCAGCACATCATTCATACTTCTTAAAAGTCTGACCGCATCCTCTCCCTCTGTTCCGGTTACCCGTACCATTCTTCCATACAGGCCTGCCATCAATTCCAACAGATCAAGACCATTTTCATTCACCAGATATCTGCAGATATCCTTTCTATATTTCAACATTTCTTTGCTTGTATACACAATACTGTGGATATCCCAGCTGGCTCTTTGCAAGAATCCGCACTCAAAATCATGATCTGTCACATTATAGTCCCACGTTGTCATCATCTGCTCCAACGTAGAATAGTATCCACTGATCCATGTCGGAACATCCTCCTCCATAGCCGGCCTTGAAAGTTCCTCATAGTTTGCAGGTGCTCCGGGTGAAATGCTATATTTTTCACACAAGCTGACATAGTCCTGATAGGATCCTGTAAAATAATCATAAAGACCGTTACATTCATTTTTCAGAAGCTTATACTGACTCAGGATCATATTAAACTGTCTGAAAAAGGATGCTCTGAAATATTTATCAACATCACCACCGGTTTCAAAAAGTGACGTCAGATCTCCGTTTTGGTACGGATAGACATGAACCGATAATTTTTCCTCCGCTTTATAATTCATGAAAGCAGAAGCACCATTTACTTCACAAATTCCAATGATATCTCCTGTTTTCAAAATATGCTTTCCTCCTAAATAGGATGCACTTGCCGTTCCGCGTATAATCATATACAAAGCATCAATTTTCTGCCCTGCTTCATAGATCGTTTCTCCTTGTGAAAATTCCCTCATTGCCATTATTTAATCCTCCGCCCAGATAAGTGCACATTTGACTGCCTTTTTCCAACCCTTCAAAAGTCCTTCCCGCTTATCCTCTCTCATTTCAGAAATAAATTCTCTTCCCAGTTGCCAGTTTTCCCTAATCTCTTCCCTGTCTGTATAATAGCCACAGGCCAGCCCCGCAAGATAAGCAGCTCCAAGTGCTGTCGTTTCAATGCACTGTGGCCTGTAAACCCTTGCCCCTAAAATATCTGACTGAAACTGCATCAGGAAATCATTGGCACTGGCACCGCCATCAACCTTCAGTCCCGCAATGGAAACCTCCGCGTCCTCTTCCATTGCCCTGAGTACATCATAAGTCTGATAGGCTATTGATTCCAGCGCTGCCCGGATAAAATGTTCCTTCTTACAGCCTCTGGTAATGCCGGTCACAGTTCCTCTTGCGTAAGGATTCCAATAGGGTGCTCCCATTCCTGCGAAAGCCGGTACCACATACACACCTCCGGTATCCTCCACTTTAAAGGCATATTCCTCGCTCTGAGATGCCTTCTTGATCATTCTCATTTCATCCCGAAGCCATTGGATCGCCGCACCTGCCACAAAAACGCTTCCCTCCAACGCATATTCCACTCGGTCACCACAACTGGCAGCAATCGTTGTCAAAAGCCCGTTTCTCGAAGTGATTGCTTCCGTTCCCGTATTCATCAGCAGGAAGCAGCCTGTTCCATATGTATTTTTAACCTGTCCTTTTTCAAAGCAGCATTGCCCAAACAGGGCAGCCTGCTGATCACCGGCAATTCCTGCAATTGGTATCCTTCCTCCCAAAACAGAGCTTTCCGTGTACCCATAAATACAGCTTGAAGGCTTTACCTCCGGAAGCATACACGCAGGAATGTCAAGAATCTTTAGCAGCTCTTCATCCCAACATAAACGATGGATATCATAAAGCATGGTTCGGGAAGCATTGGTATAATCCGTAACATGGATTTCCCCTTTGGTCAGATTATAGATCAACCAGCTGTCCACTGTGCCAAAAAGCAGTTCCCCTCGCTCGGCACGCTCCCTTGTCCCAGGTACGTGATCCAGGATCCATGCAACTTTTGTAGCGCTGAAGTAGGCATCGGGAACAAGCCCCGTCTTTTTCCGAATCAGATCTCCGTATCCGGCATTCACCAGTTCATCTATCTTTTCCGCTGTTCTGCGGCACTGCCAGACAATTGCATTGTAAACAGGCTCTCCTGTCTTTTTGTCCCATACGATTGTTGTTTCTCTCTGATTGGTAATTCCAATTCCCGCAATATCCTCCGGTGACACTCCCACCATTGCCATTGCTTCCATCGTCACCGCAAGCTGTGAGGACCAGATCTCCATCGGATTGTGTTCTACCCATCCCGGTTGCGGATAGATTTGGGTAAACTCCTTTTGTGCCATGCTCTGGATTTCACCCTTTTTGTCAAAAAGAATACATCGGGAACTGGTTGTTCCCTGGTCGAGTGCCATAATATACTTACCCATTTGTAACCCCTTTCTCCCCAAAATCCATTCTATCATCCAATATTGGCTGTCGCAACCACAGAAATACCGGTTTTTGCCACATTTTCAATCAGGACATCTCCCACTCTGACCGGAGCAGAAACCACAGTCGCCCGTATTTCCTTCATGCACTCGTCTATTTTACCCTTTGGAATTTCTGCTTGTGTCTTTACCGGTACTACCTTTTGATCCTCTCCTGCAAGACGTACCATGGATGTTACTGTCCGGACAGGTGCCGTCATTTCATTGCGGGCATATTCTTCTCCTTTTTTACAGGTATTCCCGGTAATAATAAGGCTCCCATCTTCTTTTCTCTTTGCCGTGATCAGGCAGCCCACAGGACAACCGATGCAGATCAGCTGGCTTCCCGTATCTCTGTCTGCAGGAAGTGTGCATTTACTTTTTGCAGGGATTTTCGGTCTTACCGGCTCTCCCCAATTCCTTTCTCCATTCAAAATATAGTCTGCTGCAAATTCTCCTGCTTCCGCCGATTCCCTGGAAACATTGTCCACAAGATCATGGACATGAAGGACATTACCACAGGCAAAAATACCGGATACTGTAGTTTCCAATCTGGCATTCACCACCGGTCCCTGAGTAACATCATCCATTCGTACGCCTGCACCCTGACTCAATTCATTTTCCGGAATCAGCCCGCAGGATAACAGCAAAGTATCACAGGTCACGTATTCCTCACTCCCCGGAATAGGCTTTAGGCTCTCATCTACCTTAGAAACAGTAACCCCCTCCACTCTGTCTTTTCCATGAATCTCTGTGACAGTATGACTCAGTTTCAAAGGAATGCCAAAATCATCCAGACATTGCACAATATTTCTTTTTAATCCTCCCGAATAAGGCATGATCTCAGCTACCATTTTTACCCTGGCACCTTGTAGTGTCATGCGCCTTGCCATGATCAGCCCGATATCACCGGAACCAAGTACTACAATTTCTCTGCCGGGCATGCGCCCCTCGATATTGACATAGCGCTGAGCCGTCCCGGCCGAATAGATACCCGCCGGACGATATCCCGGTATACTTAAGGCTCCCCTCGAGCGTTCCCTGCAACCCATGGCAAGTATCACCGCTTTAGCCTCAATTTGAAACATTCCCTGTCCCTTGTTCATTGCTGTGATGCGGCAGGGACATCCTCCCTGTACATTTACCACCATAGTATTTAACATGCTGGGAATATTTTTTTCCTCTATCATCGTAATGTAACGTGCCGCATATTCCGGTCCTGTAAGTTCTTCCTGAAAGGTATGTAATCCAAATCCATTATGAATACACTGATTTAAAATACCCCCTAGCTCTTTATCTCTTTCCAGGATCAAAATATCCTTAACTCCCTTTTCATAAGCAGCAAGCGCTGCAGCCATTCCGGCCGGACCGCCTCCTATAATCACTAAATCCTTTTTCACAGCTTCTCCTCTCCTTCCGGTTCAAGCAAATACCATGAGTCCTCTCCGGATTTCAAAATCGCGCTTTCATCTACTCCCAGCTCTCTTGCCAGAATTTCCACTACTTTAGGATTGCAGAAGCCGGACTGACAGCGTCCCATCCCCGCACGGGTTCTTCGCTTGATGCCATCTGTGGTCCTTGCTCCTAAAGGACGCCTGATGGCATCCACAATTTCTCCTTCTGTTACCATTTCACAACGACAGATCACATTCGCATATGCCGGATTGTCTGAAATCAGTTTTTGCCGTTCCTCATCAGAAGCCAGCGCCATACTGGGAATTCCTTTTCTCTGCGCAATAAATTCCTCTTTCAATGAAGGTGACAGCAGGTTTTTCACCATTTCTGCCACATAGGCTCCGATTGCAGGCGCGCAGGTAAGTCCGGGTGACTCAATTCCGGCTACATCAATAAAGCCGGGAGCATCCTCTACTTCTCCGATGATGAAATCCTCCCCTCCATGTGCGCGAAGTCCTGCAAAGGAAGTAATTACCTGTTTAAGAGGTAATTGTCTCACGCTCAGAGCAGCTTTCTCCCTGATCAGCTCCATTCCCTCAACTGTCGTTTCAACTCCTTCTTTATTCTCAATATCCTCCGCAGTAGGACCAATCAAAAGATTTCCATGCACAGTAGGCGTTACCAACACGCCTTTTCCCAATGCTGTGGGTAGCTGAAAAAGTGTATGCTCCGGTATACCCTTTGCCAGTTTATCGCAAAGCAGGTATTCTCCCCTTCTGGGTATCAGTTTCATTTTTTCTTTACTGACCATATTATGCAGTTCATCCGCATAAACCCCTGCCGCATTAATTACAATTTTGGTTTCATAGTTTCCCTTATTCGTTTTGACCTGATAGCCGGATGCCGCTTTATGTACCCCTTCTACCTTCGTTCCAAGCTGAAATTCAACACCGTTCACTGCAGCATTCTCCGCAAGCGCAATCGTAAGTCCAAAAGGGCAGACAATTGCCCCTGTTGGCGCATAAAGCGCAGCAATCACTTTATCTCCCACTTCCGGTTCCAGCGCCAGCACCTCATTCCTGCTCAGAATACAAATATCGGATACCCCGTTCTGCTCTCCTCTTCTCTTAAGTTCTTCCAGCTTGCTTCGATCTTTCTCATCAAAGCAAAGTACCAATGAGCCATTTTGTTTATAAGAAAAATCAAGCTCCCTCGATAGTGCTTTCATTTTCCGGCTTCCTTCTACATTTAATTTTGCTTTCAGTGTTCCCGGCTTTGCATCATAGCCCGCATGAACAATACCGCTATTTGCCTTGGAGGTTCCCTCACAGATATCAAGAGCCTTCTCAAGAACCATTATCTTTATTTTATAACGGGATAATTCCCGTGCAATGGCACAGCCGCTCACCCCTGCACCGATCACTATAATATCATACATAGCTTTGTCCTTTCATTAATACACAACTAAGCGCTTGAAAACCAAATGCCGCCTCCGGCGTCGCTTGGTCTCTTTTGCTCCGCTTCCACACTCGCAAACTCGCTCCTTCGGCGCTCTTTGTCTGCTTTGCAGACTGTTTGCTCGTTAATAAGCGCTTGAAAACCAAATGCCGCCTCCGGCGTCGCTTGGTTTTCTTTTGCGCTTATTATATCATATTTTGTGTTGATATACCTAATTATCATATTAGATTATGTAAAATTAAGGTAAATAGGTAATTATTTGTCATATATAATACTGATATGCATAAAAATATCCCCAATCCTCATTAGTATGCTGACAAGGATTGGGGATGCTTATTTATTCTTTCACACTTTAGTTCTTATCCTGTTTATTCATAATCTCATATATTTTATTCACGTCATACTCCGGCGCTGCTTTCTGTGCAGCCTCACAGATTCTGCTGACAGCTGCTTCTTCCTCCAGTTCCCCGGCGATTATCTCGGCTGTTTTTCCCTTCTTCAGTTTCTTAACGGTCAGCGAAATAAGCTTTATCATTTCTCCACGTTCCTCCGCTTCCTCCGCAATTACCTCCTCATGAAGCTTTTGGTCATATGTAAAAATATCCATCGCCATTACCTCCGCCCTGTTCTTTCTCAGAAAATCTGCCAGAATATCTTCATTGATACATTCCTCAACCGTCTTGTTTACAGCTTCCTTTACCGGCATGCTCCTCCTGTAATTCCTGACCTTTTCATTGAAGATTGCATAGCCCTTCAGCGATTCACATTTCTCCATCAGCTCTTTGTTTTTCCCATAGTTGATGTTCAGCATCGTCACCTTCAACTCCAGCTCCGGCTCCCCTTCCCGCTTCAGGTAGGCATCTGACAGCTTTAACACACGGCTTTCCGGTTCCTCCTGCTCCCCGTTATAGAAGACCACAAACCTGGGACAGGGGATCTTCGTCAGTTTGGTGGAGTACAATGCCTTCTGGGATACCAGACCCCGGAAGATCGTAGTAACATACTGCAGCTGTCTCAGCGGGATGTTCGGATTGGTCGTGGACTGGTGTTCATACAGATTCAGCTCCGAAGCAATGATGAACGACAGGTCATTCTTAATCCCGATATAGATTGCATTTTCCAGTGTGGTAATGATCAGCTCATCAGGATCCCGGTAATCCGTCCCGTTCATGGCATTATATAGGGACAGCAGCTTCTCCTTATCCCGGTAGATCATGCGGAACAGGTTGTCACGGTAGGTTCTTGACACCCGTACTGCTTCTATGGAATTCCACATGGAGCGCAGTTCCTCTTCCTCAAAGCGTTCATTGCTCACCTCTCGTAAAAAAGCGGCGAAGCCTTCATACGTCAGTTCCGTTCCGGTATTTTGTTTCATTTGTCCTCCTTCCGGACAGAGGACAATACCGTGTAACATGCTTCACCAAAAACCGGACAAGCTCTGTTTTCCATCCTCTGCCTATTTCAATTGTTCAAGCATGGATTTCTTACAAGAATTTGTCTCCGATTGGAATAGAACGATTCAAAGATTGCCAGAAATTTGCTTTGCATTCATTATATCTCTTTTTTCATTTATTCGCAACTCTTATTTCGCACATTTTATTTGTTGACAATCCCGGACACAAAAGTATCCCCAACTTTTGGCAGTGTGCTGCCGAAGACTGGGGATACTTACATAATTTACAACTTTAAGCTAATAGGTTAAAATTTCATACCCATTTTCTGTCACCGCAACAGTGACCTCCCACTGTGCGGATGGCTTCCCATCTTCCGTATATACAGTCCACCCATCCTTATCATCGATATAGATTTCACTGGTTCCCATATTCACCATAGGTTCAATGGTAAATACCATTCCCGGAACCATGAGCATTTCTGTTCCTGCCTTTGTCACATAGCTGACAAAGGGTTCCTCGTGAAATTCCAGCCCGATGCCGTGGCCGCCAATTTCCACTACCACACTGTAGCCATTCTTTTTCGCATGATCATTGATTACCTGTGCCATATCCCCCAAAAAGTTCCATGGCTTTACCATGGTAAGCCCAAGCTCTACACACTCCTTTGTCACCTGGACCAGCTTTTTCTTTTCCTCGCTCACCTCTCCGATGCAATACATACGGGAGGAATCGGAAAAATATCCCTTGTACAAGGTGGATACATCCACATTAACAATATCTCCTTCCTTAAGTACCACATCTTCGGAAGGAATTCCATGACAGACAACTTCATTGATAGAAGTACAGACACTCTTAGGAAAACCCTCATAGTTAAGTGGGGCAGGAATTCCGCCCATCTGCACTGTCATATCATGTACCAGATCATCGATCTGCTGGGTTGTGACCCCGGGACCGATCATTTTTTCTACTGCATCCAAAACAGCAATATTGATCACGCTGCTTTCCCTGATACCCTGAATTTGTTCCTCCGATTTTAAAATATCCCTTCGAGGAACAATATGTCCCTGCAATTCATAATGATGGATTTTTTCATCCATCATCATATGACAGGTTTTGTATTTTTTTCCGCTTCCGCACCAGCAGGCGTCGTTTCTTCCTATTTTTTCCATATAGAATTCTCCTCGTATAATATCTTTTAGATACATAAATGTACCTTGAAAACTTAATAAATATTTGTTCAATAGGCTTAGTTAAGCCCATGATATAATTGTCCCAGTGTCAATCAGGTAATAGTTCTTCA
>JAHAYJ010000094.1 GCA_018384375.1 Lachnospiraceae bacterium
TTACAGGGGTAGCAGGTTCAGGTAAGAGTACCCTGATCCGGGACGTGTTTGCAAAGCAGTATGCAGATAGAGTGGTGATGGTAGATCAGTCCCCGGTAACCGCTACCGGACGTTCTACAGCGGCAACCTTCTTGGGTTTTTTCGATGAGATCAGAAAGCTGATTGCGGCGGAGAATCAGCAGGATCCGTCTCTGTTCACATTTAACGGGGCCGGCGGATGCCCGGTGTGCAAAGGAAGAGGTGTGATCGTTACCGAACTGGTATTTATGGACCCGGTTACAACGATATGTGAGGAATGTGAAGGAAAGCGTTACAGTAAGGAAGCATTAAAATACAGTTATCGAGGGAAGAACATCATTGAGATTCTGGATATGTCAGTGGAGGATGCATACGAATTCTTTCGTGACAATTCCAAGATCAGCAAGCGCCTTAAGGCGATGCTGGAGGTCGGACTTCCTTATCTGTCCCTGGGACAGCCTCTGTCTACTCTGTCCGGTGGGGAAAGACAAAGAGTAAAGCTGGCAAAGGATCTTTATAAGAAAGGGAATATTTACATTCTGGATGAGCCTACGACGGGACTTCACGCGTCAGACATAAAAAGCATTATGTCACTTCTGGAAAAGCTGGTTAAGAGAGGAAATACCGTAATTGTGATTGAGCATAATCTGGACGTAATGAAGCAGGCAGATTATATCATTGACATTGGACCGGATGGCGGAACCGGCGGCGGTGAAGTGGTGTTCACCGGTACACCGGCAGAAATGATCCAAAGTTCGGATACGATTACTGCCAGATATCTGAGACGATAGTTTCCGGTAGAAATGTTTCCGGTAGAAAAATTTTCTGTTGACAAATTTATATCGCAGTGCTATATATAAAATATCACGATGTATAGCACTGCGATATATTATTGTGCGATAGAAGGAGGAATAGGTATGGATGCTCATATTAAGAAGGTTTATGTGCCGATGACAGAAACCGGATTTTATATTTTGCTATGCCTGCAAAAAGAAATGCATGGCTACGGTATCGTGCAGAAGGTCAGTGAGATGACAAACGGTGAGATCCTCTTAAGTCCGGGAACAATGTACGGAAGCCTTAGCAAGATGGAGAAGGATGGGCTGATCCGTTTTGTGGCGGAAGAAGAGAAGAGAAAGATTTATCATATTACAGACCTGGGCAGAGAGGTTCTGCAGCTTGAGATGAAGCGAATTGAACGATTATACCGGAATATGAGGGAGGAATTACAATGAAAGAGATAAAGAAAACCTTTAAATGGTTTACGGTTGCGAAATATGAAGAGGAGCAGGAATATCTGCGACAGGAGCATCAGGCAGGCTGGAAGCTTGTGAAGGTTTCATTACTGGGAATTTATACCTTTGAAAAATGTGAACCGGAGGATGTGATTTATCAGCTTGACTATAATCAGGAAAGAGAAAAAGGAATGGCGGAATATATACAGATGTTCCGGGATTGCGGATGGGAATATATCTGCGATTTTGTGGGATACAGTTATTTCAGAAAAGCGGCATCGAAGATGAAAGAAGATGAGACGATTTTCAGTGATGACAGTTCCAGACTGGAAATGATAGGCAGGGTATTTAAGGGGCGGATGGTTCCGCTGCTCATAATCTTTGCAGCAATAATCTGTCCCCAGCTTATTGCCAACAGTATGCATTCATCAGGGGTTGGAAGAGGTCTGTTTATCGCCTACTGCTGTCTCTTCTTTTTGTATGTGCTGATCTTTATTCAGTGGGCAGTTATGTACTGGAAATTGAAAAATAAAAAATAGGAAGTTGAAAAAACAGGTTTCCTGACGGTTAACTTTGTCTCAAAAAGTATCGCCAAAGTCCATAGCAGTTTTGCCTGTTGTTCGGTATACTGTTTTTAGTAAGAAAAGGCAAAGCATGAAACGCTTCGGAATGGAGGATACGATGCTGGAGATCAAGAACCTTAAGAAAACCTATAAAGGCGGAAAGACTGCCGTTGCCAATTTAAGCCTTTCTGTTAAGCCCGGTGATATTTATGGCTTTATCGGACATAACGGTGCCGGAAAGACCACTACCATAAAATGTGTTATGGGCATTCATGACTTTGATGAGGGAGAAATACTGGTGGACGGAGTTTCCATCAGGAAGGATCCGATCCGTTGCAAGAAGGTTCTTGCGTACATACCGGATAACCCTGATTTATATGATTACCTGACGGGAATTCAATACCTGAACTTTATGGCAGATATTTTCGAAATCCCGGCAGAAGAAAGAGAGCAGAGAATCAGGGAGGAGGCGGATGCGTTTGAGATCACATCCGCACTGGGGGATCTGATTTCCTCCTACTCTCACGGAATGAAGCAGAAGCTTGCCATAATCGGTGCCCTGATCCATCAACCCAGGCTGCTGATCCTGGACGAACCCTTTGTGGGGCTTGACCCCAAAGCGGCGTTGGTGCTGAAGAACATGATGCATCAGCTCTGTGAAACGGGGAGCGCGATCTTCTTTTCCACGCATGTGCTTGATGTGGCAGAAAAGCTGTGTAATAAAATTGCGATCATTCGTCAGGGAGAGCTAATTGCCGCTGGCGAGACGGAGAAGCTCACCGGGGGTGCGTCCCTGGAATCCGTATTTATGGAGGTGACCAAGGGTGAATAAGCAGGTAGTCAGATTGTGCAGGCTGCAGCTTGGCAACCTGTTTGGCTTCAATGAATTTCGACATACGAAGGATCAGAGCAAAAAGAAAAGATATTTGGGGATGGGGCTCCTTTTTCTATTGCTTGGTGTCATGCTGGCAGGTTATGCGGGAGCCTATGCAGTGGGACTTTGCATGATGGGAATGGCAGAGCTTGTTCCTGTTTATTTATATGCGGCGGTCAGCTTAATGACATTGTTTCTGACCTTTTTTAAGGCAGGAAGCGTACTGTTTTCCATGAAAGGCTACGAAATGCTGGTGAGCCTTCCGGTTCCCTCTTATGCAATCGTAATCAGCAGGTTTATCAGTATGTATCTGACAAATCTGTTGGCGGGGCTTTTACTCGTTGTCCCCGGAATTGTTGTTTATGGATATTTTGAAAAGCCGGGAGTGCTTTTTTATCCGGTATGCCTTCTGGGAATTTTGTTCCTTCCGTTACTCCCTCTTACCATAGCGTCCATTCTCGGCGCCGGAATTACGGCAATCAGTGCCAGAAGCCGCCATAAGAGTCTGCTGGAGGCCGGATTGATGATCCTGGTGGTGGTTGGCGTCATGATGGGAAGTATGCTGCTCTCCGGAAAGGCAGAGGAAATTGACACCCAGGCACTGAAAAATCTGGCACAGGTGGCGGCACAGCAGATTGGGAGAATTTGGCCGCCGGCGATCTGGTTCCGGAACGCTGTCTTTGGGGACGGAAAGTCACTGGCACTGCTGCTGGCAGTTCCGACGTTGATTTTTATTCTCTTTCTTGTGGTGATTCAGAGGTATTTTGAGAGGATATGTACTGCATTAAACGGTGTTAAGGCAAAAAATAACTATCAGTGGAAGAAGCTTGCTGCAGGCAGCAGGAGAAAAGCACTTTGGAGAAAGGAACTGAAAAGATATTTTGCCTCCGGTATCTATGTGTCCAATACACTTGTGGGGTATGTGATGGCGGTACTTTTTTGTGCGGCACTTTTGATCGTGGGAGTAGACCGGATAGAAGAAATGATGCAGCTTCCGGATATCAACAATATTGTAAAAAGCTGTATGCCTTTTGCAATGGCACTCTTTATGTGTATAACCAGCATCAGCAGCTGTTCGATCTCCATGGAGGGAAATCATTTCTGGATGCTTCAGACGCTTCCGCTAAAAAGCAGGGAAATCTATGACAGTAAAATTCTTGCAAGCCTTACGGTGGCAGCCCCGTTCTACCTTATGACGGTATTGCTGGCAATCCCGGCGGTACATGCTACAGTCCTTGAGAGCATTTTTATTGCTGTGATTCCAGCCTGCTACCTTGTCTTTACGGCAGTAGCCGGGATTACCTTTAATCTTGCATTTCCATTGCTGAAATGGGAAAGCGAGGTGCGGGTGGTAAAGCAGAGTGTGTCCGTGATGTGCGGCATGCTGACGGGGATGATCAGCACAGCGGTGCCGCTTGGCATCACCATTGCAGCAGGAGGCCGGAATGGGAACCTGATTAAG
>JAHAYJ010000095.1 GCA_018384375.1 Lachnospiraceae bacterium
GTGAAAGACTGGAACTGATGCACAGACAGTTTCATATGGGAGATGATGCAAAATTCCATTTTGACTGGAAGTATCTGGCGGGATCCGGACTTTCCGTAAAGGATTTCATTGCACCGAGCAGCTTTGCTTTTCCAACCGGAAGATATTTTCAGATGGGAGACATGTATGGATGCATGAGTTTCTTATCCATCGATGCATCGGATATCAGCGACAGGCTGCTTGCAGATTTCCTTTCCATGGAATCCAGCCAGATTGTGACCATGCATATCAAGTCGGTAGACCAGAATGAGGCAATCAAGACAATCAAGCATACCATTACGGAGCTTGACCGGAGCAAGATTGAGGAGCAGAAAAAGGCAGTCAGGGCCGGTTATGATATGGATATCATTCCGTCCGACCTTGCAACCTATGGCAATGCATCAGAACAAGGGACGTTCCGTGATGCAGTGTCTGAAAGACAGAACAGATTATGCGAAGAATGGAGAAAAAACAGAAGACGGAAAATATATCTCTTCTTATAAGTGCCAACCGGATTTTGTCGATTGGGAATTTGCACAATCAAAAATAGATTATCTGAAAAAAACATGGAGGCAGCCCAAGGGAGATGTCATTGCTTATCAGATCCGCCAGTCCTTTAAGCCCGGAGAGATTACACCGAAGGAAGCAAATGAAGTTGGATATGAAACCGGTATGAGATTCACCAAGGGAAAGCATGCGTTTATTGTGGCAACGCATGTGGACCGGGCTCACATCCACAATCATATCATTTTTAATTCCACCAATCTGGATTGTGACCGGAAGTTCAGGGATTTCTGGTTTTCCGGAATTGCCTTGCAGAGACTCAGCGACATTATCTGTCTGGAGCATGGTTTATCCATGAGATTTATGGAGAGTATACCGACAGGCAGGAACCATATGGAATTGATGAGTGCTGGCTGGATGTGACAGACAGTGTGGGAATCAAAGGAGATGGCTATAAGGTTACTCAGGAAATCAGCAGCCGGATCAAGTCAGAGCTTGGCATAACGGTAAGCATAGGAGTGTCCTTCAATAAGATCTTTGCAAAGCTTGGTTCCGATTATAAAAAGCCGGATGCCATTACTACCATGAATAAGGATGAATACCGGGAAAAGGCATGGCCGCTCCCGGTGTCAGATTTACTATATGTAGGAAGTGCCACGACGAAAAAACTATATAGCATGGGAATTACCACTATCGGCGGATTGGCACAGACGGATGAAAAAATCTTGATCGGAAGATTGGGCAAAATGGGAAGCATCCTCTGGTCATTTGCCAATGGCTATGATGATTCTCCGGTAAAGATTGAGAATACCAGTGCTCCGGTGAAATCCGTAGGCAACAGTACAACAACACCAAAGGATATGGAGACAGATGAGGATGTGAAAATTGTTCTTTATATTCTGGCAGAAAGCGTTGCGGCGAGACTTAGGGAGAACGGATTCCGGTGCCGGACGGTAGAAATAAGTCTGAGGGACAAAGACCTTTATCATTTTACAAAGCAGGTAAAGCTTAAGAATGCCAGCAATATTACAAAAGAAATCGCAGAAGCAGGGTACCGTCTTTATAAGGAAAGTTACAGGCTGCCTGCAGATGAGTATGAGAAACAACAGCTTTCTCCAGAGCTTTTTCAGAAGCCACTCAGAAGTATCGGAATCCGAGGAAGCGATCTTGTGACAGATTATTTCTGGGAGCAGCTGGATTTGTTCACGGATCCGGGTTTCCGGGAGAAGCAGATGAAGATGGATGAGGCAGTAGATGTCATCCGGAGAAGATTTGGATTTTACAGTATTCAGAGAGGACTTATGTACCGTGACAGAATTTTGTCAGCCTGTGATGCGAAAGCAGATCATACGGTTCATCCTCATGGGTACTTTTCAGGTTAGCAACGAGACATGCCGAGAAGAATATGGAAGTGCGTTGTGCTTGCACATAAGCAGTTTCATATTTCTTCGAAGGAAAGGCGACTGCCATGAGCGAGATGAAGCAAAGCGTAATCGAGCTGGATGGCGAGTTGCGTATAGAAAGGAGGATTTTATGGCATCTTGTAAGGTATATGTGAATGTCATGGCCGAGTTTACCAAGGATGGCCGGCTTCTTCCGAGAAGCTTTATTTGGAAAGACGGCCAGGTATACGAAATACAGAGAGTAACAGATGTGCGCAGAGCGGCCAGTCTAAAAGCCGGAGGTGTGGGAATACGCTATACATGTATTGTGAATGGAAGAGAGAGCCATCTTTTCTATGAAGATAACAATATGTGGTTTGTAGAGGAGCGGTAAATTTACAGAATGGAGTCAGTTACCAAAAGAGATCAGCGAGAAGTACAAAGGACGGATGGTGCGGACTTCGGCACATCGGAATTCATCCGTTATTTCACAATCATCAATGGTTTTCCTTT
>JAHAYJ010000068.1 GCA_018384375.1 Lachnospiraceae bacterium
CAACCATGCTCTTAGAACTCGTGGGTGGGGCCAAAATCCTCGAAATCACCAACAAACTTAATTGGGTGGGCGAGTTCGATGAGCATATTTTATAGCACCATTTTTTCATAAATCATTTGACACTATCTTCACATCTACTGCTCTGCCAGATCCCAAATCTATACCGTCAAATTGATATTTCCGTATACCAAAACACGGATGATACCTATCACAGCCAGATGCGCCGGATAATAGATATAAAAGAACCACTTCATCCATGACGCCTTTCCCCGTTCCCCATTGTATAATTTCAAAACGGGATAAACCATAAGTACACCCACTAATTCAATCGCATAAGCCTTGTTGACAAAAAGAAATGAAACCAGTCCATACCAGAACACCCAACTGATCATCTCTATCATCTGCTTTTCCAGATTACCGCGTTTACTATACATTCCCAAGATTGCCAGCACAGCAATACAGCTCCAATCCGCAGGGAAAGCACTGATAATAAGAACAAACTGTATGATCCTCTTCTGCCATTTTTTCATTGGAGATTGAAGGTCCTCCAAATATAAGACAACCACAGCAATAAATAACGGATACATGACACTTGTTCTGTTAAAGATGCCACCCTCCAAGGGGTTCAGACTTATGCCAAATCCAAAGCAATATGCGAAGTGCGATATTATAGCAAAGATTCCAAGACGCATCATGTATTTCTTTACATTTTTAGTATAATGATATCCTTCACAAACAAAAAACCACATGATAGGAGCTGTCAGTCTCCCAATAAAGTGTAGCCCCAAAGGTATTGGCTCCGTGGGAAATCCCGGATAAAACAAATCGGTACAATGGTCTATCGTCATGGCTATAATAGCAACTACCTTTAAGTAATTAGCATTAAATTGAATTTTTGTTTTCATATAAGTCCCCCTGCAGTGTATTTTACTAATTTTATCCTTACGAAATATTCGTAGCTATTCCAACAGAAACATAATTATCAAGAATTGCTTTCAGATCTGTACCATCCAAAGCATTGTAATTCCGTATTCCCTCTACCATATAAGAAATCCTTCCTTCCGAAACTTTGGTTTCAATATACCGGTCTGTATAAAAATTATCTGTTGAAACCACTCTGTCACGAAGGATTCCCTTACACTCCGCCAATCTGCAACCGGGGAAATTAACATTCCATATCTGATTTATCGCAAGTGGTTTACATAACAATTCGGCCATTATTTCCTTTAAATATCTGTCTGTAACTTCATGGTTCTCAGAAGCATCCTCCGAAAAGGCAATTGTATGGATTCTCTGAAATGCTGCTTCAAATGCTGCACCTGCGGTGGCAGAATACTGTAGATCTGTGGCCACGTTATATCCATAATTAATTCCCGAAAAAACATGATCCGGCTTTCCGGGTAAAATATTCAATACACCGATTCTTACACAGTCCGCCGGTTGCCCGTCACAGGCATATGCGTGAACGCCCGGCACCGGGAAATCCACTTTCCAGGCTTCAATATTATGCCTTAATGTAACGCTGTGAGACATTGCACTTCTCTGGCTATCCGGGGTAACCACCCACACCTCGCCAAATTCTATTGCTGCCCTTGCAAGACGAACAATGCCATCTGCATCTATTCCATCATCATTTGTTATCAGGATCTTCCGCATTCCTTCATTCTCCTCTCCCTCCTGCTGATCTATTGTATTTCGTAATCTCTGATCCACTGCACAGATTTTCTAAGTGCCGCAATGGTTTTTGTTTCAAGAACACATCTGGCATGACACTTGTTTGCCGTTTGAAGCCGCTTTTCCAAATCTATCTCTCCATCCCCCAAAGCCAGATGGTTTTTAGGTGGATTTTCTTTTCCATCATGAATATGGAAATGCTTTATGGCATCCTCATGCTCCATGAGGAAAGGAATATCGATTTCCTTTACCGCTTTCGAATGTCCGATATCCCATGTCAGGACAAAATAAGGACTGTCCAGCAGATACTCTATTGCTTTTTTCTCGTAGCCACGAAAGCCGTCTGTATTCTCAATGGCTATTTTTATGTCCTCATCTCCTATCCAGGTTTCGCATGACTCCCTAAAAATTTTGAAATAATTCATATACACGGCAAAATCCCTGTCATACATCTGAATCTTCTTATCCGGAAGTGTAATATAGATGCCATGATGCATATGCATATTGATTGTAAGGGGTTGGTCCGGATTTCCAAACATATTCTTAAGAGGCAGCATTTGCTTTGCCACCTCAATGGTTCTTCGCGTAGTCTCTAAGTACGCTTCTCTTACCAGTGGATTAAAATCCGCAATGTTCAGGTTCTCATCCAAATGAATGGTGTAATAAACTCCGCTTTCCTTCGCTTCATGATAGAACTTCTTCCAATTTTCCAATTGGTCGATCTGATATTCCGGAAAATTCATATTCAATTCGATAAAATTAAGGCCCAGTTCCTTACAAAGTAAAATGTTTTTGGCAAGTGTCTGATTCTCAATTAACGTTGGCATTCCATACTGCATCATTTTTATGTTCCACGATCCTTTCCTGTACCATTCTCAATACCCTAAGTTCCCTCTCAATCATCAAATCTGAAGGATTCGCTTTTACAAATTCTTCATTTACCCTTATCGCTTCAATCAGATCTACAAACACTGGGACAAATTCTTCTCGCTTTTCAGCATCTGAGTATTGAGGCAGTTCCTGATTATTTTCAACATCGCATAAATAATAAAAATTGTCCTGAATAAAAACGGGCTCATGCTTTCCTCTCTGTATTCTATGTACATAGCCAAACTCCTTTATGGATTCGGGTTTCACGGTCAATCCAACTTCTTCTTTCACTTCTCTGATCAAAGCACATATATTATCTTCTCCGGGTTCGATTCCACCGCCCGGAATCTTATAATACTTATGCTTTCTACTGTAAATGGCAGCAATCTTTCCATTTATCAAAATAATTCCCCGCGCTGATGGCCTGCGAAAAGCTTTACCATCAGGATCGTAATCCTTTTTATCGATCTCAAATAATAACTCCATATAATCAGACCCTCCACATTTGCATCCCGGCACCTTCTCTTTCATTAGGGCGTATCTGAAATCCAAATTTCTCATAAAACGGTTCCTTCCCTTTTGCAGATACGATCACGATTTTTATACGCCAATCAGCTTTTAGTTGATGGTCAATATATCCTTTGTCCCAAAAAATACGTGCGCATCCAACAACCTTATTGTTATCTCGACACGCAATAATGAAATCTGAATTATTGAGCCCGGATTGAGCCTGCTCTTCAATAATCGGTTGCCATTCAACCGCCGATCGTAATTCACAATATTCCTTTACCGAAAGTACATTACTATACTCAAGCATAACGCATCTCCTGTAATTACTATTTAATTTTTTTACATATCAACTATGATATTCTCTTTTCATATTCAAATAAGAAAAAACCATTCTTGTCTTCCTTTGGCTCCGTTTCTCCTATCTTTACATATCCCATTTTTTCATAAAAGTGATGATTTCTATAATTTTTGTATGGCGTATGTAATCTCCAGCACTTTACATCCGGGAACTCTTTTTCTAAAAACAAAATTGCCTTTGCCCCGATTCCGCGATTCTGATACTCTTTAGAAATATAGATACCGCCCAACCAATAATACTCTCCTGCATTGCAGCACGTTAATCCACCGATAATTTTCCCATATCTTGTTTTAAATAGATTTGCACCATTCCCTTAGGCGTAATTTTATAACGTGCTAATTCTTCCTCATGTTGAATTACCGCCTTCGACTCAACGTTAATATGGTCCTTAAATGGAATAAGCCTCACGAAAGACTCACCGACATAATAACTTGGTAATTTTGCCCATATCGTTTCCTCTAGCTCGCATGAAACACTATCAAAAATAATCTTCCTTAGATCATTGTACATATCAATAATCTCACTTGGATATTTATCTACATAATTTTTTACCTGTTCATTCATTGGAACAACCTCTCTAAATGGGGATTTATCAACTTGTCAATAATTAATCCTTGGGTCTATATTTTCTATAGTAATAATAACTATCACTTATCATATTGGGCTGTTTATGACCGATTGGTGTTCGCTTTTCAAATAATTCAAAGCCACTTTTCTCTGCCACTTTACACGATGCAATATTCGCACAATCAATTGTTAATATCATATAATCTAAAGTTGATACCTTCATGCACCAATCAAACAATGCTATTAAACTTTCTGTTGCATACCCTTTTCGTTGATATTCTTCATCAATAAAATATGCCATCTCAACTTCATTTACGGTATCCTCAAATCCCATTCCTACTGTTCCGATTAACAAATCGTTCTCTTTCAGTGCAACGGCATACCTTTTACATTCATATACATCCGTAGATTCCTTCTGTGTCTGATGCCAATCAATATACCCTGTGAACGATTCTTCATTTGGAGAGTTTTCAGACCAATCTCTCATGAACCGAACAACTTCCTTCTGCCACACAATTTTAAATAATTGTTCTTTATCTTTCTGTTCTAAATCTCTTACTATCAATCTTTCCTGTCGGCATTCTCCTGATTTTCAACAGTACAACAGATGACCACATTGTCATAGCCATCTCCCCAATCCTCAGGAATACAATCTAAAAATCTTTCAATCCTTTTTGTTAGAAACAGGAATGTACAATCCGACCTTTCTTTTATGATTTTCCAGGCCTCCGATCTCCATTCATCTGCATCCTCCAATAAGAAGTCACTGGAAAAACACAAATACACTAATCCCGAAGCCATCTTATATTCACCATTTTTCTTTTTTTGTATAGGACGGTCAAATCTGTCGCTACGGACAATCTTTCCTGTGTCTATTCCTCTTTTTGCATCACCTTTATGTATATAGCAGAATTTGCATCCTTCACTACACCTGTGACACCCTCTCCATGGATCCCATCTTGCCATCTCTTTTTCTGCCTTTACCCTTCCTCAAAACCGAATTTCCCCAGTCATCCCATGTATCTTCTGTCCAATATCCATAGTCATCCCCGGAATGCACCATGGCAAAAACAGGTTTGTATGAAATATGATTGTTTTCGAATATCGATTCATAAATGGGATTACTTCCAAAAGTCCCATGCTCATCACTATCAATACTTAAATACCTAAATTCTCCTTGTTTATTTGCATAAACATCAAACAAGTTTTCAGGCCTAAATTTAAACTCTACAGTATTGTCTGTATAATCCCTCCCCGCTATTGTATATCCACAATAAATAACCTCTCCAAATTCAAGTTTATCCAGTTCTATAAATCGGAATTTGTTACTTTCTTTGTACAGAATAGAAGCGATATAGTTTTTCGTTAGTATCATTGATATCTTTGTACATTCGTTTTTCTGTCAATACAAAACCGGCCTTTTCTATCACTTTCCAAGAAGGAATATTATCCTCACGGATTGTTGCAATCATCTCGTTTTCGTCATAATGTTCAAAGTAATAGCGGATATACGCTTTTACCGCTTCTAATGCATATCCTTTATCCCGAAATTCTGCTCCGACAAAATACGTAATACCCACTTTTCCCATATCCCTATAGAATGAACATCCAACAGCACCTATAGAAAGGCCTGTTCTTCTATCTTCAATCACATAGACAAGGTAATCTGCTCGTGGATCGTCCTTTTGTACCAGATTTTGTGCTTCGATAATCCAACCTTTCATCCAAGAACTGCAATTCCTGTCAAAACCCACATCGTTCAAACTCCCGTCTGAAGCCATTTCGCTAAACGCCCTTTCATCTGACAGAGCAACATCTCTAATTTTTAGTCTTTCGGTTTCTATTACCATACTCCCACCTCCAAACACCGAACTGTCAATTTCCTATTCAGTAGCTTGAGATTCGCTTACATTTTCAAAGCAGTAATCCAGAAGCAAATTGCGGTAACAAACGAAAGCGGTGTCATTATGTATTTCTCCTTTTTACTTTTAGAAATCAGGTTCATAACAGTATTTACAGAAAGATATATAGCCATTACAATGCCAATAATCTTCGTTACGTTATACGAAAACAATAATGGTATAATCTCTCCCATTTGTAAAATAATTAGTACAAAAAACACTTGTAAGATAAGTTGTGTAACTAACACGATTCTTAATTTTGGGGGAAAAACTTTATATTGCCCTCCCATTGTCAATTCACCTAACGGCAATCCACAAATGATAAGAATTGATAATATAATTACAATCGAAAAAGCTCCTGCTCCTATAATAGATATCATAATTAACCTCCGCTAAATTCATAATTGTTGATTTCTTTAGAAAAAAAAATCAAATTTATCACTCTACAACGTCTGAATAGTCTCCTGCAAAACAGATAGCAATGTATCCATCATCTCAACACTCGGCATATGTCCTGTATTGGCAATAATTTTATACCTCAAATTTGTATTATTACTAATAGAAACCAATTCTTTAACTGTTTGAGTTGATGCTACTATATCTGTATCTCCTTGTAAAATAATGTAAGGAATTTCAACTTTTTTCAGCTGCTCAGTAAGATTGATTCTTAATATCTCTTTCCATAGCGATGTATTCTTCATGTAACCATTAACCATAATTGCCTTAAAGTCTTTGATCTTGTAATCTGGACTTGTTATTAATCCTTTAATAATTGGTCCCATAGGAACTATCGCCCCTGTCTTATTCTGATAGGCATCTGTATACTTTCGAAGCGAACCTGAAATCAACTGTAAATCTTTACCCGTAAAATTCTCTACTGTTATATTGTTAATTCTCTCCAATTTCTTTTTGGGAATACCACTTTGGCATAACGTATTCTTCACTTCCTCACAAATGAACACATCTTTTACTATCTGTCCACAAGCTATAACCGCATCAACAGCATGAGAATTTCTTTCTAAGAGTTTAGTACTCAAAATAGACCCCCACGACGTTGAGAGTATCATTACTTTATTATTGGGAAATTTCTTTTTAATATGCTCTACCAATTCTTCCGTCATCTGTACAAACAAATCTATGGAAAAAGTATCATCAATCACATAATTATTAATTCCACAACCAAGTTGATCCCAATATACCATTATAAATTTATCCGTAAACTCCGGAAACAATCCTCTACATCCAACAGAAAATGGAATTGGTGTTCCTGGTCCTCCATGCAAGGTAATTATTATAGGATAATTTTTTCTTTTTCCTTCTATCAACACCTTCTGTTCATATCCGCCTAACGGAAACGTGCACAATTCCGATATTTCATTGTTTGATATTACGTCTTTCCTCTTCATTGTCTAGACCTCCACTTGTTAATAACACTAGATTTCCAATCAACTCAACTGCCCTTTGCAAACCATTCTCAGACTGAATCTTCCGGGAAATTTCTTCTACCTTTTTCTTCTTCTCCTCATAGGTTTGCTGCATTTCCGTAATTGCTTCGATAATACGCTCTTCACTCAAATCCTTTGACTGAATCGGTCTAGTCGAAACTTTGAGTTTACATAACTCATCTGCAAATCCCATTTGGTCAAGAACATGCGGTATCGGTATCGACGGAATCCCATAGATCATGGTTGCCGATGCTGTGCCAAAACCGCAATGATGAATCACGCAATAGCCCTGCTGAAACAGCCAGCTATGGGGAACGGAGCCACACGCAATCATGGTATCCGGCAGTTTATAATTCCCCAGAGTCTTTTGAAATCCCTGAATCACAGCTCGTCTTCCGGTCTTTTGGAAGGCCTTTATAAACATGACTAGTTTGTCACTTTCCTCTTTGTCCTCAAATGACATTGCACCCAGTGCGAGAATAATCGGTTTGTCTCCATTTTCCAGAAAATCAGCCAATCTCTTTTCCGGTATGTACTCCTTTTCCTCTTCATACCAGTAACCGGTCAGAATATGCTGCTCCTCCCAATAAGGATTCCTCTCCTTCACATAACGGCTGATGGGGATTAAGTCCAGCTTATTCGATATCATTTCATCGGCTGACTTGATTTTCGGCAGTCCATATACTTTCCTGATCTTATTGTAGGGCTTTGCTGTCTGGGCGCCGATCAGGCTTCCGATCCATTGTTTGAACCGGCTCTGTGGCTTCAGTTTTTCAGCAATCATTTCTGTCTGAAGCGTCACATTCACCGTAGGTATTCCAAGGACCTCCGCTTCCGTCGCTCCCATTTGACTGTGCGAGACAATAATCAAATCCTTTCCTTTACAGCCTTCGTATATTTCACTTGTTGAATTCTGTATGATCTTAAATACGAAATTCATTGTTTTCAGCATGCTGAAAACTGGATTTGAATTTTTACCGCGTATGACAGCTGCCTCTTTTTCGATATTGATATCAGGTCCAACCGGTACAAAGGAGATCCCTGCCTTTTCAATCAATTCCCCCCAGCAAGGATGAGAACCGAGCGTCACTTCATAGCCTGCCCGGTTTAGCGCCCTTGCCAGATAAATATATGGTTGCACATCTCCTCTTGTTCCCATGGTAAACATAGCAACTTTTTTCTTGGAGGCATATAAAGGATTGGCCTCCCGCACCAGTCCGGAATACTCCTTGCATAATTCAGTAAATGCATTTTGAACCTCATCCGGAATATCCACATGCGCAATAAAATCTTTGCCCCTTGGTCCATATCCGTTTTCATCATCAGACAGTCTTGGGATTTCTCCCAACAGCAGACTGATATAACGTTCCATATCCCACATACCCCAAATATTTTTCTCGTAAGCAAGCACACCGTCTTTTACAATGACATTTGCGTCATAAACTGCATAATTGATAATCTGTATCTCCTCACCGACATATTTCCTAAGACCTGCTTCCATCCGGTGCTGCATGGTTGCATCCTGCGAAAGTATGATACTCTGAAAGGTAATTCCATTTTCCTTCAACAAGTCTAAGAGGTAGGTAATATTATTTCCGCAGTTTGTGGATTTGCATTCCAGCAGATCAGGCTCCAATCCATATTGCTGCTTTAGATAGTCTGCAAACACCTGGGCTTCCGATTGTCCTGCTGTTTCCATAGCAGGGAATTCCTCGTGCATTTTCACCCGCAACGTTTCGGTGGTATGTCCTGCTCCACCAACGATCACATATTTCTTGGCAATATGATTTTGCATTGCCTGCGCCAGAACATCCCCGCCACACAGAATACTCCCACCAAAAAGAACCATCACATCCGCCTGGGAAATCCCATATGCTTTGTATAGCTGCTCTGCCGTCAGTTCCTCAATATCTCTTTTTCCGCAGAACCGGCCTAAAACATTGATATTTTGTGCGGTCTTTTCCATTTCGGTCATCTCCTTCGTTTACTCAACGATCCTACTGATTAATGTCTCAACATGAATTTTCATCGTGTCTAGACATGGAACAGGGCTTACCTTATCATTTAATAGAAGCGGCAGTTCCGTACATCCCAGAATAATGGCTTCAATACCGTTTTCCTTCTGCATACGCCCTATAATCTTTTGAAAGCTCTCCAGTGTCTTTTCTTTTATAATTCCATTTTCTAATTCTGAGGATATTTTTAAGTTGACAAATTCCATTTCTTCCCTTGTAGGAACAACAATTTCAATTCCACTGTTCTCAAAAGGCATCCTGAAAAAGTCACCCGTCATCGTAAAAATAGTGCCCAACAGTCCTAATCTGTGTTTGTTTAATCGAATTGCCTCATCTCGTGTTGCTTCCACTATGCTTACCAGGGGAACGGCTGCCCTCTCCTGCAGCCTGTGAAAAACAATATGAGGGGTATTCGCACTCAGTGCCACAAAATCAGCTCCGCTGCTGACAAGATTGTTGATTGCCTTCATCAGATAATCTGTCAGCTCATCATATTTTTGTTCGCCGCAAAGCCTTAAAACCTCAAATACATTTACACTCTCAATTGTTAAATTCGGAAAAAAGTCATTCCCTACCCTTTCCTTTACTCCGTAAACAATGTCATGATAGTAGGGCATCGTTGACTCCGGTCCCATTCCACCGACTAAACCCAATTTTTTCATCGCAATACCTCTATTCTTTCTTTTCGCAATCCTGCAAAACAAGATAAACATCCTGTCCTATTTTCTCACTGAAATAATCCTTCAGTTGCAGATTCTTATCCCATTTATCCTGCGGATAAGCACCATATCTGCGTTTCACATCTCCCATTCTTTCCTCCATCGGAACGATTCCCTCCGCCGCACCGATAGAATCACACAATTGAATCAGTCTGTCATAATCGTCATAAACTAGCTGATTAATAAAATCCTCTATCACCTTTTTTTGCTGCGCAGTCACATCAATATTTCCGACATAGTCCTCTATCCTCTGTATGGAAAAGGAATGCGACGCACAGATTCTTGCCACCTCGTCATAACCCAATTCCAGCATATATCGGTACCCATCATAGATATGTCCAAAATGCTTGATTCCAAATTTTCTTCCGATATCGTGTAAAAGCCCTAAGACATATGCTTTTTCAGAGTCCATATCCGGGCATTGTCTTGCAATTCGCTCAGCACAAAAAGCAACCACCTCACTGTGTCTGACCCATGCTCCCGGGTTATGCTCTTCCGCCTCTTTTAAGATTTTTTCTGCCTCTTCTCTACTTGGAAACATATACAGCCTCCTTCTACAACGCATTCCAATACAAAAATCAACACACTCCCCATGCATTTCCGCTATTGCGTCCGGGGTTACTCCAATTGCACCATGTATCAGGCCGACTTCCTTTTCGCGGTGAAACGCTCCGAAACAATTTTATAAACGCATACTGTAGCCGCCTGCTCCTCTGTAAAAGCGATCTGCTTGCCGGTCTGATGCGCAAACATAATTGATAAGGCTTGGCATTTCTGATCAGTTTCTTCTATAAACTCGACTTTGCCATATCCTATTACACTGGAATAATAGTAACCGGAATTACACGGTATTTCGGCATACACCGGCTCCCCCTCGCTACACATTTCAAAGCAGACATCCGGGTTTTTCTGCCATATTGTAAGCTTGCGCCCTTCCTTCGCGCTATGGAAATACAACGTCAAGCGCCCTTCCTTCAACTCATAACCATAGCTTAAGGGAACAAGATACAATTCACCCGTGTCCTGCATTGCCACATGGCAGGTTTTACACAAATCAAGGATTCCACTGATTTCACTCATATCTGTCACTTCACGATCTGTTCTTCTCATCATTCTCCTCTACTTTCCACCCCGAACTATTTCTTATGCCACCGGTAAAAATCTTTTAAGTCCGCCTTAACCTCATCCGGCAATGCTGTCTTATTTATGCCTCGGATTGCACCTTCCAGTGCCAGCAATCTATGGATACATGCCGATTCGTCTATTTCCTGAATCTTCAGCCATGCCTGTTTTGCTCCAATTGCCTTCAGATCATCTTCTGTTTCAATTCCTACTTGATTCAGCTGCTCCTCTACCACTTTTCCAATATTTGGCAGCTTTGTCAATTCTCCCATAATCTGTCCCCTCCTTACCAAGCGCAAATCTATCCTTCCTCATTTAACAGGGAATAAATAAACGTATCCTTCCAAATCGGTCTATCCTCGCTGTCCTTCCAGAAAAACACATTCTTTCTCAGATGTCCTTCCCTGACAAATCCCATCTTTTCAAGCAGTCCCCAGGAATTCTGATTTGCAGGGTCACACTCCGCATAAATCCTATGGACTCCCTTCCTGAAAGCCAGCTCAATCAGTTTTTCACAGCTCTCTTGTGCATAGCCGCATTTCCAATAGTCTTCGTTAAAGACATATCCCAGCTCCATGGCAGAAAAATCTCTTTTTCCTAAATAGACATTGCCAATCATTTTATGGTTTGCTTTCAGTTCAACCGCAATCATTTCCTCTGTTGAAATTCTCCACGTAAGATTCCCCTGTACCTCTTCCATGGTCATCGGTTTATGCGGCTCAAACTCCACCACCCTGGGGTTTGACAGATATTCGTATAAGTCCTGCAAATCACTTTCCCTGTATCTTCTCAAAATTAATCTCTCTGTTTGTGCAATCATCATATTAAACTCTTCTAAAACTCCATCTCAAGCCCCACATGAAGCTGATGCGCTGCCATTCCCAGTTCTTCCTTCAATATTGCAAATGCTTTCTTTCCCGTGCAATGACCGGTATAGATCTCTTCAATCCCGGTTTCTTTGATTCGCTGTCCCAACGCTCTCACCTCAGCCTCCGGTCTGTTACAGATATGAAAACCGCCGATCAGAGCCCGGATCTTTTGTCCCGGATAGGTTGCCTTTATCTCATTGATAATATTATCCGCACCGCCATGGGAACAGCTGTTAAAAATAACCAGTCCTTCCGTTGTCTCAAAAACAAGGCTTTGTTCATGGGAGAAATCATCCGGGTTCCATCCGCTTTTGCTACGGACATACATGCAATTTCTCCTGCCGATTTCGGACAGCCCTGCCGTTTTATGTGGGATCAGGGATACCCCTTGGCACAGAGAATAATCCCCCTCTGCAAAGATAATACGATCTCGATATTCCTCCAAAATTCCCCTTGGAAGACCTATGTATTTGTGGAAGATCCACTTTTTCATATAACAGTTTTCCTCACTGCCTTTTTGCAGATAAAAAGCAGCCCTCTGATTATTCTGAAAAAAAGCTCTCATCCCGCCCGCATGATCATAGTGGGCATGAGATAAAACCGCATAATCCACCTCTTGAAGTTCCTTATTTAACTTGGTCGCATTTTTTACAAACAGTTCGGATCCTCCCGTATCAAGGAGAATCTTTTTCCCCTGATATTCAATATAAATGCATAGACCCCATTCTCCGGGGACATCTCTCAGCGGAATATTATCTACCAGTACAGTTGCTTTCATTTTCCTTCTCCTATCTGCGTTTTTGCTGCCGCCCTGTTTCCAGAATACCTTAATTTATGAACTTATTCTACCATGAGGTGATAAGTTGCACAAATCCAATGTCAAAATGCAAAATCGGGAAAGTAAAATCTACTTTCCCGAACATGTTCTCAAATTTCCTTTTACAGTATTTTTCTTTCAATCAAGATAAGAACGACGCTATAGGTACTGCTCCAGTATCTTAAGTCCCTTTTCTGTATCCTCCCCCAGGATCTCCTGTGTCTTTTGGAAGCTCCTTGTCTCATGCATCTTATCATGTACTTCCAAAAACTTTTCTTTTCCGTATTTTTTGATAAACATAGCCTGCGCTTTACATGCGTTTGCGCCATCATTCCCCGGCGTATAAAAACCCTTTTCACAGCTGTTCAGCTCGTCGCAATCGAAACAGCCATCCAGTCCCTTATCCTGACAGCACGCAATATTGGGGCATACACCCTTGTCATGGAGCGTACCGTAAGAGCAGCAGTTAAATACGGAACGACATCCACCACACCATTCTCCAAGGAAACAGTGATTGCAGGAAAACCCGCAATACGCCACCATCGGGACATCCTTTCTTGCAGCATTCACGATTTCAGCTTTCCATATGCCGCCATTTTTCATGCGCATATCTTTTTCTTCGCCCTCTGTCTGAAGTGCCTTGCGGTAAACCCTGGAGTCCTCCCCATCTATGTCCTTATCCATTTTATAAAATTCATAGCCATACTTCTCATAAAGACCTGTATGGTTTGTAGAAATATAGACATATTCTCGCCCCATAATTGTCGCAATGCTCTCTGCATAATCCAATAGCTGTCCTGCATAATGGCATCCTCTATACTTTGGAAAGGTATAGACAAAGCCTATCCAGGGTGTTAAATCAGTCGGCTGGATATCATCCAGCGGCGCCAATGTACAAAATGAGACAAGCTCATCTCCCTCTACAAGCATTGGAACAAGCGCTGTTGCCCCAACTGTACTTTTCAGTTTATTTTCACTGAGTAGCTGATACAGGAACTGCCCTGCTCCCCAATCACTTTTCTTGATTTCCTCTAACCAATGTTCTTTATTCTCTGTTGTAAAGTACTCGATTACCTTCATTTTATCCTCCTGTACGAAACTTTCTTACCCCTTCACTTCAACCGGGATCCAGATCTCCACGTTCCCAACATCCTCTGCCTCGTTCCAATACACAAACCTTTCAATGGTAGCCATGCACTTTCTGTACTTGCTGTTCGGCAGAAATTCTTCATTAATTTTCTTCCATACATTTCCTAAAACATTTTCCGATATAGCACCCTTTGCCTCAAAAATGATCCAGGTTGCCGGAGGATAGGTGAAGGTTTCAAAACCCTCCACTTCACCGCCATCCCATTCTACAGCGCACATATAGTCATCACTGCCATCCTCCCCAAAGCCGAAGCATAATCCCAGATCAAAAAATTTTCCGCTGACTTCTTTAATTCTTTCATCGCTTCCGTCACTTTTCACAATCGCCCAGGTGCCGCCTCCATAAGGCGTAATCCGTCTGATTCCGAGAACCGAAAAGCTTTCTCTCTCTGTAATGGTATAATCCATCTTCTCCACTCCTTTAATCGTAATTTCAAAGTGAAGCCGACAGTAAAAGGTAAGCCTGACATCGCTTTTTCTCACCTCGGCCGGTGATATGTGATGAAGACTTTTAAACGCCACGCGGAAGGCATCTGCGGACTGGTAACCATATTTTACTGCAATATCCATAATTCTTTCGTCTGTATTCTGCAGATCATACGCAGCGCAGGTGAGCCTTCTTCTCCTCACATATTCTGAAAAGGAAACTCCCGCGATCTGCGAAAAGGAAGACGAAAAAACAGGATACGGGCAGGCAGCAATACGGGATATCTCCTTCTCATCCAGATTCTCCTGCAAATGCCGTTCCACATAATCCATGACCTGATTCATACGGTTCATCCAGTCCATTTCTGTTCTCCCCTCTCATTTCCGGTCAGTCTCAATTCCCTTTACCATTGTCTTCTGCCCTAACATATCATATCTGCAGTCAGCTGTTCCGTCATTTGGCACAGAATAAATAACGGGTTTATACCTGTTACTTATATACAATTCTTCTTGGTTCTTTTCCATAGGGATGCGCCATGCAGGTACCGCCAAACCAGGTATAGGGCACATCATTATCCTTCTTTCCCATACAGACCTCTTCTACTGCCTTTAAATGCACCTCACAGAAGGATGCATCAACAAGCTCACTTCCGTGTCCGGTAAGCAGATAGTCAAATTCACTCCGCAGTATCTGTATTCTCTTTAAGGATTCCAGGAACTGCTCCATTGGCAGACATTCCGGCAGCTGCATCCAGGTCTGTTCCAAAATGCTGTCCCCGGGAAACAGGATTCTGTCCTTCCGATCCAGAAGCGCAATCCCTCCCGGCGTATGTCCGGGCAGCTCATATACCTCCAGTTCAATTCCACCGAGGTCAAATACTTTTCCTTCCGTCACCGGTACAAATTCTGCAGGATGCAATCCGGTCTCTTTGATTGCCTGCACAAAGACAGGGTCCTGATAGAATCTCTCTGCAACTGCGATATCCGCAGGATGAATATGTACCTTCTCAAAATACACGTTTCCGTATATATGATCGGGATGTCCATGTGTATTAATAACTGCAAGCGGAAGATCCGTAATTTTCTCCGCTACAGCCCGCACATTCTCATAGCCGGTCATGGTATCAATGATCAGACCGCTTTTTTCACCCGTCACAAGATATCCTGTGGAATCGCCGTTGTCGTCTAGCAGCCAGATGTGGTCATTGATCTGCTTTACCTGAATTCTTTCATACATTTTTTGTTCCCCCTAAATTAATACCCCCGGATTTCATATGCTGTATAGCTATGGCTATAGTGATAACCAAGCTTTTTAGCAAGTGCAACCGACCATAAATTCTGCGCATCCCAACTGGGATATAAATTCCGTTCCAGACACTCCAGAATTAACCTTGCACCACAAACAGTGGCAAGCCCTTTTCTGCGGTAAGGTTCATTGGTATCAATTTCGATCTCAATCCCTTCCTTGTAGCTGGAATAAGAGGAGGCTCCTGCCACCAACTCCCCGTCCTTCAAAATAGCTACCCCAAGTCCAAGTTTTTGAAATTCTTCATAATCCCTATATAGCGCCACCCAGAACCTGCTCCATTCCATTTTTTGACAGATCTCATAAATCTCTCTGTCAATCAATCTCAATTCATATTCCTCCGGCAGTGAAGCAACAATCCGCTCAAGTTTTTCCTTGTCAAAGACATCCGGTTCCTTCTTAATTGCATACCGTGACACCTTCTTTGCCTTTTCCTGATAATGTTTCTCTATCAAAGTCGCCCACGCATCATTTTGAGGCACCATGATGATAAATTCATTATGGCACCAGTCAGGTTTATATAAGATCATCTCCTCATCCGGCTCTCCTGCAAAAAAGACAAAGTCCCCAAGGATTGCCATAGCGCTGGCTGGATTTCGAACATCATCTGCATAGACCTCACCCATGACACCTTGCAGACAGGACCAGATCAATGTCTCCTCCCAGCCCTCAAACAATTCCTTCCCTTTCTCTGTATTTATCATTCGCTGTATCATAATATTTCCTTCCAGTACAAGTCCACCTTCTTTTCAGCCGTTTTCTTATTGAGTTGGCATTTCTCCATTACTTTATCGATAGTTTCTTCTTTTGAAATTCCCTTTTCCTGACAGATAGACACAATTACTTCAATGATAGTTTCCCTGGCTTTCTTTTCTGCTTTCTTTTCTGCCTGCTCTGCTTTCTTTTCTGCCTGCTCTGCCTTCTTTTCCGCCCGCTCTGCCTTCTTTTCCGCCCTCGCAGTCTTTTTTCTCTCCTCCTGAATATTCATCTTTTCCATGTTTTCAAACATATAGCCCATCCTGCGCTCCTTCACTCTCTGCACACATTCCACAGTCTCTTCTTTACTCGCTCCCACCTTCATGCACAGATTTTCCATCACAGTAATTATGATATTCAATATTGCTTCCGGCGTATCTTTGATCATCCGGTTCAATTTCTCCTGCGGGAGTTTTAAAAATTCCGACAGATCTACCACATCCTGGATCTTGTTGAACAGCATGATCAGGGACATTTCATTTCCACGCTCCAGCAGCTCCTCGTTACTGTAGTCATGGAGGCTTACCACTTCATAGCAAAAATCTGGTATCCATTCCGGGAACAGGCTACTTTGTGCAATCCGGTCACGGAAATGTCTGTCTGCCGTCCACGGCTTTTTCCCTTCATAATAAACCACCGGTATGATTACCGGATAACGGAAACTCTTGCGTCCGCTGACGCCTTCACTTTTCTGTTCCACTTCTTTACTGTATTCAAGCCAGATACAGGTCATATACTTCAAAAGCTGCATGGCAACATCATAATCCACCGTGCTTTTATGCTCTGTCAGTGATATCAAAAAAAGGGAGTCGTTCTTTCCCTTCTCAGCATGGAGCCAGATACGCTTCACCGTATCCGATTCAAATTCCGTTCCGAGATAAGGTCTGTACCTTTCGGAAACATCCTCAATGTCTTCCGGTCTGACATTCTTAAATAAGGGAACCTTCACATTATCCCTCAAAAACTGTGCGCATAATACCGGATTCTCCAGCACGTTTTTGCTACTGATGTCACGTACTTTTCCGGAACCGTTATTTCTTCGGGTACTCTTTCCGTTATTACACGGATTACAGCTTTTGCGCATTCTCTTCATTCATTTCCTCCTGTTGGTAGATACTGATACAAACAGGAGAATGATCTTTTCGCCTGCCTGCATGAAATTAATAAACTGTTTGAATTAATGGCGAAAAGCCAGAATTCAGATGAATTGATGTGATTTTGATATATTGTTAACATATCACAGTTTATTATTGCATGCAAGCATTTTTTTCAATATTTTCGCACCTTTCTGCTTACTGCTTATTTTTGCTGACTCGTCCTGTATAACGTCTTACTATAGCTCCCTTCCCCCAAGTCAAATATTTCTACGAAAGGTTCACCATCCTCATAAATCCATTTCTGAATATAGCACGGCTTAACCACAAACAGCCTCTCCTGTGCATGAGATGTATATCTGTCGTATGAGTTTTTGAAGCTTTTTTCGTATTCTTTGCAGAAATCCGGGTTTTCTGACGGATGTCCCAATTCCCTGCATACCCCTTCAATCTGAAAATTATCAATGCACAAAGCAACATTGGGGTTTTTCTTCATTTGCTCATATTTTCTGAAGGTTCGATCCGTCTGAAAGTAAAAGCAGCCATCCAGCACGATAATGCTCATCATTCTCGAAGTAACCTTATCCTGATAAGACGTTGACAGCACCATCTTTCTGGAACTGCCTATATCCATAAACAATTTTTCCAGCTTTTCTTTAAACTGTTCCATTTTTCTTTCTCCAACTCAACTATTTTGCTGTTTTTTACGCCTTCCCCGGCTCGCCACCCTGAGAATGGCATCTGCCGCCTTTACAGGGCCTCCGCTTGCCTTGAAGCTCTCCGATATTTCCTTTGCTTTTTCCTGATACTTCGGTTCTGCCAAAACAACTTTTACCGCCGCCCGAAGTGCAGAAGCATTTCCTTTTTTAAGCGGAATGCCTGCCCCAAGCTCTGCAACCCGTCTCGCCACACCGCCCTGCTCAGTCGTCTGTGGAAACATAACAAGCGGGACCCCATAATAAAGGCTCTCATTGACACTGTTCATCCCGCAATGACTGATGAAAACATCCGTCCGCTGCAATAC
>JAHAYJ010000103.1 GCA_018384375.1 Lachnospiraceae bacterium
TAAGGGAATTCAACCAATGCATAATATTTCGGCTTTGAATAATCGTCAGAGGTCTTGAATGCCTTTTCGTCATCCCAGATTCTCTGCCATTTCGTTTCTACTTCTCTGTGATTATATGGTACTGCCATCTCTAAACTCTCCTCTCATCTGTGGCATAACAAACCAGCCCTAATTTTAACTATATTATGGTAAAATGTCAAGAATTGCCTGGACCTCATTCAGCCCATAACCTTCGGTGTATTCCAGGGTAATCGTATCCCCCACCTTATACTTCACGATCCCGATCAGCGTTGCATCCGACATCGCAATGTCAAAAATATCCTCCTGATTTTCCAGGCAGATATAATAATGGGTATTTCCGTCAAGAACAATTGGCGAGATGCTTTCCAGCTTACCTGTTACACTTTTTCCCTCTCCCGCACTTTCACTGACAATTCCATTCGTGTTCAGAAGCTCCATGTAATTCTTCTCACATTCCTGTACGGTATCTCCAATCGCAACCCATTGATATTTCTGCACATTTACCATAGCATACTTTTTCACCAGCCCTGCTCCGTCCTTCAGCGCCATGAAATAGGTGGGTTCATCTGCAATATTCAGAAGCAGCGGGAAGGTTGCCTGATATCCCAGATTCTGTACCTGTCCTTCCGCCGATGACATAGCCGAATCTTCAATGGCTCCTTCCACTTTATAATAGCGCGTCTCCATAGTCCGCTGATTCATCAGGACAAAACCCACATTGGACTGGTCTCCGCTGACGCTGGTGACACCGGTATAAACCCATACATCATCCTCAAGTGCAATATAATTGTAGCCGTTGGTTGACTGCAGGCAATCCTTCTGCCCCAGCACTGAATTCCAGAAGCCATGCTTCAGAAGTCCGGAATAATCATACAATTGAAGCAGTAGTTCTGCAGAGTAGACTTTATCAATCCACTGCGGCACGTCCTCCACCGCATAATCAATGCACTCACCGGTCTGTGCATTGCAGAGCACCACTCTTCCGATCGTCTGACCGCCAAAAAGTCCAATGTTAAATTTTTTCACCGGGCATACCCAGTACGGAGTGCCCTCTTCGTCTATTTCAAAGAAAATCTGATCATCAAAAATATAGGTGGGATAATGAAAACGAAGGTGCCTGTAAATATTTCTGTTGAAATATTCGCTCTTGGAATATTTGATTCCCTTCTCCAGCTTAACACATTCTGTATCCTGCGTTGTCATATCGATCAGAATATAGGCAGGAATCCCATTTTTCTGATTTGTCAGCCATTTGATGGTACTTGCGTAGGTTAATGGCGTCACTCTGACAGGCTTCCCCTGATAATTAATCTGCGTATAATCATTGGACACCTCAAACTGGGAAACCATATCCACCATACTTCCCATCTTCCTGTTCCCCAGCAGGGCGGCAGATGCCTTATCCAGAAGCGGGATGGTTTTATAATCCACTTCCTTAATGTCCTCGGTAAAGGTTCTCTCCTCTATGGTAAGCAGCTTCTGATATTTCGCCGCATTAAAAAAGGGCGAGGAAAGCAGGGAACCAACCACATAGATCAGGCACAATGTAAGTATCAATATCCCAAGAATCTTAAAGGTCAGGCTGCTGTCCTTCAGCGTAAAACGAAAATGCTCCACTCCTTCTACGTTAGTCCGTCTGTTCTTCCTAAACTGCCGCAGAACAGAAAGCACCATCAGAATTGCCACCAGAAGCAGAAGAACTCCCCATGTCCCCGTAGAATGAATATTGATTGCGGGTATCGTCACATAGTAATAGATCCCAAGTGCCACAAGACCAAGAATCACTATAAGCAGTCCCCGTAAAAACTTTTTCTTTCCCATCTGTCTGACCTCTCCTTTAAATGTCATAGCATAGATTATACCGTTTCCCTTCAGAAAATTCAACAGGGTGCTGTATACCCCCATATACAGCACCCTGTCGTCCAAATTACCTTCTGCTAAAAAGAACTTTTTCTTTTGCTCTATTCTTCATTTCCTTCTGCTACTTTAGCGGCTCTTGCAGCGACTTCCTTCTCCTGTACATCGCCGGGCGCCTGTTCATAGCGTGCAAATTCATATTCGTAATCTCCTCTGCCTCCCGTCATGGAACGAAGATCCGTGCAATATCCAAAAAGCTCCATCATTGGCACATCTGCCTCAATGATCTGCTTTCCGCCGGGTGCCGGATTCATACCAAGCACACGACCTCTTCTCTTATTCAGATCCCCCATAACATCTCCTGTATAGGAATCCGGCACAGTTACCTTTAAGGATACAATCGGCTCGAGAAGTACAGGATGTGCTTCCATAAAGCCCTTCTTGAACGCCTGAATGGTTGCCATCTTAAATGCCATTTCCGAAGAGTCTACCGGATGATAGGAACCATCATAGAGCGTTGCCTTAACACCGACTACCGGATAGGCAGCCAGAGGACCCTTCAAGACAGATTCCTGGATTCCCTTCTCCACTGCCGGGAAATAATTCTTCGGAACAGCGCCGCCCACTACAACCTGTTCAAACTCATATGCCTCTTCCAGATTGCCCGAGGGTTCAAATCTCATCTTGACATGACCATACTGTCCATGGCCGCCGGACTGCTTTTTGTATTTGTATTCCACATCGGAGTTCTTCTTGATTGTCTCCCGGAATGCAACCTTGGGCTTCTCCAATTCGATCTCAACCTTATATTCATTCAGCAGTCTGCTTGCAATTACCTCCAGATGTAAATCGCCCATACCATACAGGAGCATCTGCTTGTTCTCAGAGTCATTAACATATTTCATCGTAAGATCTTCATGGGAGATCTTCTGCAGTGCCTGTGACAGCTTATCAACATCCCCCTTGTTCTTAGGCCGATATCTCATATAGGTATAAGGTACAGGCATCTCCCATTTGCCGTACTTGATCGTAGTTGCCTTGGTGGATAAACTGTTTCCGGTTCTTGCTGCCGTCAGCTTTGCCAGTGCACCGATATCTCCTGCGTGAAGCTCCTTAACCTCGATAGGCTTGTTTCCCTGAAGCACATACAGCTTACCGATTTTTTCTTCAATATCCTTATCCACATTATAGATAACATCATCTGTCTTAAGCACACCGGAATTTACCTTGATCAGTGAATACTTGCCAATGAACGGATCCACAATGGTCTTCCATATGTATGCGGATTTTGCCTTAGAGAAATCATAGTCTGCATGATAAATATCATTGGTCTTCATATTGATGCCGGCCACCACTCTGTTCTCCGGACTTGGGAAATACTTAATGATATCATCAAGCAATGTATACATACCCTGACAGAGAACATTGGATCCCATCGTCATGGGAACGATGCTTCCGTCACAGACATTGGTTCGGAGTGCGGCTCTGATTTCCGCTTCTGAGAAGGTCTCACCGCTGAAATAACGCTCCATCATCTCCTCGCTGGTCTCTGCCACTGCTTCCATCAATGTATCCCGGCAGATCTGCAGATTAGCTTTATTGTATTCGGGAACCTCACATTCCACGACCTCCTTGCCCTGCCATCTGTTACCGGTTTCTGTGATGACATTGACATAGCCGACAAACTTTTCATTCTCACGGATCGGCAGATGGAAAGGAGCCATTTTCTTGCCGAACAGTTCTGTCATATCTTCAACCACCTGTCTGAAGGAAGCATTATCCACATCCATATTGCTGACATAGATCATTCTTGGAAGCTTATATTTCTCACACAGCTCCCACGCCTTCTGGGTGCCTACCTCCACACCGGCCTTGCCGTTTACAACGATAATTGCAGCACCGGCAGCACTGAGTGCCTCCTCCACCTCTCCGGCAAAATCAAAAAAGCCGGGGGTATCAATAATATTTACTTTATATCCTTCCCATTCAATAGGGATAACGGAAGTACTAATGGATATTTTTCTCTTCTGCTCTTCCTTGCCGAAGTCACTGACGGTATTTCCATCATCTACCTTACCCATTCTCGATGTAATACCTGATAAATATGCCATTGCTTCAACCAGACTGGTCTTACCGGAGCCACCATGTCCCAGCAAAGCAACATTTCGAATCTTGTCAGTTGTGTAAATATTCATATATGTCCCTCCATTTTTATGCATTTTTGGGCGTTGTGCCATATTTTGTTCAAACTTTTACCTGGCTTTTCAAATCCCATGTGTACATTTTACTAAATTTCCAGATAATATACAAGTAAAAACATACATTTTACACACAATTATATTTTTATTTGACTTTCGCGCGTTGAAGTGATATATTGTTAAAACGAAGGAGGTAATAACCATGATTATCGTAATGAAACCGCAGGCATCGGAGCAAAGCATCCATGCTGTTACCAAATATATTGAGGAGAACGGCTTACAGGTCCACCTCTCAAAGGGCGAGGAGGTTACCATCATCGGTATGGTAGGTGACAAATCCCGCATATCGACCGAGAATCTCGCAATTTTTAAGGATGTTGACCGCATTCTTCCCGTTACGGAAAGCTACAAGCTGGCAAACAAAAAGTTTCATCCGGAGCCTACAGCTGTGAAGGTTGGAAACACTTCCATCGGCCCCGGCAATCTGACCATTATGGCAGGTCCCTGTGCAGTGGAAACTGAAGCCCAGCTGATGACGATCGCAGAGTCTGTCAAAGCAGCCGGTGCCACCATACTGCGTGGCGGAGCCTACAAGCCCCGCACCTCTCCCTATTCCTTTCAGGGGCTGGAGGAGGAAGGTCTGAAATATATGCAGGAAGCCAAGGCTGCTACCGGTCTTTCTACCATCTGCGAGGTAGTAAGTCTGGATGCCATTGAAGCAGCTGTTAAATATGTTGACATGATCCAGATCGGTGCACGTAACATGCAGAACTTCATTCTCTTGAAGGAAGCTGGGCAATCCGGTCTCCCGGTTCTTTTAAAGCGTGGGCTTGCAGCCACGATTGATGAATGGCTGAATGCCGCCGAATATATTATTGCAGAAGGAAATCCCAACGTAGTCCTGTGTGAGCGCGGAATCCGTACCTTTGAAACTGCAACCAGGAACACGCTGGATTTAAGTGCTGTTCCGGTTCTCCGGACCAAGACACATCTTCCGATCATCGTTGATCCCTCTCATTCCACAGGCTCCTACAAGTATGTGGCGCCCATGGCAAAGGCAGCTGTTGCCTGTGATGCGGACGGTCTGATGATCGAAGTACACAACGATCCTGCTCATGCACTCTCTGACGGTCCTCAGTCCCTGACCTTTGAGAAATTCTCAAAGCTCACCAGTGAACTGAAGCCTTTCTGTCAGCTGATGAACAGGAGCTTTTAACAATCAGGAGATTTCCCATGAAAAATGACTTTACCTGTGGTTTTATCGGTCTGGGACTGATCGGCGGCTCCATTGCAAGAGCCCTTCGCAAGTTCTATCCCGAATGCCGTTTACTCGCATATGATATCAATCGTCAGGCCATTGATGCAGCCATGAAGGATGGCGTGATCAATGTTCCTCTCTTCTCCATCAACGAGGAGCTTCGCGACTGTGATTATATCTTTTTATGCGCACCGGTAGCCGAAAATGACAACAATCTAAGCGAGTTAAAAAAATATCTATCCAAGGACTGCCTTCTTACCGATGTGGGCAGCGTAAAGACAGATATCCATAAATATATTGAGAAAGCCGGCTTGAGCAGCCAGTTTATCGGCGGACATCCTATGGCAGGCAGTGAGCGGACCGGATATATCAATTCCAAGGCAATTCTCCTGGAAAATGCCTACTATATACTGACTCCATGTGAAGGCATCCCCGAAGAGACGCTTTCTGACTTCAAGGGGCTGATCGCCTCTCTTGGCGCCATTCCGCTGGTTCTTACCTGTTCCCAGCATGATTATGTCACTGCTGCGATCAGCCATCTGCCGCATGTGGTAGCTGCTTCCCTGGTAAATCTGATCAAAAGCTCCGATTCCAGTGATGGGATCATGAAGCTGATCGCCGCCGGCGGTTTTAAGGACATTACCAGGATTGCTTCCTCCTCCCCTGTCATGTGGCAGCAGATCTGCCTCACAAACGGAAGCAATATATCATCCCTGCTTGGCGATTACATTAACTCGCTCAAGGAGATTAAAGAAGAGATTGACCACGCAGGCAGTGAGGCGCTTTATCATTTTTTTGACGAAGCAAGAAATTACCGTGATTCCTTTATCGATGCCTCCAGTGGGCCGATCAAGAAATCCTATTCCCTCAATATTGAGATTGCGGATGAGCCCGGTGCTCTCGCCGCCATTGCCACGATCCTGGCACTGCATCAGATCAGTATCAAAAACATCGGTATCGTTCATAACCGGGAACAGGAAGACGGCGTACTCCGGGTGGAATTCTACCACGAGGAAAGCATCGAACAGGCAAGTGAAATTCTCCGTTCCAAGGGCTATACCATTTATCCCAAAAATTGACAAAAGGATTGTAGCAAGCATCTGTCGCTACAATCCTTTTTTTATTATTCTTTATTATTCTTTATTTCTCTTTTTTCCTTCTGTTTTCTTCTGATTCCCGCGATTCCTAAAAACAGGAGCATTCCTGTAATGCCACCAAATACATCCAACAGCACATCCCAAAAGGAAGCATGTCTGCCCGGTACAAAGTACTGGTGAAATTCATCCGCCCCGGCAGAAAGGAACAGCTGCACTAAGATCACGGAACATCCCCGAAAGCGGGATCTCATCCACATAAAAGCAATGCTGTAGGATAGAAAACCCATGCAAAAATACTCCAGAAAGTGCCCCAGTTTTCGAATAAAGCCTTCAAGTGGTAAGGCCACTGCACCAGCCACGACCTGACCCTTACCATCATATCCGATAAGCCTGTAATACAGCTTATAGAGAGCCATCGTCACTCTCGTACTGATCGCCGATGAGCTTTCACCGTCCTCCGCGGAAAAGCAGAATATAACGATATACAAGAGCAGAAGCAGAATTACCGCAATTGCTGTATATATTTTCTTTGCTTTCATGGATCAGCTTTTTTCGCGCATACTCTCTACCGTGTCATAAACCTCGATTCTGCCTGCCTCAGCCTCCGGCATACCGATAAAGACCGCACCGTAGGTATAGCCGGTTCCCTTCTTCTCAATACGCACGATTTCAAGAAAAGCGTGAATGACCTCCTGTGTCCATATTCTTAAGAAGGATTCGTATACCGCACCGATATCCAACAGTTCCTCACATTTAAAGCCAATTCCGGATTTGGAAACATCCGCAATTTCAATTTCTACCTCTTCTTTCTTTGAACCATCCAGTCTTTTTACAACCAGCTTGGATATCAGTTCTCTTCGATTGCTTCTTCTTCTCTCTTCCACGATAACCTCCATCTGCATTTTGCAGCTTTATCTCAACAATTGTTGATAACATCATAAACTATATCATTTTTTTTGTAAAGTCATCCGTAAAAAAGCATGCATCTCCAAAGGAAAAAAAGCGATATTTTTCCCGAACTGCTTCCTCATAGGCGCAAAGCACATGCTCCCTTCCCGCAAGTGCGCTGACCAGCATGACCAGTGTCGACTCCGGCAGATGGAAATTGGTGATCAGACAGTCAAGAGCTTTGAACCGATATCCCGGATAAATAAAAATTTCCGTATTTCCACAGCATTCTGTGAGCCTTCCGTTTTCATCCGCCGCGCTCTCGATCGTCCGGCAGCTTGTGGTTCCCACACAAATGATCCTGCCCCCGTTTTCTTTGGTTTCATTAATGGTTTCAGCCGCCTCTTTTGTAATCTGATAATATTCGGAATGCATGTGATGCTCCGAAATATCATCTGCCTTTACCGGCCGGAAGGTTCCAAGACCCACATGAAGCGTTACATAGGCAAGCTTTACCCCTTTTTTCTCGATTTGATCAAGAAGCTCTCTGGTAAAATGCAGACCAGCCGTAGGTGCCGCCGCGGAGCCGTCATATTTGGCATAAACGGTCTGATAACGGTTCTTATCCTGCAGCTTGTGCGTAATATACGGAGGGAGTGGCATTTCTCCAAGGCTGTCCAAAACCTCCTCAAAAATCCCCTCATAAGCAAAGCGGACCAGTCGGTTTCCTTCCTCCACTACATCCATGACCTCTGCACGCAGTCTGCCATCTCCAAAGACGACCTTTGCGCCGGGACGCATTTTCTTTCCGGGCTTCACCAGCGTTTCCCAGACATCCTTATCGCGCCGTTTTAAAAGCAACACTTCAACTGCCGCGCCGGTATCCTCCTTCACTCCCAGGAGACGTGCCGGAAGCACCTTGGTGTTATTCAGTACCAGGCAATCCCCCGGATACAGATAATCTACGATATTTCTGAAAATTTCGTGCTTTGTCTCCCCTGTGTCCTTATTCACCATAAGGAGCCTGGAGGAGGCTCTGTCCTCAAGGGGGTCCTGGGCAATCAGCTCCTTGGGAAGATCAAAATAAAAATCCGACGTTTTCATTACAGCTTAGCTCCTTTTAGGAAAGCCACATAGCCGCGTTTGGTCTCATATACATCTGCCTTGCTGGTAGCTTCCCAGGGCGCGTGCATATTCATTACAGCCACACCACTGTCAATCACATTCATACCATACAGGGCAAGAATGTAGGCTATAGTCCCGCCGCCGCCAAGATCTACCTTCCCCAGCTCTGCCGTCTGGAAATTGACCTTTTCCTCCTCAAAAATACTGCGAATATGAGCCAGATACTCTGCATTGGCGTCATTGGAGCCTGATTTTCCTCTTGAACCGGTAAACTTGTTGAGCACCATGCCTCCACCCAGATAAGCCACATTTTTCTTGTCAAAGCTTGCCGCAAAGGTAGGGTCAAAGGCACTGCTCACATCGGAGGAAAGCATGCAGGAGGCTGAAAGACATCTTCTCACGTTCAGCTCAGAGTACTCTCCGGTCAGATTCATCACCTCTGCTACCATATTTTCAAAAAAGCGGGATTGCATACCGGTAGCTCCCACGCTTCCGATCTCTTCCTTGTCTACCAGTAGACAGCAGGCGGTTCTCTCACTCTCTTCCACCTCAAGCATTGCCTTCAGGGAAGAAAAGGCACAGACTCTGTCATCCTGCCCATAGGCTAAGATCATGCTGCGGTCAAGCCCTGCTTCTCTTGCCTTCCCGGCGGGTACCACCTCAAGCTCTGCAGAAATAAAGTCCTCCTCCTCTACATCATATTCCTTCTTTAAAATGTCAAGGATTCCCTGCTTAACCGCTTCCTTTGCTTTCTCCTTTTCCTTGTCTTTCTTTTCCTTATTGATCAGAATCGGCTTATTGCCGATAATGATGTCAAGAGCTTCCCCCTCGATTACCTTGGCAGCCTTTTTCTCCAACTGTTCCTGGGCGAGATGGATCAGAAGATCGGATACAAAGAACACCGGGTCTTCCTCATTCTCGCCAATATTGATCTCCACCGTAGTGCCATCCTTTTTCACCATCACACCGTGAAGTGCAAGGGGCAACGTTACCCACTGATACTTCTTCACGCCTCCGTAATAGTGGGTGTCGAGATAGGCGAAGCCCCCCTCCTCATACAGCGGGTTCTGCTTCACATCAAGCCTAGGGGAATCAATATGAGCCCCAAGGATATTCATCCCCTCCGCCATCGGTTTCTCACCGATGCGGAACAGAACTACGGACTTGTTCATCCAGACCGCATAGACCTTATCACCCTTTTTCAGGCTGCCGCCCTTCTTCCTCACGGTCTGCAGTTCCCGGTAGCCTGCTTTTTCAGCGGCATTGACAATGCAGTCTACACATTCCCTCTCTGTCTTTCCCTCATCCAGAAACTTTCTGTATTCATCCGCAAATGCATCTACTTCCTTCAGTTGTTTACTGCTATAGGTTTCCCATGTATTTTTCTTTTCCATGATTCTGACCTCCATTGTCAGCTTCTTAATTCCACACCATAATTCTTATTCAGCTGCTTTAATATCTTCTTTACAAAAGCATCCACAGACTCTGCTCCAAATGCTTCTTCCTTCGGTGTAAATACCACAGTGAATGCCATACTCTTCTTATCGGCTGCCACCTGCTCCCCCTCATAAATATCAAAAAGAGAAATGCTGGAAATATATTTGCAGGCATCCTTCATCACAGTTTCGATTTCACCGCAGGTAACCTCTCTCGGCACAACCAGCGCCAGATCTCTCTGCTCCTCAGGGAACTTCGGAAGAGGTGTAAATACAGGCTTCTTACCATACCACCTGGAAAGGACCTTCAAATCCATTTCCAAAAGATAGACCGGCGTACGGAGGTCACACTCCTGTGCAATATCATAAGCAAGCTTACCAAAGTATCCGACTTCTACACCCTCACACAGAACACGCGCTGTCTGATAAGGATGCAGGAAGGTATTCTTCATTGCCTCATAGGTAAAGCTTACATGTAAGGTGTCTGCTATCGTTTCGGCAATTCCCTTCATGGTATAGAAGGATTCCTTTTCGCCAAAAATTCCGACACAGAGCCTTGCCTTCTCATCCGGATAGCGTGTCAGCGGGAGTTCATAAGGAATAAACACGTTTCCGATCTCAAATATTCTTCCCTCCAGATTCCCCTTCTTCTGATTCCGGACAATAGCGTTCACCATGGATGCTGCCAGCGTTGTTCTCATCAGGGACAATTCTTCACTGATCGGATTCATGATCCGGATAGCCCTGCGCTCCACTGCATCCTCAGGGAATCGCAAAAGATCCAGATCTGTGGGGGAGAAGAAGGAATAATGAACCCCCTCATAGGCTCCCACACTGCAAAGTGCATTTTTCAGCTTCAGTTCACACTTCTGTGCTAAGCTGAGTCCTCCCAATGTAACCTGTGCAGAGGGCATAAAGGCGGGAACCACATGGTCATAGCCATACATACGAATCACTTCCTCCGCCACATCCTGATAGGTTACGATGTCCTCACGATACGCAGGAACTGAGAGTGTCAGTGTATCCCCGTCAATGGTCGGTGCAAGGGACAGATTTTTCATGATCTTGAGAATTGCATCGTTTGGTACCACGATTCCCAGACAATCATTTACCTTTTTCATGCTGACACTGACTTTCCTTGGCTCCACGCTGTTTCCGGTATTCACATCCACATGCATACGGGACACCTTGCCACATCCCAATTCTTCGATCAGATGCAGTGCACGCTTAAGCGCCATGACCGTTGCATATTCATCTACACCCTTTTCATAGCGGGCGCTGGAATCGGAACGTTTTCCCAGTGCTCTTGAGGTTCTTCTGATATTGTCCCGTGCGAACTTTGCAGATTCAAATAAAACAGCATTTGTGGTCTCACGGATCTCAGAGTTAAGGCCTCCCATAACACCTGCCAGAGCAACCGGTTTTACCCCGTCACAGATTACCATGTTGGCATCGGTAAGCGTCAGATCCTGACCGTCCAGTGTCGTGATCGGTTCCCCTTTTTTCGCACGTCTTACATGGATCGCATTGCCCTCCAGGGTTGCAAGATCGAAGGCATGCATAGGCTGCCCCAATTCCTTTAAAATATAATTGGTAATATCTACCACGTTGGAAATGGCATCAATACCGACAAGTGCCAGTCTTCTCTTCATCCACAGCGGAGATTCGCCGATTGTTACATCCGTCACATAGTGGGCACTGTATCTGGGACACAGATCAGGACAGTCCACGGTTACTGTAAAACCGGGAAGATCTGCATCTGTCTCAGTGTAGCTTACATCCGGCATCTTCAGTTCTTTTTCAAGAACTGCCGCAACTTCCCTGGCGATTCCGAAAATACTCTGACAATCCGGACGGTTCGCGGTAATGGCAATATCAAAGATCCAGTCATCCAGACCGAGCATGGGCTTCACATCAGCACCGATCTCGGCATCCTCAGGCAAAACCAGAAGTCCGTTATAGTCTGCACCGGGGTACATATTTTCGCTGACACCAAGCTCTACACCGGAGCAAAGCATACCACATGATTCATAGCCTCTCAGTTTTCCCTTACCGATGGTCATAACGCCTTCTACTGTCTTATGGTCTTTTGCAGTCGCATATACGGTTGCTCCCACCAGTGCCACAGGGAATTTTCCCCCGGCTGCCACATTGTCTGCGCCGCAGCAGATCTGGAACTGACCATGAGTGCCGCAATCCACCTGACAGACATGAAGATGGGTATCGGGAATCGGTTCACAGGTCAAAACCTTTCCTACCACAACCTTACTGATATCTTTCCCAACTTCATACAATTCTTCCACCTCAAACCCACAGGAAAATAATTTTTCCTGCAGCTCCTTTGGCGTCACATCTATATCTACATATTCCTTCAACCAGCTAAGCGGTGTTATCATATCTAATTACCTATCCTTTCTCTTCGCAAATTTTATTAATCATTGATCTGTTTTAACACACGCAGATCGGACTCAAACAAAAGCTTGATATTGTTAATACCGTATTTTAACATCGCTGTACGTTCAATGCCGATACCAAATGCAAATCCACTGTATTCATCCGGATCAATACCACAGTTTTCAAGCACCTTATTGTTTACGATCCCGGCACCCAGGATTTCGATCCAGCCGGTTCCCTTGCAAAGCTTACAGCCCTTTCCGCCACATTCAAAGCAGCTGCAGTCCACCTCCACAGAGGGTTCTGTGAACGGGAAATAGGAGGGACGAAGTCTGGTCTTGGTATCCTCCCCGTAGATCTTCTTAACAAAGACATCCAACATCCCCTGTAAGTCGCATAAGGTAATTCCCTTGTCAACAACCAGCCCTTCCATCTGAGTAAACATGGGAGAATGGGTCGCATCATCATCCGAACGGAATACCTTACCGGGAGAAAGGATCTTGATCGGTGGTTTCTTATTCTCCATGACATGAATCTGACCGGCAGATGTCTGTGTCCGAAGCAGGAACTCCGGTGACAGATAAAAGGTATCCTGCATATCTCTTGCCGGATGATCCTGAGGAGTATTCAGCGCCGTAAAGTTATAGTAATCCGTTTCAATCTCTGTTCCCTCATAGATCTCAAAGCCCATTCCTGCAAAGATATCGATCAGCTGGTTGCGGATCAGGGTGATCGGATGCAGATTCCCCTGCTGCGTTTCCACAGCCGGAAGGGAAATGTCGATCTTCTCAGACTCATATCGCTCCTGAAGCTCCTTCGCCTTCATCCTGCTGTCAATTTCGCTCAAATAGCCAAGTGCCCATTCCTTCAGTTCATTCACACCTTTTCCGTAATCCGCCCTCTGCTCCGGGGGAATATTCTTCATTTCCCGCATCAAAAGACCGATCTTACCTGTTTTCCCATCCAGGAACTTTTTCCTGAATTCGTATGCCTCCTTTGAGGATCTGATCTCTTCTGCGCCGGAAATAATTTCCTGCTTAATCTGTTCCAAACCTGCGTTCATCTTGAAACTCCTTTCTGTTTATTGTTTACTATTCACTGTTAACGAAAAAAATCCCTTGCATCATTCATTGCAAGGGACGAAATTCTCCGCGGTACCACCCAACTTCCTGCCAAACGGCAGACGCTTCATTCACTTAACGCGTGTCACGTTCAGACTTACTTACGTTTCAGGCTAAAACAGCCATAGCTCCCGGTTCTGTCTGAAAGCTCCGGTGGGAAATTCGCCGGTCAAACGACCTATTATTTGAACTGAAGGAAGCTTTCAGCCGGTGACTTCCTCTCTCTGCCAGAAAATAATATGCTACTTAACACCTTCACAGCCATATTTATTTCACTGTCATTCATTTTAGTCAATCTTTTTCTTCTTGTCAACAGTCTTTTTCTCAGCCTTTTTCCCGATCAGGAACTGAAATGCAGGCATAAAATAACGGTTCACATAGGCTCCCACCAGAATGATATACATCCCCAGATAAAGCCACAGCATTAAAATGATAATGGTAGTCAGATTTCCATAGGTGTTAAGTCCGTTAAACTCATCCACATAAACCGAAAAGCCCCAGGTCATCACACTCCACCCGATTGCTGCCACAGCCGCACCCGGCAGCTGGGTCTTTACACGCTGCCGTCTTTCCGGAATATAGGCATACATCAGCGCGATCACAATGGTCAGCACCAGCCAGATGGTGGGTGTGCGGAAATGCATCAGTAGCGCCAGCAGATATGCCAGCTGTGGGATCGTTCCCTCCACTACACTGATCAGCACATTACCAAACACCATTGCCAGCAGAGAGAGCAAAACCGCCAGCAGGATCAGGATTGTATAAAAGCTTGCTACCAGCCGCAGCAGAAAATAATTCCGGTTTTCCACCACATCATTGATGGCATTCAGCCCCCGCATCAGTGCGAGCACACCCTTTCCCGCAGACCACAGCGTCACGATTGCCGTAATGGAAACAATTCCGATCGATTTATCATACACATCCACAATGATGCTGACCAGCAGTGCATCCATCGTATCCGGGGAAATCTCCGTAACCGCACTCATCAAATTTGCCTCGGTCAGCGGCGTATAGGGAATACAGGCGCACAAAAGCATCAGTGCAGGAATCAATGATAAAAACAGGAAAAAAGCCGTGCTGGCCGCAAAGGCACTGATATTCATTTTTTTCATGTGTTTACTGAAATCATAACCGATAAACAACAGCCGTTTAAACATAAACATTCTCCAGATGACATTCCGCAAAGTAAAAGGCCAGGATATCCTCTCCGGACATTCCCGCAAGTCCCATGGCTCTTGCTCCGTTCTGGGACATTCCCACTCCATGCCCATAACCACCGCCAATAATAGTATATCCTATCACATTTTTGCCTGATTTAACAGTATCAATTGTAAAGTAAGCACTGGGAAGCAGCAGATTGCTCTCATAGGAAGAGCCATCGTTACGCACCACAGCCCCTCCCAGATTCAGAAGATATCTGATATTATATTCGGAAACAATCTTATAGAGTCCCTTGTCTGTATAGAGCAGAAGCTCGTCAATCACACCTCCCTCTTTGCGCTTCAGACAGCTGATCTCATAAACCTTTTGCACCTTTTCCGGCTCCCGTGATGAAAAGTTTTCCGATTTTTTCAAATCTGCCTCCTGCGGTTCCTTTTCTTCCCCTGTATAGCATAATATCTTATCCGGCACCGCAAGATATCTTTCCCTGAGTCTTTTACCGATAACGGAGGCATCCATATCCTCCACCCGGTATTCCCAGCGAAACCAGGGTTCCTCCCGCTCATAAGCATTTTCATCCTCACTCGAAATATAGGCTTCAAATACCTCTTCACCGGTCAATCCTGCCGGAGAAGCCTCCTCATCTCCCCCTTCTCCTTCTGGTTCTCCCTCTCCGATATATTTTGAAACCAGATAGGGCATTTTCTCCTTCTGATCTTCGTTCCAGACACCGGCATCAGCTCCAAAGCCGCAGGAGGTGGAATAATAGTAGGCATTCACCAGCTCATCCCCATAATAAAGAACCATTCCCGCAGTCTCCTTCACTGCCTTTGTAGAGTTGACATTTTCTGCAATGTTGTTATAGACCTGATACCCCACACTGTCGTCCACATGGGCTCCATAGCTCTGATAACCGGGCTGCTCCAGATACCGATAGCCATAGGTCCTTGCACAGATTGCCTGTGCCTTCAGCGCTTCCAGTGGATAGGAGGCAGGCATCTCACTGGGCACAACGGAGTACAGATATTCCTCCATCGGCAGCTCATTGATCAAAACAATCCCCTCCGGTGTGTCCAGCAGCTCCAGTGTCCCCCGGTATGCCGGAATCCCCTGTGCTCTCATCTCAGACTCTACCCGGATTTTTCCGGTGTTAATGCCGGTCTTAATTTCCATTCTGGCATCCTTCAGATAATCACTCCCACTTTTGACGGTCAGGATTTCATCCGGGGCAAGCATCTCCTCCTGCCGATCCTCATACTTTCCAAAATGAACCGTCAATCCCTCCCCACAGGAAACCGCAATTTCATCGTGAAACAGTCCTCCCGTTTGGCTGTTTTTGATGGCTACACGGATTTGCTTCATTTCTTCTTTTCTTACAATGAGAAATGCGCAGATCCTTCCATCCTCGATCACGAAGTCCGAGAAATCATATCCGATCGGCAATTCCTCTGCCTCTGCAAGCCGTAACGTATCATACAGCTGATAGCCTCTGCAGTTTTCTGAAAGCTCATACCCTCCATGCCCTTCTATTTCAAGACCGTTTTCCCGATAGGAAAGAAGCTTGCCGCTGATCTTTTCCTCCTTCACCCGGATCTCCTTTCCCCATCCTTCCCCAAAGGTGATGTCAGCGATCTGCTCCGGGCAGTCCTCGGTCTCATCAGCTTGGAGCGAATCTGCGAGGGGAATCACCATTTCATAATCCTCATAAAAAACTCTCAATCCGAAGGAATCCCTCTCCATAATAAAGATATTGGCTATCATCTGCTCATCCGGCAATCTCCCCACCAGTGTCAGCAGACGGTCACCATGTACATATGCCTCTATCGTTGCAAAGCTTTCCTCCTTGAGTTCCTCCGAAATCGGAAAGTACACCTGCCCTGTCAGGTCCATGACAGCCCCCTCTTTCAGTCTCTTGTCCCCTGTAAGTCCTTCATTTCCGCACAAAAGTGTGAGCGTTTCCCTTCTGATTTCCTCCTGAAGTCCCAGCTTTCCAAGAAGCTTTCCATAGGCCTCATACCAATCCTTCGCAAGCACAGTGAAATCCTCTCTGTACTTCCGTTCAAAGGAAAACTCCTCTTTTTCCTGTCCCAGACAAGCCATCAGTTCCTTGTATGTACCATAGTCCAGATATTCCGCGCTGCCCTCAGGGAAATGCATCCAGAAGGCCTTCAGCCCTTGCGTGTCAAATCCGCTCCCGCCAAAGCTATTGAGCTCCTGCGTAAGAATCCGCACATCCTCAAGCCTTGCCATTTCCCCTTGCGGCTGCTGCAATTGAAAGAAGGTCTCATCCTGATAGATTAAATAAAGTAACAAGCCTGTCAGCAATAGGATAAGTACGATTTTCCCGCATAATCTGAATTTATTCTTCATAAGCTCCCCTTTATTAGTTACGAAAGAAAAAGCAGCCATAAAGGCTGCTTTTTCTTTCGTAATACCTATACCGATTGGTATATCCCCAAAATGCCGATTCCTGTCTTTTGACTCCTAGCTATGCTAGGTGGGTAACCGCAACCAGAGCTTTTGCCTTCCCCTGCAATCCTCTTACGAGTGGAGGCTTGACAGCCGCTTGGCAATGTAGGAATCCCGTTTAAAGTATCTGTAGGTTCAAAACAACAGGAGTTGCCGCACATTTCAGGTTAATTTCATTATATCCAATGTAAGTGTAAAATACAACTGGTAAGTTTTGAAAAAGTACAATTTCAGATCAGCTTTCTCTTTCTTGCCTCGGAGACTGCTATTCTCCCTAGTTCTTACCGAAGGCTTTCCATGCCTCCGTGGTAAGAAAAATCACCACAATGGAAAACAGACATCAGCCTGCCGTCCGGCAAATCTGATGTCTGTTATTTTTACAGGTTTTATTCGTTTATTATTTTATCTAGTTTCCTGTTCTTAGTTTAAAGCGTCAACCAGCTTCTGAACTGCAGCAAGTGCTTCGTCAGGAAGCTTGTCGTATCCTGCCTTCTTCTCAGCAAAGCCCTTAACAGCATCTACACGGGTCTGCATAGCGGACTTAAGTGCTGCCTTGTACTCAGGATCGTTTAAGTTGGGTGTGAAGTCACCTGTCTTACCGGACCAGTCGTTCATGATCTCGATATCCTCGAAAGGTCCCCACTGCTCAAACTTAGCTTTTCCTTCAACGATTGTCTCAAGGATGCCAAGGGTATCTTCCTTCTGGCACTTGTGTCCCATGAAGTCGCCTGTGTTAACGATGTAGCATGCTACGTTCTTCTCTTCTACCAGCTTCTTGAACTTCTCATAGTCGTTAACCAGAGGATAGGTTCTGAACGGGTTAGCATAAGGTACAATACGGATTGCATTCAGGTCAGTACCTGCTGCAACACGCTCTGCTGTAGAAGTCTTGGTAGCAAGGGTAGCACCCATAACTGATGCTAAAGCTGCACCTTTCAGCTTTACTACAGGAGGGATGGTAGGATCCTTCATGATCCAGAAGATTGCATTAACGGGAGCGTCAATCTTGTCTACTCTGTTAGGAGACCATAATTTGGACTTGATTGCACGTCCGTTACCGTTTCTGATATCCTCTGTTACTAACTGGAGCTTTCCGTTCTCATCAAGAGTTGCGGAGCAGTTCTGAGCGGATAACAGATATTCATTATCAGGACATCCTGTAGGATAGTCTGCTGTCTTATCAAAGTATGTAGGCTCAAGTGCGATAGATGCACAGGTATCTGTATTGATGATAAATGCATCATCATGAAGAACCTTGATACCGCCGAATGCGTCATATTTTCCACCATGCTTTGCATGTGTCAGTGTGGACTTACCGGATCCTGACAGACCGTATACGGAAGCAACGAACTTCTTACCGCCTTCCAGTGAATATTCCTTCTGTCCGCCGTGGCATGCTGCATAACCGTTTCTGTTAGCAAGTGCCCATGCCATGGTAAGTGTACCCTTCTTATGCTCACCAAAGTACTTCATACCAAGAATTGCTGCACAGTTCTGGTTGGTATCAAAGTAGCAAAGTGTAAGAGGATCGCTTAAGCAGCTGTAATCAACATCGGGTGCTTCATGAGGTGCCCACTGAGGATCGGAGAAAATGTAGATATCAGGTTCCTTTCCGCCGCCAACAGGCTGAGACTTCTTGTACATCTTAACGTACTCATCAGACATATACTGGAAGTTAATCATCCAGTTGTAAAGCAGGTTCTCTTCTCCTTCCGGAATCAGAAGGTGAGCCTTAACCATGAATTCAGGATCAAGACCTACGAAACAAGTAGCATGATATAACTTCTTGAAACGTGTCTTATATATAGCATCCATTACTACCTTATCAAGCTTAGCGTCATCTACACCAGGCTCACCCTTGATACGACGTGCAGCAGCGTAACGACCTGTAACAGCTCCGTCGTTGAAAAGAAGAACCTTAGCGTCCTTATCAAGACCGAACTCTTCGCCTCTGTATATAGGCATATCTGTTACGATTGTTCCAGGTGAATTCTTAGCGAGATTATAAGCCTCCTTAAGAGTCTCAACTCTGACTACATTGTTTCCGTAAAAAGCAGCTTCGATAATAGAACGAGTCTTTGAGAAACCAACTTTTCCTGCTCCAATTTCACTAATTGGATAATTTGCTTTTGTTGACATTATTAATAACCTCCTATAAAAAATTATCTGTTATGAAATTCGGGTTACTGTCGGACGTGTTCCTGTCAGACGTTGATAGTTAATTAATTAACAAAGTACCCGATTCTGTTCTTTATTATAGGGATTGTAAGAA
>JAHAYJ010000005.1 GCA_018384375.1 Lachnospiraceae bacterium
TTTTACATTATTGTTTATTTTCTTTCAATAATCTGGTATACTATATAAGAAGTCATGAAGGGAGATTTAACTATGAAAGGCAGAATACATTCACTAGAAAGCTTTGGAACAGTTGACGGTCCCGGCACCCGATTTGTTGTTTTTGTTCAGGGCTGTCCCATGCGCTGTGCTTATTGTCACAATCCGGATACCTGGCCTATGACAGGCGGTACCATGATGGAGCCAGAAGAAATTTATGCTCAGTTCAAGAGGAATGAAGACTTCTATAAAAATGGAGGCATTACTGTTACCGGTGGTGAACCTCTTATGCAAGTAGATTTTTTGATCGATTTATTTACTCTTGCCAAAAAAGATCATGTTCATACCTGTATTGATACTTCGGGAATTGCTTTTAAACCGGATAACGCACCATTTATTGAAAAGCTTGATAAGCTTATGGAACTGACGGACCTTGTTATGCTTGACATCAAGCATATCGATCCCGAAAAGCATAAGGAGCTGACCTCACAGCCAAATGATGGAATTCTGGCATTTGCTGAATATCTTGATAAAAAGCATATTGATATGTGGATCCGTCATGTGGTAGTCCCCGGCATCACTGACGATGATGAATATCTGTTCAAGCTGGGATACTTTATCGGTCAGTTTTCCAACCTGAAAGCACTTGATGTGCTTCCTTATCACACTATGGGTAAGGTCAAATATGAAAAGCTGGGTCTTCCCTATAAACTGGAGGGGGTTCCTCCTATGGATAAGAATAAGGTAATTGAAAAGAAGCAGGTCATCCTGAACGGAATCCGCAAACGTCGCGAGGAACTTGCCTAATTTCCGTAATGATACTTTGCGAAATGGCATAAGACTTAAGACGGACTGCTCTTTCCCCCAGCGGCATATAACAGCTTTGGATGAGGTTTATAGAAACAGCTGTCGCAATAATGATACTGCCCAAGCGGGTGTCTGAAAAGTCCTTTGCCATATATCTGTTCGAGACAAGTTAAAGCGCTTTAACTTGCCTCTTCACTGATATATGGCAAAGGACTTTGAGTTTACCGCGAGGGCAGTTAATTGACATTTGCGACAGCTGGGTTCATAAAATTCCCAAAGCTGTTACTTACCGTTGGGGGAAAGAGCGATCCGTCTTAAGTCTTATGCCAACTCACAAAGCATAAATAACCTGAAATTTCATAATATTTTAAGCATCTACCACTTGTATTCCATATCCTTTTATATTAAAATGAATTAAGATGATTGATAATAAAATATCAATAATGATATATATTTTTAAGGAGGATTTAAGTTATGGCATATGCAATTGGTGACGCTTGTATTTCTTGCGGTGCTTGTGCAGGACAGTGCCCTGTAGGCGCTATCTCCGAAGGTGATGGAAAGTTCGAAATCGATCCTAACACCTGCATCAGCTGTGGTTCTTGTGCCGGTGGATGCCCTGTAGGCGCTATCTCCGAAGAATAAGAAAATTACAACTTGTAAAAGCGTTCAATCATTCGATTGAACGCTTTTTTCCTGCAAATCTATTGATAAATCCACCTTTCTTTTTCTTTTGACTATAATTTCTAAGGAGTTCATCAATTTTTTGATAGTGTTCTTCTTCCCTGCTAAGTCTTTCTTTTTCCCTGTTATCCTCCCTTTCCTCCTGAAGGCGGAACTGGTAATCAAGCTCCTTTAAGATGCTGTTTTTAATCTCCATACCTATTTCCTGATTACTGCTTGCCACCGCTTCTGCAATCATATCTTTCAGAAGCTGCTGAAGTCTCAGGCTTTTTTGCTCCTTTGATTCCTCATGAGCCGGAAGAACATTGTCCGGAACAGAAAGGAATTCTCCCTTTTTCACCATTACTACATGACGCTTTTTCCCCTCTGGCTCCTCTCCGTCGTCCGCTCCCATGTCAAATACATCTGCTGTGTCCTTGATGGATCCATTTTTCAAAATGTGACGAATCCCCTTAAGCTGCATACCCTGCTCCTTGAGTTCCTTTATTTTGCGGAACTGTTCTATATCCTCCTCCGTATAGAATCTGTGTCCCATCTCATTTCGTTTCACAGGAAGCTCCAGTTCCTCCTCCCAGTAGCGAAGGACATGTGCCTCTACCTTTACCTGTTTGGCTGCATCTGAAATCATATAAATTTTTTCTGCCTGTTTCATTTTGTTTTCTCCTTTCTATCCTACAATTTATGCATCTATACAAAAAGAGGACAGGCGCATCAGGCTTGTCCTCTTTCGTAAACTTATGATTCTGATATTTACTTTTTGATATTGGCAAACTTTGTATAATCCGGCATCCAGACCAGCTCTACAGTTCCGATGGGTCCGTTTCTCTGCTTGGCTATGATTATTTCTGCAATACCTTTCTTATCTGTGTCTTTATTGTAATAATCGTCTCTATAAATAAACATTACCACATCGGCATCCTGCTCGATTGCCCCCGATTCACGCAGATCGGAAAGCATCGGTCTGTGATCCGGTCTCTGCTCTACTGCACGACTGAGCTGGGAAAGTGCTACTACCGGCACATTCAGTTCCCTAGCAAGTGCTTTTAGGGAACGGGAAATATCGGAAATCTCCTGCTGCCGGGAATCAGATCCCCTTCCGCTGCCACTCATCAACTGAAGATAATCGATGATGACAATTTTCAGATCATGCTCCAGCTTATATTTCCTGCATTTCGATCGTAGCTCCGATATACTGATACCGGGAGTATCATCAATAATCAGATTAGAACGGCCAATCATACCGGCACTCTCTATCAGCTTTTCCCACTCCGCATCAGAAAGTTTTCCGGTACGAATATGCTGGGAATCCACCCTGGATTCCATAGAAAACAAACGGTTCACCAACTGTTCCTTGCTCATTTCCAGACTGAAAATAGCGACTGTCTGGTTCTGATTGAAGGCCATATATTGAGCCATATTTAAAACAAATGCCGTTTTACCCATAGAAGGTCTGGCCGCAACCAGGATCAGGTCAGAAGGCTGCATACCTGCCGTTCTGTAATCCAAATCAATGAATCCTGTTGCAATCCCCGTTACATTTCCGTCATTTCTGGAGGCAATCTCAATCTTATCCATGGCATTCATTACAATCTGCCTGATGGGAACAAACTCCCCGGTATTTCTCTTTTGGACCAGTTCAAAGACACGTTTCTCGGTGTCTTCCAGTATCGTCTCCAAACTTTCCTTTCCCACATAACAGGTATTGGCTATTTCCTCATTCAGACGAATCAGCTTGCGTAAGGTAGATTTCTCTGCAACAATATTTGCATAATGCTTAATATTGGCAGACGTAGGAACTGCCGTAACCAGATCTCTGATAAATTCCAGACTGCTGACTTCCGGAGGAACATCCTTTTCCCGAAGCCTGTCCTGCAGGGTTACCAGATCTACCGGTTTCCCTTCATCATTCAGTTCAACCATGGTATCAAACAGCACACCGTACTGTTTACCATAAAAGTCATCGCCGCATATTATTTCAGAGGCGACCGTAATTGCCTCCCGATCCATAATCATAGATCCAATTACAGATTGCTCTGCTTCAATGCTATGTGGTAATACACGCTTTAAAAGCGCCTCTTCTGCTGCCATTAGCTATCAAACCTCTCTGCTTTCGTGACACATCATTTCATCTCACTGACTTTTACCTTCAACTTTCCGGTTACACTGGGATGAAGCTTGACTCCCACCTCATAAACGCCAAAACTTTTAATTGCTTCCGGAAGAATAATCTTCTTTTTGTCAATTTCTTTCCCACACTGTTCTTTATATGCCTGTGCAATTTCTTTTGAGGACACCGAGCCAAAGGTTCTGCCTCCCTCACCGGCCTTAATATAGACTGTGATTTCATCCTTTTCCATTTCCTGGGCGAACGCCTTTGCCTCATCCAAAAGCTGCTTCGCTACCTTTTCATCATTCGCCTTCTGAAGCTTCAGATCATTCATATTTTTATTGTTCGCCTCTACGCCAAGCTTCTTAGGCAAAACATAATTTCTTGCATATCCGTCATTTACATTGACAATTTCACCTTTTTTTCCAAGGCTTTTTACATCCTCTAACAGTATAACCTTCATTCTCTTATCCTCCGTTTCCAATTATTCTATGATCAGATCACCGTCCGCAATCATCTTATCCAAAGTGCCCTTTAGGACTCCGATTCCCTCCGAAACAGAAACACCCTCAAGCTGGCAGCCTGCAGTACTTAAGTGCCCGCCGCCTCCCATTCTCTCCATGATAATCTGTACATTGATCTCATCAATAGAACGGGCACTGACAAAGATCTGGCCTTGATATTCTGTCAGTACAAAGCTCGCCTTAATACCCCTGATGTTCAGGAGTTCATTCGCAGCCTGTGCCCCCACAATAGTTGGGCTCTGAATATCCTCACTGCTACAGGTGGATATAGCAAAAATACCTCTATAAATTTCCGCCTGACTGACTGCATCTGCCTTCGCCTTATATTCCACGGCATCCTCCCGGAACAGCTTGCGCACTCTGGTAACGTCTGCGCCGTTTCTTCGCAGAAATGCTGCTGCCTCAAAGGTCCGGACACCTGTTTTTGTCATGAAATTATTGGTATCTATCATGATTCCCGAATACATACAATCTGCTTCTTCCGATGAGATCTTAATACTTTCTCCGATATATTGCAGAATTTCGGATACCATCTCACAGGTAGAGGATGCGTATGCCTCCACATAAGACAATGTGGCATTTTCAATAATTTCTGCCCCTTGCCTGTGATGATCCAGGACCACAATGGATTTACACATTCGCAGAAGCTCAGGACATTCCGTGATACTTGGCTTGTTTACATCAACCACCACCAACACCGTATTGCTGCCTGCAAGCTCTATCGCCTGCTGACTGTTAACGATCATGTCATCCTGATAGTCTGCATGAGTCTTAAACAGCTCTACCATCGGTTTTACAGAAGTACTGACATCATTGAGAACAATATATGCTTTCCGGTCCAGTGTGGTTGCAATTCGGTAAATACCTACTGCAGCGCCGAAGCTGTCCACATCTGCCAGTCGATGACCCATGATAAGTACACATTCTTTGCCGGAAATGATCTCCCGAAGAGCCTGCGCTTTTACGCGTGCCTTTACACGGGTATTTTTTTCTACCTGCTGACTCTTTCCGCCAAAATAAGTGATATTATCAGGTGTCTTAACTACCGCCTGATCACCACCGCGTCCAAGCGCCAGATCAATTGCATTTCTTGCAAATTCATAATTCTGCGCATAAGAAAGCCCGTCAAGGCCAACACCTATACTGATGGTCACTGCCATTTCATTTCCAATATTTACCGTCTTGACCTCATCCAGAAGATCAAACTTATTTTCCCTTAAAAGCTCTGTTGCCTTTTTCCGAAGGACGATCATATATTTATCCTTCTCAATTTTCTTGCAGATTCCGTCAAGCGCAGAAATATATTTATTTACTTTTCGGTCAATCAGTGCAACCAGAAGAGATCTCCTTACCTCCTCGACACTTTCCAGGGCTTCATCATAATTATCCAGGTAGATCATACCTACCGCAAGGCTCTGATCATCCACTTCCTGAAGGGCAATCCTGAGCGCAGTCTCATCAAAAAGATAAAACGCAATCAGATAACCTCCATAGCCTTCCCCGGCAATAATATCACTGCTTTCAACCATCTCTGAAAGAGAGATTTTTCTCATTTTGGCAACATAACTGCCGTCATGAAAAGCAACATCCATTTCCACCATATCCTGCTCACCCGGAAGTTTTTCCCTTGTTATGGATGGAAACAGGGAAGTAATTGACTTTCTGTATCCCTTTTCCTTATGTACTACTCTTTCAAACGCTTCATTCGTCCAGATGACACGTCCTGTTTCATCCAGCATTGCATAAGGAATCTCCAATTCTCGCAGGAGGACCTTCTGTACCTGTCCGTACTGGGTTGCAAAGCTGATCAGTTCATTCATAATAACCGGGTTATTATATAGCTGCAATGACAGCACCACTGCAAAATAAAGTAAGAGAAAACAGGTCACAACAAGACCTGACGGTACATTGATCAAATATACCAGCAGGTTCACAATTACCAGAAGAAGACCCAAATAGATAGAGGTCTGCATATATCGTTTCAGTCTTCCCTTGAGCTTAATCCTTTTTCTTAATGGAGACATATTAAAAATACCCTTTACAATATAAACACTGTTTAAAATATACTAAGTTAGTATAACATTTTTTTGGTCAAGTTTCCACCTTATTATTCAGAAGCTTTTCGACCATAATCTACACTTTTATGCAAAAAGCTCTGGCTGGAAAGCCTATGAAAACTCAAAGGTTTCCAATTCCGGAATACTCATTAATATATGAACCATTTCATCTCTGTCATATTTTGTGGGTATGACAATCTGGCAACGCATCAGTATCGTATTTTTGCCCTTTCGTTCCCACTCAAACTGATACATAGATATCTTATAGGTAGCCAGTTCCTTTTCAATCCGTTCAAAAGCCGCCGTATCATTCTCCAGTTTAAAGCTCACATACCCTTTAGTAGGCTTTCTGAAAACTTTCAAATTCATATGAAGGAGCAATTGAATGATCACTACCATCAGCATCGTTCCAATACCGATCATGTACATACCGGCTCCGATTGCCATACCGATTCCGATGGTAACCCAAATTCCTGCCGCGGTTGTGATACCGCTTACATACCCTTGTTTGCTTGTAAATATAATGCCGCCGCTCAAAATTCCCATTCCGGTAATGATACCTGCGGCTACACGGGAAACATCCCAATCAATTCCCGCCATGCTCATCACATCAATGAATCCATATTTGGAAATGAGCATCATCAATGCGGCCGCAATCGAAATCATCATATGTGTTTTGATACCGGCAACTTTGGTGCGCCTCTGCCTCTCTATTCCTATGACACCCCCACAGACACAGGCAAGAAAAACACGGAAGATATACATCAATTCATTTCCTGCTACAAACGTCATACTCTCCTCTGCCTCCTTCTATATTCATAGTATCATTTCTAAATAAAAAAGCCAACCACTCAATAATGAGTCGTTGGCTTCGTTTTACGGATTTAATTAGTCCTGAACGTAGGGCATCAAAGCTACGTGGCGAGCTCTCTTGATTGCAACTGTAAGAGCTCTCTGATGCTTTGCGCAGTTTCCAGTGATTCTTCTGGGAAGGATCTTTCCTCTCTCGGATACGTATCTCTTTAACTTATTAACATCCTTGTAATCAATTACGTTATCTTTACCACAGAATACACATACTTTTTTTCTTCTGCGCATTCCGCCCTTTTTTCTCATGGGAGAATCGGACTTCTCTGCTTTATTATATGCCATAATGATTGCCTCCTATCTTTTTACATGTGAAACTTAGTTAAACGGCAGTTCCTCATCAATTCCATCCGGAATATTCATGAACCCGTCTCCTGCACCTGACGGTTCAGGTGCTCTGCTTCCGCCGGAAAAGCCCCCTTCAACTCCGGCATTGCTGTTTTTGCTCTCGGCAAATTCCTGTTCCTCCACAACAACATCTGTGGTATACACCTTGACGCCATCCTTATTGGTATAGCTGCCTGTCTGGATACGACCTGTAATTGCAACTTTGGTTCCTTTTCTGAAATACTTTTCAGCAAATTCGCCGGCTCTTCCAAAAGCCACACATCCGATAAAGTCTGCCGTCTGTTCATCATTGTTACGATTAAATCTACGATCAACAGCAAGTGTATATCTGGCAATTGCCATCGGGCTTTCCCCCTGTGAATACCTCACCTCGGGATCTCTTGTTAAACGCCCCATAAGTATTACTTTATTCATACCTTCCTCTACTTTCTACTCTTATGCTTCGTCAGCTCTTACGCATAAGAATCTGATAACGTTGTCCATAATGCGAACACGATTTTCGATTTCGATGGGAGCAGTACTTTCAGCGTCAAACTGAATGAAGTAATAGAAGCCTTCTTTCATCTTCTGAACTTCGTAAGCAAGTCTCTTCTTGCCCCAGTCGTCAACGTTAGTAATTGTACCGCCGAATCTTTCGATCAGAGCCTTGCACTTGTCAACAACAGCTGCTCTTTCCTCATCTTCGATTTTCGCACTAACAACAACAGCTAATTCATACTTGTTCATGCTTGTTACCTCCTTTTGGTCTCTGGCCCCCGTTCTCCGGGAGCAAGGAAATTGTTACCTCGCTGCCGAAAGGCAGACTAATATAGTAATAAAACATACCACGGAATAATATGTTACCATGTTTTTTCTTTATTTTCAAGCATTTTTTAGGACATTTTCCACATTTTTCTCGGGCTCTTTCCCTGTCTTTCAGTCCTTCTCCCGACGCAATTCCCTACTCTGATAGGATTGCAGGTCCATTGTCAGTTGCCTTGCCATCTCCAGATTAAGCACCCAGGAGATCACATGTACCAGCACATAAATAATAAGAACAGACAATGCAAAGCTCGCAATCAAGGCTAAATTTTCGGCTTTCAGATTTTCTCGTCCAAAGCCTGCCAGCACTAAAATAAATTCCAATGCTATCAACTGAACTATCTTTCGAATGACAATCTGCTTTATCGTCAATTCCTTTGGAGAGTACATAATGAAAACAGGAATCAGCCCCAAAGCGCCATACAACAGTGGCGCCAAAAAGGCTTCGTATCCAAAACGTTGTTCCGGGCGAAAAATCGATCCCAGCACAAGCGTTGCAACGTTAACCAGAGTTACAATGATAAAATAGCTTGCAAGCGTCGATTTAATAAACTCCTTCAGTTTCATGCTACGCCTCCCCCCTTAATGTATTCTTCAAGTCCGGCACATACTTTCGTGAAATAATAATCTCCTCGCCATTTGAGAGCACCGCACGTAGCCTTCCGTTTAAAGCCGGCTTAATGGATTTGATCTTCATCAGGTTAACTACGGATGCCTTAGAAATTCTCAAAAAACTCTTTTCTTTTAAATCCGTTTCCAGTTCATACAGCTTTCTTTTGGTCTCAAAGGTCTGTTTCGCCGTATAAATAAATGTCCGGTTATCCACTGATTCAATGAAAAACACATCCGTAATGGGAATTTCATACTGCCGTCCCTCAATAAGACCGGAAAGCTGCCCTTGTCTTGACTTGACAAAGGCAGCTATTTCCCTCACTGTATCATTGACCTCATGGCAGTAAATCTCAACCCGTTCTCTTTCCTCCGGCTCGATCCTTCTTAACTTAATTTCCATGGTCTGTTCATTCATAACACTCCTGTACCGAAAACATTCCGGCATCTTTCAGATAACAGTCAAAAAATGCAAGCACTATCTCATTCATGGTTGTGATGCAATGGGTAGAATCAATCTCCCCTGTCCCAAGCATAGAGGCTAAAGCAGGAGAAAACAGCGGAAGATCTGTATAATTCATATGCCCCGTCCCTTTAATGTAAGTGCTGTAGCCTTCTGTCGCATGCTCCAGAACCGTATTATTCGCATAGGGTATTCCTTTTTCCCGACATTCAATCCTGGCAAAGTGATGTTCCTCATTATCAAATGACAGCAACGGTACCTCATACACCTCCTGATTTATTAATTCCACACCATCTTGAACGCCCAGCTCTTCCCCAAGCATGGTTCCATCCAGATCAATGACTGCATCAATATCCGCTCTTTCTCTTCCGAGCGATACTGCTGCAGCTCCGCCCAGAGAATGTCCCATCACACCAATCTTATCGAAATTTACAAGTCCAAGTGCCTGCAGGATATTTTCCTCTTTCCCGTCTGTCACGTACCATTCCTCTGGATCCAAGCCCTTGTCAGCAGCTGTCTTCACCGAGTCAATCACGAAGTTAAGGTCATCCCGACGAAGCTTTAACCACTGCGCAGACAGCTCAAATATCTCCTCCTCCGTCGCCGCCTCGGAATTGATATATTGAATTCCCTGTATCATTTCCGGATTCACGGTAACAGTCTTTCCATCAGTATCCTGCGTGAAGAAGGAATGGTAGGGGTGATCCATGCTCACAACCACATATCCGTGGCTCGCCAATTCCATGTAGGTTGATGTATTGCTCTCATAATATCCAAATGCTCCGTGGGAGAACAGCACCAGCGGATAAGCTTTATTCTCCTTTGCATCCTGCGGATAATAAAGATAAATAGGAACCTCACGGTTAGAACCGTCGCTCTCAAATTCCTCTGCTCTGCTTCTATCTATCAGAATCGCCTTTGTGGTAGCGACCTGAAACTCTCCTGTTGTAGGCAGACCCGCATAGTTCGTAAAGATAAATGACGGAAGCATACTGACTGTAATCAAAACCGCGCCCAGCACAGCACTCAGAATCATGGCAAAAATTCTTTTATTTCCCTGTAATTTATTTCTTTTAATCAGGAAGCTGATCAGAGTAATTGTAAGGCGCAGCAACAGCACAATAAACAGGCCTTTAAAACGAAAGCCAAGATCAATACCGGGTGCCAGCAGCATAACCAGAAAAAGGAGCAGTTCACCAACATTGGTCAAAAGCCGTCCGAGCAGCCATCCCCTTTTATTTGCTCTGCCAAAGATACCTATACCGGCCAGCACAATCTCAACAACACATAATAAAATCCACAAAAAAATATTCATCCTTCTCATCCTTTCCTCTTGATAAGCTGACTCTATCAGCCATGGGAAAGGAGCACAATACTTTGCTATGTGAAATGCACTTTTCCGTTCTAAGATGCATTTGAAGGCCTTTACTTTGCTTCTCTGCTTACCTGCCTGATCTTCTTTTCAATCTGGCTCCTCGGCGCCATAATCTGGTGTCCGCAACCAATACATTTCAATCTGAAATCCGCCCCGATGCGAAGCACCTCCCACTCATGGCTGCCACAGGGATGCGCTTTCTTTAACGTAAGCTTGTCTCCAACCTGAATATCCATAGATTCCCTTTCTATAACTGTGAGAAAATCTCGCCAATACTTCCCTGCACAACCAAATCTGCCACACTGTCTCTTGCTGTCGGTGTCTTATTGACAAGGATCAGCTTATTTCCCTTATAATAATCAATCAACCCTGCTGCAGGATAAACCACAAGCGATGTGCCGCCGATAATCAGTACATCAGCATTGCTGATATAGCTGATGGCATCCGTCAAAGTCTTATTATCCAGTCCTTCCTCATACAAAACCACATCCGGTTTAATCGGCCCTCCGCATGCATCACACTTCGGAACCCCCTGCGCATGAAGCATGTATTCTGCATCAAAGAATTTACCACATCGTTCACAATAGTTTCGGAGAACACTTCCGTGAAGCTCCAATACCCGTTTACTTCCCGCTGCCTGATGAAGGCCATCAATGTTCTGGGTAATGACCGCCTTCAGCTTCCCTTCTGCCTCCCACTTGGCCAGTTTTAAATGTGCCGCATTAGGCTTTGCCGTAAGACAAAGCATTTTATCCTGATAAAACCGGAAGAATTCCTCCGGTTTCTGTTTATAAAAGGTATGACTCAAAATCGTCTCCGGCGGATAGTCATACTTTTGATTGTACAGTCCGTCCACACTTCGAAAGTCCGGAATTCCACTCTCGGTGGAAACGCCTGCCCCTCCGAAGAATACAATATTGTTACTGTTATCTACAATTTCCTTCAGCTTTTCAACCGGGGTCATATCTGCTTCCTCCTATACTCTGATATTACTCATATTCCGTACAATATATCATCAAATACTAAATCCAGTTTACTACATGCCCCCCGTTTCTTCAACTGTCCGGATACTGAAAAATTTACATGTTGCCCATCAGGAAATCCTTCATCACTCCAAAAAACTCCCGCATCATGTTGTTACATTGCAGAAACAGCTCTCCTCTTGCAGCAATTCCGTAAACACTCTCATATCCCGCTTTCCCGGCAATCCTTACTGCGCGGAACACATGAAAATTATTGCTGACTATGCCCACACGATCCGTTTCCTTTTTAAGATACTCTGCAGAGAAGATCAGATTTTCAAAAGTATTCTCAGACTGATCCTCCATTACTATTTTCTCTTCCGGAATGCCCTTTTCAACCAGATAATCATGCATTCCCTGTGCTTCCGAAATATGCTCGTCCGATCCCTGTCCTCCGGACACAATAATTACCGTATCAGGGTTCTCCTGCAGATAATCAATAGCCGCATCCAGTCTGTACTGCAATGCCTTTGAGGGTCCGCTCCTTTTCATCTGCGCACCTAAGACTATCAGATAATCAAGCCCTGCCGGGGCCGTCATGGAGAAGCCACTAACAATGCACCCCTCCACAAAAATAAAAACAGCAAGCCCCAGACATACAAGTATTGTAAATCCTCTTCGGAACCAAACCGGAAAAAATGAAGTCCAGATTCCCTTTTTCATAAGAACAGCAAGCGTAATTGCGCAGATTCCCAAAAGCAGCCATATAAAGTAAAAGTTTGTTCCATGTCCTACAAAAAAAGCAATGCAGAAAAAATATATAAGAAAAACAATACCAAGCAGTGGCAATACTATATGCATTCCACACCTTTCCCTTCTGTTCTTTATCCATCTAATGCTATTGTAACAGATAATTATTCTACAGAGTAATTCATAAGGGATTTTTAATGATTTATTAATGAATGATGCAACTAGCGCGGATACACTTTTCCGCTCATGGCCGGAATCAGAATTTCGTCCTGATCTATATAATAAGCAAACTCTTCTTCAGAATTATTCACAAATACCAATACAGATTCTTCGGTATTTTCCCTTGCAAAAACATACACATTCTTTTCATCATCACAAAGGATCGTGCGATAACTGCCATTTCTGATTGCACTATGCTCTTTTCGAATATTAATGTATTCACGTAAAAGTCCATAGCAATTTTCTTTCTGCCCCCAGGGCATTGCTTGCCGGTATTCCGATTCCGTTTGGCCCTCAATATAGTATTCATCCCCATAAAAAACTGATGGAATTCCAACCCCCATAAGCAGATAAAAAAGTGCCAATTCCAATTTCCTTTTATCCCCATTACAATATGATAAAAAACGTGCCACATCATGTGAGTCCAGAAAATTCATCTGCATAAGACTCACCATTCTTGGATATCGCATAATCATTTTTTGTATCTGATGATCAAATTCCGAAACCTTCATCTTCCTTACTGCAAAAAAATCCTTACATAAATAAGAAAACCGGTAATTCATTGTGGAATCGAATTGATCTCCTTTTAGCCATTCCCCTGCATCCTCCCAAATTTCTCCGATCAGAAATGCATCCGGCTTTACCTTTTTTACCGCTTCCCTGAAATGACGCCAGAAATCATGATTAATCTCATTTGCAACATCTAGTCTCCAACCATCAATGTCTGTTTCCTTTATCCAATAGGTTCCTACATCTATGAAATATTTTTCAACTTCCTTATTTCCAGTATTAAGCTTAGGCATTTCTTTCACATATGCAAACGCTTCATAGCTTGGGGGATCCGAATAGCAGATAGGTTCCGGCATCTCATAGAACCAATCATAGTATCTGGATTTCCTTCCCTTTACCAGCACTTCTTTAAATGCGAAGAAATCAGAACCGCAATGATTAAACACTCCGTCCAATATAATCCTGATTCCATTACGATGGCATACCTGAACCAGTTCCTTGAATTCATCCATTGAACCAAAGCATGGATCAACAGAATAATAATCGATTGTGTCATATTTATGGTAAGAATTTGCAGTAAAAATCGGGTTTAGATATATACAATTAATTCCAAGTCCCACTATATATTCTATATTTTCCTTTATTCCAACCAGTGTTCCTCCCAGACAGCTTGTCACCACGCTTTCTTCACGAAACAGCCTTCTTTTTGATTGCTTAGACAGAACTCCTTTTCCCGTTGCAAAACTGTCCGGAAAAATATGATACATTACAATATTCTCTGCCCAGTCAGGCATGGAAATGATATCTTCTCTTCGTATGTAAGGGAATTGAAAATATTCTGTTCTGTTATCAGTAATTTTCTTACCAAAATTTCTTTCATAATAATACTCTCTGTCTGTACCATCATCCAACAAAAAATAATAACATACTCTCGTGTATGCATCTTCAATTTTTGCTTCAAAATAGTCAAAAAGATCATCAGCTGCAATTCGCTTCATTTCCAGTTTTTTTACATGAATCTGCTTGCTTGGGTCAACACGGTCTCCATAATACAGCGTGCATTTTCTGATATCATCTTTTTGCGCACGCAGCCTGATCCTCAAAGTATGTTCATCCTCTGCAAACGCATACTGTGAGAGAGGTATATGTAAAATCGCACTTCTGTTCATCATTTATCCTTTCACACCGCCTGCGGTTAAACCCGAAACCATATATTTTTGAATACGGAAGAAAATAATCAACACCGGCAATGATACCAGGATGGATGCTGCTGAAAACATTGGCCAGCTTCTGCTATAATCATTAGCCTGCAATTGATATAGTCCTCCTGCCAAAGTATAACTGCTTTCACTTAAGAGAAATGTTGTCGAAAATAAATACTCATTCCAAACATAGATAAGCACCATTACAGCTGTTACTATCACTGCCGGCATTGCAAGCGGCATTACAATTTTGCATAGCATCTGGAAGTCATTTGCTCCATCTATTTTAGAAGCCTCTTCAATTTCTATTGGAATAGTATCAAAATATCCTTTCATATTCCAAATAGAGAAAATGCACATACTTCCTGCATAAATAATAATCAGCCCTATCCTTGTATTGAGCATATTCCATTCTTTCAGCAGTCGAAATAGTGCAAACATTGATAAAATCTGAGGAAAAGCATTCAATAAAAGCAATATTTTCAACAAGCCCATTTTCCCCTTAAATCGATATCTTGAAAATGCGTACGCTGCTGTTACCGCAAACGTAATTGCCACTATCATTGTAAAAATGCTCAATACCGCAGAATTATAAAACCATCTGAAAAATGGTTTTTCTGTCACAACAGCCTTATAGTTTTCCAAAGTAAAGTTTCCATTTATCAGAGTAAGTTTCGAAGAAAGTGCACTGCTCCCACTGCTGAAGGAAAGGCTGAGCGCATAGAAAATCGGCACTAGGGCAATCAGACAGATACCGCAATAAAAAACATGCAGTCCGACCAGCTGTAGCCTGTTTTTTGTCCTTTTACTCATAATTTGCCTCCTTGATCTGTCTGTTTGTCATTACAGAAAATAACATAATCAAAAAGAAAATTACAATTGAAACCGCTGCAGACAAGCCATAATTATTTGACACAAATGCGTTTTGATGAGCAAAGGTAAGAATCGTCTGTAGCGTTGCTCCCGAATAAGAGCCCTTTTGCATTGTCAAAAGATAGAGAATGTCAAACTGTTTAAATGTGGTAAATGTCGTCATAATTACTGCAGGTGCTACAATTCCCTTAATAGACGGAATTGTAATATGTATATTTTTTCTAAAAAATCCAGCTCCATCCAACTCCGCACTTTCATAGTAGCTTCTGTCAATGCTCTGCAAAGCCCCATCCATCATCATAATCATAAACGGAAGTGCCATCCACAAATTCAGAATCATACACGAAATAAAAGCTGCGCCATTTGTTGCCAAATAGTTTTTCTTTGACATTCCCAAAAAAACTCTGATCTTATTCAACAATCCAAATTCTGTATTAAATATTCCGACTCTCCACAAAAGGATAGATACATAGGCAGGCATCGCCCATGGAAACATTAGCAGTGTCTTATAAATTCTTTTTCCCTTTAAGTCTTTCCTATTAAGCCCAATCGCAATGAAATAGGCAAGCACCACCTGAATTACCATATTCAAAATTGTCCATATGAGTGTTGTCAGCAACGCCTGAAGGAATCCTGACTCTGCTTTTCCCACTGCTCTGACATAATTATTCAGTCCAATAAATTCATAATTGTTCCAATGATATAAATTCACCTAGATTATTCACGGTACAGCCGTGAAAGTGGCTGAAAGCCACATAGTTACTGTATTTTAACTGAATATTGCTTTTCACTTATCAAGTGAATGAAAAAAGAGCATCCAAATGTGGTAAAATTAAGG
>JAHAYJ010000106.1 GCA_018384375.1 Lachnospiraceae bacterium
TGGTCAATAGGGCAGATAAAAACGTGCCGCAAAAAACAGCACGTTAAGATAGATGATATAAAGGAGATGTCGGATTTAATCTGCGGTAAAGCTGCAGTAGGTGGGAACTATAATTCGACGCGTGACAATAAAAGTAAAAACATATTAATAGGAATTGCGATTTTCCTTACTACTTTATTATTATTTCTCGTTCCAACGATGGGAATGGATCTGATCAATAGTCAAAAGGCAGCAGTGAATGAGCTGTATCCTACATGGCATGCCCTGTTTCGAAATGTACAGGAAGATACCGTAACGAAACTTGCTGCGCACCATTTGATAGAGAGATATGGTTTGCGAAGTGATCTTGGATATATTACGGCTGATGATGCGAAGATTGCTATGCTGTATATGGATGCGCAGGCTGTTGAAATGTACAAGCTGGAGCTTTTGGAAGGAAGATTACCGGAAGCGGAAAATGAGATTGTTGTCTCGAGAGAAATCTTAGAGGCACTCTCTCTGTCTGGAAAAATCGGTGATACTGTCACAATTCCGTACCAGGCATATAGAAATGGAAACCTCGATTTCATACAGATAAAAGACTTTGTGATTTGTGGATTTCTGCCTGATACGGAAACAAATAAGGAACAAAAGTCTTATACATCGCTGGTTGCAAAAGCTTTTTTGAAGGAAGAAATTCCGTCAGACCAGATTGGTTATCGGTTTTTATTCCAGATTGACACAGAGAATGCAATTGATACGGAGAAGATTGAAACAGGAATAAAGCAGTTAGCAGAACAGTTTGATGTTACTGAACAGGATTATCGGATCAATGAGGACTATTTATGGGCCAATTATGTGGATCCTTCCTTTATACCGATTATGGTTCTTATCTTGCTGATTATTATCATGGCAGGGATTATCACGATTTATAGTATTTACTATATTTCCATGGGGGAACGGGTTCAGGAATTTGGAAAGATAAAAGCAATCGGTGCAACAACAGGTCAACTTAGAAGAATCGTTTTGCTGGAAGGCCTTCTGGTTGCCGGAATTGCAGTTCCTATCGGACTGCTGGCAGGAACAATGCTAACGAAATATATATTTTTATGCATTTTCAAGCTGTACCGGAATGAGAATATGCTTATGTCTACCATTCAGGAGCTCATTCAAAGAGGAGAAGTACAACTGATCATTCCGTGGATTTATCTGATTGCAGCCGGTGTCGCAATGATTACGGTTTTCCTATCCCTGCTTCGACCAATGAGAATCGCGGCAAAAGTTTCTGAAATAGAGGCTATACGATACACAGGTGAGCAAACCACGAAAAAGAGCAGAAAAGGTTATTCCGATATTACGGTCACCCGGCTAGCTTTGATACATCTTGCGGGCAATAAGAAAAGGAGTTTGCTTACCATCTGCTCCATGGCAATTACAGGATTATTCTTTATGGTAGTTGCGACGGTATTGTCATGTGCCAATCCTGGGGAAGCTGCAAATCATTCTATTATGGGAGAATACCAGATTTCTCCAATAATAGAATTTAGCAATAAAGAGCATCCGGAACTGGAGTGGAGCCAAGTGCGGAAAAACAATCCGCTTACGGAAGAATTAAAGGAACAGATTATACAGATTGACGGAGTAGATTCCGTCGAATGTTATTTTGGAAATTATGTGGAAACGGATGCATTTGATGGCGACAGAGAGGGGATAATTGGGGTTCCCGAAAGCGGAAATGCATTGCTGGAAAATGGAATCATAGAAGGAAATGTAACCTATGAGGAGCTAAAGAGTGGCGTTAAAGTAATCATTGATAAAAATTTACTTTACTGGTTTCCGGATTTAAAAATAGGAGATGTCTTAGATGTAATCTTTTGGAACGGAGATGAAGAATGTGAAAAGCAATTGGAGATTGCCACGATTGGCGATTATGACTTGGGCTTTACAAGTTTTCATTACCTGATTATGGCGCAGGAGGGACTTTGTTCCTTTGGCGACTACAATTTGAATATGTATTACCGGATATTTGCCGATAAAAAATATGACGCAGACGTAGAGGCTAAGATAAAAGCAATTGTCGAAGCAAATGGCAGGATAGAGATGAAAACCTGGAAAGCGTCCTATGATGAATGGAATTCGGCTATGACGCTGACAAGAGGTGCCTGCTATGCATTCCTTGGAATACTGGGGGCGATCTGCATTATGAATATGATCAATACTATGATTCACAGTGTTCATATCAGAAAAAAAGAAATCGGTATGCTGCAGGCGGTTGGAATGTCGGATATGCAGCTCTTAAAAATGTTGCAGTTCGAAGGGTTATTTTATACGGCAGGTACACTGATTGTCGCGGTAGGAGGCGGAAGTGTGGCAGGCTATCCCATTTTCCTATGGGCGAAAAATAATGGAATGTTCAATATCAGAAGTTATCATTATCCTCTGGCAGCAACCCTTATTATGATGATTGTGCTTGCATTCGTTCAGGTAATTATGGTATTTATAATTGAAAAATCTGTTAAGAAGGATTCTTTGATTGACAGAATACGATTTGATAATTAATTAAAAATACTTTTACAGGACCTTCATTTTCGCTAGATCTTAAAGAGAGTCAATGAAGGTCAAAAAATCATCAACATCCGGCTCTATACACATTATAATATATGCAATCTTTATAAAGAAAGAACGGGAAAAGAACTGAATTTATTATAAAAAAAGAACGAAGAAGTGTTGATAATATCATAAAGAGAGGTATATACTATGTATATACTTTAAACAAGGAGGATTTGTATGCAAGCACAAGTAAAAGAGTGGGGTAATAGTCAGGGAATTAGACTTTCAAAAGAGATATTACAAAGCGCAGGAATTGCAGTGAATGAAGTTTTAGATGTTGCAGTATCTAATGGAGTAATTACCTTAACGAAATCATTTCGACATATAAAGTTAGAAGAAAGAGCCGCAGAATTTGATGGAAAATTAATGCTTGATGGCGAATATGACTGGGGAGAACCTGTGGGAAGAGAGGTATGGTAATGGAATGTTTGCATCAAGGAGATATTCTGAAGATTGAGAAAATCAGACATTCGGTATTAGTTGTCAGTAAGAATTATTTCAATACAAGTGGTGAAATAATTGGATGTCCGATTATCTATAATTCCAATCCGGGCCCTCTTCATATATGGATGTCTACTGAAAATACGGAAGGATATATACAATGTGAGAAACTTGCGTTATTGGATATATCTATGCGTGGCTATAAAAAAGTAGATAGATTACCACTTCCGGAAATGATGAATGTATCAGACGCTATTCAAAGTATTTTTGAATATATTTGAAGAATCCAGCGCATTTTCCCTTAAGATATCTCGGCAGAATATCAAAATTGCAAATATGATGGGAATACATCCAAATACAGTGCGTTTTATGAGGAATGGAGATTGATTACGAAACCTGCTCGGGAAGAAAATGGTATCGTGTATTTTGTGACCTCCACATTTATCAGATACAAGTAGCACGTATCCATTACATCAATTCGGATGGTAAAAGGACTGGAATTTGATGAGGTCATTGTACCGGATGCAGATAACAGAAATTATGTATTAGCATTTTTGGTGATTAGTATCCACCCATGACAGATACAGATGTGCTGTATTTTGTCATGGGTGTCTTTCTTAGTATAAAAGGTTTATGTTGACAATGAAAACGGTCGTTAGCTATAATATAAGAAACGATCGTTCGCACATGGAGGATAGATGATGAAGGATATGCCGACAAAAGAAAGAATACTGTATGCCGCACTCGATCTTTTTGCAAAGAAGGGCTATGACGGAGTGGGCGTAGATCTGATAGCAGAGAATGCCGGGCTGAAGGGTCCTTCTCTTTATAGGCATTACAAAGGGAAGGAGGATATCTTTAATTCTCTTATAGATTTAGTTGCTTTCCATTATGAAGAGGGATTTGGTTTAAAGAAGAAGCTGGAAGAATTCCCGGATAGCATGGATGAGTTAATAGAGAACGCCATGGAAAGAATCCGATTCACGATGCATGACGATATCGTTCGAAAGACCAGACGAATCCTGGCGATGGAGCAGTTCCGCAGCAAGCGGATGGCAGAGCTTGCAACTCGCTATCACGTGGAAAATTTACAGCAAACGTATGCCGGTATCTTTGCAGGATTGATGGAAAGGGGAATGTTAAGAAAGGACGATCCGGAATTACTTGCTTTAGAGTTTGTATCACCGGTTTCTCTGCTGATTCATATGTATGACAGACAACCGGAGAGAGAAGAAGAGATATTGGATAAGATTGGAAAGCACTTTGAACACTTTGTGAAGGTGTATGCAAAGAGCCATTCGGGATTTTAATATAAATAATGCAAATGGAGTTCGTATATGGAGACAATTACACTTCGCAGATTTCAAAAAGATGATGAATATGCTATTTCGGATGTGATCTGCACAACCCTCGCAATCAGCAATCAAAAAGATTATTCGCCTGCGTTTATTGAGGAAAACATCAGAAGCCATTCCCCGGAGGTGATTGCGCAAAGAGCAAAGGATGCCCACTTTTATGTGGCAATGGACGGGGAAACGATAATCGGCTGTGGTGGTATCACCGGATATTGGGGTAGCACAGAGGAAAGCTATCTGACCTCTATCTTTGTTTTGCCGGACTATCAGGGAAAAGGCGTGGGCAGGAAGATTGTTGAAGCTCTGGAAGCAGATGAATACTTCCACCGGGCATGGCGCACCGAGGTCGGCTCCTCCCTGACCGCAGTATCGTTCTATAGAAAAATGGGCTATGAATTCAAAAATGAGATTACGACTCCCGATGAATACGGCACTGTAAGACTGGAAAAACGAAGGGTGGTTTCAAAATGAAGAAAACTATGTTAATTATAATTATTATTTTGGTAATCATTGTGCTTCTTATTGTGGTGGGAAAGAGAATTCTTTTTCCACGATACAATGAAATAGAAGTCACAGGCAAATATGAGATCGGCTGTGAAGATTATTGGGTGACAGAGGATAAGGAGGATCCGTTTTTAAAGGATGGAAGCCAAAGAGAGGTACAGGTTCGTGCCTGGTATCCAAAAGATTATGATAATCCGGATACAAAATTACCTGTAGTGGTAGTTTCCCATGGTTCCTGTGGAACCATAGACAATAATCGGAGCTTATACAGAGAATTTGCCAGTCATGGATATGTTGTTCTGGCTGTCAGTCATCCGGGGCATGCTTTTGATACCCTCCATTCGAATGGGAAAAAGCAAAAGGTCAGTATGGATTACATGAAGGAAATGGGTGGGATGGATCCGCAGAAGAAACCGGAGGAAGCTGCAAAATTATTTGCTGAATGGATGGAACTGAGAATGACTGATCTTTCAGTAGTTATGGATGATTTTGTGGAGAAATCGATGCAGGCTCCTGACAGATTTGAAAGTGCAGATACAAGTCGTTTTGTCACGCTTGGACATTCTGCGGGTGGTTCGGCTGCTTTGGGAATGGCACGTATCAGAGCGGATGTAGTCGGAGTCATTGCCCTAGAGTCCCCTTGCATGTATGACATCAAAGGTGCAGCGGATGGTGAATATATCATGGATGATTCGGATTATGAGGTTCCGGTTCTCAATGTTTATTCCGATGCAAGTTATTCCCATTTATATGAGTGGAAGCAATATCGGAATAATGTAAAATTTCTTGAAAGTGAAAAAGAAAATTATGAGAATATCTATTACGAAGGAGTCGGTCATATGGGATTATGCGATTTATCGCTTGCATCCCCGATTCTGGCAGGTATGCTTGACCAGACGAAGAGCAAGGGTAAGCCAAGAGAACAGCTGAAAAGATTAAATACAGACTGTTTGGATTTTTTGCAGAAGTTATCATTAAGTAAGGAATCGGAATTTTAAGGAGATGGTGACAATAGTTATGAAGTCTAAGACATTAAGAAGGAAACAACATAAATGGAACGCGGCGGATACAGTGACATCCATGCGGATGGTTGCCACTCTTTTCCTGATTTTTGTTCCACTGAGATCTATTTGGTTTCTTGCTATTTATACTTTCGCCGGCTTGACGGATGTATTAGACGGCTGGCTTGCCAGAAGATCCGAAAAGGCAAGTGAGTTCGGCGCAAGACTGGACAGTATTTCTGACTTGTTGTTTTACAGTGTCTTGCTGATTCGTCTTTTTCCGGTTTTGTATCAGACCCTTCCGGGTAAGATCTGGTATGCCGTAGCGGGAATTGTACTCGTGCGTCTCGCGGCGTATGCCACAGCAGCAGTCAAATATCATCGTTTTGCGTCACTACATACATGGTTGAACAAGTTAACCGGTGTGGCAGTATTCCTGTTGCCCTATGCTCTTTTGACTTCATCAAGTGTTGTGTATAGCTGGGCAGTATGTATCCTGGCATTTACAGCATCAATGGAGGAACTGGCAATCTATCTTTTACGGGCAGACTACCTTGCGGATAGGAAATCACTATTTCAATAAAAATGAAAAAATGACACAGAAAAATTGCATCGGCCTTTGCAGCAATTTATGCCCCCAAATATATGAATATTACGGACAAACTTGTTTTCATCAGTCCGTGTATTGCAAAAAATCCGAAATCAGCGATCCCAATAATCATGGATATATTACCTATAACGTCACCTTTGAGCATCTCTATGCCGACGGCTTAAAGGGAAATCGATAAGTTGAAGAATAGATTTGAAGCCTTGCGAAAACTGTAAAACTATGCTATTGTATCAGAAGCAGGTTCAGACAGCGGAAAGAAGCTGCCTGATGAAAAGGGAAACAGGTGCAAATCCTGTGCGAACTCGTCACTGTAAGCGGGGAGTGCAAGACCATAAATGTCACTGAGAAATTGGGAAGGCGGTTTTGCATGCAGATACGCAAGTCAGGAGACCTGCCTGCGGAAAACAGGAGTGGGATTTTTCCCACCGGCCACGAGTAACTGGTCGCAAACTGATATATAGGAAATCTGTTTCTTCAGGTGTTTTAACTCTCCGGAAGCTTAATTTGTTATACTATCTTTGCGCCCTTTTACTGATGCCCTCAGAAAGGGCGCTTTATTTGTTTGACAGGAGGAGATTTAAATGAAAAAGAAACAAAACGGAAAACAATTATCACTCATTCTTTGCATGGTGCTTGCACTATCCATGGCATTGGTTACAAGTGGATGCAACAGCGGCAAAAAGAATGCTGAAGCCACTGTAAACGAGCAGCAGACAGCTGCAGCAGACGGCAGTGTCCTCGGAGAGGGAAAGACACAGTTCCATTTTAGTGTAGTGGATCAGGAGGGAAATGAAACCGCATTTGAGATCCATACCGATAAGGAAACGGTTGGAGAGGCTCTTTTAGAGCTTGGATTGATTGCCGGGGATGAGAGCGAATACGGTCTTTATGTGAAGACAGTCAATGGAATCACCGCAGACTATGATAAGGATGGCGTTTACTGGGCATTTTATGTGAATGGTGAATATGCACAGACCGGTGTGGATTCCACATCGATTACAGAAGGAGACAGCTACTCCTTTAAGGTGGAATAGGCGTGAAACTGACAGTACGGGAAATTACCATATTTGCAATGCTGGGGGGAGTGATGTATGCTTCCAAGCTCATTATGGAGTTTGCCCCCAATGTTCATCTGTTGGGTGTATTTACTATCGCATTTACAGTGGTTTATCGAAAAAAAGCATTGTATCCGATCTACACTTATGTATTGCTGAACGGTATGTTTAGTGGCTTTGCAACCTGGTGGATCCCTTATCTGTATTTGTGGACGGTGCTTTGGGGTGTGGTCATGCTCCTGCCGCGAAACATGTCTAATAAAATGCAGACGATTGTCTATATGATCGTGTGTGCAGCTCATGGGTTCCTTTTTGGAACCTTGTATGCACCGGCACAGGCAATTCTTTACGGGCTCGACTTCAAGGGAATGATAGCCTGGATTGTTGCAGGGCTTCCCTGGGACTTTGTTCATGGGGTGAGCAATTTCTTCTGCGGGATCTTAATTATGCCGATCATATCTGTGCTGCGGATGGCACAGAAGAATGTATGGAAAAGTGAATCATGATGTCACGAAGGCTTGATTCATAATCAGATGAAGCCGCCGATGCTTTGTGCGATCGGCGGCTTTTACTGTCATAATTTGTAAAAAAGTAGTAAATTTTGATTGCTATATTCGGATAGATTCGATACAATATTTTTAATATTTAGAGAATGACAGGGAGAAGCATTATGTACGAGCAGGAAAGACAGCGGGCAGCCCATCTTTTAATATTGCTTTGTTACACGATATTAACAATCGTCTTGACCGGAGAATCGCTTCTCCTTGGTTGGGAAACAGAGGCCATTGTGTTACTTCTGTTGGGAGTTGTGGTCTGCTGGACTGTTCATTTTACAGAAAAATTTCCTGTGGATATCAGTGTCTGGATATATTTTATCTTAACTATGCTGGCGTTTTTCTTTTATGGAATTCATGAGACCAGTATCTATGATATGGCACCTGTTATGATGGTGATCATCCTGATCTATTCCACAACGGAAATGTATAGTATTATCAGACTCTGTGTAGTTGTCTATTTCTTTACCATGACTTATGACCTGTTCTTTGTCATGGGAAAATCCATGGAACTCACCCCGCTTTCCATTACGAGAACACTCCTTCACTTTTTGCTTGTCTACATGGCAGGCTGGTTGATGAAGGTTGTGATGCAGAGGCGCAGACAGGAGAGAAAGAATAACGACAGCAGGATTGCCGGGCTTGAAGAGACAAACCGTCGAACAGAGGATTTCCTCACGAATGTTTCTCATGAACTTCGTACCCCGATCAATGCTGTTACGGGAATCTCAGCAGTTATGCTGAAAAGGGAAGAGGATGCAGAAAAAAGGAAAGAAATTGCTTCAATTCAGGAAGCCGGGCACAGACTGTTCAGCCAGATTGAGGATATTTTGGATTATACGGAAATCGATACCGGAAAGATGAAGGTCAGCAAGGAGCCTTACGTGCTTTCGTCTCTTTTGAATGACATCATCACCGGAAGTCAAATGTTGACAGAAGAGAATGCTCCGGAAGTGATTTTTGATGTTGATGCAAAGATCCCCTCTGCACTTGTGGGAGATGCAAGAAAAATCAAAAAAATTTTAAGGCATCTGATTGACAATGCAGTCAGGTTTACCAAAAAGGGTGGAGTCTATGTCAGAGTTTATACACTGACTAAGCCTTACGGTGTTAATCTGTGTATGGAAGTGAGTGATACCGGCATCGGAATTGAGAAGGAGGATCTGGAAAAGATCACAGAAAAATTCTTTAAATCAGATGGAGGGAAAAACCGAAGAACAGGAGGCCTTGGATTAGGTCTTCCAATCGTATATGGCATGGTTACGGTGATGGAAGGCTTTATGCAGGTAGATAGTAACCTGAATGACGGAACAACCGTCACGGTCAGTATTCCACAGGCGGTAGCGGATGCCGCACCCGGTATGGTGTTGGAAAATCGTGCATCTTTAAGCCTGGCATGCTATGTGAGACCCGAAAAATATGAAATTCCCAAGGTGAGAGAATACTATAATGAGATGATTTCCCATTTGGTTACGGGACTGGATGTACCACTACACCGGGTCTCCGATTTGGAGGAACTTAAGAAACTGGTTTCCGTATACCGGCTGACACATTTGTTTGTGGGGAGAGAGGAGTATGAGGAAAGCAGGCAGTTTTTAGATAGTCTGGATCAGGATGTTGAGATCATTGTTGTGGCAGATGAGCGTTTTGCATTGCCTGATAATGGCAGAGTGAAATTGCTTAATAAGCCATTCTATAGTTTTATGATCGCCAGTGTGCTGAATGCAGAAGCGTCAGGTGATACAGAAATACTGAAAGAAAAGCGTATGCTCTGTCCGGGTGTAAAGGTGCTTGTCGTGGATGATGAGCCGATGAACCGGCGTGTGGCAGAGGAGATTTTCAAAGGGTATCAGATGCAGGTACAGACAGCGGAAAGTGGCACAATGGCAATTGATCTATGCAAAAGGGAAGATTTTGACTTGGTTTTTCTGGATCATATGATGCCGGAAATGGACGGAATAGAAACCCTGAAGCGTCTCCGCAAAATACATACGGATTCCGGTCGCGGACTTACCGTTATCGCCTTTACGGCGAATGCTGTCAGCGGTGCCAGGGAAATGTTCCTGAAGGAGGGCTTTGATGAGTTCGTTTCCAAACCGATTGAGTATTCGGAAATGGAGCATGTCCTGAGAAAGGTATTACCCAAGTCGGCGATTATCTGGGTGGATGAAAACATTGAAAATATTGAAAAAGGGGATAAAAATTTCGAGAAGGACTCCCGACATGAAGTGGTGCAGATCAATACGAAGTCTGCACTTGCCTATTGCAAGAACGACATGAATTTTTATCAGGAACTGCTACATAAATTTGTTGTGGATGCAGACAAAAAGAAAAGTGAAATAGATCATTATTTTAAACGGGAGGATTATGATAACTACCGGATTGTGATTCATGCACTGAAGAGTACGGCAAAAATGATAGGAGCAGATGCGCTTTCGGAGCTTGCACAGGAATTGGAAGCTGCCGTACAAAATAAGGATATCGGATATGTCCGGGAGCATCATGAGGAAATGCTTTTGGAGTATTCTAGGGTGGTCGACCGGATATCGGAAACACTGGATGACAAGAAAAATGACACTGACAAACCCATTGCAAAGAATGAGGCAGAAATATCAGGTGATGAGCTGCTTGAAAGGCTCACGGAATTGAAGGAGGGACTTGCGGCATTTGAAATCGATAAGTCGGAAGCGGTGATCTCAGAAATGAGTGAGACCGTATATATGGGGAAAGACGTCGGGGAATTCCTTCGTGAAGTTCGTAAAGATGTGGAGGATTATGAATTTCGCGAGGCAAAAAGGAAGGTAGAAAAGCTGCTTGACAGGGTGAAAGGCGGTGAAATGTGATGGATCTGAAGAAATTAATTCGGAAAATCAGAAATCCCAATCTGAGTCTGCAGGAGCGGTTGTTTCGCCTGATCATGATGATCGGATTAATGGGGCTTGCGGTCGGAATCATCGTCGGAATTATTGCCAGGGAGGATATCATCAATACAGTCATTTTGTTGATAGCCTTTGCGGGTTTCGCCGGTATTACTTATTTTTCCATCCGTTATCACCGGACACAGATTGGAGCAGTCATTACGGCTATTATTTTGATATATCTGGTGCTGCCAATCAATTTTTTGACAACCGGAGGAATTTACGGTGGTGGACCGATCTGGTTTTTATTTGGAATCGTTTATGTGTGTCTTGTTGTGGAAAAAAAGATGAAATATATACTGCTGATCAGCAGTTATCTTTTGTTTTCAATATGCTATTATGTTGCGTATTCATACCCGGAAATCATCATTCAACACACCACACAGGCAGCATATGTGGATTCTATTATGACGCTGGTCGTTGTGTCAATGCTGACCTGTGGCATGATCGTGTTTCAGAATGCGTTATACCGTACGGAAAACGCAACTGTTCGGAAGCAGAAGAAAGAAATTGAGGAATTGAGCGAAGCTCAGAATCGTTTCTTTTCCAGCATGAGCCATGAGATTCGAACCCCTATCAATACGATTATCGGTTTGAACGAAATGATTCTTCGGGAGGATGTATCGGACGAAGTGGCGGCGGATGCCAGAAGTATTCAGGGTGCAAGCAAGATGCTTCTTACACTGATTAATGATATTCTCGATATGTCAAAACTGGAATCCGGGAAAATGGATATCGTACCTGTAACCTATGATGTGGGAGCCATGTTATCGGATATTGTCAATATGATTTGGGTTCGTGCCAAGGAAAAGGGGCTGGAATTTCATATTGATGTGGATCAATCCATGCCCTCACAGCTGATTGGCGATGAGGTGCGGATCAAGCAGATTTTGATCAATGTTCTGAACAATGCTGTGAAGTACACAACAGAAGGCTCCGTTACCTTATCGATCCAATGCAAAAGGATAGAAAACAATCATGTTTTGACTTCCTATTCCGTAATCGATACCGGAATCGGAATTAAGAAGGAGAGTATTCCGCTTCTTTTCAGTGCATTCAAAAGAGTTGACGAAGAGAGGAACCGCTATATCGAGGGAACCGGTCTGGGACTTTCCATTGTAAAGAATCTGGTGGAGCTAATGGGCGGTGACATTGCGGTCAACAGCGTTTATACGAAAGGCTCGACATTCGTAATTACTCTGCCTCAGAAGATCGTGGGAGAAGAAAAGATTGGCGAGCTTAATCTGGAAACGCGTCACAATATTAATGAACGTGAGCATTACAGACAAAGCTTCGAAGCACCCAAAGCCTCGGTATTGATTGTTGATGATAATGACACGAATCTTATGGTCGCACAAAAGCTTCTACGGGATATAAAGGTGAAAATAGATGCCGTTACGAGCGGCATGGAATGTTTGATGAAAACACTCCAAAATCGCTATGATGTTATTTTTATGGATCATTTTATGCCGGGTATGGACGGAATTGAATGTCTGCATGCGGTACGTTCACAGACCGGCGGTTTGAATCAGAGCACACCGGTGGTAATTCTCACAGCGAATGCAGGCGCAGAAAACCAGGCTCTTTACAGAAGAGAAGGATTTGACGGGTATTTACTGAAACCGGTCAGTGGCACACAACTGGAAGAAGAGCTTTTGAGACATCTGCCCTATCAGCTTGTCAATCGTTTGAATGCTACAGGGACTGCCGGTATGGTCGAAGCGCCGGTTCTTGCACACAAGAAGAAGCTTCCCATTCTGATCACTACGGAAAGTGTGTGCGATCTTCCGAAAAATCTTCTGCAGAAGTATCAAATTGCAGTCATTCCCTATCGGGTCAAAACGGAAGGCGGAGAATTCCTGGATGGAATAGAGACACAGACGGACGGCGTTCTTTCCTACATAGAAGAAAGAGGCAAACAGGCATGGTCGGAAGAACCTGAGGTGAAGGAATATGAAGACTTTTTTGCGGAGCAACTGACCAGGGCACAATATATTGTTCATATTTCAATGGCCCAGAATGTCAGCAAAGGCTATGAGCATGCAATGGAGGCTTCTAAAATATTTGATAATGTAAGGGTGGTTGATTCCGGACATTTATCCAGTGGAATGGGACTTATGGCTATGTATGCAACAAGGCTTGTGAATGATGGCATGACAGCAGATGCCATTGTAAAGGAGCTGGAGCATTTGAAGAAAAATGTCAGCACCAGCTTTATTGTGGACAGCACAGAGCATCTGGCACGGGTCGGCAGAATCCCGTCCAAAATGGATAGAATCTGTCGGGCATTGATGCTTCATCCGGTAATCACCCTGAAAAACAGCAGCCTGAAGGTGAAAACGCTCCGTATTGGAACACGGAGCCACACTTGGAAGAGATATATCGCAGCGACACTGGGCAATGATAACGATATTGATAAAAGGATCCTGTTTATTACCTATGCAGGCCTGACGGTGGAAGAGTTGAGGGAAATCGAGGAACAGGTCAAAAGTAAAGTGCATTTTGAGTATGTCTTTTATCAAAAGGCGTCTCCTGCCATCTCAGTAAACTGCGGACAGGGCAGCTTTGGCTTGTTGTTTATGCGTAAATACTGAACTGAATATGCAAAATGTGAGGAACTGATATGAAAAAATGGTCTACGAAGTACAGCATGCTGTTGATGACAGCGATGTTGATGCTGACAGGTTGTGCGCACGGTAAGAAAGATACGGCTCCCGGGATAAATCCGGGTCAGTCGGATTTGGAATATGTGCAGGAAAAGGGAACCCTTATTGTTGGCGTCACGGATTATGCACCTATGGATTACCGCAGCGGAGAGGCCTGGACAGGCTTTGATGCGGAATTGGCCAATGCATTTGCGGAAAGCATCGATGTCACTCTGCAATTGAAGGAAATTGACTGGGATAAGAAGACAGAGCTTCTTGAAGAAGGAAGCATTGATTGCATCTGGAATGGGATGACCATGTCACAGGAGCTTCAGGAGAGTATTTCCTGCTCAGAACCATATCTCTCCAATGCACAGGTTGTGGTGCAAAGAGGTAATGAAAAAGAACAATATTCTACGATAGAATCCTGCCAACATATGTTGTTTGCTGTTGAGGCAGGTTCTATGGGGGAATCCCTTCTGGGAAAAAGAAAATATCGTTATTCAAATTACTCGACCCAGATGGAAGCAATTCGGGCTGTTCAGGTAAAAAAGGCTGATGCGGCTGTGGTGGATCTGATCATGGCGGCGTATTATACAGGTGACGGGCAGGAATTTGAAGATCTAAAGTTTAACATTTTTTTGAATGATGAAAAGATCTGTGTCGGACTCCGCAGGGATTCTGATCTGACAGAGAAAGTGAATGCATTCCTTAAGGATGCTAATGAAAACGGAATGATGCGCTCCCTGGCAGAAAAATATGGAATTGAGAACGCGGTTCTGTAAATTGGTTTTATATAAACGGGTGATAAAAGATGAAAAGCATTTTAGTGATCGATGATGACAAGGTGAATCTTGCTACTGCGAGAATGGTTTTACGAGACGAATACAAGGTGATCCCTGTCACAAGTGGCGCACAGGCGCTGATTTTTCTTGAGAAGAACGATTGCGATATCATTCTTCTTGATATTAACATGCCGGAAATGAACGGATTTGAGACGCTGAGAAAAATTCGTGAAATGCAACATTGTCAACATATTCCTGTGATCTTTCTTACGGCAGACAATGACGCGGAAACAGAGACACGCTGCTTTAAGGAAGGAGCAATTGATTTTATTGTAAAACCCTTTGTCTCTGAGGTAATGCGATCACGGATAGGCAGAGTGCTGGAACTTGAGGAACTTCGGCGAGGGCTGGCGGATCGGCTGGAGCAAAAGACCCGTGAGGCCTCAGACATGAAAAGTAAATCCTGTCAGGATGCACTGACCGGATTATGGAACAGGACATATACAGAAGAAGCGGTTAATGGACTGCTTTCCCAGGGAGCTCCGGGTGTACTGCTGATGATCGATATGGATAACTTTAAGGTGATCAATGACAGCTACGGACATATTGCAGGAGACCGTACCTTGAGAATGCTTGCTGATATCTTGCGGAGTGTTTTCAATGAGGGTGACATTCTGTGCCGTATCGGCGGAGATGAATTCATGGTTTTTGCCAGAGATATTACTGAAAGAAGTGAAATCAGTAATCGGGCTTCCCGTATCATTTCCGAGTTGACCAATAAGCTTGAAAAGTGTGATTTTAAAACCAATACTTCTGTGTCGATCGGCATTGCCAAGGCTCCGGAGAATGGAACGGAGTTCCTCAAGCTTTATAATTCTGCAGACAAAGCACTTTATTATGTAAAACAGAACGGAAAAAATTCCTATCATTTCTTTAGTGATAAGCTTCAGACGGAAAACAGCCGCGGAGAAAAAAATGTTGATCTGGGTTATCTTCAAGACCTTATGAACCGCACAGACAATGGCGGGGGAGCCTATTCTCTTGATTTTGAAAGCTTTCACCATGTTTACAATTTTATTCGCAGGTTTGTTGAGCGCAGCCGGAGGGATGTCCAGACATTGCTCTTTACTGTAGTTGAGAACGACAGTCAGGAGCCGGATGTTGCGGAAACGGAGCTGGCATTGGAGCTTCTTGAAAAGGCTATCTATACTTCACTGCGAAGATCCGATGTATCTACAAGATATTCCAGCAAACAGCTGATAGTCATTCTGATGGATGCAAACGGTGAAAACGGTGATATGGTGGCAGGACGTATTCTGGAAAGCTTTAACAAGCTCTATACGAATGGAAAGGTGCAGATAGAGTATGGGATTGCCCGCATGGACGGTTGAAAGATAAGATGATTGATGATATACTTTTAAAGAATCTAACGGCCTGATAGAGGGAGGAATTGGTAAATGGAAAGCTACAAGCAGGAATTTATTGAGTTTATGGTGGATAGCCAGGTACTTAAATTTGGTGAATTTACATTGAAAAGCGGAAGAAAATCTCCTTTTTTCATGAATGCAGGAGGTTATGTGACAGGTACCCAGCTTCGCAAGCTTGGTGAGTACTATGCAAGGGCGATCCATGACAATTACGGACTTGATTTTGATGTACTTTTCGGACCTGCTTACAAAGGAATTCCGCTTACGGTTGCAACGACTATGGCAATCAGCGAGCTGTACGGAAAGGAGATTCGGTACTGCTCAAATCGCAAGGAGGTAAAGGATCACGGAGATACGGGAATCCTGCTTGGCAGTAAGCTGAAGGACGGTGACAGGGTGGTGATTATAGAGGATGTGACTACCTCCGGAAAATCCATAGAGGAGACCTATCCGATCATCAAAGCGCAGGCTGATGTAGAGGTGAAGGGCCTGATGGTTTCCTTAAACCGGATGGAGAAGGGACAGACTGATAAGAGTGCCCTTGCAGAGATTAAGGAAAAGTATGGATTTGATGCTAACGCCATTGTGAATATGCAGGAGGTCGTGGAATATTTATATAACAAGCCCTATCAGGGACAGATTTATATTGATGACACCATTAAGACGGCAATTGACGCATATTATGAACAGTATGGTGCAAAATAAATTTATGATTTCAGAAAGGAGCAGCAGCATGGAGGAAAAAGTATATAAGACAATGAATGGAGCCGGGGCAGTGAGTATTGCAGTAGGCGTTGTGACTTTGGTGACCGGGATTGTCTGCGGAATATTGATGATAATCAGCGGGGCTAAGCTGCTGGCGGGTAAGTCTAAAATATTATTTTAGAATGAAAAGGCATTTCTGAGATCAGGGATGCCTTATTTGCTTACAGAACTTTTTTGGATGGAGGAATGGCAAAATGAACAGAATGAAGGGATATATTTTTACCAATAAGGAGCATTCCCTCTATGGTATTATGGCAACGATTCTCGGGGTGCTTTCCTGCGCAACACTGGGAATTGCCGTCTATCTATCCTACTTGAATGACGGGGAGTCTTCCGCAAGGTACGGTGCAGCGGCACTGCTTGCGGTGATCTTCATGATCGTGGGAATCGGGCTTTCCCTGTGGTCCACCACAGAGAAAGAAAAATTTAAGTTATTTACAGTGCTGGGAATTGTGATCAATGTGATTGCATTTGGAATGCTCAGCCTTATTTTGTTTGCAGGAGCGTATGTGGAGTGATGGTGGAAGAAAGATTTTTACTTGCAAAAGACAGAATAGCAGAGCTGAAGGGCGAAAAGATTGTTGCTGCGGAATATGGAAGCTTCTTTCAAAAGGAGGCAGAATTTCTCAGTGCGACTTGTGAACTTTACCGATTTGTTGCGGATGGAGGCTTGCAGGATTGCCCGATGGAAAAACTGCAGGAAATCAATGACAAACTTTATCGGGATATTCTGCCAGATAACTATAACATGTGTTACGGAAACCCGGAATATGCGGTAGAATGCTTTGGGGAAGAATACGGCAGAATTCTCTGTGCGCTTTACGCAGAACTGAGAAGTGTGATCCCCTTGATTTTTGAACAAAAGCTAGAAGAATTGACCGTGCGCCTGGAACTCTTTTTGGAGATTTACGGTTCCTTTGTCTGTGCGCAGGAGGAAAGAGGGGAATTACCTACCACAGCTGCAATCCGTGAAGCACTATATTATTATGTCAGCGATTATACCCGGGAGGCCTTTGAGGAAAAGCTGAGGGATATGCTGGATCCCCGGTCAGATTTTGCATTGAAGATCATAGAAGGCGATCTTTCCGATCCCCGGTATCTTTATAAATACGGAGAATATGTGACAGAAAATGAACGGAAAACCTGGGAGCATCTGATCTCGCTCCCGAAAGAAACGTTGCAGAAGATGGCAGATACCTACACGGAGGGATATCGGATCGGATTTGAGGTTGGAAATAAGGATATATCCAGGAAAAAGACGGTTAATATCCGGTATTGCCTGGGATTTGAACCTATGATCCGGCTTGCGGTTGACAACTTCCGCAAAATGGGGCTTAAACCTACCGTTTATCGGGCTGCCTCCAGCCTGCTTCAGGGAAAGGGGATGAACCGTATCGGCTATTACGGTGCAATCCCGAATAAGCAGTATGATTTTGATCATAAGGATGATCAGGCATTGATCCTCGACAAAAAGCTGGTACAGGTACGCATGGAGGCATGGAAAGAGGCCTATGAGAAGTACAAGGAGCAGGCTGCTGTCTTTGGCGGCCCTGCTGTGGTGGAGGTGTTTGGTGAAAAGCCTTTTGAACTGAAGGAAAAGCCACAGGCGATCCATCTGTCAGAGAGTCAGCAAAAGCTTACGGTAGAATATATGGCAGCGGCTGGACAGCTTCAGAATCAGTATATTAAAGGGGAGGAGAGAAGCTTTACCATTATTGCATTCCCTGTACCTGAAATCGGGGAAGCTTTTCCTCAGATCTTTGACGAGGTGGTAAAGATCAATACCCTGGATTATCAGCTATATCAGCGGATGCAGCAGATCATGATCGATACGCTGGATCAGGGGAAATATGTACTGATCAAGGGGATGAAGGGAAATAAGACAAATATGAAGGTGATGCTTCATATTCTCACTGACGCAAAAAAGCAGACAAATTTTGAAAACTGTGTCGCGGATGTTAACATTCCCGTTGGAGAGGTTTTTACCTCACCCGTGCTTGCAGGAACGGAGGGAATCCTCCATGTAAGCAGAGTGTATCTGAATGAACTGGAATATAAAAATATTATGTTAACCTTTTCGGATGGTATGGTGGTGGATTACAGCTGCAGGAATTTCGATACGGAGGAAGCAAACAGGAAATATATCCGGGATAATGTGCTGTTTCATCATGAAAGCCTTCCTCTGGGAGAATTCGCAATCGGTACCAATACGACAGCGTTTGTGACCGCGCGAAAATATGGGATTGAGGATAAGCTTCCTATTCTGATAGCAGAGAAGACCGGACCCCATTTTGCAGTCGGGGATACCTGTTATTCCCATGCGGAGGAGGTTGCGGTATTTAATCCGGACGGAAAGGAAATTATTGCGAGAGATAACGAGTGTTCTTTAAAAAGAAAAGAGGATGCAATGGGCGCTTACTTTAATTGCCACACCGACATTACCATTCCCTATGATGAGCTTGGTGAGGTCAGCATTGTGACAAAAGAGGAGAAAGTGATACCAATTATTGTTGAGGGAAGATTTGTGCTTCCGGGGTGTGAGGAGCTGAACCTTCCGCTTGCTATGGCAGGCATTTTATAGTATGATGTTATAGAATGTAAGGCACAGAAGTTTGACAGAGAAAGTGAGGAGAGCAATGGCACAGGTTGGAATTGTAATGGGCAGCGATTCGGATATGCCGGTAATGTCCAAGGCAGCAGAAGTGTTGGAGGAACTTGGAATTTCTTTTGAGATGAAAATTATTTCCGCTCATCGTGAGCCGGACGTTTTTTTTGAGTATGCGAAGAGTGCAGAGGAAAAGGGATTTAAGGTAATTATTGCAGGAGCAGGTATGGCAGCGCATTTGCCGGGCATGTGTGCAGCAATTTTTCCTATGCCGGTAATTGGCATTCCCATGCACACAACATCCCTTGGAGGCAGAGATTCTCTTTATTCTATCGTTCAGATGCCGTCCGGGATTCCGGTTGCAACCGTGGCAATTAACGGGGGAACCAATGCCGGACTCTTAGCAGCCAAAATTCTGGCTACGTCAGATGAAGTACTTTTACAGAAGCTGAAGGATTACAGTCGGAAACTGAAGGAAAGCGTACAGAAAAAGGATGAAAAGCTTGCACAGACAGGCTATAAGAACTATAAATAGCGTGGCGCAGGTCTGATCAGAGGATAAATACACTTTTTGAGGAGGAAAAAATGGATTACAAGAAAGCAGGAGTAGACATTGAGGCGGGCTACCGCAGTGTTGAATTGATGAAGAAATATGTAAAGGAAACGATGCGGCCTGAGGTTCTTGGTGGTCTTGGCGGATTTTCAGGTGCGTTTTCCCTTGCCGCAATCAAAAATATGGAAAAGCCTACGTTGGTATCCGGAACAGATGGTGTGGGAACCAAGCTGAAATTGGCTTTTTTACTGGATAAGCATGACACTGTGGGAATCGATTGTGTTGCTATGTGTGTCAATGACATTGCATGTGCAGGTGGAGAACCGTTGTTCTTCCTTGATTACATTGCATGCGGAAAGAATTATCCGGAAAAGATTGCAACGATCGTAAAGGGCGTGTCAGAGGGCTGCAAGATGTCAAACGCAGCTTTGATCGGTGGTGAAACTGCGGAAATGCCCGGTTTTTATCCGGAAGACGAGTATGATCTTGCAGGCTTTGCAGTGGGTGTTGTGGATGAAAAGGATCTGATCACCGGTGAGAATATCCGGCCGGGAGATGTGTTGGTTGGTATCGCATCTTCAGGGGTACATAGCAATGGATTCTCTCTGGTTAGGAAGATTTTTGATATGACGGCGGAGAGCCTGAATACTTACTATGAGGAACTGGGCAGAACACTGGGAGAAGCATTGATCGAACCCACTAAGATTTATGTAAAGGCACTTAGAAGTGTAAGGGAAACGGGTATTACAATAAAGGGCTGCAGTCATATCACCGGCGGTGGTTTTTATGAAAATATCCCCAGAATGCTTCCTGAGGGTGTGAATGCGCATGTGAAGAAGGACAGCTATCCGGTTCCGCCGATTTTTGAATTGATGAAAAGGAAGGGACAGCTGGAGGAAAAGCTGATGTACAATACCTATAATATGGGACTTGGTATGGTGCTGGCCCTTCAACCTGAGGATGCGGATAAGGCAATTGCCGCGATCAAGGCGGCAGGGGAGGAAGCTTACCGTGTTGGAGAAATAAAGGCCGGTGAAAAGGGAGTAACCTTATGCTGAGAATTGTAGTTTGTGTGTCTGGCGGCGGCACGAATCTGCAGGCAATTATTGATGGCATAGCAGAGGGAACGATCAGAAATACAGAGATAGCAGGTGTTATCTGCAATAATGCCGGGGCATATGCATTGAAAAGAGCTGAAAACAGCGGGATACCGGCGTTTTGCATCTCGCCGAAGGCGTATAGAGACAGAACAGAGTTTAATGCTGCATTTTTAGAAAAATTAGATGAATTAAATCCTGATTTAATTGTGCTGGCCGGGTTCCTTGTTATCTTACCTGAGGAGATGATTGGAAAATATCGGGACAGAATCATTAATATTCACCCTTCTTTGATTCCGTCTTTTTGTGGAACGGGGTACTATGGCCTGAAGGTACACGAGGCGGTTCTTGCCCGCGGTGTCAAAGTGACAGGTGCGACTGTGCACTATGTAGATGAAGGAACGGATACGGGAAGAATTATCGCGCAGAAGGCAGTGGAGGTTTTGGAGGGAGATACACCGGAAATCCTCCAGAGGCGGGTGATGGAGCAGGCAGAGTGGAAGCTCCTGCCCGAAGCCATTGACCGGATTGCTGCAGCACATGGATGAAAATCAGTAAAAGACATATAAGGAAAGGAATCGCAAAAGTGAAAGTATTGATCGTGGGCAGTGGCGGCAGAGAGCATGCGATCGCCACCAGTGTAGCCAAAAGCAAAAAGGTAGATAAAATATATTGTGCACCGGGAAATGCGGGAATCGGACTGATTGCGGAATGTGTTCCCATCGGTGCAATGGAATTTGACAAGCTGGTCTCCTTTGCCAAGGAAAAGGAAATTGATCTGACGATCGTGGGGATGGATGATCCTCTTGTGGGTGGTCTTGTGGACGAACTGGAAAAAGCAGGGCTTCGTGCCTTTGGTCCCAGAAAGAACGCAGCCATACTGGAAGGCAGCAAAGCATTTTCCAAGGATCTGATGAAAAAATATCATATTCCAACAGCTGCCTATGAGACCTTTGATTCTGCACAGGATGCGTTAAACTATCTGGAAACGGCAGACTTTCCGATCGTCCTTAAGGCAGATGGACTTGCCCTGGGAAAGGGCGTCTTGATTTGTCAGAATCTGGACGAGGCAAAGGATGGCGTTAAGTCCATTATGCTGGATAAACAGTTCGGTAACGCGGGAAACCGCATGGTGATCGAGGAGTTTATGACGGGAAGAGAGGTTTCCGTTCTCTCCTTCGTGGATGGAAAGACCATAAAGACCATGACTTCTGCGCAGGATCACAAAAGGGCCGGAGACGGGGATACAGGACTGAATACCGGTGGAATGGGAACCTTTTCCCCCAGTCCTTTTTACACGGATGAGGTGGATGATTTTTGCAAAAAGTATATCTACCAGGCAACTGTGGATGCCATGGCAAAGGAAGGCAGGGAGTTTAAGGGTGTTATCTTCTTTGGACTTATGTTAACCGAAAAGGGACCTCGTGTTCTGGAATACAATGCAAGGTTTGGCGATCCTGAAGCGCAGGTTGTTCTTCCCAGAATGGAAAATGATATCATAGAAGTGATGGAAGCCTGCATTGATGGCAGACTGGACGAGATCGACCTTAAGTTTGAGGATAATGCAGCAGTTTGTGTGGTGCTTGCTTCAGAGGGATATCCGGTCAGCTATGAAAAGGGATTTCTGATCTCCGGACTTGAAAAATTTGAAGGACAGGATTCTTATTTCTGCTTTCATGCCGGAACAAAGAGAACGGAGCAGGGAATCGTGACAAACGGTGGAAGAGTTCTCGGAATTACGGCCAAGGGTGCAGATTTAAAACAGGCAAGAGCAAATGCTTATGCAGCTACAGAATGGATTTCATTTGAAAATAAATACATGCGTCATGACATCGGAAAGGCGATTGATGAGGCATAGAGCGTGAGGGGACAGATAGCGGCATGTCAGGTGAAGAGCAAAAATTACTACTGAAAAGTGATATTTTCAGACCAACGATATGTAAATCATGCGGAGGTGTTATGGTTTACAAGGGGCTTGGCGAATATCAGTGTGAGGAATGCGGACAGATGGATTATGATGATTATGGAAAGGTTCGCAATTACCTGGAGCATCACAGAGGGGCAAATGTTGCGGAAATTTCAGATGCCACAGGTGTTACTCACAAATCCATCAGAGATATGATCAAGGAAAACCGGTTTGAAGTGATTGAAAACCGGGGAGGCTATTTAAGATGTGAAATGTGCGGAGCCAATATTAACAGCGGACGATTATGTCCAGATTGCGAAATGCTGTATCATCGCAGGCTGGAGGCCGAGGCCAGAAATGAGCGGCTAAGGAGTAAGAATATTTCAGGCTTTTCAGAAGGCGCGAAGACAGATAAGGGAAGTAAACGTTTTACAAGGGAAAAATAAGGAGAAATAAAGGTGAAAAAGGTGAAAACTTTGATTGGAAAATCCGGTCTGGTAAAAGGAATAATGACGCTTGCACTGATGGCATCAGTGTTTTATACGGCAGCTTTTGCAAGCTTTGCGGCTTCCGGGAAGGTAACTGCAGATACTGCTAAAATAAGAGCCGAGGCAAGCACAGACAGCGAAGTGGTGGGCAGCACGGTCAAAGGGAAAACAATTGATATCCTGGATGCTGTCAAAGACAGTTCGGGAACGGTATGGTACAAGGTTTCCGTTACCGGTGGCGGTTATGGATATATCAGAAGTGATCTGGTAGAAACAAGTGATAGCATTGAGGTTTCCTCAAGCAGTTCATCTGAGGCCGCACAGAGCCAGGAGACTTCCAGCGAACAGACACAGAAGCCGGAAGAAACGGTTCCCACCTCCATAGGAGAGCAACAGGCAACCATCAAGTCTACCGGAAGTGTCAGAATTCGTTCCGGTGCATCCACAGCTCATGATGCAGTGACTTCTCTGCCCAATGGGACCGTGATCACGCTGATTGGGGAAGCGAATGACAGTGCCGGGAATAAGTGGTATCAGATGACCTGTGATTATAATGGCAGAACAGTGGAAGGATATATTCGCTCTGATCTGATAGCCATTGGAGCACCCCAGCAGGGGGAAAGCTCAGAGGACGGAAATGCGGAAGGTGAAAACGCAGAGGGAGAAAATGCGGAAGGCGAAACAGGCGGTGAGGGAGAAAATGCAGGTGAAGAAGTACAGCAGGAGCCTGAGCCGGAACCTGAAGAGGAGCATAACGACTACGAGGTTGTTTATGCTGAGGATCCCAATACCGGTGAATCCGTTTATTGGCTGCATGACAATGTGAATAAGGAAAGACAACGGTTAAGCGAGCTTCTCGGTGTAGCGGGAGCTGCCAATGAAAATATTCAGAAATTGCAGGATCAGGTGGACAAGGAAAAGATCGTTATTATCGTGCTTGCAGTTGTGATCGTTGTCCTGTTTATCATTATTACGGTTCTCGCACTCAAAATCAGAAGTCTCTACTATGAAGATTATGATGAGGATTATGACGAGGAAGAAGAGGAAGAGGAAGAAGAGCCTGCTCCGGTAAAGAAAAAGGTGAAAAAACATGTTGTCCAGGAGGAGGAAGAGTTTGCTCCGGTCAAGAAGAAAAAGCAGGTAGTTAAGGAAGAATCAGAACTGTATGCTGCTGAGAGGAAGGAATCGTCGGCAAGTCAGACAGCAGCAAAGAAGTCGGCAGCAAGAAAGTCCCAAAACTTCCTAATTGATGATGATGAGTTTGAATTCGAATTTTTGAATATGGATGATAAGGATTTATAAGATACGAAAGAGGAATAGCAGATGCTATTCCTCTTGTGCCAGAAAGGAAACGGAATGATAATTGAGATAGATTTTAACAGCGAGGAGGCGCTGTATCTGCAGCTACGAAACCAGATCATTCTTGGTATTGCAACTGCCAGGTTTCAGGAGGGCGATGCACTTCCCTCCGTTCGCCAGCTGGCTGATGAAATCGGTATAAACATGCATACTGTGAATAAAGCCTACACAGTGCTTAAGCAGGAAGGTTTTGTCAAGGTAGACAGAAGAAGGGGTGCGGTCATTGCGCTGAATGCGGATAAGCTTCAGGCAATGGAAGAGATGAACGAAGAACTGCGCGTTATTCTGGCAAAAGGGATATGTAAAGGGATTTCCAAGGAAGAAGCGCATTGTATGATCGAAGAAATATATGAAGAATTTGGAGGAGCCTAATCATGATGCAGTCAGGTGGTTTTACGGAGAAGGCAAAGACAGCTTTACGGCTTGCAGAAAGAACGGCAACGAGAATGAATGCCGGATATGTGGGAACAGAACATATTCTGGTTGGCCTGATAAAGGAGGGCACGGGAGTTGCAGCAAGAGTTCTGCTTGAAAATGGTGCACAGGAAGAAAAGATCATCGAAATGATCCGGGAATTGATCGTTCCGGGGGATGCAGTCATACTGAAGGAAAAAGAAGGATATTCCCCCCGCGCACAGGCAGTACTGGAGGAAGCGCACAGACAGGCAGACCGGTTTGGCGCAGAGGATGCGGGAACCGAGCATATTTTGCTTGCACTGCTAAAGGAAGGAGAGAATGTTGCAGCACGGCTTCTCAATACGCTGGGAATTTCCATTCAGAAGCTGTATGTTGATACGCTCATTGCAATGGGGGAGGACAGCAGTCTTTACAAGGAGGATCTGGGCAAGAAACAGAGCAAAAAGAGTAAATCGGCATCTACGCTGGAGCAGTACAGCCGTGATCTTACGGCACTTGCAGCGGCAGGAAAGCTTGATCCTGTCATCGGACGAGACGATGAGATCAAGAGAGTGATTGAGATCTTAAGCCGAAGAACAAAGAATAATCCCTGTCTGATCGGAGAACCGGGAGTTGGAAAAACAGCTGTAGTGGAAGGGCTTGCAGCACGTATTGTAGCCGGAGAAGTGCCCTTTACCGTGCAGAATAAAAGACTTCTCACACTGGATCTTTCCGGAATGGTTGCAGGTTCAAAATATCGCGGTGAGTTTGAGGAACGGATTAAGAAAGTGATCCGTGAGGTGCAGGAGGATGGAAATGTCATCCTGTTTCTGGATGAGATGCATACGATCATCGGAGCAGGAGGAGCAGAGGGGGCTATTGATGCCTCCAATATTCTGAAGCCCTCACTGGCAAGAGGGGAGCTTCAGCTGATTGGTGCCACGACGGTGGCGGAATATCATAAATATGTGGAAAAAGATGCAGCGCTTGAGAGACGCTTCCAGTCTGTCCATGTGGAGGAGCCTGCGATTGAGCAGGCAATCGAGATCCTGCGAGGAATAGCACCAAAGTATGAGGAACACCATAAGGTGAAAATTACTGAGGAGGCAATTGTAGCAGCTGTGCAGCTTTCGGAAAGATACATCAATGACAGGAATCTGCCTGATAAGGCAATTGATCTGATTGATGAGGCGGCCTCAGCAGTCAGACTCAAAAATATGCATGTCCCTGAAAATCTGAAAGAAATGCTGGATGAGATCAGACAGATGGATGGGCAGATGGAAGCTTTGGTTAAGGAACAGCAGCTTGAGCAGGCTGCCGCCGTCCGCAAGCAGCAGGATCTTCTTATTAAGAAGTACGAAAAGGCCAGGGAGAAGAATCGCAGGAAGCAATCGGAAAATCAGTTTATTGTAGGGGAAAATGAGATTGCAGAGGTGGTTGCCTCATGGACAAAGATTCCGGTCAAGAAGCTTACGGAGAAGGAAAGTGAGCGCCTGCTAAAATTGGAAGCAACACTTCATAAGAGAGTGATCGGTCAGAATGACGCGGTCTCAGCGGTAGCAAGGGCAATCAGAAGAGGGAGAGTCGGATTGCAGGATCCGAACAGACCGATTGGTTCCTTTTTATTCCTGGGACCTACCGGTGTGGGTAAGACGGAATTGAGCAAAGCACTTGCACAGGCAATGTTCGGTTCGGAAAATGCATTGATTCGTGTGGACATGTCCGAGTATATGGAGGGACATTCCGTTTCAAAGATGATTGGTTCTCCTCCGGGATATGTTGGTTTTGAAGAGGGTGGACAGCTCAGCGAAAAAATCAGAAAGAATCCCTATTCTGTTGTCTTGTTTGATGAAATTGAAAAGGCGCATCCGGATGTGTTTAATGTGCTTCTTCAGGTATTGGATGACGGTCATATTACAGACTCGAAAGGGCGTAAGGTCAGCTTTAAAAATACGATTCTGATTATGACCTCCAACGCCGGAGCACAGAGGATTGTTGCACCTAAGAATCTGGGCTTCTTTACGGAGACAACAAAGGAGCAGGATTACGAGAAGATGAAGGACGGTGTGATGGAAGAGGTGAAGAAGCTCTTTAAGCCGGAGTTTATCAACCGGATTGATGAGATTATGGTATTTCAGCCTTTGGGCGGAAAAGAAATGCATGAAATCACCAATCTGCTTTGCAATGTACTTGCCGGGAGGTGTGAGAAGCAAATGCAGATCAAGCTTTCGGTGAGTGCCGCCTTAAAGGAGCATATAATCAAGAAATATGCCGATGAAAAGATGGGTGCCAGACCTTTGAAGAGAGCGATCCAGAGTGTGATCGAAGACCGTCTGGCAGAGGAAATCCTGGCAGGACACGTAAAACCGGGAGATTCGGTGAGCGCAGGCTATCGCGGGCAGCAGGTTGTGCTTGACGTAAAAGGGAAAGAATGAGTATACTGTTTTTATCAGATAAGACCAAAGATTTGGGCAGGAGGACATAGGAAATGGCTGTTGTAGAAGAATTACTTCGTTCAGAGGAAGACGGCACGATCAGCTTCGGTAATCATGTGCTGGAGAATAAGGCTAAGCTCGAGGATTTTGAGCATTGTGGGGATCTTTATAAGGTAAAAACCTATAAGACCATGACAAAGCTTGAGAGAAACGGAATGTTTGTGTATGAATCCGTTCCGGGAACCAGCGTCCTTCATTTCACGGAGACAGCAGATGGAATCAGTTTTGAAGTGGAAGGTGATGAGGATGCGCAGATCACATTGGAACTGGAGGAAGATACTGAGTATGAGGTTTTCATTACCGGTCAGAGTATCGGCAAGATGAAGACAAATCTGGGCGGCAAGCTGAATATCAGTGTGGAGCTTGCAGGTGCCGGAGAAGTAAGCGTTAAGATCGTTAAATAACAGTTAGTAGGTTGGTGAAAGAGATTTGAGAGAGGCTGCTGCAAGGTGAGAGATCAAATTTGCGGCAGCCTTTGTTTCGGAAAGGATAAGCATAATAGGTATGGCAAAAGGAAAGAATGCAACTGTTTTTTTCTGTCAAAATTGTGGATATGAATCAAGCAAGTGGATGGGACAGTGTCCGGGATGCCATGAGTGGAATACCTTTGTGGAGGAAACGATCGCTTCAGGTGTTTCCGGGAAGAATATGAAAATACATACCGGAGAGCGAAAAAAGCCGTCCGTTCTTTCGGAAATATCCCTGGAAGAGGAGGACAGGCTGTCCACGCATATGAAAGAACTTGACAGAGTGCTCGGCGGTGGACTTGTGAGAGGCTCTTTGACATTGGTAGGAGGAGATCCGGGCATTGGTAAATCAACACTGCTTTTGCAGGTGTGCAGATTACTTGCCCTAGATGGCAGGGAAGTGTTGTATGTCTCAGGAGAGGAATCTCTCAAGCAGATTAAGTTAAGGGCTAACCGGATCGGAGAATTTAATGAGCACTTAAAGCTTTTCTGCGAGACCAGCCTGAACGCTATAGAGGATAGTATCAGAAATGAAAAGCCGGATGTGGTTGTGATCGATTCTATTCAAACGATGTACAGCGAGGCAGTATCTTCCGCACCGGGAAGCGTTTCCCAGGTACGTGAGGCTACGGGCGTGCTGTTGCAGCTTGCAAAGGGGTTGAATATTTCGATCTTTATCGTGGGACATGTGACAAAGGAAGGGACAGTGGCAGGCCCCAGAGTGTTGGAGCATATGGTGGACACGGTTCTTTACTTTGAGGGGGATAGGCATGCTTCTTACCGAATTTTGAGGGGTGTGAAGAACCGCTTTGGTTCCACCAATGAGATCGGTGTTTTTGAGATGGTATCAGACGGACTGAAGGAAGTAGAGAATCCTTCTGAATTCATGCTTAGCGGAAAGCCCAAGGAGGCCAGCGGATCGATCGTGGTATGTTCCATGGAGGGAACCAGACCGATGCTGATAGAAATTCAGGCGCTTGTCTGTCACAGTAATTTCGGCATTCCCAGGAGACAGACGACGGGAACAGATTTTAACAGAGTCAATCTGCTGATGGCAGTTTTGGAAAAGCGCCTGGGACTTCAGCTTGGAAGCTGTGATGCTTATGTGAATATTGCCGGAGGGATCAGAATTCAGGAGCCTGCCATTGATCTGGGGATTGTTATGGCTCTCGTATCAAGCTTTAAGAATCGCCCCATTGATGACGGACTGATCGCCGTAGGAGAGGTAGGCTTGAGTGGCGAGGTGCGAGGTGTCAGTATGATACAGGCGCGGGTTCAGGAGGCGAAAAAGCTTGGCTTTACTACCTGCGTGATACCGAGCGTGAGCATGGAAGCCGTGAAGGAGATTTCCGGAATCAGGATCGTAGGTGTGGAGAGTCTTGGGGATGCTATTGGTCTGCTGTAGTGAAAACAGAAGATTTCAAGATGAATTATTTCTAATAATTATGACAAAATTATGACAAATTTGACAAAAATTTAAATTAAAGTATTCAAACCGGATGGTTTATGGTAAGATAAAAAAGGTTCTGCAGATTGCAGGACAACCATGGTCATATTGAAGGAGTCGGAAATGGATAAAAAGAAATGGGTAAAGCATCTCCCATTATATATTTTAGAGGTTGTATTGCTGGCCGTCTGTGTCTGTGTATTGTATTTCACCTTGCATGTTACGGACGAAAATGGCGGGGTCAAGAAGGCAGAAATAAAGGAAGAAAATATTGTTGTAAATGAAGAAGTAAAGGAAAAGTTTGATAAACAGGAAGAACAGACAAATGATACAGATGAGGCAGTTTACACGGGAGTGTTTAATATTGCTTTTTTTGGTGTGGATGCCAGGGATGGCAGTCTGGGAAAGGGTAACAGGAGCGATTCGATTATGATATGCTCCATCGATATGGATGTCCATGAGGTACGTCTGATTTCGATTTACAGAGATACCTATTTAAATCTTGGCAATGATACCTATAATAAGTGCAATACTGCTTATGCCCAGGGGGGACCGGAGCAGGCCATCAGTATGATCAATATGAATACGGACATGTATATCACAGATTATATTACGGTGGGATTTGAAGGCCTGATGAAAGCAGTAGATGCGTTAGGCGGCGTGGAAATTGACGTGAAGGAAGAGGAGATCAGCCATCTGAATAATTATCAGATCAGCATGGTTGGAGAAAGCTCTGATGGCAAGACCTTTACAGCTACGGCGGGTGATGATTACATTCCCGTGACGGAGCCCGGTCTGCAGACTCTGAATGGCCTTCAGGCCACAGCGTACTGCAGGATCCGTTATATCGGTGATGATTTTGCCCGTACGGAAAGACAGAGAAATGTTCTGATTGCCATGATGGAAAAGGGAAAGACCGCTTCCATTGGAACACTGACAGGTGCATTAAATGCGGTGATGCCTCATGTTCAGACTTCACTGGATGTGGAAGATATTATTCCGGTATTAGGCATGATCGGAGATTTCAAGGTAACCGTCAGCGATGGTTTTCCTTTTGCGGGTATGCGTAATGGTGGTACTATTGGGAGCAAAGGCTCATGTATCGTGGCCACATCTTTGGAGGATAATGTGAAGAAGCTTCACGAGCTTTTGTTTAACGAGGAGGACTATGAACCCTCCAAGGAACTGAAAAGCTTCAGTACAATCATTGAGCAGGATACCAAGGATTATCTCCTGTATTGACAGAAAAAGCAGTTGACAGGAGACTGTTTCATAAGATATAATAGCATTCGGTGGTTAAAGCTGGTAGCTTGAAGCCACCTCATAAAGGGGCATAGTTCAAAGGTAGAACAGCGGTCTCCAAAACCGTCGATGTGGGTTCGATTCCTACTGCCCCTGCTATAAATAAAGTACGGATGATTCCGTACTTTTTCTTTTTATATATCCCAAGCACACATTTTATTGTGCTCTATCATTGCTCTCTCATTTCTTTGGAAATGCTGTGGAATTTCGAACTATAAAATGCGGCCGCAAAAGAGTCCTGCTTACGGGGACCTGGTTCATCAGGCTATGAAGAGCCATATATCCGCACTTCCCGAGCTCGATTCGATCCTGTTTAATGGTAGTGAGAGGTGGGTTCATATGTGCTGACAGAGGAAGATCATCGAAGCCGATGACACTCAGGTCATCGGGAACGCGAACACTCAGCTTTTCACATTCTCTGATCACACCATAGGCAATCAGATCGCTTCCGCAGATGACGGCGGTAGCGCCATGCTGAAGGAAGGCGGGAAGAAAATCTTTGGCGGAGTCGGCAGCATAGCATCCATTGGCAATCAGCGCATCGTCAACTGTGAGTTGATGGGCATTCATACTGCTGTAAAAGGCCTGCTGTCTCCGTTCGGTGATCATGGAATGGAGCGAACCGTTCAGAAAAGCAATTCTGGTGTGTTTGAGGTTGACCAGATGATCAATGGCATCATCGATCCCCTCAAAGCTGTCTGTCCCGATGTAGGCAACACTTGGATTCTTACTGATAAAATTGTCGAGCAGGACCGTGGGAATATTGGTATTTGTAAGCTGTGACATCCAGGCATCCGAAAGGGTAAAGCCCAGGAGAAATGCGCCGGAGTACCCCTTCTTCAGCATAAAGGTATCGTATTTTTCCTGCTGTTGAAAGGCGGGTGTGATCGGGAGCACTGTGACATCCCAATTGTCACGGAAGGCTGCCTGTCGAAAGCCAAGAACCAGATCATAGCCAAATTGATTGGAGGAATCAAAATCCATGTTCTCAATAAAGACACAGAGTTTTTTATTCTCTTCTTTTTTCATTTTTTTCGTAATATAGCCCATCTCCACGGCAGTGTCAAGAACAGTCTGACGCAGCTGTGGACTGATATCGCTTGCACCGTTTAATCCCTTGGATACAGTGCTGATTGAAACACCAAGCTTATTGGCAATGTCTTTTATAGTGGCCAAGCGTTATCCCTCTCTTCTTCGGTAAAAAATTCGTATAACTGATAAATTAAGTATAACTTATTTGAAATCGATTTTGCAAGTGTACGTTAACATCTGACAGAAAATTCTTATGATAAAAAACAGAAACCCCCAAGAGTAACCTCTTGGGGGTTTCCGTTTGTGTAAAAGGGGAATTCTTCCGGAATTGCTAATTAGCTCTGAGTTGATTCCGTTCTCAACTCTGTTGTTATTATATTGCTGTAAATTACGAAAATCTATAAGCATTTTGCTAAAAAATAACAATATATTGACCAAAACGACAAATAGATCTTTTTTATTCCACAGGCTTGTCTGATTTCTTTCCAATCATTGTAAAACAGATAATGGCAGCAATGATGTAAAGTACGAGAGTTACGTACAAAACAGTTTGATATCCGCTGGGATTGACAACGATCGTTTCAATGGTTCCGTCTGCCAGTTCATGAGCCATTTCCACTTCCTTGCCAAAATGCTTTACGATAAAAGCTGCCATCTGGTTGCCGGTAAGTCCTGCAAATGCCCATGCGGAAAGGGTGATTCCGTGGATGGCACTGATATTTTTCATACCGTAATGATCGGAGAGCAGTGTGGGAACATTACTGTATCCACCGCCGTATCCGGCATTCACAACGAACAAAAGAATCAGAACGAGCACCATCAGAAGCTTGTTTTGTCCCATGTTGGTAATGCCCTGTGTGAGAATTACCAGTCCTGTAGCAATGATGGACAAAATGAAAATAATCTTGTAGATGCTGTTACGATCCTTAAAGGTATCAGCCCAGGCAGAGAAGCCAAGACGCCCGCCTGCATTAAAGACTGCTGTTACGGAGGAAAGAACACCTACAACACCGACAAGACCGATACATTTGATGATCATCTTTTCCTGGGAAATCAGGGCAAGACCGCAGGTGATATTAATATAGAACATCAGCCAGATGCCGATGAAGGTAACAGGTTTTTCTTTGATGACATCGATTGCGCGGGCACCCTTTTCACTGGAGGCCGGTTCGTGCCATCCCTCAGGCTTTGCAAGAAGAATATGACCTGCAAACATCATGACGAAATAAACCAGGGCAAGGATCAGGAACATCTTGTAAATGCCACCTTCGCCCAGAGAGTCAAGGAGTGACTGCATGATCGGGCTGGCGATTGCCTTTGCGGCGCCAAAGCCTGCTACGGCAAGACCGGTTGCAAGACCTTTACGATCCTGGAACCAGAGCATCAACGTCTTGACAGGGGACAAATAACCGGTTCCGAGGCCGATTCCCATGATCAGACCGTAACATATGTAAATGCCAAGCAGGGAAACAAGGCTTCCGGGATGAGCGCCGCCATACCAGATGAAAAGACCTGTGCCGGCCATTCCGGCAGCAAAGCAGATGGTTGCAATCAGAGAAGATTTGTGAATATCTTTTTCTACGACGTTACCGAGAAATGCGGCGGACATGCCGAGGAAAAAGATGGCAAAACTGAAGGCCCATTCCGTAGCACCCTTGGAAAAGCCGATATAGTCAGCAATTTCCTGGCTGAAGATGGACCAGCAATAAACAGTACCGATGCTGCAGTGAAGTAATAAGGCGGGTATTGCAGCTCTTACCCATTTGTTTTGTGGTAAATTTTTCATGATACAACTCACTTTCTTATGGTAATATGTTATTGAATAAAATCCTAAACCTATTATACATGAGCAATTGTATTTTTCCAAGTGCAATTTGGGGATAATTCTGTTATTTTGTGAGTGTACTTTTTTGTATTTTATGGTAAGATGATAATAATATTACAGAGAAATCTTTTATGGGGTACGAAAGATGGAAAGTGAAAACATTTACAGACAGGAATTGGTTAAGAAATATCGTGCGGCGATGGGGAATCTGTTCCGCTATATTCCCTGGCTTGAAGAAAAGTCCGGTGTAAAAATGGTTCATAACTACAGCGGAGATAATATGCCGGATCATTCAGTCCCCATTCCGGTTTACGACGGCACGCTTCTTGGCTTTGTGAAGGAAATGCAGGGAACCGGACTGATGAACCGCAACTATGTCTATACTTTTTCCAAATATAGTATCAGAACCGAGAAGGATGAGCTTGCCATGATTGACAGGGTCGAGCTGAAGGAGATCGAGATCGTTTTTGATATTATGGCGAAATATGTGCTTGGTGGCATGACAAAGGGAATTCTTTGGTCAAGGGCAGTAGAAAACGGTGTTTTCCTTTTGGGACTCAAGAAGATCAAGGAGCTGTTGGATATTTGGGATGAGCCATTGGCATAAGCGCCGGGCAGTATAGGAGTTATGAGGGTATGAGCGATAAATCAGCGCAAAAGAAAAAATATATCGTGGAGACCGCCAGAAAGGTCTTTATGGAAAAGGGCTATAAAACGGTTACCATGAAGGATATTGTGGAAGCATGCGATATCAGCCGCGGAGGTCTGTACCTGTATTTTGGAAGTACCGCTGAGTTGTTTGAGGAGGTACTTGCTCTGGAACAGGAAGATGCGGATGATGTTTTTGAAGGAAAGATTGCCGGAGAAGCAACACCGTCTGCCATTCTTGCTCTGTTTTTGAAGGAACAGAAAAAGGAACTTTTGAATAAGAAGCCTTCTCTCGGGAAAGCCGTATATGAGTATTTCTTTTCAAAAGAGATACCGGCGAAAGAAAACCTGTTAAAGAAACAGTTTGATGCAGCGGTATATGTCATTGAAAAACTGATCATGGCAGGCGTTGAGGAAGGAGAATTTTATTGCGAGGATCCGAGAGGCGCAGCCAGAAATATCATGTATGTACTGGAAGGCTTAAAGATCGCTTCGCACACCAGAGGGGTATCGGAGGCGGCAGTTGACCGCGAGATCCTGTATGTAATGCAAGGGCTGATAGGAGAAGAATAAGAATATTTTTCGATGAGGAAGAATGTGCCGGCGCACATTCTTTTTTCAAGACAGTATGTGATAAATAAAGAGAGGTACCAAAAATGACAGAAGAGATATTTTCAATTGAAATGCCGGTGGGAGAGAGACTTATCATCAGAAAAAACAGGATCAAGGGAGAAGGAACCGGAGAAAAAAGACTTGCTGTTGTTACGGGAATCCACGGAGACGAATTTGAAGGACAGTATATCTGCTACGAGATCGCCCGCAGACTGCATGAGAATCCGGAGCTGCTTGACGGGACTGTAGATATTTACCCTGCACTGAATCCGCTGGGGATGGATATTGCCGACAGAAATATTCCAAAGCTGAATATGGATTTAAACCGGATGTTCCCGGGAAAGGAAAACGGGACCACCATGGAACGCGCGGCGGCAGCAATCATAGGAGACCTAGCAGGGGCGGATCTTTGTCTTGACGTACATGCAAGTGACATTTTTGTAAAGGAGATCCCTCAGGTGAGAGTCAGTGAGGAATTTGCAGAAAAACTGCTTCCGTATGCCAGGCTGCTAAACACAGATATAGTGTGGATGAATGCAACAGCTACCGTACATGAGTCTACGCTGGCCCATTCCATGAATATGCTGGGGGTACCGACACTTGTGGTGGAGATGGGGGTCGGAACCAGAATAGACAGAGGCTACGGGAAACAGGTCATTGACGGAATTTTTAACCTGATGAAGGAATTGGGAATGTGGAGGGGGGAGGTACCTAAAACACAATTTCCCGTTATTTCGACGGATGGAGAGGTTGAGTTCATACGATCTCATACGACCGGTGTGTTCCTGCCGGCAATTGAGCATAATCATTATGTGAAAAAGGGAAGTAGGCTGGGTAGTGTGGTAAGTCCGCTGGAAGGAAAGGTATTAGAGGAAATCATCGCAGAAAAAAGCGGGTTGGTATTTACGCTCAGGGAATATCCCTTTGTATATGAAGGTGCATTGCTTGCACGGATTCTTATGGAAGTGGATAAAAACTAAAATTTGCAATTAACTTGAGAGAGAAACAGGAAGGAAGCAGTCGGGATATGTTTATAGATGAGATATATAAAGTAGAAGCTCCCTATCGGGAGCCGATGGTTGTCAAAGGATATCGATTCGGCAAAGGGGATAAGGCAGCCTGTATTTTAGGTCCCATGAGGGGAAATGAGATCCAGCAGCTGTATATTTGTTCACAGATGGTGCGCGTTTTAAAGGAACTGGAGGGAAACGGCTGTATCAGTGCGGGAAAGGAAGTGCTGGTGGTGCCGGTTGTCAACAGTTATGCCATGAACGTGGGGAAACGGTTCTGGGGTGTGGAGGGCGTGGATATCAACCGCAGATTTCCGGGAAATTCCTATGGGGAAACTGCTGCCAGGATTGCAGGGGGTGTTTTTGAGAAGATCAAAGATTACAGTTATGGAATCCAGCTGGCAAGCTTTTATATGACAGGGGAGTTTGTACCGCATATAAGGATGATGGAAACAGGATATCAGAATGCTTCTCTGGCGAACCTGTTCGGTCTGCCGTATGTGGTGATCAGAAAGCCCAAGCCCATCGACACGAAGACCTTGAATTATAACTGGCAGGATGAAATGACGGCAGCTTTTTCTCTTTACACGAATAAGAATTCAGAAGTGGATGAGGCAAGTGCCAATCAGGCAGTGGCAGCAGTGCTCAGGTTCCTGACCCGTATGGGTATCATCCGTTATGAGAGTCACAGCGGCTATATCAGTCATGTTATTATGGAAGATGATCTGACAAACATTCATGTGACCAGCGGCGGTATCTTCAGAGGACTGGTCAGGGCAGGAGAGGATGTGCGTTACGGTCATAAGATGGCGGAAATCATAGATCCCTATGAGGGTGGAGTTAAGGAAACCATAGTGGCGCCTACGGACGGCATCGTATTCTTTACCCACACGGAAGATCTGATCACAGAGAATGATATGGCGTATCGGTTGATACATCGTTTGCATGCATAGCAAAAAAACGGATTCATTGCGCAGCCAGAAATATTCTGTAGAAGATATACTTTTACCAATCGGGTATATAACAGGACGGAACCGGAAAATGACGTAAGCAGCTGGATATGCGATTGCGGGGATATGAGCAAGAGAGTGTTTTGCAGATCCCTCTCTTGTGCCTGACTAAACATGTAAAACCTGAAAACACCGATTGAAATATGACCGATAATTTGGCATAATGTACTTGTCGGGCAAAAAACAGCCGGAAGGCAGCAGTTGTTTTCCTGACAGACAGCAGCTTATATGAAGGAGAAAATTCACCATGGGAAACGTAAAACGTATCTATGTAGAAAAGAAAGCCCCTTTTGCCGTGAAGGCGAAGGAACTGAAGGAGGAAATCGGCAGTTATCTTGGAATTGCCGGCGTTACTGCTGTAAGGGTATTGATCCGGTATGATGTGGAGAATATTTCGGATGAGACCTTTGAACGTGCAGTAAACACTGTTTTTTCTGAGCCACCGGTAGACATTCTCTACAGAGAGAGCATTGAGATCCCGGCTGATGGAAAGGTGTTCAGCGTAGAGTTTCTGCCCGGACAGTTTGACCAGCGTGCAGACTCCGCAATGCAGTGCGTAAAGTTTCTAAAGGAGGATGAGGAGCCGATCATCAGGACGGCAACCACCTATCTGATCCAGGGTGCTATTTCTTCTGAAGAATTTGAAAAGATTAAGGCATATTGTATTAATCCGGTAGATTCCAGAGAGACAGGCATGGACAAGCCGGATACATTGATCACCGATTATGATGATCCTGCGGATGTTATTGTATTTGACGGCTTTCAGGATATGCCACAGGAGGAACTCCGAAATCTCTATGACAGCTTAGGCCTGGCAATGACCTTTAAGGATTTCCTTCACATTCAGAATTATTATAAGAATGAAGAACACCGAAATCCGACAATGACGGAAATCCGTGTCCTTGATACCTATTGGTCTGATCATTGCCGTCATACCACCTTTTCAACAGAACTTAAGAATATCGAATTTAAGGACGGTTATTACAGGACACCGCTGGAAACCACTTATCAGAGCTATCTGGATACCAGAAGTGAGATCTTTGCGGGAAGAAGCGATAAATTTATCTGTCTGATGGATCTTGCGCTGATGGCAATGCGCAAGCTGAAAAAGGACGGCAAGCTTCAGGATATGGAGGAATCCGACGAGATCAATGCCTGCTCTGTCGTGGTTCCGGTAGAAATGGACTACGGTGATGGACCGGTCACGGAAGAATGGCTGGTATTCTTTAAAAACGAGACACACAATCATCCTACGGAAATCGAGCCTTTTGGTGGGGCAGCCACCTGTCTTGGCGGGGCAATCAGAGATCCCCTTTCCGGCAGAGGCTATGTTTATCAGGCAATGCGTGTGACGGGGGCAGCAGATCCTACTGTTCCTGTGGCAGAAACCTTAAAGGGGAAGCTTTCCCAGAAAAAACTGGTAAGAGGTGCTGCAAGCGGATATTCCTCCTACGGTAACCAGATCGGACTTGCAACCGGCTATGTAAAGGAAATTTATCATCCTGATTATGTCGCAAAGCGTATGGAGATCGGTGCTGTTATGGGTGCTGCGCCCAGAGCAAATGTGATCAGGGAAAATTCCGATCCCGATGATATCATTATCCTGTTGGGCGGAAGGACCGGTCGTGACGGTTGCGGCGGTGCGACGGGCTCCTCCAAGGTACATACGGAAAGCTCCATTGAGACCTGCGGGGCGGAGGTACAAAAAGGAAATGCGCCTACGGAACGTAAGATCCAGAGATTGTTCCGCAGAGGAGAAGTGAGTAAAATCATTAAGAAATGTAATGACTTTGGTGCCGGCGGTGTTTCCGTTGCAATCGGTGAGCTGGCAGACGGTCTTATAGTAGATCTTGACAAGGTACCTAAGAAGTATGCAGGCCTTGACGGAACCGAACTTGCGATTTCCGAATCCCAGGAGAGAATGGCAGTGGTAGTTGCACCCGGGGATGTGGATAAGTTCCTTGGCTTTGCTGCTGAGGAGAATCTGGAGGCGGTTCCGGTTGCAGTCGTAACGAAGGAACCCAGACTGGTTCTGAAGTGGAGAGGAAAGGAAATCGTCAATATTTCCCGTGCATTCCTTGACACGAACGGCGCTCATCAGGAGACCAACGTAGTAGTTGATGTGCCTGAGCAGGAGGACAATTACTTAAAGAAGGTTTCCATTCCTGAGGCCCAGAAGCTCCTTGATGAGGGAGATGTTAAGGGTGCATGGCTTCGCGAGTTAAGTGACCTGAATGTCTGCTCACAGAAGGGACTGGTGGAAATGTTTGACTCTTCTATTGGCGCAGGCAGCGTGCTGATGCCTTATGGCGGTAAATATCAGCTGACGGAAACACAGACCATGGTGGCTAAGCTTCCGGTACTGAAGGGAAAGACAGATACCGTGACAATGATGAGTTATGGCTTTGATCCTTATCTTTCCTCCTGGAGTCCTTATCACGGCGCAGTTTATGCTGTGACGGAATCTATGGCAAAGATTGTGGCAGGCGGCGGTGACTTCAGTAAGATCCGCTTCACCTTCCAGGAATATTTTAGGCGTATGACCTCTGATCCCGAAAGATGGAGTCAGCCCTTTGCAGCACTTCTCGGTGCTTACGATGCACAGATCGGATATGGACTTCCCTCCATCGGCGGAAAGGACAGTATGTCCGGAACCTTTAATGATATTGATGTTCCTCCCACCTTGGTTTCCTTTGCGGTGGATGTGGCGAAGAAGCAGGACATTATTACACCGGAGCTTAAGGAAGCAGGCAATGTGCTCGTGCAGTTCTGGTTTGATAAGGATGAATATGATATTCCCGTCTATGAGCATGTGATGCAGACATACCGCTTTATCAGTGGTTTGATGAAGGAGGGAAAGGTAAAGTCCGCATATGCGCTGGATTCCAATGGACTTCTTGCCGGTATCTCCAAGATGGCGTTCGGTAATCAGCTTGGAGTTTTGTTTGACGACGAACTGAAGGTAAGTGATCTGTTTGAAAACTGCCTGGGCGACATTGTGCTTGAAATGGAAAGTGATGAGGCAGAAGCGCTTCTTACCCGGAAGAATGAAGAGGGTGAGGAGGCAGAGCTGAATTTCAGAAGGGTTGCCACAGTAAAGGCGGACGCAAACTTCTGCTTTAAGGATATTACGGTTACCATGAAGGAAGCACTGGATGCATGGAAATCCAAGCTGGAGAAGGTATTCCCCACCATAGCGGAAAAGGATATCTCTCCGGTAGAGACACCGTTGTATCAGGCACCGGACGTTCATATCTGTAAAAATAAAGTGGCAAGACCTACCGTATTTATCCCGGTATTCCCGGGAACCAACTGTGAATATGACAGCGCAAAGGCATTTGAACGGGCAGGTGCGGATGTCATTACCAGAGTATTCAGGAATCAGACGGCAGAGGATATCAGAGAGTCTGTGGAGATCTTTACAAGGGATATTGAAAAGGCACAGATTATCATGTTTCCCGGCGGCTTTTCAGCCGGTGATGAGCCGGATGGAAGTGCCAAGTTCTTTGCAACTGCATTCCGTAACGAACACATTAAGGAAGCGGTCATGATGCTGCTGAAGGAGAGAGACGGTCTGGCACTCGGAATCTGTAACGGATTCCAGGCATTGATCAAGCTGGGACTGGTGCCTTACGGGGATATCGTTGGGCAGAAGGAGGATTCTCCGACGCTGACCTTCAATACCATTAACAGACATATCTCCAAGATGGTATATACCAAGGTGGTTTCCGATAAATCTCCCTGGATGAAGGGCGCGAAACTGGGAGCTACCTATGTAACGCCTGCTTCTCATGGGGAAGGAAGATTTGTTGCACCGAAGGAGTGGATTGACAAGCTGTTTGCAAACGGCCAGGTGGCAACCCAGTATGCGGATCTTCATGGAAATGTTTCTATGGATGAGGAATGGAACATCAATGGTTCCTACTGCGCAATAGAGGGTATTACATCTCCTGACGGAAGATGCCTTGGTAAGATGGCGCATGTGGAGCGACGCGGCGATGGCGTAGCTGTCAATATCTATGGAGAGCAGGATCTGAAGATCTTTGAGTCCGGTGTGGAATATTTCCGCTAAATGTGATAAGGATATACTGAAATCTGTAATAAAAATAAGCCTAGACATCTCAGGAGAGAGGTTTAGGCTTATTTTTTAGTAAATTGGCAGTGTAACACTGAAGGTCGTCATCTCATTTTCGCTGGAGGCCTCAATAGTTCCGCCGTGTAAAAGAACGATCTCTTTGGCAATGGCAAGGCCGAGTCCGGCACCGCCGGTATTGGTATTTCGTGCTTCATCCATACGGAAGAACTTTTCGAAGATGGCATTTAGCTTTTCGGCCGGAATGGTTTTTCCCTGGTTGATAAAGCAGATGAAAATATCCTTTTCCCGCTTGCCTGCATGCACCTTGATGGGAGTGTTTGGATAGCTGTAGGAGATAGCATTCTTCAGGATATTGTTAAAAACTCTTCCAAGCTTCATGGCATCCCCGAAGACACTCAGGTCATCCTCTGCTTTCAGCTCAACGGTGTTTCCATGGCTTTCAAGGAGCGGATAAAATTCATCAGTCAGCTGCATCAGCATGAAGGAAATATCAAGGGGCTCCTTCTCCAGAACGATCTGCTGGAGGTTATAGCGGGTGATCTCAAAGAATTCATTGATTAGCTTTTCCAAACGGAGAGCCTTATCAAGCGTGATACGGATATACTTTTCTCTTTGCACTGCCGGCATGTCAGAGGCTTCTCTCAGAAGATCCAGATAACCGATAACGGAGGTTAACGGTGTTTTTAGGTCATGGGCAAGATAGGTGATCAGATCGTTTTTGCGGTCTGTTTCATTTTTCATTGCCTGTTCGTGACGCTGCATGGTAGATTTGATCTGTGCCATCTGGGCAGCAACCTCCGCATAGGCAGGGGGGAATACATCGTTTGAATCGATATCATGGTGCATATAGGAATAGATCATATTGCCGGTTGCCGAAATGCTCTGCCGTACCCGCCTCTTTGCATGAAAATGAGCTATCAGGTAAACGGAAAGGGCAAATACGAGCAGCAGAATGAAAAAACAGGTCAGTAAAAATCCTTTTAGCTTTGACCAGTCAGGGCGGTAGAGATAGCTGATATCTCCGGTTCGATAATTGTATTGCATCTCAGTATGAAAAAAGTGATTTGCAAACCAGTCCAGAAAGGAACCGTTAAAAACCACATCAGTGAGATAATATATGCCATAACCGGCAGCTCCGACAACCGCCAGAAGGAGCGCGAGCAGCAGAAAAAATTTTGTTCTTTCTTTAAGCTTCAATTTTGTATCCACACCCCCAGACCGTTTTGATATACCTGGGATCCTCAAAGGAATCGTTCATTTTTTCGCGAATATGACGGATGTGTACAGTAATGGTATTGTTACTCTTACTGAAGTATTCCTCCCCCCAGACAGCATGAAAAAGCTCTTCCGCACTGATGACCTGTCCCTTCTTCTGACACAGGACATAGAGAATTGTAAATTCTGTAGGAGTCAGAGGAAGAGGTCTTTCATCCAGTGTGCACTCATGGGTGAGACTGTTAAGCATAAGTCCGCCGTGAGTGATGATCTGAGAATCATCGCCGGTGCCGGAGGTATTATATTTCTTGTATCTGCGAAGCTGTGCCTTGATCCGGGCCAGAAGCTCCAAGGGGCGGAAGGGCTTGGTCATATAGTCATCTGCTCCCAAGGTGAGACCTGTGATCTTATCAATTTCCTCTTCCTTGGCAGTAAGCATGATGATAGGGTAGTTATGTTCCTTACGAATTTCCTGACAAAGCTTAAAGCCGTCCATTTTCGGCATCATCACATCTAAGATGGCAAGGTCAAACTCCTCCTTCTTTGTCGCTTCCCAGGCTTCCAGCGAATCATAGAAGGGAGTAACGGTAAAATTTTCATTTCGCAGATAAAGGGAAATTAAGTCAGTGATTTCCTTTTCGTCATCAACAACCAGTATTTTTTCACTCATAATCAATCCTCCTCATTAGCTTAGTATAACAGAAAATTCAACATTTTTTGCGGTTTATTGACCGCAAATTCTTAAGATTTTCCTAAGATTGCAACCTTTTGCCTCGGCGGGAGGTATTATTGATAGGAAATGAAAGGAATACAGAGGATGAAAAATAAATTACACAAGCTACTTTCCAATTACAAAATGACTATGATATTGCTGATTTTATGGACCCTGACGGGAATTGCAGATGAAATTGCCAGGGATTTTCTGTACGCAGAAGAGGAAACCAATCTCTTCTGGAGCGGGGTAGAGATGCTTCAGGACTATAAGCTGTTTTCCGGGTTGTTGTGGTTCTTTTTTCTTGCGGCTTTAGGCTGCTGGCTGTCAGAAACCTTGTTTGAAAACAACCGCAAGAGAAAGCTTTTGGTGATACTGTCCTGTGCCTGCTTGAGCGGTGTGTTTGCCTTCCTTAGGTGCAGTGACATAATGGGGGAAGACAGTGTCCGGATTACAGAATGGATTGCAGGATATGTGATTGTGATGCTTGCACTGATCGTACTTTTCAGTTACCGCAAAACAAAACTCAGCTTCTCGGAATTTGCCGGTGGGGTTTTTACCAATGAGATGGTGGTAGCCTTTCTTTCCGTATTGATTTTCATTGGAGGTCTTTTGTTTTTTGCTACATTGGAAGTACTTTTTGAAGGTGACTTTGACTATGGTTATCTTTCCACGGTTTATCTGTTTTGTTTCAGTGTGCTGGCAGGCTGTGTCTGGGCACTGAATGATGCGGAAAAGGAAATGCATCCGGCAATTCTCTTTTCCTTATGGTATATCCTGCCTGTTATTGCAATGGGAATCATGGCAGCAGGATACCTCTATGTGTTTAAGATGCTGTTTCTGCGGGAAGTTCCGTCCAATGAAGTATTTACTACCATGACAGCTTTGTTTGCTGTATGCTTCCCTGTTTGGATTATGAGCAGTACCTTTCAAAAAGAAGGGACTTACCACAGATTTCTCTCACTCTTTCCCTGGTTGTTTTTACCGCTCCTTGTATTGCAGGTCTATTCCCTGGGGATCAGGATCGGAGAATATGGGCTTACGGAACAGAGGTACCTGGGAGTGATGCTGATCCTGTTTGAGGCTGTGGCAATATTTATGTGTAAATTTATGAGTAGTCATACAGAAAGACTGCTTTATGTAGTTATTGCCCTTACAGTAATCGCTGTCTATGCTCCGTTTATCAATATGACAAGTCTGTCACGGTTGAATCCAAACTATGGGGACACAGCAGCGGCTATGGAAACAACTGAAAGTGATATGCCCGAAAAAAAGTGGGAGACGATTCATGGCTGTCAGATGGTGGGAGAGCTTGATACCGCAGGCTTTGGTTCCATGAATATGCTGAATGAGGCAGGAGATTACGAGACATATAAATATGACAATACCACCTGTCTGGAAGTCGATTTTTCTCATTTCCGGTTTGCGAAAAGACAGACAGGGGAAACTATAGAGGTTGATCTTAGCGGATTATACGAGGATGCCGTTAAATATAAAAAAGAGAATCCCAATCCTGATAAGGATAAGGAGACCGCTTATCTGAAGAAGGAAAACCGGTATGCGTTTGCTGATGGGAGTGAACTGTATATCAATCACTTTGAGATAAGCTGGATCATTGTGACGGAAGATGGCAGGGAGGAGTGGAAGATCAGAGACACAAATATCGGCGGCATCCTTCTGGAAAAATAATATTTTCCATGTTGAACCGGCACCCTTCTTGTGCTATAATTAGTCGATTATGCAAGGAAATACATCAGGAAGGGAGCAGGGACCACATGAAGGCATTTTTAATTCTTGAGGACGGTACTGTATTTACGGGAACCCACATCGGTGCCGACAAGGAAATAATCAGTGAAATTGTTTTTAATACTTCCATGGCGGGATATCTGGAAGTGCTGACAGACCCCTCTTATGCAGGACAGGCTGTCTGTATGACATATCCGCTTATTGGCAACTATGGTGTGTGCAGAGAGGATATGGAATCAAGGCAGGCGTGGCCCGATGGTTTCATCGTCAGAGAATTGTCGAGGCTAGCAAGTAACTTCCGGAAGGATATCACCATACAGGAATTCCTGAAAGAACAGGATATACCCGGCATTGCCGGAATTGATACCCGTGCACTGACGAAGATTCTTCGTGAAAAAGGCACCATGAACGGTATGATCACTACCGATGAAAATTATAATCTGAATGCAATTCTTCCTAAATTAAAAGAATATACCACCGGTAAGGTGGTAGAAAAAGTCACCTGTTCCCAGAAATATGAAATTAGAGGCGCCAGGGCGCTTGATGAAAACGGTCCGATATCCGGCAGTGCAAAGTTTGTACCGGATGATTTTGCTGTGGGCATCCGGGAGAAGAGACCAAGCATTACCAGGCAGCTGAACGGTCTTGGAAAGAAGGTCGCATTGCTTGACCTGGGAGCAAAGGATAATATTGCCCGGTCACTGGCACAGCGCGGCTGTGATGTGACGGTTTATCCGGCACTTACCGGCGCAGAGGAAATCATCGCAGATCAGCCTGACGGCATCATGCTGAGTAACGGCCCGGGTGATCCCAAGGAATGTGTAAGCATCATTAAAGAAATCCGAAAATTATATGATACGGATATTCCGATTTTTGCCATCTGTCTCGGACATCAGCTGATGGCGCTGGCAACGGGGGCAGATACCTATAAAATGAAATACGGACACAGAGGCGGAAACCATCCGGTAAAGGATCTTAAAACGGGACGAGTTTACATTTCTTCCCAGAATCACGGCTATGTGGTGGATACGGATAAGCTGGATCCCAAGGTAGCAGTGCCTGCCTTTATCAATGTCAATGACGGCACAAATGAAGGACTTTCCTATACAGGGAAAAATATTTTTACCGTGCAGTATCATCCGGAAGCGTGCCCGGGACCACAGGACTCCAGTTACCTGTTTGATAGATTTATTAAGATGATGGAGGTGGGAAAAGATGCCTAAGAATCCGAATGTAAAGAGAGTCATGGTGATCGGCTCCGGCCCGATCGTCATCGGACAGGCAGCAGAATTCGACTATGCGGGAACCCAGGCGTGCCGTTCCCTGAAAGAAGAAGGAATCGAGGTTATTCTGGTCAATTCCAATCCTGCCACGATTATGACAGATAAGAATATTGCTGATAAGGTATATATTGAGCCACTCACTGCGCGGGTGCTTGAGCAGATCATTGAAAAGGAAAAGCCGGACAGTATTCTTCCTACGCTGGGGGGACAGGCAGGCTTAAACCTTGGTATGGAACTGGAGGAATCCGGTTTCCTGAAAGCTCATAATGTTAAGCTGCTTGGAACCACAGCTGCCACCATCAAAAAGGCAGAGGACAGGCAGGAATTTAAGGATACCATGGAAAAGATCGGTGAGCCCTGTGCCGCTTCCAAGGTGGTAGAAACGATTGAGGACGGTGTGGCGTTTACCAATTCCATCGGCTATCCGGTAGTGCTTCGCCCTGCCTACACCCTGGGAGGTTCAGGTGGTGGTATCGCCCACAATCAGGCAGAGCTGGAGAGCATCCTGGAAAATGGTCTGCGTCTTTCCCGTGTGGGACAGGTTCTGGTGGAGAGATGTATTGCAGGCTGGAAGGAAATTGAATACGAGGTAATGCGCGACAGTGCAGGAAACTGCATTACGGTATGTAATATGGAAAACATCGATCCTGTCGGAGTACACACCGGAGACAGTATTGTTGTGGCACCCTCACAGACGCTTTCTGATAAGGAGTATCAAATGCTGCGTACCTCAGCACTGAATATTATCAGCGAGCTTGAGATTACCGGCGGATGTAATGTGCAGTTTGCGCTTCATCCCACCAGCTTTGAATATTGTGTCATTGAGGTAAATCCCAGAGTAAGCCGTTCCTCGGCACTGGCAAGTAAGGCAACCGGTTATCCCATTGCCAAGGTGGCTGCCAAGATTGCGCTGGGCTATACACTGGATGAGATCAAAAATGCAATTACGGGAAAAACCTATGCAAGCTTTGAGCCTACACTGGACTACTGTGTAGTAAAGCTTCCCAGACTTCCCTTTGATAAATTCATTACGGCAAAGAGAACATTGACGACTCAGATGAAAGCAACCGGAGAGGTTATGAGCATCTGCGATAATTTCGAAGGGGCACTGATGAAGGCAATCCGCTCTCTGGAGCAGCATGTGGACTGTTTGTTAAGCTATGATTTCAGCGAGCTGAACGCGCAGGAGTTGAAGGAACGCCTTAAAATTGTGGATGACCAGAGAATTTACGTGATTGCAGAGGCGATCCGCAAGGGCGTGGATTATGATACCATCCATGAGATCACCATGATCGATCACTGGTTCATCGATAAGATTGGTATCCTGGTAGAAATGGAACAGGCACTGAAGAAGAGACCGCTTACGGTGGAACTGTTAAAAGAAGCAAAGCGGATAGAATTCCCGGATACGGTGATCAGCAGACTTACCGGTCTGCCGGAGGAAGAGATCAAGAAGCTCCGATATGATAACGGTATCGTGGCTGCTTTTAAGATGGTAGATACCTGTGCAGCGGAATTTGAAGCCAGTACACCCTATTACTATTCTGTATATGGAAGTGAAAACGAAGCGGTCGAGACAAATCCGCCCAAAAAAGTGCTGGTACTTGGCTCGGGTCCCATTAGGATCGGACAGGGAATCGAGTTTGACTATTGCTCGGTTCATGCTACCTGGGCGTTTGCCAAGGCAGGCTATGAGACGATCATCATCAATAACAATCCGGAGACAGTAAGTACGGATTTTGATATTGCGGACAAGTTGTATTTTGAACCCCTGACTCCTGAGGATGTGGAGAGCATCGTCAGGCTGGAGAAGCCGGACGGAGCTGTGGTACAGTTCGGTGGGCAGACTGCAATTAAGCTGACTGAGAGCCTGATGAAGATGGGTGTTCCGATTTTAGGGACCAGGGCAGAGGATGTGGATGCGGCTGAAGACAGAGAGCTGTTTGATGAGATATTGGAAAAAACACAGATCCCGAGAGCAGCAGGCGGCACTGTGTTTACGGCGCAGGAGGCTAAGGAGGTTGCAAACAGACTGGGCTATCCGGTACTGGTAAGACCTTCCTACGTGCTTGGCGGTCAGGGCATGCAGATTGCCATTTCCGATGAAGAGATTGAAGAGTTTATGAATATCATCAACCGGATCGCACAGGATCATCCTATTCTGGTTGACAAATATCTGCAGGGGAAGGAAATTGAAGTGGATGCGGTGTGCGACGGCACGGATATCCTGATTCCCGGTATTATGGAGCACATTGAAAGAACCGGCGTCCATTCCGGTGACAGTATTTCCGTATATCCTGCGCCTACGATTTCCGACACGGTGAAAGCAAAGATTGCGGATTATACCGAAAGACTGGCAAAGGCGCTTCATGTTAAGGGCTTGATCAACATTCAGTTCATTGCCATCGGTGAGGATGTATATGTGATCGAGGTGAATCCCCGCTCCTCCCGTACCGTACCGTATATCAGCAAGGTGACAGGAATTCCGATCGTGGATCTGGCTACAGAGGTGATTATCGGAAAGACCATCAGGGAGCTCGGTTATCAACCGGGATTGCAGCCGGAAGCAGATTATTTTGCCATTAAGATGCCGGTGTTCTCCTTTGAGAAGATCAGGGGAGCAGAGATCAGCCTGGGACCGGAAATGAAATCCACCGGTGAGTGTCTGGGTATTGCGAAAACCTTTAATGAGGCACTTTATAAAGCCTTCCTTGGAGCTGGCGTGGATCTGCCTAAGCACAAGCAGATGATCATTACTGTGAAGGATGCGGATAAGGGTGAGGCTGTGGAGATCGGCCGCAGGTTTGAAAAACTGGGCTATACCATTTACGCCACCAGAAGTACCGCGGCAGCTTTAAACGAGGCGGGAGTCAAGGCACGTAAGGTTAATAAGATTTCTCAGGAATCACCTACCGTGATGGATCTGATTTTGGGGCATAAGATTGATCTTGTGATTGACACTCCCACACAGGGGCGTGACAAGTCGAGGGATGGATTCCTGATCAGAAGAACCGCAATTGAGACGGGCGTGAACTGTATCACGGCAATGGATACGGCAGCAGCGCTGGTGACAAGCCTTGAAAATGAAAATGATCAGTTTACGCTGATTGATATTGCATCCATCTGATGCCCAAAAGGTGAAAAATGCAAAAGATAA
>JAHAYJ010000107.1 GCA_018384375.1 Lachnospiraceae bacterium
CCTTAATTTTACCACATTTGGATGCTCTTTTTTCATTCACTTGATAAGTGAAAAGCAATATTCAGTTAAAATACAGTAACTATGTGGCTTTCAGCCACTTTCACGGCTGTACCGTGAATAATCTAGGACAATATAAGATTTATAATCATTTGTTTCAATTTAAAACCAAATCTAGCCCCACAATACAAAATAAGAAATGGATAAATTATCATTGTATATACTTTGGATAATCCCAAATAATTAACTGCAGCCATACTAATCATATCGATAGACAAGTAGCAAACTGTAGCAATATCCAGCCGAAACTTCTCCCCATACAAATGATGCAAACAAATCACAATTGACAACGCTTCCAGTAATAAACACACATTCGTAATAATCATAACTCATACTCCGCAAGTATTTTTTTCCTATATGTAACTCCGATCTCCACCTTCGCCGGAATTCCCTTCATAGTGATGTACTGGTTGGGGATATCAATGCTCTCCACATAATTCTTATTTACAATAGCGCTCCTGCTGCACTGCAACAGACAGTCCGTATCTGCCTCTTCGACCAGTTTCTTACAACTTCTGCAGAACACATCCAGCGTGCTTCCGTTAATCAAATGAACTGTAAGCATACGCTTAAAGCCATCCATATACACAACCTCACAAACCTTGATCGGATATATGATGCCATCTTTCCGAAAGAATATCACTGCATCCTCATCCTTCGCAGTGGTGAAATATAATGCCTTCTTCACCAACTGTCTGACTTTGTCCGGTGAAAAAGGCTTTTCCACATATCCCAGGCAGTTTAAATCCTTGTAAGCATATCCGGTGGTATCCTCCAGGGATGTTATAAACAACACAGGGGTAAACATATATTTTTTGATATCTCTGATTCTTTTTACCAATCTGATACCGGAAGTATCGCCCGGCACGGAGGTATCCAGGATAATATCTACCAGAAAAACATCTATCGTTTTCTCCATCAATATCTGATAGGCCGTACCGGCATCGCCGGCTGTGTATACTATTGCTGTACCATCAACCTCCAAAACCAGCTTCTTCAGCATTTCCATCTGTATCGGTTGATCTTCAATAATGAGTACTGTCTTCTTCATAATTGCTACTTACGCTCCAAGGAATTCTTCTGCCTGATCCATGATAGCCATAATCTGTTTTTGCTGCTCTGCCGGAAGCAGACTCCACAAATCATCAATGATCATACTCGTGGTATCACCGGATGTTAGAAACAGACTTGGTTTGCACCCTGTCATAACATAGATTTCGGTCAAAAGTTCTGCATCCGGATGCGTCTCTTCCCTCTCAAGTGCACGATATTTTTTAATGTTGACACCCAGCTTTTCTGCCATGGCAAGCTGAGGCATGCCGGCAATTTTTCTGATCTCATATAAAGTAGTCTGATTGGTTTCGCTTTCCGCCCTTGCTCGTAATATATCGATCTCACATTTCGTTTCCATACTGATTTCGGAACACTTCCTTGCAATGCCTGTCTCAAGAGCCCACACAGCAAGCTTTAAAAGCGGCAGCCTGTTCCCCGCCTCTGCTCTGTCGATCCTTTCAGCAAGAGCCGAAGCCTTCCGTTCAGACCTTATTCCGGTAAACAGATAATCAATGTCCCAGCCCATATCACTGTACCTGACCAGAACCTTATAGGGTACGATCGTTCTGCCAAGCTCCTGCTTACTGAGCTGACTCTGTGTGATTCCAAGTGCCTGACTGGCTTTCTCCTGGGTCAGGTTAAGCTGGATTCTATACTGACTTAATCGCTTAATAAATGCCTCATAATAACTATTCATTCCATACTTCCCCGTAAAATCTCATATGTATCATTCTTGAATAAATTTTACGGGATTCCGTATTTCCCATATGATACCCAAATTTGACTATTTGGTATTATCTGTAAAAGGAAGTATTCTATGCAGGGCTTTCGAAAATTATGCAATAAAAAAACTGTATATGGTATCTTTTCCATACACAGCCTTTCCATTTACATTTATATATAATAGTACTTATTGCTAAGAATCACTACCTGACCGTCTCCCGATACAGCTTTAATCTTACAAGTCTATCCTTGATCACAATCTCCGCCCGGTCGATCATCATCCCCACCAAAAGAAGCTGGCTTGTCTCTCCGGGATCTCCGCTTCCGGCAAGCTCCCAATAGATATCCTCCATGCCATCATTCTTCTGTCCGTTCAGATACTGATCAAGCTTTTCCACTTTATCGGCATACATAGGATGATAATCTGCCTCAAAGCTGATCACTGCCTGCGTGCCGGTTCTTTGAATATCGGAGCTGACGTGCTCTGCACCCAGGGCAAAGAAAAAGATCGTCAGTTCCTCCACAATTTTAGCTGTTTTCTTTTCTTCGTGCGTCATTCTCTCGTCTCCTCTTTCTTATGTCTCAATTCAAAACCCTTGATAAAGCTTTCCAGCATCGGTACAATGACAATTGCAACAATACCGGTGCTGAATCCATTGTTATATAGGTTCAGTCCCTCATAAAAAGAAGAGGTACACACCACCACAACTGCATGGAGCATTCCGGCCAGGATACCCGCCGGGATGCCAAATTGCCCTGCCACAGGTGACAGCCCCACTGCAAAAATTGCACCCATCTGAATTCCCGGTGTGGTTGGCGCCATATGATTGAAAAAGGTAGACAGAAACACACCGGCAAGCACCGGCAGATAGTTTCTTGCATGGACACCAAAGCTTGCAAATCCAAATGCAGTGAGAATTGCCCCCACCACCGGTCCCGACAGATCACCGCCAATCAGCAGAATATAGGTAAGACAGATACCTCCCACGATCCCCATGTTCATCAAGGTAGTTCCGATGCCATCCATAAGCACAAAATCCGCAACCGCACGTCCCGGATGCCGCATCAGCTTAAGAAGCGGCTTCCAGTCTCCCCGATTCAGGAACAATCCAAAGAGAAAGGTCAGCAGAAAATAAAGATACATACTTACTGCCATCCACACTTCTCTTCCCGATTTCCAGATAAAAACGCTGTCACTTTCCAGTCCGAAGGACTGCAGGATACACACCAGTACAAAGGCAAGCAGTCCTGCTGCAAAACCCACATTAAACAGATTATAACCCATGTGCATGGAAGCAGTATGCATGGAAAGCGGTGGTAGCACAAAACCAATCAAAATACCAACTGCCACAGCACAGAGAAAGTTAATCCAAAGGGGAAAGGGAAGCAGATAAACCATCTCTGTCACCATCGGGGCCAGGCAGGAACCAAACAGCGCTGTATAAATATATCGACTCATCTTAGAGCGATGCAGCTTTGCATAGAGCCAGGTACCGAATATCATCGGCAGCACATTGACCGGATTTTTCCCGAAAAGGGCAAACCCTGCATTGATAAACAGAACCGCCATGGTAAGCCCGGTAAACGGTATCTTTTGCCACCAGATGAGCAGGATCCCCATTCCCATAACAAGCGCGGCATTTAGAAATGCAGCTCCCACTCCTGCAAGCTCAAAGTAATCCGTGATCAGTGCATCTCTTGAATGAATAATCGTCCACATTCCCTCAAGCAATTCCTTGAAAGATGCCATTGCAAAAGCCCCTGCCAGCAAAAGAAACATCGTTCCAATACTAAAAATAAGTAGTTCCTTACCCTTTATCCTCTCCCAAAAGCGTTTCCCCATACTCACCTTCCTTGTAAAATCTAATTATTCTTATAACTCCGAATTGTATTTTAAATTCTACCCCTTTTTGCCCTTGGATAGACGTTCCTTATGGATACAGTTCTTCGGACAGGCATCCATGCAGGCGCCGCAGCGGATGCATTCCGGAGAGTTTATTTCCTTTGTGACCTCCACTCCCATTTTGCAGGCTCTCTCGCAGGCCTTACAGTCCACACAGCGCTCTTTATCTACCGCAAGACGGTAGAAACTAAATTTGTTAAAAAAGGAATAAAAGGCGCCAAGGGGGCACAAATACTTACAAAAAGGCCTGTAGATCATCACGGAAAGAATTACGATCATAATCAGCACCGTCAATTTCCACCCAAAAAGGGCTCCTATAGACTGGCGCAGTCCCACATTTCCCGCAAGAAGCGGAAGCCCTGCTCCCAGCGTTCCCGCAGGGCAGACATATTTGCAAAACCAGGTGGTTCCGAAACCGAACTCATCCCGGATCACCACCGGTAATAAAATAACTAAGAGAAACAATACCACATACTTCAGATAGCGCAAGTATCTATCTGCCTTTTTAGGTACATTACCTTTTTTCACCGGTATCTTATAAAGCAGATCCTGTATCCAGCCAAAAGGGCATAAAAATCCGCACACCACTCTGCCCAGCAGAACACCAAACAGCATCAGCGTACCCAGCACATAAAAGGGAATCCTTGTATGATAGCCACTAAGAAGCGACTGCAGAGAGCCGATGGGACATGCCCCCAGTGCTCCCGGGCAGGAATAGCAGTTCAGGACAGGAACACAGACCGCTTTGGATTTGCCTGTAAAAATGGTTCCCTTCCGAAATCCCGCCGCGTAGCCGTTAATCAGGACAGCCGCTGCCAGCTGGATCAGATTTCTCTTTTTCTCATTCGTAATCTTTTTCATAGGCCTATCCAATTCCGATACACTGCAGGCAGATGTTGACTGCCTTTTTCAGTACCTCCAAATGCTCTTCTCTCATAAGTCCATATCCGATACAGGCAGCCGATGCGATCAGTACAGTGCCCCGTATCATCCACAAATTTTTCTGCTTCATCCTTTTACTCCCCTGCCATTTTCCACCAGTTTAAACAAAAACGGATAACCTGCCATAATCCAGAAAACCAAAATCGTATAGCCGATAAATTCTCCAAAGTGGGCACCGCATACAGCGATCATTGCCGGGGAAACCAGCTTATGGATGACAAGCAGCGTCACAATTCCCACAAGAACTCTGATCACAGCCGTCTTTGTGTTTTTTGCCTTTTCAAACTGAATCAGATGTCTCTCTGTCACCCAGCCTGTCAAAGCTCCCATAAAAAGTCCGGCTGCCACATAACAGTCTGTCATCATCTCATAAGGATCTACCAGAATTTCTCCGCTCTCCGTATAATCCAGCGGATACGATTTCAGTGTAATAAATGCAAGGAATGCAGCACATAAAAGGATTCCGGATACCAGGAAGATCAGATCTCTATCCTTACTGCCATCCGCCCATCTAACCAGCTTCTCATTCACATAAATCGACAGGCAGCACAGCAGAAATCCCACAATAACATCCTGCGGCGTATGTACTCCCAGATAGTTTCTGGAAAACATCACAAGGAAAGTAATTGCAGTGCACAAAACCACCACCCATTTCCTCTTTTTTTGCCAGACGGCGACGGTCATAAATTCTGCAGTTGCAAGCTGTGTATGTCCGCTGGGGAAGGAATAGCCGGTAGCAGTTCTCATGGAATCCCCTGCCGGGATCACCCTTGGGTCACGAATCCAGGGCCGATAGACACAGCAGACATTTTTCACCAGCTGACTTACTGTCTTACCACTGCCGATATTGAGCATAATCTGCGCTCCGACTTTTTTGTTGACACACCAGTAAATGATGGCAATCGCCACAATCGATACCGGGCCGATCACCAGCTCGGAAACCACTTCCATAAAAGTATCCAACATACCGCCCGTGGCGTTTCTGAAGTCCTGTAACAACAATAAATATTCAATGTCCATAGCTTAACTTCCTCTACTCTATTTTATTTCTTCCTTTGCTTTCTCCAATATTCCCTCTACATCTGCCCCGTCAATATCCAGATTTTCTGCCTTCATGCAGATCGTCTCACCGATACCGTACAGGTTCTTTGCAAGTGCTTCCACATAAGGGTATCCGAAATCAGCGATAACAGGTCCGCCTGCCGTAGTCACATAATAAAGCTTCTTTGCGCTGCAAAGCCCTTTTGGTCTGTCATTCTCATAACAGAAGGTAATTCCCGAAACAGTTACCGCCTCAAGGTAAATCTTGAGAAGTGCCGGAAAGGCAAAATCCCAATAGGGCGCTGCGATCACGATACAGTCTACCTTAGCAAACTGACGGGCATAGCGAAATAAATCGTCATCAAATTTTTTCTCCGAAAGGAGTCTGTCTCTCTTCGCAAGAAGATCTTTTGACAGAGGCTTCATATCCTCCTCTTCCAATTTGATTTCCGTCACTTCTCCCGGTATTTTCTCTAAAAGATATCTGGCAAGAAGCAATGTTCTTGATTGCTCCCGGACACATGCATTTACAAAAAGAATATCCATATTATTTCCTTTCCGATTATTTTAAATAAAAAATCTTTCTCACATATTTAATACGGGAAACTGCACATACCGTCAGGAAGGACAGACCAACTACCAAAAACATCATCAGGACAATATACAGGAAAGCACTTTGGATTCCAAACCGGGAATATGGCAGTATCAGTTATTTTCCAGTCCACTTTCAATATAATCAAGGTAATACTGTGTCACATCATCTGCCTGTGGCACTCCAATAATGGGCTGACCGATCACATTGCCTTCCTTATCTACAAGAAAAGTTGTCGGGAACGCAGAAATAAATTCCTGCAAAAGCTCATCCATCGCATCATCAGGCACAAGCACCGCATACTGCACACCTGTCTTCTCAATAATCTGCGCTGCCAGTTCCGTTTCCTGCCCGGCATCATCACAGATAGAAATAATATTGGCATTTGTGGGAAGCTTTTCATAAGCTGCCTGAATATCCGGTAGTTCTCTGCGGCAGGGATTACACCAGGTTGCCCACACATTGATCATGGTCACATCGTAATCCTTGAAAATATCCTGAGATACCGCATTTCCGTTTAAATCCGTCACCGCAAACGAAGAAAGATCGATTTCGGAAGCCTTATCAGCCATTTCTTTATCTTGCGCTTCATAATCAATTTCTGTCTCCGGGAAGATGATCAGACCATCTCTGATCTCATCAAGGGCACCAATACCAAGCTCTATCGCCTGAAATTCTTTCTCCGTATACCCTTCCTTTGGGAGTTCATCATTATAGGCAAAATAGTAATTTTTCCCTTCAAGAGTACCGATTTTTTCCACGCTTGAAAAATCCTCTTCAAAACCGCTCTCACCATCTGTGCAGCAGATACCAAACAAAGCATAGCCCGTATCCCACATCTTCTGATACACAGCATCATAATCTTCAGAAGTAGCATCCATTTTATCATAAAGTGCATCAAACTCAGCCTGAACTGCTTCTGTAGAAATCAGGATAGCACATTTCCCATCTTCAGGATAATTAGCCTTAAGAAGCTCTGTGGCATCACTTTTTTCATTCCAACTGTTCGGAATAGAGAATCCAAAACCATATTGTTGAATCAGAAATAACTCAGGGGAAGAAATATCCACCTTTTCTCCCTTTACATTGAGCATCTCCTCATCACTATATGTCTTATTCAGGCAGGCATCCTTAAAGTGTCCTTCCCCTCCATAGCCAGCCTGCTTCCCACAGCCTGCAAGCAGCATGGTTGTCAGCATTACCGACAGCAAAATACCTGTAATTCCTTTTCTTTTCATATCAATGTTCCTTTCTCAAGAAAACTTTTTCTTCATCGTAAGAATATTTTTTTCGTTCTCGTAACAATAAGCAACCTCATCCATCGTCTTCTTCATCATGAAAATCCCAAGACCACCGATTTCTCTCTCCGCAGCACCTGCCGTCACATCGGGATCCGGCTTTGCGAGCGGGTCAAAAGGGATACCATGATCGGTAAACCGGAATATCACTTCCTTTTCCTTCTCATCAAATCCCATACCGATCTTCACATCACCCTTGCCCTCCGGATAGGCATAATGAGCAATGTTCACAAATATTTCTTCAATCGCCACCGTGATCTGCATAATCGTCTTCATCGGACACGCATGCTTATCAAGCTCCTCCTCCACAAAGCCCAGTGCCTCCTGAAGGACACTATCCTCAGCCGGAAATATCTTTTCTGCCGAAAAAACAATTTCTTCCATGGAATCCCCCACATTCTTTTTCGTAAAGTCAAGCATCAGCATAGTGATATCGTCAAATTGCGGTGCCTCTCCCACAAACCGGTCGATATCCTGTTTTAGTCCGTGGAGCACATTTTCTGCGGTATCCTGCACATGTCCGTTCATGAATTCTGAAAGTCTCTCCTCACCGTAAAGCTGATTCGATATATCCGTTGCCTCCGTGACCCCGTCCGTGTAAAGAAACAACCTGTCTCCCGGTTCCATCGTGAGCTCATTTTTTCGATATTTAATGCCCTCCATTCCTGCCAATACCAATCCCGGTCTTGATCTCAGATATGTGAAGCTTCCATCCTTTTGTTTCAGGAGCGGTGGATTATGTCCCGCATTGGCAAAGGTGAGCAGTCCGCTTGCCAGGTCTAAAATTCCCATCCACGCCGTCACGAAAAGTCCTGCATCATTTCCCTCACAGAGCAGCTGATTGACCACCGTAAACACCTCGCTTACTTCCAGTCCCATCTGCGCCTGATTCTTGATCAGGGTCTTAGCTATCACCATGAAAAGGGCTGCAGGAACACCTTTTCCCGAAACATCCGCGATCACGACGGCAAGATGTTTATCATCAATCATATAAAAATCATAAAAATCGCCGCCCACTTCCTTAGCCGGCGTCATGGTTGCATAAATCTCAAACTCATCATGCTCCGGAAAAGGCGGGAAAATGCAGGGCAGCATATGGGCCTGTATGCTGGAGGCCAGCGTCAGTTCCGCATTGATACGCTCCTTCTCTGCGGTAACAGCCTGCAGATTATCAATGTAAGCCTCCAGATCCTTTACCATACTGATATAGGATCTTGCCAGATCTCCCACCTCGGTAGAGTCACCGGCATACTGTTCACAGGCAGTTACCATGGTCTCTCTCTGTTCATCCGTGGCATGTTCCACATAATAATTTCCTGCCACCTCCGCCAGATTCTCGATGGGTTTTGCGATGCGGTTTTCGGTAAACCACATAAAGCCCATGGACAGCGCAAAATAGAAATTCAAGGCCAGCGTCTGGAACAGATACATTCGCCCCCAGATTCCGACGCTGCTTCCCTCTTTTTCCATCTTCTCGGTCAGATAGACTGCGGCTCCCACCAAAATGCAGATACCCACACCGGTAATAATGGTATTCAGGATCATGCGCTCATTTAAAGAGAAGGTAAATATCTTTTCCTTACAGCCGTTTTTCCTGTTCTCTAAATATCTTTGCAGGAAATGGCCTGCGATGAGCAGGGGACATCCAAACAGAAGACCTGAATCAAAGCTGTTAAAAAAGAGATATAAATTATTGATGGAAAGAAAATCAGATACTGCATAGGCATGATTTAAGATACCTGTTAATATCACGATAAGAATGGCATCCACAAACATGACTAGAAAGAATTTCAGCATTCTTGAAATACAATCCAGACGGAATTTATTTCCATCCTGTTCTTTATTTATCTTATTCCAAAGAAACCAGGGCACCATTCCGTATAGAATCTGCTGCGCCGCCCCAATCAGGGCATAGGTAAAGCCATATCCTGAAATACAGTCTGAGATCAGACTCCCCAGACCGCAGCCAAGAGCCGCCGGCAGACCGAATAACAGACCCAGAACCGGCGTCAGCGCTGTGGTTGGTCGCATATCCGTTATATCTGCAGCAGCGAGCCGAAGGCGGAAGGGCATTGTCAGTCCAACAAATAAGACAACGCTCAGCACAAAAACAATGCCTGCATTTGTGTAACTTCCTGCTTCCTTTTTGGGAAAAAGCGACCTGATAGTTTTCATTTTATGTTTCCCCTTCGTGTTTCTATACCTTTACTCGATTGTAAATAAATCTATAAATCTGATCACTATAGATATTAGCACCTCAGTCGTAACCAAACCGTAACCAATATTCAAACGTCCAAATCTTGTACCACACCCTAAAGTATAATATAATATATTTCGTACCTGTTGAACAATACAAAAGAGAAAGTTTGAAAAAATGACCCACAAAATTGCTATTTGCGATGATGACAGTATCACTTCAGCCTATATAAAGACCCTTGTTGAAGGCTGGGCAGCCGATCACGGCATTCCTGTTTCTATCCGGATATTTCCATCAGCAGAAGCGTTCCTTTTTCATTATGCTGATCACAAAGAGTATGATATCCTGCTTCTTGATATAGAAATGGGAGAAATAAACGGCATTGAACTGGCAAAAAATATCCGAAAGGACAATGAATCGGCACAGATTATATTCATCACAGGCTATTCTGATTTCATTGCAGAAGGTTACGAGGTTTCCGCTCTCCATTACCTGTTAAAACCTGTTTCCAGCGAAAAGCTGAGACAGGTGCTGGATAAAGCAGTAAGAAATCTAGCACATAAAAAGAAAGCACTCTTTATTCCTGTAGACAGTGAAATGATACGTATTATCCTGGACGACATTCAGTACGTGGAAGCTTTTGATCATCGGATTGAAATTGTAACCGCAGACAATACTTTTTTATTAAAATTACCTCTGCATGAAATGGAACATAAGCTGAATGAGGATTTTATCCGTATCCATCGCAGCTGTATCGTTAATCTGCATTACATCAGAAGAATCACCCGCACCGATATCGTTCTGGATTCCGGAAAGACCCTTCCGGTATCACGACGTATGTATGCCTCTGTCAATCGAGCTATCATGAAATATTGTACCGGAGGAATGGAATCATGACTTATCTCTATATCACTGCTGCAGTTATTTTTCTGTCCCTTCTCTGGCTAATTGCACAAAAATATATGAACATACTGGTAGAGCGCCGTATTGCCACTTGGCAGAATGACCTCGTCAAACGCCACTGTGACGAAGTAGAAAACATATATCGCCAAATGCGTGGGTGGCGTCACGATTATCACAATCATATCCAGACCATGAAAGCATGCCTTGCCCAGGATCGAAAAAAAGAGCTTTCCGAATATCTGGATGCGCTGGATACTGATCTTGTTAGTGTTGATACCGTACTAAAGACAGGAAATGTAATGATAGATGCAATTTTAAATAGCAAAATTTCTCTTGCTCGTTCAAAAGAAATTTCTGTCAATGCCAAAGCTGTTGTGCCTGAAAATTTGTCTATTGCAGATATTGATTTGTGTGTTGTTCTCGGAAATCTTCTCGATAATGCTATCGAAGCATGCATGAAGCAGAATGACAAGGCAGAACGTTTTATCCGAATCTACATCGGTATGCACAAAGAACTTTTCTATCTTTCCATTACCAATTCTGTAGGCGGCGACATTAAAAAGCAAAAATCCGGACAGAAAAAAAACATTTACCTTTCCACCAAAGACAAAGAAGGACATGGATTGGGACTCATCCGTATTGACAAAATTGTTGATAAATACAACGGGTTTATTGATCGTCAGAATGAACCCGGTGTATTTGCCACCGAGGTCCTGTTACCACTTGCGCGCGAATCATTCTGGACGAACCCACTGCTGCTCTGGATCCTATTTCAGAATATGAAATTTATTCCAAATTCAACGAAATTGTACAAGATAAGACAGCGATTTATATATCACACCGCCTCTCATCCTGTCGATTCTGCGATGAAATTCTTGTATTTGACCAGGGCAGAATTGTTCAGCATGGCAATCATAAAACTTTAGTGGCAGATACGTCCGGCAAATATTACGAGCTCTGGCATGCTCAGGCACAGTATTATATGTAAAGCAGATTACGGTAAGAATCAGAAGGCATCATAAACCTTCGATATATCATGATGCAAAAAATCAATCAATAGCCATTTGTGCACACGAGCTATTGATTGATTCTTTCGATTTTTCCTAAATATCTATACTAATGTCGACCACCTTAGGCGTCACAAAAAAGTTTATGAATTATTTTGCCAGCAATTCTTCAGCCATCTCATACCATTCATCAGCTGTCATATCACAGTCCCAAGCAAACATATTATAATATTTTCCGTCCTTTTCAAAAGAGATACCATTGCAATTCTTTATTTCAACCTGATTAGATCCATAGCTCATTTCAAAATGAGGATCCTCTATATTCTTCTTATCTTCTTCCGTAAGCTCATATCCTGCAGGTACAAATTTATAAACTGCCTGATCAAAATATACCTCTACATCTCCAATCTTTTTTGAATCAATAGCATAACTCTCTTCACCGGATTCGTATACTTGGTTGATATACAAACTAATATCGGGCATGCTATCCTTTACATATCTTGTGGAAAAACCAGTGCCGCTTACTATCACATTTCCATTGTCATCAAGCCCTTCCACTCCCATCGTATTAGCAGCATCGAATGTATATCCATTCGAAAATGTATCAGGTATTATAAGTTCACTTCCAAGTTCTTCAGATTTTGTTACCGCTTCTGAATAGTCACTTATTTCATTCCGTGGATTTGACCAGCTTCTATAGGATGCTATTTTCCCTGCCGCGAATGCAGTCATTCCAAAAGCCATACATGCCACTGCAACCACAACAACTACCTTCTTTTTGTTCAATCTCATTAATTTTGTCTCCTCTCTTATTTGCAATCTGTTAGCTAGTTCTTCTGAGGGCTGAAGATCATCTACTATTTCTTTATATATTTCATTAAATTTCATAGTGAGCTCCTTTCTTCCGCGAAACAATCCGCCAAAACATTTCGAAGTTTTTCTCGCGCTCTTGATAACCTCGTTTGAATTGTCGTTTCCTTTATTCTCAAAATATTACTGATCTGGCCAATTGAGTACTCTTCGTAATAGAACAAGTAAACGATAATCCTATAATGTTCCGGGAGAGACATCACCGCATCCATAACAACCTTTCGATTTACTATATCCTGTTCACTCGAACCAGTATCGACGATATCCGCTATTTCATTTTCATCTATGTCAATGCGCTTCCTCCTAAATGGATTACGAAAATAACTATGACATGTGTTGGTAGTCACTCGAATAAGCCAGGCTTTTATCTCTTCATCATTCTTTGTACTGATTTTACTAGAATATAGTTTGATAAATACATCCTGTGATACATCTTCTGCATCTTCGCGATTACCGAAATAATGAAATAAAATACGATATACCATTTTCAAATACTTTTCTACGCAGGTATTATATTCCGCGGCATTCATGTATCTTGTCCTCCGTGTCCCTCTATAGATAAAACGCCGATGTAGCAAAAATAATCACACAATAAATAAATATTATTTTACAAAATAATACAAGACAGATATCCAACATAGGACATCTGCCTTGATATTATTCCTCTGAATCATCAAGTCTTTGTTCCTTATTAATTTATTGTTTCACATATCTTTGGTTTCTGCTGTTTGGTTTCTCCGGTAGGGTCATCCTGACATATCCTGATGCCATTGCCGGATTGACATAATGTTTTCGGAAGGTTTCCCTGGACTTTAACCCCAGCCGCTCCATAAGGGAAGCTGCGCTGTAAGGTACATCATACTCCATGCAGGCAAGCAAACGCTTCACATACTCTGATGTCTCCGCATTTTCCTTGTTTACCTGCAGAATGACCTCATCAAGTACCTGGTCAATCATGGTCAGCATAAACTCGATAAACACATCCGCATTGCCGTTTATATGGCATTTTGCGATTGCCTCATAATAATCCTCCTGGTATTTTTCAATCTGGCTCTCCAGCGGGATATACGCAAAAATACTGCGCCACCTGTTAAGCATCACTGTATGCCACAGCCTTGCCATTCTGCCGTTTCCGTCTGCAAAAGGATGGATAAAGACAAATTCATAATGAAACACGGCAGATAAAATCAGGGGATGTACCTTCCCTTCGCTTCTTTTAAGCCACGAAAACAGATCCCTCATAAGTCCGTTCACCATATGGGGCGGCGGGGCTACAAAAATGCACTTATCCCCTGAAAAAACCCCTTCCTCTCCCTGCCGGAATCTTCCGGATTCCTCCACAGTCTGAAAGGTCATGATTCCATGGATCTTTTTAAGATCATTTATGCTCGACGGTATAATCTCCTCTATCCTTTCATAGGCGGCATAGGCGTTTTTGACTTCCTGTATCTCTTTTCGATCGCCAAGTACCAGGTTTCCGTTAATGACATCTCTTACCTCTGATAAGGACAGGGAATTGGCTTCAATCTTAAGTGAGGAATGGATGGAACGGATTCTGTTATTCTTTCGTAAATGCGGTCTTGCTTCCAGCTCCTTGTGGCTGCTTATTTTTCCCACTTTTTCCGAAATATCGGAAACAAGCGTAAGCGTTTTTTCTGAAATGGTATAGGGGGGCACGTAACTACTCATCAGGTTACCTCATCTTGCTTATTATCTTACTTACTATCTTACCCATTTTTACGCTGTTTCGCAACAGACGGAACAAAAAAATTGATGTAGAATTGATGTACTGCTATGCCTTTTGATGTACTCCGGAAACACTCTTTAATCCTCTAAAAGTCTCCGTTTTCTCTCAATCATATCATCAATTTTTTCAATATAAAGAGCCACATCCTTCACATTATCACATCGCTCGATCCTTCCGTCTGGGAACACCCGCTTGGTAATCGAACCTGCTCCCAGAGCAACAATCGTCTGTTTCTCCTCCATGATCAGAATATTGTAAATACCGAATTTCCCCTCCTCGGCATAACCCACATTTTCAAAATTACCGGACATATTCTTTTGCCGGTATAGATAATAGGGTACCATTCCCATTTCTCTTGCGCCGTCCATGGTGGTCTGCATGGTCTCATCCGTATTATTGAGGGCTGTGATTCCGTTCTCCTCTATCCACTGGCTCAGTTTGGAGGCACGCTTGATGGCAAGGGAATGGACTGTCAGGCTGTCAGGCTTCAGTTTCTTTACTTCTCTCATGGTGTTCCTGACATCCTCCGCCGTCTCCCCCGGCAGTCCCAGGATCAAGTCCATATTGATATTGGTAAAGCCGGCTTCTCTTGCCAGCGCAAAGGCTTCCTTCACCTGTTCTACCGTGTGACGTCTGCCGATCAGATCCAGAGTTTCCTGCTTCATGGTCTGCGGATTTACGGAAATTCTGGTGACACCGCCCTCCTTCAGCACCTTCAACTTCTCTGCCGTAATGCTGTCTGCGCGTCCTGCCTCCACCGTAAACTCTTTTAAATGGGAAAGGTCAAGGCTATCCCGCAATTTGTTTAATAGCCGCGCAAGCTCCCCGGCCTCCAGCGTAGTAGGCGTTCCTCCTCCGATGTAAATGGTGTCCAGCACCTTGTCCTTGTAGGTCTTCGCCACAAAATCAATTTCCTTTTCCAATGCTTCCAGGTACTCTCCGACCCGCTTCCTCCAGGAGACGATGGGGTACGAGGTAAAGGAACAGTACAGACAGGTGGTAGGGCAGAAGGGAATTCCGATATAGAGGCTGTAGCCGTTCTCATAATGCAGTGTCTCAAGCAGCTGCTTTTCTCTCCTTGCAATCTCAATTGCAAGCTTCCCCTTTTCCTCGCTGATCAAATAAGTGTCCTTCATGTACTCCATCATGCCGGCATCATCTAGACCTTCCTCCAGCATCATCATGGGAATCTTGGTGGGGCGTATTCCGGTAAGAGTTCCCCAGGGCAGCTGCTTGCCGGTATGTTCCGACAGCGACACATAAAGAAGCTGCTTTAACCGATTCTTCACTTCAGCTCTCGGCATATCTGGTGTAATCTCCACCTTTTTTCCACCAAAAGAAGCCGTTCCGTCTTCCCCACCACTTAACAGGGAACACAAAACAGCTTCCTCCTCAAATCTGATGTTCAGATCCGGCAGTCCCGGACCTGAACCATTTTCCTTTTCTTCTCCTACCGTTACCCTGACATCACAAGCCGGATAAAAGGCCTTCACCAGCGAGTGAATATCATACTCAAAGCCTGCCATGTTTACGGTAACGGAAATGAAATTTTCTTCCTTCATCTTGTCATTGTTTCCCTTACTTTTCTGATTTGTTCTTATTTTTATTCTACGGTTACCACCTTAGCCAGATTTCTCGGTTTATCCACATCCAGTCCCTTATCCAAGGACACATAGTAAGCAATCAGCTGAAGTGCCACCGATGTGGGCATCACCATAAAAGGATCCTCCATCACCGGGAGTCTGAATACGCTGCTCCATTGTCCGCTTTCCTCAAGCTCTTCGTTTTCCTTCACTAAGAGCAGCACTCTTGCACCTCTGGATTGCACTTCACGGATGTTGGAGAATTCCTTACTCTTCAGTTTCTCCTGTGTAACAACCGCAATCACCGGTGTGTCCTCTGTGATCAATGCAATCGTTCCATGCTTAAGTTCTCCTGATGCATACGCCTCTGAGTGAATATAGGAGATTTCCTTAAGCTTCAGGGAGCCTTCCAGAAGAATGGAATAGTCAAGTCCTCTACCGATCATAAATACATCCTTGGCATTCAGAATGGCACCGGTCAGACGGTGAATTTCTTCCTTCTTTGCAAGAACAGACTCCATCACCTCCGGAACTCTGCATAGCTCATCAATAAATGCTGTCAGCTGTTCTTCACTCCAAAGTTTTCTTGCTACTGCCATTCTCGCAGTGATCAGATAAAGGACTGCCAGCTGGGTCGTATATGCCTTGGTACTTGCCACTGCAATTTCAGGGCCTGCATTGGTATAGATGACATACTCACTTGCCCTGGCAATGGAAGCGCCCTTTACATTGACGATCGAAATGCTGGGAGAGCCACACTTTCTGGCAAATTTTAATGCCTCCAGCGTGTCAATGGTCTCCCCTGACTGCGAAATGGCAATCACCAGCGTATCCTTATCCACTACCGGATCGTTATACATAAATTCAGATGCCATCACCACATCCACATGAATTCCAATCATTGACTGGATCAGGCTTTTCCCAACCAGACCGGCATGCATGGCAGTTCCGCAGGCAATCACACAGATTCTTTTGCAATCCCGCAGGATTTCGTCGGGAATCCCTTCCTTGCTGAAGTCAGGCTTTCCGTCTCTGATTCTGGGGAGTACCGTTTCCTTAATGACCTGAGGCTGTTCCATGATCTCCTTTTCCATATAGAAGGGATAACCGCCCTTTCCGCTGCGGCTCACATCCCAGTCCACCTTAAGCCACTCAATCTCTGCCTTATCCCCTGACAGATCAAACATCTCAATTCCATCTGTGGAAAGGCAGATCACATGGAACTCCGGCACAACAAAATAGTCTGTGGTAAAAGGGACAATCGCTGCCACATCAGAAGACAGCATTGCGCCATCCTCCGTAACCGCAGCCACAATGGGACTTACATTGCGGACTGCATAAATCTTTCCCGGCTGATCATCAAACAGAATTGCCAGTGCAAAGGTTCCCTTCAGCTTCAGCACTGTCTTGCGAATTGCCGAATAGGGATCTCCTTCATAAAAATGCTCAAGCACTGCCGCTACCACTTCGCTGTCAGTTTCGGATTTCAGCTTTCCTTCCAGGGCATATTTTTCCGTCAGTTCCCTGTAGTTTTCAATAATACCGTTGTGTATCAGTGTGATCCTGCCGAATCTGTGCGGATGGGCATTCTCATCGCATACACCTCCATGCGTTGCCCATCTGGTATGACCGATTCCGCAGCATCCCACCGGCTTTTTCTCCTTACACAGATTTCGTAAATCCTTAACTCTTCCCGCACGCTTTACGATCTGTGTTCCATTCTCATTTAAAAGCGCAATACCGGCACTGTCGTATCCTCTGTATTCCAAAAGCTCCAATGCATCGAGCATGATCTCTCTTGCATCTTCTTTACCTGTATATCCAATAATTCCACACATAAATTGTTTCCCTCATCTTTCCATATTATTTTCTGCGCTCTGTTTTCTCATCAGGCGCATTGTTATTCTTGTTAGGTCTGTATCTTTACGATATGCTGCTTGAAACGCTCTCATGACAGCATATATCTCCGCTATACCGTATTTGTTTTGCAGTTACCCGCATATTTGCCGGTATATCTCGCACCGGAGACGGTACGAAAGAGCATCCGCCGAATTTTCGATAACTCTTTTCCTCGTCAACCTTCCAATAGCTGCCTTAGTCTTCACAGTCGTTGTTTGGAAGGTCATGGCGCTAGAAAAGGGAAACAATGACAATTACCTTGCCTATTCTGTTATCAAGGTTCACAGGCAATTCCGCAAATATACATAAAATTGCCATTGATGCTATTATACACAAAACACCCGTGGTTGTAAACCACGGGTGTCCAATCTACTACTTACGTTTCTTTCTTCTTATTTATATTCCACAAACTCTCCATACTCCTCCCAGATATTGCAGATCCATGTTTTCCCCTGATTGAAAATGATTTCCTCTCCATTTTCATCATAGAATTTAGCGGGAGTTGCATCTCCGTCATATCTTTTCCAGGTTCCCTTGATCACCTTACCACCGGTAAAGACGATGGCATCGCCTTCTCCATGAACGCCAAATGCCAGATAGTCGTGATCGTCCCGGACTTCACCGTGGCAATACTGCAATACGACATTAGACACTGCATACTGGCTTCCATCCAGTTCATCGATCTGCTTCTCGCCTTCCTGGAATCTGTAGTAAAGCTGATCCGTTTCATTGTACTCAAAATAAGGATTATATGCGCCATAGCCACCCTTATTTCCTTCCGTACCGCCGGGATAAATGGTAAGTGCACTTTCTGCCTCCTTATAATTATCCTCTGCACGCACGCCCTCGGCTGCAAAGGTAAAAGGCGGTACATAGGAATCATCATACTCCCAGTCATAACCCAGTCTGTCTGCTGCCTTCAGCATCCCATCGATAAATAGATATCCTGTAAATTCTGTGGCATATCCGGGTCTGCTCACTCTGTCAAATGCCTCATGTGCCGGATTATAAATGCCCTCGACAGCAGCACTGATATTCTGAACCGTATCACGGTTGATCAGCTCTTCCACGTAAGGCCTGGCCAGTCCCCAGTTACAATAAATTGCCTCATATCCCATGGCCACATAGACAAAATAGTCACGGCTGCTTCTGACGGGACCGATTCTCTCAAGATCATCAAAATCCTCAAACACTGCCATCAGCCTGGTGATACGTCCTTCCACCGGTGCTTCATAAATAATGCTTGCCTTGGAAAGTCCATACTGCGGCATCGCCGGTGTATTATTGGGAATCATGACCGCAATGGGACGTCTCGTCACTACTCCTTCATCCTTCCACTCACCGGTCAGGTAGCTCTGCATCTTTCCGTCCACTACCTCTCTCTCCCCGATCACTCCGGATGTCTCCGGTGTAGCTTCCGGTGAAGGTGATGCCTCTCCTTCCCCCTCCAGTTCAAGTTTTTCGACCACCAGTTCCTGCTCCGGTTCCGATTCCTTCTCCCCTTTCCCGCATCCGGTAAAAACAAGGGACAGCATCATTCCCATAAGCACTATTTTCAATAGCTTGTTCTTCATCTATACTCTCCAATCAATCGTAATTTTTCATTTGGCCGATTCGGTTATGACAAAAAAGGATTGTACTCCTTTTCATATCCGATCGTGGTGGATTCTCCGTGTCCCGGATAAACCTTCACATCCGCCGGCAGCACCATCAGCTTTTCCTTCACGGAACGTACCAAGGCACTCATACTGCCTGTAGGTAAATCCGTTCTTCCCACCGATTCCTGAAACAGCGTATCTCCGCTGATGAGGATTCCCTCTTCCTCAAAATAATAACAGCAGCTTCCCTTGGTATGTCCGGGTGTGGCAATCAGCTGACAGCTCATGCCTGCTACGCTGATCGTCGCGCCATCCTTTACATATTCGTCTGCCGTAATCTCGCAGGGTCTTCCTGCGCCCTTTGAAACATTTACGGATGCATTCTCACAAACCTCTTTTTCCTCCTCATAGGCATAGACCTTGGCACCGGAAAGCTCCTTAAGTTCCTCCAGTCCCCAGATGTGGTCAAAATGCCCATGCGTCAAAAGAATCGCTGCCACCGTAAAGCCTTTATCCTTTAAACTATGATAAATATAATCTCCCCTGTCTGCCGGATCAAAAAGAATTACCTCGCTTTTTCCCTCCGGATAGACAAAGTAACAATTGGTCTGGCACATACCCATCACAATTCTGCCGATTTTCAAATTTGCCATTATCCTATATTTCCTTCCTGTCAACACATCAGCCTGTGGTTCTTTCAATATCAATGACACTGTCAATGGATCTGATCTTATCAATGATACGGTTCAGTTCCTCCCTGTTGCTGATCTCAAAGGAGGTTGCCATGGTTGCCAGACCCTGCTTGTTGGTTCTGGTGTTCATGGACATGATATCAATATTCTTCTCTGTAAGAGCCCGGGAAATATCAGCCAGAAGCCCATTACGATTATTGGCATAAATCTTAATCTCTGCCAGATACTTTTCATCTGAAACCGCATCAGGCGTACCCTCCCATTCCGCATCAATCAGACGGTCACGTTCCATTTCAGGAAGGTTCAGCACGTTGATGCAATCCGTTCTGTGAATAGACACTCCACGGCCTCTGGTAACAAAACCCACAATCTCATCTCCCGGCACAGGGGAACAGCATTTGGAAAAACGCACTGCCAGATCGTGGATGCCCTTCACTACAATGCCACTCTTTGATTTGATCTGAACCGGCTTCTTTGTCTGCTCATTCTCGGCCACCGCTGCCAGAACCTCTTCGTTGGACAATTCTTTCTTGTGATCCTTCTCATAGAGTTCCAGCATCTTATTGACAATCTGGCCTTCCTTAAGGCCACCATGGCCCACCGCTGCATAGACGGAATCCCAGTCCCGAAAGCCGTATTTATGCATAATCACATCCATGTACTCCGGCTTCATAACTTCAGTAATATTGATTCCCTTTGCCCTGCAGTAAAGATTCAGTAAATCTTTTCCTTTAACAATATTTTCTTCTTTAAATTCATTTTTAAACCATTGATTGATCTTATTTTTCGCCTGAGTGCTCTTGACCACATTCAACCAGTCTCTGCTCGGTCCCTTTGAGTTCTGGGAGGTCATGATCTCAATCCGGTCACCGTTCTTGATCTCATAATCAATGGTTACCAGCTTACCATTCACCCTGGCGCCGATCATCTTATTCCCCACTGCACTGTGGATACTGTAGGCAAAGTCTATCGGCGTAGAGCCAGCAGGAAGATTCTTGACCTCTCCGGTAGGGGTAAAGCAATATACACTATCAGAAAACAGATCCAGATCACTCTTAAGGAGATTCATGAATTCCTTGTTATCGGACATATCACGCTGCCATTCCAGAATCTGGCGCAGCCAGGCAAGCTTTTCCTCCTCGGAATTTTCTACCTTCTTTCCGTCGGAAGCCTCCTTATATTTCCAGTGTGCCGCAATACCATACTCTGCCGCCTTGTGCATCTCATAGGTACGAATCTGGATCTCGAAGGGCTGGCCGCTGCTGCCGATCAGGGTAGTGTGCAGGGACTGATACATATTTGCCTTAGGCATGGCGATGTAATCCTTAAAACGTCCCGGGATCGGCTTATACATTTCATGAATCACGCCAAGTGCCGCATAGCAATCCTTCACACTGTCTACAATAATACGAACTGCAAACAAATCATAAATCTGATCTATGGTCTTATTCTGGTTCTTCATCTTTTTATAAATACTGAAGAAATGCTTTACACGACCGTCAATCTGTGCCTTGATCCCGGCATTTTTAATATGCTCACTGACCTCATCCACAATATTCTGAATATATTTTTCACGGACACTCTTACGCACCGCGATCTTATCTACCAGATCATAATATGCTTCCGGCTCCAGATATTTCAAAGAAAGATCGTCCAGTTCCACCTTGATCTTGGAAATACCCAGACGCTGTGCAATGGGCGCATAGATCTCCATGGTTTCCCTTGCGATTCTCTGCTGGCTTTCCGGTTTCTGGTACTTTAGCGTACGCATATTGTGAAGCCTGTCTGCCAGCTTGATAATGATTACTCTGATATCCTTCGCCATAGCAAGGAACATTTTTCGAAGATTTTCTGCCTGCATCTCCAACCGGTCCGGTGTCTTATCGCCCTGATCTCCGGAAAGATGCAGATGCTGCAGCTTGGTAACACCATCCACAAGAAGGGCAACATCCGCTCCGAACTGCTGCTCGATCTCCTCAGAGGTCAGAATCGTATCCTCCACCACATCATGCAGCAGTCCCGCTGCAATGGTTTCTTTATCCATCTCCAGATCTGCAAGGATGATGGCCACGCACAAGGGGTGGATAATATAGGGCTCTCCGGATTTTCGTACCTGATCCTCATGTGCTTTAAATGCAGTATGATAAGCCTTCTCGATCAAAGAAATGTCATCGGAAGGGTGATATTTCCGGACACGAAAAATTAAATCCCGATAGAGCTGTTCGGGACTTTGAAATTCCTGAATGGCCTCGATCCTGCCATCATCAAACACTACTTCATTTTTGACCTGTTTGTTTTCTTTTTCTTCTGTCATAAAGTCACACCCTTTAGATGCATTCCCCGATACTTTTTTGCATATATGAAACAATTATATATTTTTTTATAAGGTTCGTCAACGTACCGCGTTAGCAATTACCAAGAACTTTCTGGAAAAGAAAGAGTGCTCCCGCTTCCGGCAGCACTTCCCTATTCTTCTATTCCTGTTCAAAAAAATGGTTCAGATTCTCCAGACAGCGGATCAGCACCTGCATCTCATCTTCCTTTAGATCCTTCACGATTGCCCGAATCATATGTCTGTGAAAATCCCTATGATGGAAAAAGGCTTTTCTGCCTTTCTCAGTCAGCACGACCAGCACAACTCTTTTATCCACCGTGCTCCTCTGACGGATAATATAGCCTTTATCCTCCAGACTGTTCATATTGGTTGTCAGCGTACCCACAGTTACCTTTAATCTCTTTGCAATAACCGACATGCTCCTTGGCTCCTCGATTCCGATCGCCTCCATGATATGCATATCATTATTTGTAATGTCCTTGAATTCCTCTGTTATGACGGCCTCAGCTTCCGTGTCCATCACATTGTTGAACAGATTGACCAACAATTCATTCAGAATCCGGTTCGTACTCTTTTCCATGTCTCCCTCAATTTCCATACAATTCCTCTTTCAGCGCTTTTATTATACACCTACCACACAAATATGCAAGCACCGTAGGTAAGTCCTGCGCCAAAGCCGGACAAAACAATTTTATCTCCCCGATGCAGTTTCCCCTGACGATTCAGTTCGTCCAACAATACCGGAATGGTCGCTGAAGAGATATTTCCCACCTGCTCCAGATTCATGGGGAACCTCTGCATATCCGCATGAAGCCTTTTTGCTACTGCTTCGATGATACGTACATTTGCCTGATGAAGTACAAACAGATCGATATCCTCCACTGACAGCTTCGCTTTTTCCAGAGCCTCCTGGATACAGTCAGCCACCTGGCGGGTTGCAAAACGGTAGACCTCCCGGCCATCCATCTGTACATACAGATTTTCCCCGTCCTGAAATTCTTCCCGGAAAAGGGGATTTTGCAGCGCACGTTCCCTGCACTTTAATACCATTCCCTTCACACCGTCGCAGCCCTGTACACCGGCAATCAGACCACAGGGCTGCTCCTGCTCTCCTGCCGCCTCCACAAGGGCTGCTCCTGCACCGTCTCCAAAGAGGATACAACTGGAGCGGTCCTTCCAGTCAACCAGTTTGGATAGCACTTCGCTTCCCACCACCAGAATCGTTTTATACATTCCGGTCTGCAGATATGCATATGCCGTATTAAGGCCAAAGAGAAATCCTGCACAGGCTGCATTGATATCAAACGCAACCGCATTGGCAGCACCGATCTGTGCCTGTACCTGACATGCACAGCAGGGAAGCAGATATTCCGGTGAACAGGTGGCAAGCAGGATCATATCTACCTCAAGCGGATCCTTTCCCGCCTGCTGCAGTGCTTTTTCACAGGCCTGTGCCGCAAGGGAAACAACCGTTTCCCCGGTAGAAATTCTGCGACTTCCGATACCGGTTCTCTCCCGGATCCATTCATCCGAGGTTTCCACCCATTCCGCTATTTGATTGTTATCTACGGTTTCCCTGGGAAGAGCACTTCCGGTACCGGTAATTCTCATCATCATAAGGTAAATTCCTCCATAATCTCTGCCACCGTCTCTATTTTATCCGCCCGGTATGCATTGCTTCCGCAGAAGATCAATCCTTCCTCCAGTCTTCCCTCTACCGCATTGATCAGTGCTTCCGTAATGCAGTAGGGCGAAGTTGCCGGGTTGCAGGTCTTAATACATTGCCTGCAGCCCCTCATAAAGCGTTCGCCTGCCGCAACCCTGTCAAGGAATGCATTATGGATCGCCCTGCCCGGCATTCCTACCGGACTTTTCACGATCACGATATCTTCCCTTCCGGCTGCGATATAAGCCTGCTTATAGGCGTCGCTGGCATCGCACTCCTTCGTTGTCACAAAGCGGGTCGCCATCTGTACACCGCTTGCGCCCATTTCCAGGTAGTGCTCCATGTCCTGCCTCGTATATACACCGCCGGCCACGATCACCGGCACATTCATCTCCTGTGCCATACAGATGATCGCCCGGATCTCACGATCATAGGTCTGCGGCGTCAGCTGTTCAAGTTCCTCTCTCGTAAAGCCAAGATGCCCCCCTGCAAGAGGACCCTCTACGACAACAAAATCCGGTTTTCTCTGATATTTCTTCATCCAGTATCTGGAGATAACAGACAGGGATTTTACACTGGAAACAATCGGTGCGATCTTCGTATCCGAGTCTTTTGTAAGCTCCGGCAAGGTAAGTGGGAGCCCTGCTCCTGAAATGATGCAATCCGCCCCTGCTGCCACAGCCGCCTTTACATAATCCTCATATTGTCTGGTCGCCACCATGATATTTACACCGATGATGCCGCCACCTGCAAGCTCTCTTGCCTTTTGTATTTCTTTTTCAATTGCTCCTAAATTACATGCTATGGGATTCACGGCAAAATCCGGCTCCCGATAGCCGATCTGGGCAGTGGAAATAATCCCGATCCCGCCGGCCTTTGCCACTGCTCCCGCAAGACCTGAGAGGCTTACACCGACTCCCATACCTCCCTGGATCACGGGAACCTTTGCACACAAATCACCGATCACTAACTGTTTTTTCTGCATTTTTACTTCCTTTTAGAAGTTGCGGAATCTCTGATAGCGCTGCTCCGCAATCTCCTCTCCGGTGATACCCTGATATTTTTCAAGGAACAGCTTGATATGCTCCTTCATATATTCTCCGATTGCTTCCACGGACTTTTTATCTGCTCCGCCGAATTCCGGTACAATTTCCTCAATGACGCCCAGTCTCTTTAAGTCCTGTGCGGTGATGTTCATGACTTCACTGGCTTCCTGTGCCTTATTGGAATCTTTCCATAAAATAGAGGCAAAGCCTTCCGGAGAAAGGATGGAATAGGTTGCATTTTCCATCATCCACACTTCATTTCCGACAGCAGTGGCAAGTGCGCCACCACTTCCGCCTTCCCCGATCAGGATACAGAGCACCGGTACCTTTAGCGCAGACATTTCAAGCAGATTTCTGGCAATTGCCTCTCCCTGTCCCCGTTCCTCCGCTTCAATTCCGCAGAAAGCTCCCGGCGTATTGACAAAGCTGATAATGGGACGGTTGAATTTCTCTGCCTGCTTCATCAGCCGCAGTGCCTTGCGGTATCCCTCCGGCATAGGCATACCAAAGTTGCGCTTCTGGCACTCCTTCATATCCTTACCCTTTACATCTGCGATCACAGTCACAGGCTGCCCGCCAAGGAATGCCACGCCACCCACGATTGCTGCATCATCCTGGAAATACCGATCTCCGTGAGCCTCCACAAAGGTATCAAAAATGTATTCCATATAGTCGGTTGCAGCAGGCCGTTCTACCTGGCGCACTGCCTTCACCTTCTCCCATGCAGTCCTGGGAAGCGTCAGCCAGGAGCGCTCCTTGAGAATCTCATTTAATTCAAAATGGATCTCGGCGTCCTTTCTAAATTCCGCATAGCTTCCTTCCCTGCATTGATGAGTTTTGATCAAAAAATAAATGGTCTTTTTCAAATTTTCGCGCCGGACGATTCCGTCAATAAAGCCATGCTCCAGCAGAAATTCTGCTGTCTGAAAGCCCTCCGGCAGTTCCTGTCCGATGGTCTGCTTGATCACCCTGGGGCCGGCAAAACCAATCAATGCTCCTGGCTCTGCCATTATGACATCGCCTAACATGGCAAAGCTTGCTGTCACACCGCCGGTAGTAGGATCAGTCAGGATCGTACAGTACAAAAGTCCTGCCTCTCCATGCTTCTTGATAGCCGCTGAAGTCTTGGCCATCTGCATCAGAGAAATAATGCCCTCCTGCATTCTGGCGCCACCGGAACAGCAGAACAAAAATACCGGAAGTTTCAATTCGGTTGCTTTCTCAATGGCACGGGTAATCTTTTCCCCCACCACATGTCCCATGCTTCCCATCATAAAACGGGTCTCACAGATACCAAGCACCGCATCCTCACCGAACACCTTGCACTGTCCTACCGTTACGGCCTCATCAGCTCCGGTCTTTTCCCTTGTTTCTGCCAGTTTTTCTTCGTACCCCTCATAATTTAAGGGGTTGCTCACCGGCATATCCTCAAACCAGGGTGTAAAGGATTTCAGATCTGCCACCATACGAATCCGGTTGGTTGTCTTTACCCTGAAGTATGCGCCGCATTCATAGCAGACATATTTCTTCTTTACAACCCTGTCACGGTTTACCATCTTTTTGCACTTCGGACATTTAATTTCAAATTCGCTATCCATCGACATTACTCCTTACTAATCACCGATTGCAAAGGTAAGCTCAGCCTTTGCTGCCACCTTCCCGTTTACGGTAGCAACTGCTTCTCCCACGCCGATTGGTCCCTTGCATTTCACAATTTTGGTCTCCAGCATCAGTACATCACCGGGCAGAACCTTCTGCTTAAACCGTGCTTTATCAATCCCTGCAAAATAAGCTGTTTTTCCTTTGTTTTCCTCAAGTCCCAGAATAGCGACCGCGCCAACCTGAGCCAGCGCCTCGATAATCAGCACCCCCGGCATTACAGGATTTCCCGGGAAATGTCCCCCAAAATAGGGTTCATTAAAGCTGACACATTTCTTTCCCACAGCTCTTACACCCGGCTCCAGTTCTTCAATGGTATCAATCAGCAGAAACGGCTGTCTGTGAGGGATAATCTCCATGATTTCCTTTGTGGTATATACGGACATTTCCATCTTCCTTTCTAAGCTTCAAATCTCTTAACCAATATGCTGGCATTGTGACCGCCGAATCCGAGGGAATTACTCAGTGCATACGGCACCTCTTCCGTATAGCTTTCCATACAATAGTTCAGGTCAAGCTCTTCTCCGGGCTCCTTAAGGCCAACCGTCTTATGAATAAATCCTTCCTCCACTTCCTTGACACAGGTCAGGAACTCCACTGCTCCCGCTGCTCCAAGCAAATGTCCTACCATGGACTTGGTGGAATTGATTTTCAGTTTCTTTGCATACTCACCAAAGGTAAGCTTGATTGCCCTTGTTTCAAACAAGTCATTGTGATGCGTGCTGGTTCCGTGGGCATTAATATAGGTAATGTCTGACGGCTTTAATCCTGCATCCGCAATGGCATTGCTCATGGCTCTTGCAGCACCGCTTCCGTCCTCCGCCGGGGAAGTAATATGAAAGGCATCCGCTGAGCAGCCATATCCTACTACCTCTGCATAAATCTTTGCGCCACGCTTTCTGGCATGTTCTAACTCCTCAAGTATCACAATTCCGGCGCCCTCTCCCATGACAAAACCGCTTCTGTCCTTGTCAAAAGGGATGGAACAGCGCGTGGGATCTTCACAGCTTGAAAGTGCTGTCAATGCAGAAAAGCCTGCAACACCGATCGGGGTGATGGAGCTCTCGGTTCCTCCTGCAATCATTACGTCCGCATCCCCATACTGGATGGTACGGTAAGCTTCTCCGATAGAATTGGTTCCTGTTGCACAGGCAGTTACCACATTGATATTTTTTCCTTTTAACCCGTAGGCAATGCTGACATTTCCTGCTGCCATGTTGGAGATCATAAGCGGCACAAGCATAGGTCCCACTCTTCCGGGTCCCTTCTCCTTTAACCGGTCATACTCCCGCTCCATTGCCTGCAGGCTTCCGATACCGCTGCCCACACTGCAACCAACCATATAGGGATCTTCCTCTTCCATCAAAAGACCGGCATCCCTGATCGCTTCTCCGGTTGCCGCTACCGCAAACTGACAAAACTGCTCCATTCTTCTGGCAGCCTTTTTATCCATATAGTCTGCCGGTTCAAAGTCCTTCACCTGTGCAGCAAGCTTACAGCGATATTCTGTCGTATCAAAATAGGTGATCGGTGCAAAACCGATCTTTTCTTCCTTCACACTTTTCCAGAATGCTTCCACACTGTTTCCGATTGGGGTAATCGCTCCCATACCTGTTACAACGACTCTTCTTTTCATTTAGCCACTCCCATCCTATCTCGCATCACATTACCATGCCGCCATCCACATGCAGTACCTGCCCGGTAATGTAATCCGCATTGTCTCCTGCCAAAAATAACACCATATTTGCCACATCCTGAGGTCTGCCCATTCTTCCGAGAGGAACTAGGCTCTTCAAATTCTCCTTAGCCTCATCGGAAAGCGCATCCGTCATCTCCGTTTCAATCAGACCGGGCGCAATGGCATTCACACACACATTCCGACTTGCCAGTTCCCTTGCCAGACTCTTGGTAAGGCCGATCAGTCCGGCTTTGGATGCGGAATAGTTTGCCTGACCTGCATTTCCCATAATACCGCTCACTGAGGAAATATTAATGATCTTTCCACTTCTTTGTTTTAAGAAAAAGCGGGAAAGATGACGAATCATATTGAAAGCACCCTTTAAATTGGTATCCATGACAGCATCATAATCCGCTTCCGTCATCCGCATGATCAGATTGTCTCTGGTAATTCCCGCATTGTTTACCAGAATATCTACTCTGCCGTACTGTGCGATCACATTCTTTACCAGCTTTTCACTTTCTGAAAAATCAGAAACATTGCATTGCATCGCCACTCCGTCACCGCCTGCCTCACGGATTGCCTTCACGACCTCCTCGGCACGCTGCGCGGAACCGTTATAATTTACGATCACAAAAGCGCCGTTCTTTGCCAAAGTCAATGCAATTTCCCTGCCGATTCCTCTGCTGGCACCTGTCACCAGCGCTATTTTTCCCTCTAACATGAAATTTCCTCCACTACACGGTCCAGATCCTCAAGCTTATCGATATTGTAAACCTTTACTTCTCTGCTCACCTTGCGGATAAAGCTGCTCAAGGTCTTCCCCGGTCCTATCTCAATGAAGGTATCCACGCCATCATGAATCATCCGCTCTACGCTCTGCTGGAATCGCACGGAGCTGGAAACCTGTTTCTTCAGCAACTCTTTGATCGGCTCTGCCTCCGTCACGTAATCTGCAGTCACATTACTCAGATAAGGGATCACAGGTTTGCGAATTGCAATCGGGGCAAGTTCCTCAAAAAGCTTTTCTCCGGCTCCCTGCAAAAGGCTGGAATGGAATGGTCCGCTGACCTTAAGCGGAACGCATCGCTTTGCACCGGCCTGTGTCAGCTTTTCTGCTGCACTTTGTACGGCCTGCTCCTGCCCTGTAATCACAATCTGTCCCGGACAGTTATAGTTGGCAATGGAAACAATTCCTTCTGTAGCCTCACAGATTTCTTCCACCTGCATGGCTTCCATTCCAAGTACTGCCATCATGGCGCCACCTGTGGGATACGCTTCCTGCATGTAAATACCGCGTTTTCTGATTATTCGGAACAGATCCTTAAGCTCCATGACCTCACTGACTGCAAGCGCGCCATACTCTCCCAAGCTCAAGCCTGCGCACACATCAGCTTTGATTCCTTTTCCATCAAGCACCTTCCAGATTGCCACCTCCGTTGCAAGCATTGCGATCTGGGTATATTCCGTTACATTCAGCTGTTCGTTCTCCTCAAAAGCCAATGCTTTCATATCAAGTCCGGTTACGGAGCCTGCCAGCTCAAATATTTCCTTCGCCTCCCGGCAGGTATCATAAAAATCCTTACCCATTCCGCAATACTGGGCACCCTGTCCGGGAAAAACAAATGCTGTTTTCATACTCTTTTCTCCATTTATCTCTGTAACAGTGCTTTCGCCTGCTTCATGATATCCTGTATAATCTCATTACAGGTTTGTTCCTCTTTGATCAATCCTGCTATCTGCCCTGCCATCAGGGTTCCGTTCACAACATCACCTTCAATGACAGCCTTTCGAAGGGAGCCAAGGGTTAATTTTTCAAGCTCCATAAAATCAGCCCCTTCCTTTTCCAGCTTCAGATATTCTTTCGTCATCTTATTTCTGAGTGAGCGAACCGGATGACCGGTAGACATGCCCGTTACAGTAGAATCAATGTCCTTCGCCTTCACTACCTGCTGCTTATAATTGGCATGAACAATGGATTCCCTGGCAACCACAAATCTGGTTCCAATCTGTACAGCCTCCGCGCCCAGCATAATGGAAGCCGCAAAGCCTCTTCCATCTCCGATTCCACCTGCTGCAATGACAGGCACACTGACTGCATCTACCACCTGGGGCACAAGCGCCATCGTCGTGGTAGAACCGATGTGTCCACCACTTTCCATGCCCTCCGCCACCACTGCATCTGCTCCGGTACGCTCCATGAGCTTGGCCATGGCAACACTGGCCACGACAGGAATCACCTTTACTCCGGCATTTTTCCAAAGTTCCATGAACTTCGCAGGATTCCCTGCTCCTGTGGTAACAACCTTAACGCCTTCCTCCACAATGACCTGTGCAACTTCCTGTGCGTTTGGATTTAACAGCATAACGTTGACGCCAAAGGGCTTATCCGTCAGTTCCCTGCACTTACGGATTTCTTCTCTTACGACCTCTGCCGGTGCAGATGCTGCCCCGATCAGTCCGAGTCCTCCGGCATTCGATACGGCTGCGGCAAGATTGTGCTCCGCAACCCATGCCATACCGCCCTGGATAATGGGATATTCAATGTTTAAAAGCTCTGTGATCCTTGTTTTCATATTGATTTCCTTTAGGCTTCTACACCCTTATCCTGCAAATATTTGATAACTGCTCCGACTGTGGTAAGACTTTCCAATTCTTCAGAAGGGATCTCCACACCGTACTCCTCCTCAAAGGACATTACCAGTTCAAATAAATCGAGGGAGTCTACATCCAGGTCCTCTTTAAAACGTGTTTCCTCTGTGATTTCTACATTGTCCAGATTTAACTGCTCTTCGATGATTTCTTTTACTCTTTCTAACATGCTTTTATCCTCTCTTTTCTTTTTATTGTTTTGAGTTTCAAACCTTTTGAAACTCAAATATTTTGATACTCAAACTATTTGTCTGGTTCAATATACTATAATAAAAAAGAAATGTCAATAGCTTTTTCGCAAGCTATTGACATTTTAAGTTCCGTCGATGCTTAGCCTGTAAATTTCATAAAATGAAATTCACAGGCTACCGCTTACAGCGCACGCTCATTAATAAACTCTAAGCGCTACGCGCTTATCGTTAACCCATCGGTAAAATCAAATGCGGCCCCTAATAGGGGCCGCGCTTGATTTTCTTCCGATGGGTTACATCATTCCGCCCATGCCGCCGTTTGCGGGCATTGCGGGAGTTTCTTCCTTGATGTTTGCAACAACGGATTCGGTTGTAAGCAATGTAGAGGCAACACTTGTTGCATTCTGCAGAGCACTTCTTGTAACCTTAGCAGGATCAAGGATACCTGCCTTAACCATATCAACATACTCTTCCTTCAAAGCATCGAAGCCGACGCCAACCTCGGATTCTCTTACCTTGTTGATGATAACGCTTCCTTCCAGACCTGCATTTGCAGCAATGTGGAACAGAGGTGCTTCCAATGCTTTAAGAACAATCTGTGCACCGGTCTTCTCATCACCCTCCAGAGAATCAGCAAGCTTTGCAACCTCCTTGGATGCATGGATATATGCAGAACCACCACCACAGATGATGCCTTCTTCTACAGCTGCTCTGGTAGCTGCCAGTGCGTCCTCCAGACGAAGCTTTGCTTCCTTCATTTCTGTCTCAGTAGCAGCACCTACACGGATAACAGCTACACCGCCTGCAAGCTTTGCAAGTCTTTCCTGTAATTTTTCTTTATCGAAATCAGAAGTTGTCTCTTCGATCTGACCTTTGATCTGGTTAATTCTTGCTGCAATTGCTGCCTTATCGCCTTCACCATCAACGATGACTGTGTTTTCCTTCTGCACCTTAACAGATTTTGCACGGCCGAGCTGATCCATTGTGGTTTCCTTCAGATCAAGACCAAGTTCTTCGCTGATTACCTGACCACCTGTAAGGATTGCGATGTCCTCAAGCATTGCTTTTCTTCTGTCACCATAGCCGGGAGCCTTAACAGCTACTACATTAAAGGTTCCGCGGAGCTTATTGACGATCAAGGTTGTGAGGGCTTCACCTTCAACATCCTCTGCAATGATCAGCAGCTTAGCTCCGGACTGAACGATCTGCTCTAACAGCGGCAGGATTTCCTGAATATTAGAAATCTTCTTGTCTGTAATCAGGATGTAAGGATTGTCAAGAACTGCTTCCATCTTATCCATGTCGGTAGCCATGTATGCTGAAATATAACCTCTGTCAAACTGCATACCTTCTACCAGATCAAGCTCTGTCAGCATAGTCTTGCTCTCTTCAATGGTGATAACACCGTCGCCGGATACTTTTTCCATTGCATCTGCAACCAGCTTACCAACCTCTTCATCTCCTGCAGAGATAGCAGCTACCCTTGCAATATGTTCTTTTCCATTTACCTTGGAGCTCATCTTAGCAATCGCTTCCACTGCCTTGTCAGTTGCCTTCTTCATACCTTTTCTCAAGATAATCGGGTTTGCGCCTGCTGCCAGGTTCTTCATTCCGGCATTTACCATAGCCTGTGCAAGTACGGTAGCTGTTGTAGTTCCGTCACCTGCCACATCATTTGTCTTGGTTGCCACTTCCTTAACCAGCTGTGCTCCCATATTCTCGAAAGCATCTTCCAGTTCAATTTCCTTTGCAATAGTAACACCATCGTTTGTGATAAGAGGTGCTCCGAAGGATTTATCCAGAACTACATTTCTTCCCTTAGGTCCTAAGGTTACCCTTACTGTATCTGCTAACTGATTTACACCTGATTCCAGTGCTGCGCGGGCTTCTGCCCCATATTTAATTTCCTTTGCCATTGTTCAACATCTCCTTATTATTTTCTTTATTATTGGATTACTGCCAGAATATCGCTCTGTTTTACAATGATGTACTCTTCGTCCTCAATCTTGACATCTGTCCCTGCATACTTGGAATAGATTACCTGATCTCCAACCTTTACTTCCATCTTAATTTCCTTGCCATCAACCACACCGCCGGGGCCTACTGCAATGACCTCTGCCTGCTGGGGCTTTTCCTTGTTCTGTCCCGGTAACACAATACCTGACTTGGTGGTTTCTTCTGCAACCAGCTGTTTTAATACGACTCTGTCTGCTAATGGTACTAATTTCATTTTTGTTGCCTCCTTTATTATAAATCATTTGTTTACTTTGATATTTTGTTAGCACTCATTAATATCGAGTGCTAATTGCTAAAACATATATTAATTTTATATGCCTTGCTTTGCAACCGCTATCACAAGTGAATTTCTTTATATTATCTCTTGTTTTCTTCTGTTTTCTTTATTTATCTCTTATTATCTCATTTTTACCTCATTCTAACGATTTAATAATTTGTTTATTTTTATAAAAAAAACGATAAAAAGACTGTTGCACAAATCGTTTTCACCTCAGTAAAAGTGTACATCCCCTGTAAGGTGTGAAACGATCTATGCAACAGTCTCTGACTGCTAAATCCACAATTGTGAATTAAATTCCTTTTTCAAGCCGCTCCCGATATCCGGGCGTATTCTTGATCTCAAACTTATTATTAAACATCTCGTATTCCGCGTCAGAAAGCTTATCCTCCAATGCTTCCTCAATATTTGTTTTATATACAATACCGACTGCTACGGAGGGAGCCAGGATCGTATCCTCATAATTGTCACAGCGCTCCTGAACCTTTGAGGCAAACTCCTCTGCTTCCCCCTCTTCCGCCATGGGAACTAAGACACCAAACACATCTCCGTCTATCCTTCCTATTACAAAATAGGGTTTTGCTTCCTCCTTCAGAATTTCAGCAACCGTTTTGATCAGTCTGTCACTTTCTTCCTCTCCGAAATGATCATTGACAAATTTCCAGTCGTTGATATTAATATTAAGTACAGCTACCGGCACTACTTCAGACCGGTCAATGATCTTTATCTTTTCCTCAAAATAAATCTTATTAAAAACACCTGTCAGAATATCTTCTCTTTCATTATGAATGACCTTATACTGCCTGTCCTCCAGCTGCTTTTCCAGTTCCTCCAGATAAATACTGCCTTCACGATGCAGATAAGCCTCTTCCCCAAGCTTGGAAAGCAGTGCAACCGTACCGTCCAGCATTTCATTCATCAAATGTTTGTCTCTTCCCTCATCCAGCTCCTTTATGTACAAATGTCCTACTGTACGGTTCTGTACCCGGATTTTCCGTCCCGGATCATTTACCACATCGGGATGAAATCCAAGAAAACTGTCACCGATTACAATCTCCTTTTCTCCGTGCCTGTCTGTCAGCAGTATATTAATTTCCAGCATTTCCGCCAGATTTTGAAGATACCGTTTCACTGTTTCCGTATCATAAAGGTTTGAAAGGGTATAGTTTTTGATATTTTCTTTAATTCTCTTATCATAAGGTATTGCATTGTAGCCCATAAAGCAGCCTCTCCCAAACAGTATATATTTTCTTTAAGTATACCGTTTCCATCAGCCTTTATCAAGCATTTCTTCACTGTCCTTTATGGGTTTTTCGCTTCTATTTACATGTGGATTTTTCCGGTAAGTCAGATTCTCATTCAGCCTGCAATATTCACCTGTCTTACTGTAGGAGTCCATCAGATGACTATCTGACCGGTATGCCGTCGGAATTTCCTCTTTCTGTGCTCTGGTGCCCCGCTGCTTATCCTCCAATGTCTGCTGCCTGCCCATTCCCTTTCCGCCTGCAGTCTGACTTCCGGTATCCGTCAAAGCAGCAAATGCATCTTTGCCCTTTTGGAAACGCTTCAAGGAAGAATGAATTCCAACTCTGATCTTTTCCTTTACCGCTTCCCATTTATTGACAATATGGCTGGAAAAACTTTGTTTCCAGGCGCTGACCACTGCGTTCAGACCGCTGTGCAAGATACCTGTGCCATCGGAAATGCGATTACTTTTATCCTTCTCCTGCTGCCCTTCCTCTCCCAGAGCCTGCCAGGCATCTTTAAGCAGCCCCATGCCGGTCTTGATTCTGCCGGAAGACTTCACATTCCCGGATTCCCTACGATCTACCGTCATCTCCTCCGATACCGTTTCCCTACCTGCCGTCAGACCGGTATCCTTTCGTGTCCCCATTGCCGCAGCGCTCTGCTGCTTCTTTTTATCCTCATGGAGGCACTCTGTAACGTGATGTGTATGAGATTGCTGATATTCTGTTCCGGAATAGGCATTAAAATCATTTCTTATCTGCATAGGAGCCTCACTTTTTTCTGTTAAAGAATTTTCGGTGAACTTCCTTTTTCCATTCCTCAGACACATCCTTCTGAAGCTTTTCCTCAAAATCCTGCTCTGAAAGCACCTGGGGAATCAGACTGGGAACAAGTCTGCCCTTTCCTTTATATTTCACATAAAAATAACCGAAAACAGAAAACACAACTGCACCAATAAAATTGACGAACAGATCCTTCATGGTATCCAGAAGACCAATATCCAGATAACCGCCAAGTCCAAGTTCCTGCCCGTTTACCGTCACATCTGTAATATTATGAATTGCTGTGGGATGATTCCCCGAAAGTGGATCAAGCATGACAGAATTAATGCTATGCACAATGGTATCCTTCTGCATATCCAATCCAAAGAATAAGTCCATCCCACATTCAAAAAACTCCCATACAACACCGATGGTCATAGAAAAGCAAAATGCAACAACAGCCATAAAAAGCGGAGAAAGCTGAAAAGAAAAACGTTCATTCCGATTCAGCAGATCCACCATGGAAAATCCGATTGCTGCTGCCAGAAAACCATTCAATGTATGCAGCATCGTATCCCAATAGGGAAATGTAATATAATAAGCACTGATCTCTCCCAATATTTCCGCAGCAAATATGAACAACAGTACGATTGCCTCCAGGGCATCCGGGATATCAACCTTAAAGTTCATTTCAATAAAACTGGGAATCAGAAAAAGTATCAATGTTAAAATACACAAGAAAACATTCTCATAATTGCCGTTAAAAAATTGAGCAATCATTACAGCAACCACCAAAAGTCTGAGTATTGCATATAAAGCAAATACCTTTTTGCTCTCGGTAATATGTTTTCCCAACAGTTTTCTCCTGGATCTATTCAGTTTTTCTTCCTTATTATTATCTTTTTCTTCCTTTTTCATGGAATAAATCTATCATAGCAGGGATTCACCTGTCAAGTCGTCATCTCCCTGAGCGGCTTGATCGCAATCCCCTCTGCCAGCAACGCTTTTCTGATCTTTTCCACAAACCTTAGTGCCTTCTCTCCGTCTCCATGAACACATACGCTGTCTGCCTGTATGGAAATCTCTTTTCCGGTGACGGTGCGCACCTTCCCCTCCTTGATCATACGGATGACGCGGTTTACTGCTTCCTCCTCATCCTCGATCATGGCTCCTGACTTACTTCTTGCTACCAGAGAGCCATCCTCCTCATAGGCTCTGTCTGCAAAGACCTCCCTCGCAAAGGGAAGTCCCTTTTCCTTTGCCGCTTCTTCCACCCGGCTTCCGGCTTGTCCAAGCACGATCAGATTTTCATCTACCGCGCTGATGCCTTCACAGATTGCTTCGGCAAGTGCCTTATCCTTCCCTGCCATATTGTAAAGAGCACCGTGGGCTTTTACATGCTGCAGACTCCCTCCTGCCGCCTTGACAAAGGCTGAGAGAGCACCGATCTGATATACGATCAATGCTTTCACTTCCGCAGGCGATAATTTCATTTCTCTTCTTCCAAAGCCCTGCAGATCCGGGAATCCGGGATGTGCCCCCATACCGATTCCGTTTGCCGCTGCAAGAACTGTGGTATGCTCCATTACCAAAGGATCGGCTGCATGAAATCCACAGGCAATATTTGCAGAAGAAATCAGCGGAAGAATCTGCTCATCCATGCCGATCCTGTATGCGCCGAAGCTTTCTCCCAGATCACAATTCAAATCTACCCGATACATTTCCTTTTCCTCCTGATTTCGAACCTCATTTTCTTCAATCAACTCTCAGTATTTCAGTTCTGTATTTTTCACATCTGTGATCAGCATATGCCCCGGTGCATGCGTAATACAAAAAGAAGGTTTCACATTCATAACCACAGACTGCGGTGTTACCCCGCAGCACCAGAACACCGGAACCTCCCCCGGCTTTATGGGAACTGCATCCCCGAAGTCCGGTCTGTTTACATCCCTGATTCCGATCACTGACGGATCGCCGATGTGAATCGGCGTTCCGTGTACCTTTGGCATCTGCTCTGTAACCGTCACCGCCTTCACAAGCTGCCCATAAGGAATCGGCCGCATGCTCACTACCATCTTTCCACTGAAGATTCCCGCCGGTTCACATTCTATATTTGTTATGTACATGGGAACATTGCAGCCCATACTGATATGCCTTACTTCAATTCCGGCCTCCAGGAGTTCGGACTCAAAGGAAAAACTGCATCCAATCAGAAAACTCACCAGATCCTCCCGCCAGAAGCTTTCCACATTGGTATATTCTCCCGTCATGACACCATTTTCATATATTCGGTATCTGGGAATTTCTGTGGCAATATCTGCTCCGGGTGCGATTTTTCTCAGGAGGCGGTCACCTGCCTGTGAAACCTCCAGGATGGGGCAGGACTTTGGATTTCTCTGCGTAAACAGAAGGAAATCATATGCATATTCCTTGGGAAGCACTACCAGGTTAGCCTGCGCATACCCCGGGCACATGCCGGATGTGGGACCGGTAATTTTTTCTTCCCGAATTAATTTCCGAACCTCTGTCGGCACCAGAATTCCCTGCTCGGACAATTCCTGTGCTGTGATACTTTTATTTTCCTTCCTCCCTACAGCCATCTGTTCATTCTCCTCTCCAGCTTCTTAAGTTCGTCTCTTTCTGTTTTCAGTACCTTCTGCGCCTCTTCCACAGACACCTGCTCAAACAAAAGCTTATTCCCCGGTGCTGCCTGCGCAAGAACCGACAGATCTGCCGTAATCACTGCGCCAAGCTTTGCATAACCCCCGGTGGTCTGCCTGTCTGCCATCAGAATAATCGGTTTCCCACTGGCAGGAATCTGGATCGCACCGGGAACCGTTGCATCCGATATGATATCCACTGTTTCCTTGCAGGTGACGGGAATCCCCTCCAGTCGATACCCCATTCTGTCCGATTCCGGCAGAATCGTATACGGGGTAGAGAAAAAAGCTTCTATTCCTTCGTCGGTAAAGTAGTCCTTTTGAAGTCCCAGAACAACTCTTATTTTCCATTCCTTCCTGCTTTCAGCACTATGAGATATACTTCTTCTCTCTAAATGCCGCAGCTTTGCAACTGGATTCAAAAATGGAATCTCATCACCAGCTTCCAGCTTTCTGCCTTCCATGCCGCCCAGCTTCACCTTCAGACTGGTAGACTTACTTCCCATTATCTCAGGTACCTTAAGTCCTCCCGCAAAGGCAATGTAACCTCTCACTCCTTCCTTGGCAAATCCAAGTTTGAGAATACTACCCTTTTGTGCCGTAAAAACCCGGTATCCGGCTACCGGCACCCCGTCCAGAGTTGCTCCCATGTCAGCGCCTGTGAGTACAAAGCAGTCTGTCTCCGTAAATTCTATTTCCGGTCCCAAAAGAGTTGCCTCCAGCATAGCCTCTGTTTCTTTATTTCCCAAAAGTGCATTTGCAATCCGGAAGGCTCTCCTGTCCATCACACCGGACGGACCAAAACCGGCTTCCTGTGCACCATATCTTCCCTGATCCTGTATGGTAGTCAGGGCTCCGCCATTTCTAATTTTTATTCCGCCCATTTTGACTCCCCTTCTTCAGCTTTCTGCAATCTGGCAATGATAATTGCCGGCTCTGCAGTGCATATCAATTTCCTGGTATTCCTTTTCCTTTACAGGCACAAAACGGATATAGTCTCCTGCCCGGTAAAGGATCGGGTCCTCCCGTCGCTGATCGTAAAGACGTACCGGCGTCTTTCCGATCAGCTGCCAGCCGCCCGGAGAATCCAGCGGATAAATCCCCGTCTGACTTCCCCCGATCCCTACACTGCCAGCCTCGATCCTTGTACGCGGAGTGGAAAGCCTCGGTGTTGCCAGTCGCTCATCCATTCCTCCTAAATAGGGAAAGCCCGGCAGGAAACCGAGCATATAAATCAAATAGTCTCTTCCACTGTGTAATTCAATAATACTCTGACGGCTTAACCCGGTATGCTCCATAACAGTGTGCATATCAGGGGCATAGGACTCCTCATAGCAGACCGGAATATAGAAAATACGCTTTTTTTGTTCTCCCGTAACCTCCAGGTTTTCGATTATCCCCTGCAAAAGTTCACACAACTTACCGTAAGAAATACGAAAAGGATCATAAAAAACAGTAACAGAACGAAAAGTGGGAATAAGCTCCAGAACACCCTTTCCTTTTTTCTCTGCAAGAGCCTTTGCAAATGCCGTTACCTTTTGATTGACCTCGGGACTGATTTTTCGATCAAATTCCACTGTCACGGCACTATCCCCGGCTGTTAAGATGCTGATTTCTTCCACTCCGCCACCTCCTGTTCACATTCCTGAAAAAAGCCCTTTTCCAGTGTAACCTCAAACCATTTTTGAACATTATATTCAATTGCATATGCAGTCGTCTCTCTCATCATAGTCACAATATGACAATTCATTGCCACATCAAACCCATCGATTCCGGGAAGAAGGGAGCCTGTCATATCCACCATGCCGCTCCGTGCACATTCCCTTAAAACTCGTTCTTCCATATCTGCATCATGCATGATACCAATATCCTTTTTCAAATAAGCAATGGCACTGATCAGCGCATACACACCCCAATCGGAAACAGTAGCTGTGATCAGGTAATCCGCTGATGTTCTTGCCAGGATTCCACCCTTGCATTCACAATTACATTTTCCCTTACCTGCATAAGGAATATACCTGGTAATATGAGAACCAATCGCCCCCATGCCAATTTCATTCCCCAGATCGCCGACTGCAAATGTCGGTATCCCCTTTTCTAAAGCAGCATCAAACAGCCCATCCATCTTAGCTTCCAATTCTGTCATATTGAGGCCTGTCGCATTGTGATATTCTCCCTTCTCATTTGCTCCGGGAGCCTCTGTGGAAATCAGAGCTCTTGGTTTCCCATAGGAAAAGAGCTTATGTACCTGCTCCTTTACCTCATCCGAATTCTTTGTAAAAGAGAAAATACCAAAGGCCTCCGGCAATTCCAGCGCCAGTGAAAGATCTTCATACAGATGCATTCCCACCAGAGGTGCACAATTTTTAACTGCCACCATATTTTCTTCCGGGCAGATTAATATCGGTTTTACATCAAAGGCTCTGATCAGGGCCCTTGCCAGCAGGATTGCCCCTACAATACCGTCTGTTTCCGGGCATTTATGCGGGCGGAGTATAAATCCTGTCATGATATAGACAATGTCTCCCGGTACAAGGAGCCGGGTAAGTGCCTTTGCACTGTGCATGGAAACCGGTTCTCCTGCAAATGCCCTTGCACCTTCATAAAGGATCCGGCAAACACCATAGCCCCTGGGATCCAGGTTCATCAACTGATCCAGATTCGTTCCTACATTCCATTCGGCAAGTTCTTCTCTTGTCATAGCCTTCCTCCTTCACTAGGGTTCCAGTACAGACAATCTGTATCCTGTTTCCTGATAGAAATCCTTCACTGCCTCCTCCTGCAATTTACGGAGCAATGCAGGATCCTTACCTCCTACCTTTTTCCCTTCAAGTTCACAGACACCGACGCCCAGTGTACCGGCACTGGATATAATAATTTCATCTGCTGTATATAAATCATCCACTGTAAACGCTTCCTCCACATACGGAATTCCAGCCTTATCGCAGATTTTCAAGAGATGCTTTCTGGTAATACCGGGAAGGATCAGGTTGTCCGTGGGTGCAGTGCGGAACACACCGTCTTTCAAAATATGTACATTGCTGTGTGCACACTCCGTCACACGCTCCCCCCTGTGGAAAATTGCTTCCTCACAGCCTGCTTCCTTTGCGCGCTGATAAGCCATAACACTGGGGATCAAATTCAGGGTCTTAATATTGCAGTGCAAAAATCTGGTATCCTCCACTAAAATGACCTTCATCGGCTTTGTCAGATTTACAAGCGGAACCTCCCGTACCGTGATCAACAGGTTTGCAGGCTTCCCATCTGTCGGGAATAAGTGATTGCGCATTCCGGTTCCCCTGGTACATTGCCAGTAAACCATGACCTCACCGTCAGAATCCATCAGGTCTACGCATTTCTGAAGCTCTGCCTTCAATTCTTCTCTTGTCATTTTAAAAGGCATCTCCAGCGCCTGAAAGCTGTTGAAAAAGCGTTCTATGTGCGCATCTGCCTCAAATATCTTGCGGTTCGCCGCATAGGTGGCATCATAAACACCATCTCCAAAGTACATGGCACGATCATTCATGGGAACCATCATCTTTTCAATTTCGCCAATTTCACCGTTATAATAACCTACATTTTTCATATCTTCTCCTCCCGCTCTTTCGCATAATCAGAAATTCCTATAAAACGGCAAAGGCGCTATGTCCGAATCGGACATAACGCCTTTGTTATTTTGGCTTCATTATAATCTTATGAAATTTAAAAGGCAATACCTAAAATGATAATTTTTGTACCAAAACAAATACAATTTCTATTCTGCCGTATCATCTACCTAGCCTCTGTCAATTCCGTCCCTGATCTCCTGCATCTGATAATCCAGCTTTTCAATCGAATCCGCACATTTCTTAAGCTGCTCCACGATTATTTCTGAATTTTCCACATTTTTCTTGTATTTCAGCTTGTGTTCCAGGCTTGCCCAGAAATCCATGGCGATCGTTCTGAACTGTACCTCTACCTTCATATGCTTCTTTTCATTGGATAGAAAAATGGGAATATCCAGAATCAGATGAAGGCTGCGGTAACCGTTTGGCTTAGGATTCTTGATATAGTCCTTCTTCTCAAGCAGAATAATATCGTCCTGCTTCTCCAAGAGCGCCGCCAGCCGATAAATATCATCCGGAAAGGAACAGATCACCCTCACACCGGCAACATCCTTTAAATATTTCTCAATATTCTCCACAGTGACTGCATAGCCCTTGCGCCTCAATTTATCCGAAATACTTACGGGAGATTTCAGCCTTGACTTGATGGATTCAAAAGGATTTCTGTTGTATTCCTGTGAGAACTCTGCATCCAGCACCTTAAGCTTAGTCTCCACCTCCATAATGGCACAACGATATTGCATCATCAGTACCAAATACGGCTTTGCTTCTTCTATAATATTTCCTGCATTATCACCCAGTAGATTGTCCAGTGTTTCTGTCTTTTGTTCCTCTTGTACTTTCTCCACGTCAATTTACATCCTTCCGCATCTTAATTTTCCAATAAGACCGTTTCTATTATAAAACATATGCTCCTCTAATACTATAAATTTTTTCTAAATATTTTAACATCATCTTAACGGAAAATAATTGCTCTCTTTGCCGTGAAAATGTATAATATTCCCAAAAGGGGATTCTATATTATGGCGCACAAATCAGGCTTTCAAAAACGAAAAATGTCATCCGGTGTAATTCTGCGGGATACTCTGCTCACACTGCTCATTTTACTCGTTGCCACAGCCATTGCGTTTGGCTTTTTTCATGTTGTACCTGAAAACTCTGCCAATATTACTCTGGTGTATATCACTGCTTTGGTATTGACAGCCCGTTTTACCGAAGGATATTTTTATGGAGTTGCTGCATCCCTTGTCAGTGTTGTAGCCATTAACTATTTATTTACATACCCTTTCTTTCGGGTGAACTTTACGCTGACAGGCTACCCGGTAACCTTTCTTTTTACATTGCTTATTTCCATTATTGTAAGTGCCCTTACCACGCGTCTTAAGGAACAGGCCGATGCTCTTGTAGAAAGAGAAAAGCTGCTTATGGATGCCGAAAAAGAAAAAATGCGGGCAAATCTTCTCCGTTCCGTTTCCCATGATCTTCGCACCCCTCTTACCGGTATTATCGGTAACAGTACCACCTACATCGATAATTCAGAGTCTCTGACCGATCAGGAAAAGCTTCGCCTTGTGGAGCACATACGGGAAGATTCCAACTGGCTTCTCAATATGGTAGAAAACCTTCTTTCTGTAACCAGGATCAATCAGAATTCCATGAAAATTGCCACCTCTCTTGAATCCGTGGAAGAGGTTGTATCCGAAGCACTCCTTAGATTCCGCAAAAGGCTTCCGGACGTTGCTGTCACAGTGCAGGTACCGGAGGATTTCCTGATGGTTCCTATGGATGCCATGCTGATTGAACAGGTAATTATTAATCTTTTGGAAAACGCCGCCGTACACTCCGGCAGCGAGCTTCCTGTAGAGCTAACGGTTTCCAACGATGAGAAAAAGGTTGTTTTTCATGTCAAGGATTACGGTGTAGGCATTGATCCAAACAAGCTGGATACTATTTTTGACGGTTCCAGTTACACACCGGACAGCGCTTCTGACGGACATCGCGGCATGGGCATCGGGCTTTCCATCTGCAAAACCATTATCGCTGCTCATAACGGTGAGATCAGCGCCGTTAATCATACATGCGGATGTGAATTTACGTTCACACTCCCTATCACATCAGAGAAATGAGGATACCAATGAACACAAACACTTTATCAAGAAATACTATCTTATTAATTGAGGACGAAGAGAATATCCGTTCCTTCATCTCCACCACTCTCAAGAACCAGGGGTATAAGATCATCACTGCCGCAACCGGAACAGAAGGCCTGCATCTTTCTGCTTCTCTTTGTCCTGATGTGATCCTTCTGGATCTTGGCCTTCCTGATATGGATGGAATGGATATTATCCGGCAACTGCGTACATGGACCTCGGTTCCTGTGATCGTAATTTCGGCACGCAGCAATGAACATGAGAAAGCAAAAGCTTTGGACTGCGGTGCTGACGACTACATTACCAAGCCCTTCAGCACGGTAGAACTGCTTGCCAGGATCCGCACCTCTCTTCGGCACAGCAGCCAGATGAGCGACCAGCCGGCTATGCATCAAAAGCCCTACCACCACAAAGCTCTTACGATTAATTACTCCGATCATGTGGTAACGCTGGAAGGCAATATCATCCATCTGACGCAAATTGAATATAAACTTCTGACTCTCCTTGCCAGGAATTCAGGCAAGGTACTTACCTATACCTTTATCATGGAAAAAATCTGGGGTCCATATGTTGATAACAACAACCAGATCCTGCGGGTCAACATGGCAAATATCCGGAGAAAAATCGAAAAGAACCCGGCAGCACCGGAATATGTGTTTACCGAAATCGGGATTGGATACCGGATGGCGGAAAGCGATTAATGCACAGTCAAATGCCAGCTCCTGCTATCAAAAGTGCTCCCGAAGCTACAAAGGAAATTATGGGAACCTGCATTTGAGAAACGGTACTCTCCCTAACCGGAAAGTACCGTTCTCCTTTTTTAATAATAGCAACCAATCGTATTACCTCAACAAATTCAAAGCTGCTTAATTATTCTACTTCAATACATAGCCTATCCATTTTAATCTTCTTTGCATAGCTTCTTGAACAATCGAACTGTCAAGTGCCATTTCAAAGCCATGGCAAGCCCCTTTTACTTCATGTAGTTCTACAGAAACACCTTCTGCCTGTAATCTTTGCGAAAATGCAACACCTTCATCTTTCAAAGAATCAAATTCCGCAACCTCAATATACGTTTTAGGAAAATCAGCTAATGTTTCCGCCTCCATTGGCGATGCATACTGTATCGGCACCGGCATCTTTTCACCAAGATATACATTCCACATCATTTTCGAAAGGTTTGAATCCCACACAGGTGTGTCAGTATATTTTTTCATAGATTCCGTAATCATTCTTCTGTCTGTTACCGGGTAAATCAGCATTACTCCATTAGGAATACTCT
>JAHAYJ010000108.1 GCA_018384375.1 Lachnospiraceae bacterium
CGTGAATGATGTTTTTGGCTTCCACGAAATAGAAGGAGTTGTGGAGGGAAGCGGTGGCAAACTCCATATTCAGCTCATTTGACAGATTGTAGAGAGCTACCAGATCCTTGGCGTTGGCATCCTGCACGGTCATACCGAAACCCACATCCTTCATGCCCATTTCCACTAACTTTTTCAGCGTTGTGTAGCCCCGGTTGAAGCCGTCTTCAAGCCCCCTAATCTTGTTGTTGGTTTCCTCCAGTCCCTCAATGGAAATGCGAATACCAATCTGGGGAAATTCCTTGCAAAGATCAAGAATCCGGTCGGTGAAAAAGCCGTTGGTGGAAATGACGATCCGGTCACTCTTCTTGTAGAGCTCCCGAACGATATCCTTCAGATCGGTGCGGATGAAAGGCTCTCCTCCGGTAATGTTGGTAAAGTACATGGGTGGGAGTTTCTTAATGGTATCCAGTGAAATTTCCTCCTCGGGAAGGGAGGGCTTTTTGTAGCGGTTGCACATATTACATCTGGCATTGCAGCGATAGGTTACAATGACAGTTCCATTTAATTTTTTCATATTTCCTCGCATTCTGCCGCTTCGGCGACTGTTCCTTTTATCTTTTATGTTATCCTATATTTTCTGTTTTCACAAGCCTTTAAGTTTGATACAATAAAAGAAAAATTGATAGGGATTAGGAATGAACTCAGTATCATTGATTTTAACAACATTTAATTGTAAAGAGAATCTGGAAAAGACCCTTACCAGCATCGAAAGCCAGGACTACCCGGAGATCGAGGTAGTAATTAAGGATGGCGGTTCCACGGACGGAACGCTGGACATTGTAAGGAGCTTTGAGAAAAGTAGCCGCTTTCCGGTAAAGTGGGTTTCAGTGAGCGATAAAGGACTTTATCATGCCATGAATCAGGGATTATCCCTTGCCACCGGGAAAGTAGTTCTTTTCTTTAATGACAGATTTACAAGACCCGATGTGGTATCCAGGTGTATGGAGCTTATGGAGAAGGAAGGTACGGACGGTATACATGGAGATCTGGTATATGCTGAAGAAGGAAAGGTAAGGCGGTACTGGAAAATGGGCATTGGAAAGATCCGGAGCGGCTGGATGCCGGGGCATCCCACGCTTTTCCTGAAAAGAGAAATCTATGAGAGATACGGCGGATATAACGATGCCTACAAATGCTCTGCGGATTATGAATTCATGGTGCGGATCTTAAAGGATGGACAGGTGAAGCTGTCTTATCTTCCGGAAATCCTTGTGGAAATGTATTACGGTGGGACAAGCACACAGGGGATGGGAGCTTATGGGACATCTATTCTGGAGGCACACCGAGCCCTTGCAGAAAACAAGGTCCGGCCTGCATGGTGGATCGTGTTCCTCCGGACGGTAAGAACGATTCCGCAGTTTATCAGAAAGCCAAAGGTGTGCTAATTTTTACATCTTAGGTGCCATTTTTTACATGTTAATCGGTAATACGTTTTTTTCATAGATAATAAGATCATCACCGGCGCCGGTGCAACAAGAGATGAATCTTAGGAGGTATCTATGAAAAAAGAAAAAAACAAAGAGAAGCATTTCGGAAGGCGAATGCTGGCAGCAGGAGGCTTAGGGATCAGCCTTAGCCTGGCTCTGGGACCCGTGCCCTGCGAAGTCTTGGTGGGGCTCCCCGTGCTGGTGGCGAATGCAGCGCAGCCGGTGACGGTTTCAGAACTGACGATTCAGGCGGTAAGCGGTGGCGTCAGTGCGGAATGTACGTTTGCGGGACTTGTTTCCGGCAGCGGCTATACCATGCAGCTTTATCTGGAAAAGGTGAATGGGGACGGAAGTACCAGCGCAATCATTTATCAGGATTTGTCGCCTACAGTTGATGGCTCGGGAAGTGAACAAACCACACCCCGGGAGGTGGAGACAGGAGTTTACCGTGCGGTGCTTCTGATGCAGACAACGAGTGGTGGCGGCAATACCATTGCCAGGTTTGAGAATTCTCCTTTATATGATGTAGTCAGAAACGGAGAGAATTACGAAGTCACACTGCATCCGGAAGGCGGAGGCGGTCAGTCGGGAGAGAATGGCGGAGCAGGAAGCGGTAACGCAGGCAAGAGAAAAGCGGATAGCTTGGCAGAGGAGGAAACAGAAGAAAATTCCTGTAGCCACCAATACAGTCTGCAATACGATATCAGTCGGGAAGCAACGCCGGATGCGGACGCCCTTCTGGCGGGGAAATGTGTCAATTGTAGCGAGATCCTTTCCTATGAGGAGGTACCTAACTCTGCATATGTTGCATTTTTACAGGAGAGTGCAGATGCCATAAGGAATGCAGCGTTAGGGGAGCAGGTAGCGATTTGTACAGACCGGTGGATCAGCTTTGACAGACGGGTAGCCAAGGCACTGGCAGACAGATCGGATGTTTCTGTGAAACTTGCATACCGGTATAAAGGGGAAGCTTATATCCTGGAAATACCGGCAGGAGAGGATTGGATCAGCCTTTCGGATGAAAACGGCTTCTGCGGGTTCCGGTATCTTGATCAGCTGTTTGGTACAGAGCATTCGGAAGAATAAATTGACGGACAACCGTAAGCGGTATAAAATGTAAAGGAATGCTGTGCTCCGGCGGTGAGAAGGTTTTCTGCCGGAGCTACAGCCTAAAATAAGAATAAAAGGGTAAAAGCATGAAATCATTAGACACAACCAAAAGATATCTGATTACCGGCGGAGCCGGATTTATTGGATTTTATCTGTCCAAGGCACTTCTTGAAAAGGGAGCGCAGGTAGTCGGGCTGGACAATCTGAACGATTATTATGAGGTTTCCCTGAAGGAAGATAGGCTGGCTATCCTAAGTGAGTTGGAAGGGTATCGTTTTGCTAAGGCTGATCTGTCGGACAAGGAAGCGGTTTTCAGACTCTTTGAAGAATACAAGCCCCAAATCGTTGTAAATCTGGCAGCTCAGGCGGGAGTCAGATACAGTATTGACAATCCGGATGCCTACATTCAGTCTAACATTGTAGGATTTTTCAATATTCTGGAGGCGTGTCGGCATTATCCCGTGGAGCATCTGGTGTTTGCTTCCTCCAGCTCTGTTTATGGCGGAAACAAGAAGGTTCCTTTCTCCACACAGGATCAGGTGGACCGGCCGGTAAGTCTGTATGCTGCCACCAAGAAATCCAATGAACTGATGGCCTATTCCTACAGTAAGCTTTATCAGATTCCGCTGACGGGTCTTCGCTTCTTTACCGTTTACGGACCTATGGGAAGACCGGATATGGCGTACTTTAAATTTGCAAAGAAGATCATGGCAGATGAACCCATTCAGATTTTCAATAACGGCGATATGCTGCGGGATTTCACCTATATCGATGATATCATAACGGGAGTGGAGAACATTCTCTGTAATCCGCCGTCTACGGATGAGAACGGTGCAGCCTATAAGATCTATAATATCGGCAATAACAAGCCGGAGAAGCTGATGGATTACATTGCAGTTCTGGAGAAATGTCTTGGAAAGGAAGCCAAGAAGGAATTCCTTCCTATGCAGCCCGGGGATGTGTATGAAACCTATGCGGATGTTACAGATCTGATGAGAGATTATAGCTTTAAACCATCCACAACCATTGAGGAAGGACTTTCCAAATTTGCGGAATGGTTTAAGAATTACTACAGGGAGGAATTGAAATGAAAATTGCAGTAGCGGGAACCGGATATGTAGGACTGGTAGCAGGTGTCTGCTTCGCGGAGATGAATCATGATGTGACCTGCGTGGATGTGGATGAGAAAAAGGTTGAGATCATGCGTCAGGGCATTTCTCCCATTTATGAGGAAGGGCTGGAGGAACTGATACAGAAGAACAATGCAAAAGGGACTCTCCATTTCACTACGGATTATCAGGAAGCTTACAGGGATGCGGATGCCATTTTTATCGGTGTGGGAACACCGGAGATGCCGGACGGAAGCGCCAATTTGGGCTATATTGCAACTGTTTCCAGACAGATTGCGGAAACCATCGAGAAGGACTGTCTGGTAGTGGTGAAATCCACAGTGCCTGTTGGAACCAATGACAAGGTGGAGCAGTTTATCAAGGATTTCCTCGTGCATGATGTGAAGGTGGAGGTAGCTTCCAACCCGGAATTCCTGGCACAGGGGACGGCGGTCCATGATACGCTGCATGCGGCAAGAATTATTATCGGTACGGAGAGTAAGGAGGCAGAGGCTCTTCTGAAAGAAATCTATGAGCCCTTCGGACTTCCCATTGTTTCGGTGAAGAGGCGTTCCGCAGAGATGATCAAGTACGCGTGCAATGATTTCCTTGCACTGAAGATTTCTTATATGAATGATATTGCAAATCTGTGTGAGCTGGTTGGGGCAGATATTACCGATGTGGCGAAGGGCATGTGCTATGATGAGAGGATCGGCTCAAGATTCCTGAATGCAGGCATCGGCTTTGGCGGAAGCTGTTTCCCTAAGGATACCAAGGCACTGAAGTTCCTTGCTAAGGAGCATGGCTATCAGCTGAAAACAGTGGAAGCCTGCGTGGAGGTAAATACGGCTCAGAAGATCCGTCTGTTTGAGAAGGCAAAGGAGCGGATGATCTCCTTTAACGGGCTTAAAGTGGCAGTGCTTGGACTTACCTTTAAGGCGGGAACCGATGATCTGCGAGAGGCTCCGTCTATTGACAACATCAGACTGCTTCTGCAGGCAGGAGCTGATATTTATGCTTATGATCCCAAGGGGGTAGAGCGGGCTAAGCAGCTCTTCCCGGAAGGAAAGCTGGAAAAAGGCTCCATGACTTATGTGGATAGCGCGGAGGAGGCACTGGATAAGGCAAATATCTGTTTTGTGTTTACGGAATGGCCACAGATCAAACAGATAACCCCTGCACAGTTTAAAGAAAAGATGCACACGCCGCTGGTATATGACGGGCGGAATCTCTATGATCCGAAGCAGATGAAGGCTGCCGGAGTGGAGTATTACAGCATCGGCCGTTGACAGGGACAGAATAAAGAAAGAGAAAAAAGATGCGGTTTAAAAGCCGCATCTTTTATTGATTAAGTATCTTGGTCTCGCTTTAATTTCATCATAAATTCTGGAAATATAGTGTCCGATAATTCCCAAACTGATCATCAGGACGCTGCCAATGATTAGCTGAAGGAGGATAACTGTCGTGAAGCCTTCCAGAGCGGTTCCGGTAAAGTATCTGTAGAGTGACTGGATGCCAAGTGCAATGGAGGAAACAAACATGATCCAGCCCATGAGAGTGACAAACTGAAGCGGTGCACCGGAAAAGGAGGTAATGTTCTGAATGGCATATTTGATCAGCTTCCAGACAGACCACTTGGAGGTTCCGGCAGTGCGTTCCTGTACCGCAAAGGGAACGGAGACGGTTTTAAAGCCGATCCAGGAAGAGAGTGCCCGGAAGAAGGGCGCGCGTTCCGGCATGGCTAGCAGTGCATCCACAGCCTTCCGGTCAAGAAGCTTAAAATCCGAAGCCTTAGACATATCCACTCCGGTCGCCTTGCTGATAATGCGGTAGAAGGTACCGGCGCAGAGAGTGTGAAGCTTACTTTCCTTTCCTCTGGAGGTCTTAATGCCCTCCACAACTTCATAGCCATCCTGCCAGAGCCGGTACATTTCCGGGATGATCTCAGCCGGATGTTGGAGATCACAGTCCATGATCAGGCAGCAGTCACCGGAGGCTGCCTCAAGGCCGGCAAAGATGGCGGATTCCTTTCCGAAGTTCCGGGAAAAGGAGATTCCCTTTACTTCAGGATGTTCTGTAGAAAGCGTCTGTATCTGCTGATAGGTAAGGTCATACGAACCGTCATCCACAAACAGGATCTCAAAGGGAATGGATTTAGCAGACAGTAAACTGCTGATGACGGTAAATGTATGAACGATATTATCCTGCTCATTATAGGCCGGCAGGATAATTGACAATAATTGCTTCTGTTCCATGTTACGCCTCAAATTTTCATTCATTTTTCAAAAGTTGCTATATGGTTAAGTATATCGGAAAAATCGAGGTTTGACAATGTCAGAATACCGGATGCCTGACATATATTTTGTAAAACGGAATAAACTATAAGTAAGTTATTAAGATTTTTTTAAGGATACCGAAAAAAGTCTTAATAAGAGATCAGAGAAATGATTTTATGAAAAAAATGTGGTATTCTTTATACAGATAGAGAGTTGATGAGAGAGGAGTTTTTATTATGAAGAACAGAAAGGGCAGAAAGACAGTGTGGACATTGGCAGTGATCCTGGTGACGGCTGTAGTACTTGCCGGATGTGGACAGAAGTCTGCGAAAGAGGAAGATAAACTGCTATCTGATAATGTTTTGATCACAGAAACCGGAGAGGTCATTGAAAATCCGGAGAAGGCAGAGGAAAAAAAGCCTAAAAAAGAAGAATCGAAGGAGGAGAAGCCAGAAGAGACTTCCTCGGCGTCTGAGAAGAATACAAATCAAGCGGATGAATTTCCGGAAATTGTGGTCAATGAACCGGAACAGGTCATTACAGAAGAGGACCAGACAGAACCGAGGGGAAGCGATTTGCAGCTGGTCTTTTTAGGAGACAGCATTTTTGACAGTAACAGGGATGGGACGGGAATTCCTTATCTGACATCCGTGCAGTGTGATGCCGATGTTTTTAATCTGGCAATAGGAGGAACCTGTGCAGCATTGCAGAATGATGAATCCAGAGACCCCACGCAGTGGTCTTCCTGGAGTATGCTGGAAGTGATAAATGT
>JAHAYJ010000115.1 GCA_018384375.1 Lachnospiraceae bacterium
TAACCAATCAGGACATTGCCTCCATTCAGGAGCTGGTAACCAAGGTCAAGCACAAAAAGGAAGTAGGTGTGAATTACATGAAATCCTGGGAAATCGAAGAAATGATGCGCCATCAGGGATTCCGGGAAGGCTTTAACGATGGCTTTAACGATGGCTTCAATGATGGCTTTAATGATGGCTTTAACGACGGGAACAGCAAGGGTATTGAACAGGGAATCGAACAAGGTATTGAACAGGGTATTGACAAGCTAAATCAGCTGATCATCAAGCTGACAGAAATCGGACGCTCTGATGATATCATCAAGGCTGCCCGAAATAAGAATTTTCAAGAACAATTATTCAAAGAATTCCAATTATAGCTTTTAGAAAGATGAGACAGCATTCTGATAGACTTTCAGAATGCTGTCTCATCTTATTTTATCCTTTCCCCTATTAAGAGCAGGGTTCCCTCCCTTACAGATACCCGGCTCTTCATTCCCGTAAATTCATTACTTACGCCTACCGGATATTCCTTCGTCAAAACCGCATTTTCCAATTCATACTTAAGCCCTGTCTCATAAACCCCTTCTGCTACATCTCCAAGGCAGAACACAGAAAGATACCCCGTCTCCTGCTCGTCAAAATAAATTTCATCATTCTTAATGACACGATACCAGGAATCCTTCCCAATCAAAATACCATGACAGCTCTTCTCTGCCAGGTCTGTCAGCAGCTGGATATTGGCAATCGTATGAGAAATTCTACCTCCGGTTCCTCCATAAAGTATGAACTCACGATATCCTCGTCGCAATCCTTCCGTAACAGCCCATCCGGTATCTGTCTCATCCTTTTCAGGTTTTAACTGTATTACACCCGAGTGCTCCGGCACATAACCAAGCGAATCGAAATCACCTACCACAAGATCAGCTACAATATTGTTTCTCCGGCAGTTGGAAAATCCGCCATCACAGGCTATTACCAGATCATCTTTTTCTTTTTGAAAAGGCTTCCCACCGAATTCACCGGCTCCCACAATATAACAGATTCCCATCCCTTTCACCTGTACTCTCCCACTTCCTTGCAGATTTCCATACACAGCCGCTCCCTCATAATGCTATCCTCACTTAACCTGCATGCTTCATCACCGTTTAAATACAGGGCATATATCATTAGCCTGGACGCAATGCTCATGACAAGATACAGGCTGTCTTCCTCGGAAAGCTGTACCTGCTGCCCCAATTCCTCTCTGATTATCTTTTCTACCAAATCAAAGAGTACCATATCATAATCTCTTTTATCATAAAAATGTTGTCTGATTTTTCTGCCCACCGCAGAATTATCCATCATAATGTAAAGCACCTTAAATGCACAGACGATCTCCTTTTTATGCTTTTCCATATCAAGCATGATCATTTCTATTTTATCATATAAACTCTGCTTTTGCGCCAGTCTGTTATCCAGCAATTCTGTCACCTCTACCATTGCAGAGTAGAGTGACTCCGCAATAATATCTTCTTTGCTGGAAAAGTATTCATATGCAGTTCCTTTTCCGATTCCTGCGCGTGCTGTAATCTCTGAAACAGTCAGATTATTGATATCTGCTCCTTCCATGAACAACTCTGCCACTGCCCTGTACATCGCTGCTACCTTGGGCGATATTTCCCTCTTCTCCATTACTTAATTCCCTCATTCATTTCTTCCACGATTTCAATTTTGCCCGCTGCCTTCTTTTTTCTTCTATGACGTTCCTTCTTTTCTCTGGAAAAGATGTCATAGATACAAGGGATGACGACCAGCGTAAGAAGCGTTCCATAGGTCAGTCCTCCGATGGTGACAATTGCCATAGGCTTTGCCATTTCTGATCCCATATCATTGCTGAACACCATCGTACTCAGCGCTAAGATCGTAGTAAGCGCTGTCATTAGCACAGGACGAATTCTGGTTTTTCCCGCTGTCAGAATCGCTTCATGCTTGCTCATGCCTTCTGCCCGCAGTTGATTGATATAATCTACCAGCACAATACCGTTATTGACAATGATACCGGAAAGCATAACAAAACCAATCAATGCAATTACGCTCAGTTCACTGTCACTGATCACCAGCCCCATAAAGCCTCCCGTAAATGCAAGAGGGATCGTAAACATAATGATAAACGGTGACAGAAGCGACTGGAACTGTGCAACCATTATCAAATACATGAAGACTAGCGCCAATATCAGCATTAAATATAGCTGTTCCATCGCATCGTTGATCGTCTCATTCTCACCGGACATTACCAAAGAATAACCAGCCGGCATTTCGTACTGATCCAGCTCCTTTTCAAGCACATCGGAAACAAGACCAACATTATAACCGTCTGCTATTTCCGCTGATACCGCAATGTATCTGGTCTGATCACTCCTGTTCACAGCCTTTGGTGAAATTGTATCCTCAAAGGTTGCGAGATCAGATAAAAGCATCTTCTCTCTTGTTCCGTCCTGTTTTGTCCTTTCAATCTCCAAATTCTTTACCAGTTCTCTGGTCAGCGTCATATCCTTTGCATGCTTTACATAGACATCATAATCCTTAATCTCTGTCTCCAGAGCTGTTGCACTTGTTGCATCAGTCAGCTTTGCGGAAATCTGCTGAAAAATCTCTGCAACTGTAAGTCCGTGTTCCATCGCTTTATCCCTGTCGATAATAATGCGGAGTTCACCTGTGGATTCCTCCAATCCATCTGAAACATTACAGGTTCCTTCCACTCCTTCTACAATCGCGGCAATATCCTTTGCGATTTCCTGCATAGTATCAATTTCACGTCCTCGTACCTGTATGGATATGCCGCTGCCTCCCAGCGCACTCATATCCATCGTGGAGGTCTGGATGTCAAGCTCCGCTTCGTTCTTTTCGCAGATATCGGTCAAAAGAGCCTGGATTTCCCTGGCAAGCTCTTTATTATCTTTCTTTTTATCTTCTTTCAGTGAAAGATAAATATCTGCCGCATTGGTTGCTGCATCGCCGCTGCCCGTCAGCATCGTCATTGAGGAAGTACTTGCCATAGCACCTACATCCGTCACCTCCTCCATCTGAGACAATCTGTCCACAATCTCATCGGTAACCTTTGCCGTATCCGCAAGCGGCGTATCCTTAGGTAACGTCATACTAAGGCTCATCTGGGTACTGTCCATCTCCGGCATAAACGCAGTTCCCTTGGAATAGGATGCAACTGCGCTCACCACTAAAAGCACAACTACAAGAAGCAACACAACCGGTTTTAATTTGAGTGCCAATGCCAGAACCTTTTCATACCCATTCATCAAGGCTGTAAAAAATCTTCCGTCCTTCTGCTCCTTGGCCTTTACCAACGTTTTAGAAGCCATTGCCGGCACTACAGTCAGCGCGATCAAAAGACTTGCAAACAGGGAATAGGCAATGGTCAGTCCCATATCCACAAACAGCTGTCTGGTAATTCCTTCTGTAAACACAATAGGAAGGAATACGCAAACGGTCGTGAGGGTGGACGCCATTATGGCACCGGCCACTTCTCCGGTTCCTTTAATTGCGGCTTCCTTGGCAGACAACCCTTCTTTTCGCATACGATAAATATTTTCAATGACAACAATGGAATTGTCCACCAGCATACCGATACCAAGTGCAAGACCGGACAGCGAAATAACATTTAGGGTTACCCCGCTGAAATACATACACACAATCGCAGTCACAAGACTGATGGGAATGGAACAGGCAACTACTGCTGTTGGACGTAAATCCTTCAAAAACAGGATCAGAATGATCACTGCCAGCAGTGCTCCAAACACGATATTGTTGATAATAGAATCCATGACGAGATCAATATAAATCCCCTGATCCATCAGTGTAATCAGCATCAGGTTCTCATCCTCTTTCGTCAGCTCGTCAAACTTATCCAAAATCTTATCGGACACATCTCCGGTGGAATAGCCGGTCTGCTTTTGAATGGATATCATGATACCGGGAGCTCCGTTGACATTGGTATAAATGTCTGCGGAATTGTCCGTCATAAATACATCAGCCACATCCCCCAATGTAATGATATCAACCCCGTCCATCTCCGTATTGATCAGGGGCATCTTTTTTAGTGCTTCTATATCCTCCGGTTTATCACCTACACGGATCAGATAGGAAATTCCTTCCTCCGTCACATAGCCTGCAGGCATGGAGAAGTTCTGTGCTGTAAGAAGCGCCTGAACCGTTTCCACCGTCAGCACATTGTTCATATCTGCCTGATCATAGGCCTTCTCGCGGTTCTCCTCCAGCTCCACCTCACCGTCAAGTATCTGCTGGAGTGCATCCGCAAGCTGCTCCGCACTGTCATTCAGCTGTTCATAACCGGAGTCGATCTGCTCTCTTCCTGCCTCAAGCTGTTCCTCACCTGACTTGATCTGCTCTTCCCCTGCCTCGATCTGTGCTTCTCCTGCTTCAAGCTGCGTCTCTGCGGTTGTTATCTGCAGTTCACCCAGACTGATTTTTGTCTGGGCATTGGCAAACTCGATTGCCGCAGTCAGATTTCCCTGATAAAGCTCGTTCATGGCAGAATCCAGCTTTTCAATATTTCCCGTGATATCGGAAAGGGTGGATTCCATCTGGGCAATGGCTGTCTCGTTGGCACTAATAGTGGTTTCCAACTCTGTTATCTTTGTTTCCAAGTCAGATTTGCCTGCAATCAGCTCATTTACGTTCTCCTCACCACCTGCTGCAGCTATAGCAGCATTTGCGTTATCTTTAATATCACTTAACGCTGTTTTTGCAATCCCAACAGATGTAATTGTATCTGTATTTATTCCTAAAGTAGACAAAATATCTTTGGCTTCGTTAATTGCATTTGGCGCTTCAGCAGAACTATCATCTATTGTATCCAATTTACTATATACCTCAATTACATTAACCGCACTCTCCAGCTTCTCTATCTGCTCCAGTCCATTTTTTGCCTCCGAAAGCGCTGATGAATATGCGGAATTTGTTGCCTTCAATGTGGCAATTTCTGCATTAAAATGAATCTTACTTGCCTCCAGATCAGCCTTCGCTGTAACGATCTCCGTCTCGGCTGCTGCTAGCTGGCTTGTGGTTGCTTCCTTTTTATTCGCCAGCTCTGTTTTTCCCTCCTCAAGCTTCGTCTTATTCTCTGCAATTTCCGCCTTGCCTTCAGCGATTTCCTTTCTGGAATCCTCCAGTTCTTTCTTGGAATCCTCCAGTTTTTGACGGTTTTCTTCCAGTTCTATCTCTGAATCCGCAAGCTCCTGGCGGGCATCCGCAAGCTCTGCCTGTCCGTCATAAACCTCCTGCTTTTTATCCGCAAGTTCTTCCTTTGCCTCGTCAATTTCCACATCAATGGATCCAAACACCTGCTCATTGATCGCATCAATCTTTTCCTGACGGATGATGACATTGACACTTTCCTCCAGAAGGCCGGTAGCACTGGCAGATGCCACCCCTTCAATGCTTTCCAGTTCAGGAATGATCTTATTCTGTGTCAGCTCCGTAATCTCTGCGTTCGTCATGTTTTGTCCGCCGACAGCCGCAATCATAACCGGCATCATATCCGGATTCAGCTTCATAATAATGGGATTTCCTACAGAATCATCCCAATAGCTTTTAATCTGATCCAGATTTTCCCTGATTTCCAACGAGGCGGCGTTCATATCCGTCGATTGGGAAAATTCCAGAATTACCATCGAATAATTTTCACTGGAAACAGAACTGATTCCTTCAATATTGCTTACCGTAGCCATGGAAGACTCCACCGGCTTTGTCACTACCATCTCCACAGTCTCAGGGCTTGCACCGGGATATGGTGTCATGACAATCACATAAGGCAGGCTGATATTTGGCAAGAGATCTGTTGTCATTCTGGTAAATGACACAACTCCCAGTACGATTACAAGAATCACCGCCACCAGTACCGTATATGGCTTCTTTACACTAAATTTTCCCAACATATGTATTCTGCTCCTCATTCAAGTCATTCTTTTGTTCCCGTCCGACCAGTCGGTCGGTCAACATCAAAAAAAGTATATTGACAAAGCCAGTCTCTGTCAATATACCTGAAACATTGTTAATTCTTTTTTTAGAAATTTTAGAATTTAGCCCTGTTTTGAAATAGCCTTTTTCAGTTTTGCCTTGATCCGCTGAAGAGCGTTGTCAGTGGATTTATCATCTCTTCCGAGGACTCTGGCGATCTGGCTGTACTTCATTCCGGTCAGATAAAGATCAAGCACCTGCTTTTCAAAGCTGCTCAATTCCTTCTCGATCGTCTTTTCAAGCCTTTCCACATTCTCCTTATCGATTAGAAGCTCTTCCGGGTTCTTATCTGACTGTGAAATCACACTATTGATCAATTCCCATTCTTCCCCGTCACCCGTCATGTCATGCTCTGCAGCATTTGCATAAAGAGAAATGTAAGTATTTAAGGGCGCATGCTTCTGCCTGCCGGCTGCCTGAACTGCCGTATACATCTGCCTGGATACACATAGATCGGCAAAGGTAAAAAAGCTGGCATCCCTTCCCGCATCATAATCTCTGATTGCCTTAAAAAGCCCTATCATTCCCTCCTGGATCAGATCCTCACGGTCTGCTCCCAGAATATACATAGACTTCGCTTTGCTGCGTACCAAGTTTTTATACTTATCCATGATATAGTCTGTGATTGCCTCTTCCCCGTCACGAAGGCGTACAATCAGTTCTTCATCACTGCATTTTTCGTAATCACAGTCCTTAACAAAATTACCGGTCTTTTCGTAGCCCATGTTTTACTCCTCAATTTCCGCAGCTTCCCCGGATTGTTCCTCGTCAGCTTCCTGCGGCTCATACATTTGAATAAGCTCTGCCGCAAAATGTTCCGCAAGGATTTTGTATCCTGCCGGATTGCAATGCACACCGTCAGGTATATAATTGTAAATAATCGCAGCATCATGAGAATCCAGAATATTGGAATTATACAGGTCAATCACCGGTATTTCATATTCTGCTGCCAACTGCTTCATTGCACCTACCAGCCTGGATTGCGGAAGCAGTTCACTTCTTTCCTTTCGCAGCATATCATGCAGGACATTCGGCAGGGGCGTTACAAAAACAACTGTCGCATCCGGATAGTTTTCTTTCAAACCTCGCATCAGTTCATCCAGATCTCCAATGAAGGTATTTTCCTTCCTCTCCTCCAGGGTTCCGAGTTCTTCCTCGTTCATACAAAAACCATCATTGGTTCCACCCATCACAATAATTAGATCCGTATCCTCGGGTATTTCCCGATAACGGTCCACAAATGCATTTTCCCAGTATCTTCCGATGGAGGATCCTCCAATTCCCAGATTTACCACCTCACCTGCTCCTAAGATTTTCTGGAGCTGTGCCGGATATGCATGCTGCTGATAATCCTCCATGCTTTCCAGATTAGCAGCTGCTGTAATACTGTCACCCAGACAGGCAATCTTCGTTTCCGAAAAATCAGTCCGTTTTTCTGCTATCATTTTTTTGTCTGCCCTATTTTGAAGAATCGTTTCTGCATAGGAGCCACGAATCTTTCTCTTTTCCAGAAGGGTACTTCCGGAAGAAACTTCTTCTCCCTCCGTTCCTGATACCGCTTCATTTCCGGATATCGTTTCATTGCCGGAAACTGTATCCAGTCCATTCCCAGACACATCCTCCAAAGTATTTCCGGATATATCTTCTATACCATTTCCCGAAACATCGCTTAAAGAATCGCCGGACACATCATGCAGAGAATCTCCGGATACATCCGACAGTTCATTACCGGACACATTACCTTCTTCCTGTAGCAAATCATCCTCCGTCCCCTGTTCCGTCCCATCCGGAGACAGGATATTCTGCTTTCCTTCTTCTGCCTCAGCCTCCAGCATATCCTCAAAATATTCTTTATTTTCTTCGATAAAAGCCTCAATTGCAGCCTGATCCTGTGACAATTCACTGATTGTCATCTGAATCTGCGCAACATCGGCACGCGCCATCTCATAGCGCTCCACGCGCTCCTTCTCCCACTTCTTTGCATTGTAGAATTTCATTCCCTTATCAATTCCAACCGCCGCAATCATGATGGCGATCATGGCAATCACCATCAGCAGGACTCTGTTTATTTTTCCCATCTTTTACCCTTATTATCTTTCAGGCAAGCCGCTGCCGCACAATTTCATATGCAAGTACACCTGCTGCCACCGATGCATTTAAAGAATCAATATCCCCCTTCATGGGAATAGAGGCAACCATATCACATTTTTCCTTTACCAGTCTTCCCACACCTTCACCTTCATTACCAATCACAAGTCCGATAGGACCTGTCAGATTCAGATCATACATTCTTGTCCCACCCATATCCGCACAGACAAACCAAAGACCTTCCGCCTTCAATTCCTCTATGGTCTTAGCAAGATTCGTCACCTTGGCAACCGGCGTATAGTTCAGTGCACCGGCAGAGGTACGCGCCACTGTCGCTGTCAGCCCTGCTGCACGATTCTTGGGAATAATCACACCATGTGCTCCAGCAAGATTTGCTGTCCTGATAATTGCCCCAAGATTGTGAGGATCCTCAATATTGTCCAGCAGGAACAAAAAGGGTGGCTCCCCCTTCTTTCTTGCCAGTGCCAGCATGTCCTCCACCTGTGCATACTCATAGGCTGCTGCGATCGCAATGACCCCCTGATGTTTACCGGTTTCCGACATCTGATCCAGGCGTTCCTTTGCAACATATTTAAGCATGGTATCCTGCTTTTTGGCTTCCCTCTTGATGGTCATAATCGGACCGTCCTGACACCCGTCAAGTATGTATACCTTGTCAATTGTCTTTCCGGATCGGAAAGCTTCAATCACTGCATTTCTTCCCTCTATGGTAAACTCATTGTATCCCTGCTTCTTTTCTTCCACGTTATGATTCCTTTCCCGCCTCTTCTATGTTATGTAAACCAATTTGTATCAAATGAAGAGCTCGTTCCATCTGGTCAGTCAAATAGAAATAACCGATTAATGCCTCTAATCCTGTTGCTTTCTTGTACTCCCCCATGGTTGCATTTTTAGCCATAGTATAAGGCTTTGCATTTCTTCCTCTTTTATACACTGCTTCTTCTTCCGGGGTGAGTTCCTCCATAATGCTTTCTATCAATGCTGCCTGTGCCGGTGCTTTCACATATTGGATAGTCTTGTGATGCAGCTTATTGACAGGCGCATTCCCCTGTGCAACCACCGCAGTCCGAAAGATCACATCATAAACCGCATCACCGATATAAGCAAGTGTAAGAGGTGAATATGTTCTGATATCCACCTCTTTCAGCCCAAAGCTCTCTTTAATTTGCCGAAGTAAACCTACGCTCTCTTCCATTTAACTCCTTCACGGGTATCCTCAAGAATAATCCCCTTCTCAAGCAGCTCATTTCTGATCTCATCAGCCCTTGCAAAATTCTTTGCCTTTCTTGCTGCCTGACGTTCCTCGATCAATGCCTCAATATCACTGTCAAGCATCTCCTGCTTCTTTTCTACGATCAGACCGCAGACATCTGACAGCATCAGAACCTCATCCTTAAGAGCCTGTAAAAATTCCTTGCTGGATGCCGCACTTACATTGGTATTGATAAACTTTACCAGTTCAAAGATTGCAGCAATGGCATCTGCCGTATTGAAATCATCATCCATCGCCTCATCAAATTTTGCAATAAAGCCCTTTGCCTCTTCCAAAAGCTTTGCTTCCTCTTCGCTCATTTTTTCAGATGCAGCATTCTCAAGCAGATAATTCAGATTGCTTACACTGGTCACAATTCTGTCATAACCGTTCTGTGCTGCCTCCATCAGCTCAGCACTGAAATTCAAAGGACTTCTGTAATGAGCTGAAAGCATAAAGAAGCGAAGCACCTGCAGATCATACTTTTCACTGATATCTCTTACCGTAAAGAAATTTCCTGCTGACTTTGACATCTTTTTATTATCAATATTTAGGAATGCATTATGCATCCAGTATTTGGCAAACTGCTTTCCGTTGGCTGCCTCAGACTGTGCAATTTCATTTTCATGATGAGGGAATACCAGATCCTCACCACCTGCATGAATATCAATTTCATCACCCAGATATTTTTTGCTCATAACGGAGCATTCAATATGCCAGCCGGGACGTCCGTTGCACCAGGGGGACTCCCAGTAAGGCTCTCCCTCCTTCTTTGGTTTCCAAAGTACAAAATCAAGAGGATCTTCCTTCTGATCTTCCCCCGTCACAAGAAGGGAACGATTTCCTCCCTGCAAATCATCAAGATTCTTGTGGGAAAGCTTTCCGTATTCCTTAAAGCTTCTGGTTCTGAAATAGACAGTTCCATCCTCTGCTACGTAAGCATGCCCCTTTTCAATCAATGTTCCGATCATATCCAGCATACCGCAGATTTCTTCGGTTGCCTTGGGATGGGTGGTGGCAGGCTTAACATTCATCGCCGCCATATCTTTTTTGCACTCTGCAATATAACGTTCAGAAATAACAGAAGCATCTACCCCTTCCTCAATAGCCTTCTTAATAATCTTGTCATCCACATCCGTAAAGTTGGACACATAATTGACCTCATATCCCTTATGCTCCATATACCTCCTTACTGTGTCAAACACAATCATCGGACGTGCATTTCCGATATGAATCAGGTTGTAAACGGTAGGACCGCATACATACATCTTAACCTTCCCCTCCTCAAGAGGAACAAATTCTTCTTTTCTCTTTGACAGTGTGTTATAAATTTTCATTTTGTAAGCCAAACCTTTCCCGTAACCATACTTCACAGTTACAATTTCTTATCTAATTTTCTTTGCTGCGCTTTAAATCGCGAAGCTCTCTTTCCAAGTCAATCATCCGGTTGGTAAGCTCTGCATTTGCATGGTGAAGCGTACTTAAATCCTCCATTACCGGGTCGGGCAGATGCACCTGATCCAGTTCCTCCTGGGGTAATGCCTGATTATTCCGCTTGACCACTCTGCCGGGCACACCCACCACAGTGGAATTCGGCGGCACCTCTTCCAACACCACGCTTCCCGCACCAATCTTGGAATTATCGCCTATCTTAAACGATCCGAGCACCTTGGCGCCGGCACTGATCATGACATTATTGCCCACAGTGGGATGACGTTTTCCCTGCTCCTTTCCGGTTCCGCCAAGGGTCACTCCCTGATACAGGGTCACATTGTCCCCGATAATTGCCGTCTCACCTATGATAACACCATTTCCATGATCGATAAAGAACCCTTTCCCGATCTTTGCCCCCGGATGAATTTCAATTCCCGTCTTTCTCACTCCCCGCTGGGATACCCATCTTGCCAGAAAATAATGCCCTTTCTCGTACAGCCTGTGCGCAATGCGATAATGCAGCATGACCTTAAAGCTGGGATAGAGAAAAACCTCCATGGAGGAATGAATTGCCGGATCTCTTTGCCTGATGACTGCAATTTCCTCCTTGATTCTTTTGATAAAAGACATCAAATCACTCCCTATTTTGCAATTAAAAAAGCGAATAATTTCATGCTCTGTTAGAGACGAAGTTATCCGCGGTTCCACTCTATTAGAGGCTTTCTGCCTCCACTTAAAACACGTAACGTGTGCTCACGTATCCGGATACTAAATTTCCCCGAATCGGCTCACAGATGCACTTCCATTATCCTTTCTACAGGAATGCTTTCAGCCGATGACATTCCCTCTCTGTATATCCCGGATCATGTACTCTTTCTGCTCAATGCCTTTACTTAATAAAATCTTTTTTACATAATCAGCATATGCAAAACTATAAATTTTGTCAACTGAATTTTTCGATGGCAGGCTAAATGGTGCCTCTTCTTCTATATCCTAACACTTAATATAAAAATTTACGCTCTCGGGCAGCCTTCACAGCCCTCGCATCCCCTTGCCATCGTGCCTTCACATCCCCTTGCTGTCACGTCCTCACTGGATAAATTGACAGGGCTTGTAAGAAGACAGATCGCCTGCGAGGAAATTCCTTCTCCGCTTCCGGTAAAGCCCAGACCTTCTTCTGTGGTCGCTTTCACGTTTACCTGGGAAAGCTCGATTCCAAGTGCATCCGCAATATTCTGCCTCATCGCATCAATATAGGGACGCATCTTCGGTGCCTGCGCTATAATTGTTGCATCGATATTTTCAATCAAAAACAAATTTTCCTCCAGAAGCTCTCCCACGTGCTTCAGCAGCTTGATCGACGAAATCCCCTTATATGCCGGGTCTGTATCCGGGAAGTGCTTACCGATATCGCCCAAGGCTGCTGCCCCAAGCAGTGCATCCATAATTGCATGAAGAAGCACATCTGCATCCGAGTGCCCCAGCAGACCCTTTTCATATGGAATTTCCACGCCTCCCATGATCAGCTTTCTTCCTTCCACCAGTCTGTGTACATCATATCCCATTCCAATTCGCATTTTTCCTCACCTTCTGCCGTTTTCGCGGCCCTAAACCGATAGCTTTTATACCGATAGCTTTTGTACCGGTACCTTCCCTTTACCTTGCCGGAATAATCTCAAGCCAGTAGCCGTCCGGATCACTGATAAAATAGATTCCCATTTCCTTGTTCTCAAAGCAGATGCATCCCATTTCTTCATGAAGTGCATGAGCCGCTTCAAAATCCTCTGTCTCGAATCCAAGATGAAATTCGCAGTCTCCCAGATTATAAGGTCTGTCCATATCTCTGAGATAAGTCAGTTCCATGACAAAATCCGTCTTATCATTTCCGATATAGACAATCGTGAAGGAACCGTCCGGTGCCTCAATTCTTCTCTTTTCCGTAAGCCCAAGTGCCTTTTCATAAAAATCCAGTGATTTCTGCAGATCAAGCACATTATAGTTTTCATGTACCATTTTAAAGCTCATTTCTCATTCTCCTCCTGTCTTGCTTTATTCTTCCCCGATCAGCCTCTGAATATATTGTACATCCTCCTGCCGGATGTATCCCACTTTCCGGTAGGAAAAGGCAAACTCGCCCCGCATTACTGCATAGCCTTTATAGATATATTCTCCAAACCCACAGTAGACGGCTGCTGTATCCGTCAGAATCTCATTTTCCCAGGTGTCCTTAAGTTGGATTCCGGTATAGTAAAGGTGCAGATGAATCGCTTCATGGGCAAGTACCGCAATCACAGCATCAAGCGTATAATGTGGTTTCATTTCCAGTCGGATTGTAGTAAATGCAAGGTCCGTAGTAATCTCTCCTGCTCTATCCTCTGCCATGGAATCCTGTACGATCAGCTTGATAAAACTGCCATCAATACCAAGGTGTGCGCAAATGCTGCACAGCAGCTTTTTCAGATACACCTCGTCCTGCATATTTTCCCGCAAGCCTGAGAGAATCTCTTCCGGAACAGTGTAGGCCTCATAGGTTCTTTTTTCCTGCTTTTTCAGCAATGTAACACATTTTTGAAATAATTCCCGGGGTACTGTTTCAAATGCACTTGACGGCACCGGAGCCTTGCGCAGGACAAACCTTTTAACCAGAAAATAACAGAATCCGGCAAAGGTTAATATCCCCAATATGCTGTTCAGCCCAAAGAAGTCAAGAACAGAAAAAATTTTCTGTAATTGTTCCGGTTTCATTCTGCTTCGCCTCCCGGCGCATTACTGCGCATCAATTTTCGCCTTAAGCTCCTCCAGATACATCCAACGTTCCATTTTGGCTTCCAAAAGCTCCTGTGCCTTCTCCTTCTGCTCTGTGAGTTCTCTAAGCTTTATAAAATCTGTTGCCGATGCCATGATTTTCTGTTCAAGCTCCTCTATTTCCCTTTCCAGCTGCGCGATCTCTTCTTCAATGACCTCATAATCACGCTGCTCCTGATAGGAAAACTTCAGCCTTGCGGAGTGCTGTTTCCAACTGTTCTTTTTCTCTGCATCTGTATTTTTCTCAGCATCTCCCGTGCTTCTGTCATGATCAGATTTCTTTCCTGCCCGGTTCTTTCTATCAGTAACTTCCGCATCTGCATCCGTCTGCTCAGCCAGCATGCGCATACGGTAATCTGTATAGCCTCCCTCATGCTGCCTTAACCGGCCACCCTCCTCAAAGGCAAAAATCCGCTTTACCGTGCGATCCAGAAAATATCTGTCATGGGATACGACAATCACAATTCCCTGAAAATCATCCAGATAATCTTCAAGCACCGTAAGTGTTGCAATATCCAGATCGTTAGTAGGCTCGTCCAGGATCAAAACATTCGGTGCTCCCATCAGCACCTTCAAAAGGTTCAGTCTCCGCTTTTCACCACCGGACAGCTTCCCCAGCAGTCCGTACTGCTCTTTTCCTTCAAACAAAAACTTCTCCAGCATCTGGGATGCCGTAATACTACCTTCCTCTGTCTGCACATATTCAGCGATATCACGAATATAATCGATCACTCTTTTCTCCGGAGGCATCTCCTTCTCATTGATTTCCTGCGCATAATAGCCGATCTTAATCGTCTGCCCGATGATAACATTTCCCGCATCCGGCTCACATCTGCCTGTCAGAATTTTCATCAAGGTTGTCTTGCCACAGCCATTGGGGCCGATAAAGCCTACCCTGTCATTCTTCAAAAAAATATAAGAAAAATCACGGATCAGAACCACATCCCCATAGCTCTTGCTGACATGAGACAGTTCTACCGTAGTCTTCCCCATTCTGGCAGAAACCGAACCGATCTCCACCTTATCATCACTGACCGATGCGCTTTGGCTGCTCAATTCTTCAAACCGTTCCAGTCTTGCCTTCTGCTTGGTCGTTCGCGCCCTTGCGCCCCGCTTTACCCATTCCAGTTCCTTGCGCAAAACAGACTGCCTTTTTCTCTCGCTTGCAAGCGCTGCCTCCTCCCGGCCTGCTTTCAGTTCCAGATAACCGGAATATCCTGCCTGATAAGAATAGATATTTCCTTTATCAATCTCCACGATTCTGGCCGAAACACTGTCAAGAAAATATCTGTCATGGGTCACCATAATAACAGCTCCCGCATATTTCTTAAGCTGCTCCTCCAGCCAGTCTGCCATCTCATTGTCCAGGTGGTTGGTGGGCTCATCCAGAAGAAGAATATCTGCAGGAGCAATCAACGCCGCCACAAGCGCAAGGCGTTTGCGCTGTCCTCCTGACAGGGCACCACATTTTGCTTCAAAATCATCTACCCCCAGACGGGTCAGCATCGTTTTGGCCTCTGTCAGAATTTCCTGCTCATCTTTATGACCGCTTCCGCCATCCCGGTATCGCCTGTTAATTGCTTGGAGCACCGTATCGTTTTCCTTAAAGACAGGGTGCTGGGGCAAAAAACTGATCACCACATGATTTGCACAGGTTACCGTTCCCTCATCCGGCTCCTCAATCCCCACAAGCATCTTGAGAAGCGTAGACTTTCCGGTTCCATTGATCCCGATGATCCCTACTTTTTCTCCCTCTTGCAGATAAAAGGATGCCTTGTTAAAAAGCATCCTTTCCCCATAAGCTTTTGTAATATTTTCAGCTGATAAGATATTCATTCCGCTGTCCGCTCTCCTGCACTATCCTTTTCTTATCACTTATTTCACATAAAACAATACACCAAGTGTTCCGGGACCACAGTGACTGGAGATCACTCCTCCGGCTCTTGTTATCACGATTTCTTTAAAATAGTCCAATCCTTCAAGATATTCCTTAACCTGGGCAAGAATCTCCTCGTCAATTCCGGAATGGGTAATAAACACAATTTCCTCTTCTGCCTGAAGCAGCTCGTCCTTAAGATCCTCCAGGTACTGCTTCATTGCTCTGGAAAGGCTTCCCCTGTACTTGGTCCCCACTTCCATATTTCCATTCACCACATTGATCCTGGGGTGGAGTTTTAAAGCGCTGGCAAGAAGTGCAGTCACTCCCGAACATCTTCCGCCTCTGGCAAGATAGGTCAGTGTATCCACCACGAAGCTTGCTCTAACCCTTCCACGGGCGGCTTCAATTTCCTTCACGATTTCTTCAGCGGTTCTGCCTTCCCTGGCCATCTGGGCTGCCTTCAGCACCTGAAGACCGATGCCCGTTGAAAGATTCATGGAATCAATGACAAATACCCTTCCCTCCTCCATCATCTGCGAGGCGAGACGCATGACGTTACAGGTGGTACTCATCCCTTCGGAAATTCCTATAAAAATAATATCTTCATTCTCTTTTCTGAATGTCTGAATCAACTTAACCGCATGCTCAATACTGATTGCAGCTGTTTTGGGCATTTTTTTATTCTCATCTGCCCACTGATAAATTTCATCCGGCGTAATCTCTTCCAGGTCAAAGTAGCTTTTGTCCTCCAGAACGATGCAGAGCGGAATAATACTGATATTGTTTTCCGCAATCTGCTCCGGTGATAAATCACAAGTACTGTCCGCAATAATCTTCACTTTTCTATTTTCCATTTTCCACCCTCCGTAAAACTATGCCTATCTATGATTTTACACATTTAGTGGAAAAAAGCAAACCCTAAAAGGAGATTATTGAAATCGCTATCCTTCCATAAGAATCATATTCCACGATTTTGGTGCCAAAACAACCTTCTCACCAAGCTGCTTTTCCACAGGCGTTACCTTATCAGGCTCCTGCGCTGTATTGCTGGCCTTCAAATCATCACCTTCAAGAGCGATATGCTTAACAGGCTTGTAACCCTCAAGACCCGTAAGGTGGAACTGCAGTTCGCACGCTTCCTCCAGCGAACGATTTACCGCAAATACTGCCACCTGCTTCTCATCCCCGGAAAGGACTGCGATTGTCTCCACATAAGGAATCTCCTTCAGGTCCTTTGCGCTGTAGCTTTCGCATACACAGCCGGTATCCAGCGCTTTTCCCCTGCCATTTACAGAAGTATATAAAAATGGATAGAAAATTGTCTGTGCCCAGACCTTTCCACCGGTTTCTGTCATGATCGGTGCAATGACATTGACAAGCTGGGCAAGACATGCCATCTTCACTCTGTCCGCATTTTTCAGCAGGGTGATCAGAAGCGTACCTACTACCAGCGCATCCTCAAGATTATAGATATCCTCAAGCAGAGGAGGTGCTACCTGCCATCTCTCAATCCTTTTGTCCTGTTCATTGCTGTGGAACCACACATTCCACTCATCAAAGGAAAGGTTTATTGTCTTATCGGATTCCTTTTCTGCCTTAATCTCATCACAGATAGCCGCCACTTCCTTGATGAATTTATCCATAATCAGAGAACTGCCGAGAAAAGCCGGCGTATCATTGTCCGCATTCCCGTAATAGCTGTGCAGAGATACATAATCCACATGCTCGTAGGTCTCCCGAAGCACAGTGCGCTCCCACTCCCCGAAGGTTTTCATTCCGGGACCTGAGCTTCCGCAGGCAACCAGTTCAATGGAAGGATCCACCCACTTCATCACCTTTGCCGCTTCGCAGGCAGTCCTTGCATATTCCATAGGTGTTTTTGCGCCAATCTGCCAGGGGCCGTCCATCTCATTTCCCAGACACCAGGTCTTGATTCCAAAGGGCTTCTCAAAACCGTTCTGTCTTCTCTTATTTGCATAGTAGGTATCCGTTTCGCTGTTACAGTATTCTACCAGATTTCTCGCCTCATCTGCTCCTCTGGTTCCCAGGTTGACTGCCATCATCACTTCACTGCCTGCTCTTTTGGCCCATTCCTGAAATTCATCAATTCCCACCTCATTGGTTTCTGTCGAAAACCAGGCAAGCTCCATCTTCTTTGGACGCTTTGACTTATCTCCCGTTCCGTCCTCCCAGTTATAGCCTGATACGAAATTACCCCCCGGATATCTGACAATCGGAACCTTTAATTCCTTCACCATATCCAATACATCCCTGCGAAATCCCATATCATCTGCTGTGGGATGCCCCGGTTCATAAATACCGCCGTAAACAGCGCGTCCCAGATGTTCAATAAAGGACCCATAAATACGATCGTCAATATCACTGATCACCTGATTCTTATCAATTACAATTTCCGCTTTCATACATCTACCCTCCAGAAATAATTTATGATAAAATTATAAGAAAAGTATGAATAAAGCACAATATCACATCATGCAAAACTACTGACATATTGTGCTTTTTAGGAGGATTCTGATGCAGGTCAACAATATTGGTTACAATCACAGTCATGACGCGGACTTTCAGATCAGTCGGCCGGACGGCTCCGGCGACTATCTATTCCTGATCGTTAAAACGCCCGCTATCTTTACTCTCTCCGGCAAGGACATTCAGACGGAACCGAATTCCGTTATCCTCTACAAAAAAGGGACCCCTCAATTCTATCGTGTCCTGGGAACCGTCTTCACAAATGACTGGCTCCATTTCGACATAAATGAAGATGAGCTTTCCCTCTTTGAAGAATGGAAGATTCCGTTTGACACCATTCTCCCATTAAACAATATCAATGATCTTTCCCTGTTCATTAAAAATATCACCTACGAACGTTATTCGTCCAACCATTATCGGGAACAGTCCGTAAGTCTGTACCTGCAGCTGCTCTTCATGAAGCTGAGCGAAAAACTCCATTCCCTTCCGGATGAAAGAATCAGTTCCTATTATGAAAAAATGTCCATGCTTCGTTTCCGTATTTATAACATGCCCTACCTTGACTGGAATATATCCGGTCTTTCTCATGGTCTGTCCATCAGCAAATCCTACTTCCAACATCTGTATAAGGAAATTTTCGGCACCGGTGTAATGGAGGATGTTATCCAAAGCCGCATTCAGCATGCCAAGTATCTTCTCTCCACCACCTCTCTTTCCATAAAGGAAATCGCTTCCATGTGCGGGTACAGCAACGAAACACATTTTATGAGACAATTTAAGGGCATCATGAATATGACGCCCTCCCAGTATCGCACTGCAAGCTTTGGCAACTCCGCTTCCCCTGACATCTGACCTGTCAGGGACGGCATATGCCACACGGCTTACAGCCTTGTTCCACCAATTCATCTCTGGTCAGATCAATACCGAATTTATTTTTATCCTTCATATCTGCAGCGCCTTCACAATCTGCATAATGAAATGTTCCTGTGTTTGTATTGAGTATATAGGCCGCCTCCTGTGTCCCAAACGTAATATTCTTCCCATCACTTTCTGCAATCACCGTTCCCAGCTCGTCTGTTCTGTACACGTTAACACCGGCACTTTGTAAACGACTTAGCACCTCAGTGTGGGGATGCCCGTAAAAATTATCCTTTCCGCAGCTGATCACTGCATATGTCGGATGAACCGCCTTCAAAAAGGCCGCTGATGTGGAGCTGCTGCTTCCATGATGTGCCACCTTCAAAACATCCGCACTGACATCCAGTTCGCCGCATCTCATCTCTTCCTCCGCAGGCTCCTCCGCATCACCCGTAAAAAGAAAGCTGTTTTCACCATGCGTCAGCCTGATGCAAATAGAATTATTGTTGGTGTCTTCATATTTCTGATCAGGAGAAAGAATTGTAAAGGTACAATCCCCAAGCGTATAGCTGGTCCCTACAGTTGGCTGTGTATTTCGGTATCCCCGGTATTCCATTGTCTTCATCACATCCCTGTACGCGTCCGTATCGCTGCTGCAGTCCGGCAGCATAATCGTATCACAGGCAAATTTTGTCAGAATGACATCAAGGCCACCGATATGATCAGAATCAGGATGTGTCCCGATCACGTAGTCAAGTTTGGAAATTCCCTGCTTCATCAGGTATAACTGCACGGCTGTTCCTTTACTGTCGTTTCCCGCATCAATCAGCATTGCATGACCATCGCTCAGGATCAGGGTACAATCGCCCTGCCACACATCAATAAAGTGAATCTGCAGATTAGAAACAACGTCTACACTGTTTTCTGTTTTTTGAGCTTCCTTCCCGCTATCCTTCGCTATTTCTGTCGCCCCATACAAAACGAGGCACAAAGCAACGATCAGAAAAATCACTATGCTCTTTTTCTTTCTGTATCTGGTCTTTTTCACTGTATTACGTGGTTACCTCTCTCTATTCCGTATAAAATTTCTTCATTCACATATCCTAACCATGAAAGGAAGGTGTCTATGAAAAAAGAAAAAATCACAACTACTCCGGGTGGACAGCAGCCTGCAGACCTCTATGACGATGGTAACATTCCAAAGGAAGATCTTCCGAAAAATATCATTCCTGATGAGGTTCCGCGCAAGGATGGTCCCGGTGGGGAAGGTGGGAAATAATTTCCCCGCTTTTTGTCACTTTTTGTATTATCATAGCATATTTTAAAAGAAAAAAGGAGTTTTGCTATGTTTGAGTCCGATGAATACAAAAAGCAAAAGCATGTCCATGAGTTAACCGGCAGTACCAGAGTTTTCGATGAATGCGACGAATGCCACAATCACCGGTTCTGTACAGTGACCGGAGAAGCCATTTACACAAAGGACAAATACGACCACTTCCATGAGGTTAAATTCCACACCGATTTTTCCGACAAACATTTCCACGAATTCTGTGGAAAGACTACAGGTGCCATCGAAGTGGGTAATGGAAAGCATGTACACTTTATCAAGGATTTCACAGAAGAAAAAGATAATCACAAGCATGAGTTCCAGGCAGCAACACTGATTGACAGTCCGATAGACTTTAAATGTAAATAAACCTGCAAAGCCCTCGAAAGCGAATGCTTTTGAGGGCTTTTTAGAAGCATTTACAGGCTTTTCCTAGTTCTGTATCCGGGAATTCCTGATCAATTTTTCAATTTTACGCTTAATCTGTTGTGGAAGCTCCTTCTTATCCTGTCCGGTCCACACACACTTTCCGCCAAATTGCATCCCCGATGTCTTAAAAAATTCTTTCATACCTCTAATTGCGCCTGTACTTTGACCGCAAATTCGTGAGAAAGGTGCAGGTGTTTTACACGCTGTCAGCAAAATATATTTCTGTTTGCGGGATAACCTTGCTTTGGGAAATGTTTTGGTTTCTTCCATCACCACACCCAAAAGCCGGTCAAACAAATTTTTGACAACTGCGGGAACATTAGCCCAATATGCCGGTGCTGCAAGGATCACAATATCACATGCTTTGAGTTGCCCGGCAATTTCCTGTATATCATCCTTCTGCACACACATTCCGGTTTTTATGCATGTACGACAACCGTTACAGTAAGCGATCTTTTTTTCATACAGATTCACATACTCAATATCGTATCCTTCTTGTTCCGCAATTTGCAGGGCATACTGAAGCATGGTTCCTGTTGCACCCTCTTTATGGGGACTCCCTAATATTGCAAGAATTCTTTTTGCCATTATGCTTCCCTCCCATCCGCTGTAATAGAATGGTAAATCAAATCAAATCCATAGGACAAAAAATCCTTTTTTGATTTTCCCATTCGCTGCTCAATATATGCTTCCTTATTCGTTGCAATCTGAATAAGACCGGAAAGCATTCCCCAGAACGAATAAATTGTTGGTAAGACCTCAATATCCGGACGTATCTGCCCGCACCTGATCCCATTTTCCAAAAATGTAACCAACAAATCATTTATCTGCTCGCCTATGGAAAAGGTTGCTTTCTCCTCCGGCAGAAAATGAGTTGACTCAAAATCAATGTTGATAGTTTCAAGAACCATCTGAAAATAAAACGGGAATTCTTCCTGATATTTTACCAACCCATAACAGATTTTCAGATAGCGCTCTTTTGTATCATCACTTTCCGATAATGCCCGGCTTATGTAATCGTATAGCTTCTGCATACTTTCCAATACCAATACGCTTATTAATTCTTCTTTATTTTTAAAATACACATACAAAGTTGCCTTACTATAACCGGACTCCTTCGCAATGTCATTCATCGAAGTATTTTCAATTCCCTTTTTCATGAATAGCTGCTCTGCAGCCCCGGAAATATTCTTCCTATGTATATTTTGAGGTTCTTTCTTTCTCCTTGCCACCAGTAATCCCTCCATAATTAAACCAGCGGTTTAATTATATGAAGTCTCTGCTCCCTTGTCAAGTGTAGAAATAATTTGTCCCTCTTTCTCACATTCCCTGCTTTTCAGCATAATATATAGCAAATCAATATCAAATCGTTTATTATGAACAGCTGCACAAACCTTTTCTATCTTTCTGCTATTGCCTGTCGGCTTGCCGAATGCTTGTCTCAAGAGGAAATTTCCGTATTATCCTCCGATCTGGTTGTACTCAGCGACATGCTGGCAAATATTGTTACCCGCAACGATTTATGCAAGAATAACGATTGCACCTCCGAGCAATCCGATGTATAATAGCTTACATGGAAGCATAGCTCAGCCGGGATGAGCGTCCGCCTCACACGCGGGAGGCCACGGGTTCGAGCCCCGTTGCTTCCATTTCTATTTCTAAACATATATAAAAAGTAAGATCTTATATCACAAAAGCCGTTCCTGTGCCAGCAGGAACGGCTTTTCCGTATACACTTGGTTGAAAATAGAGGCATATAATCCCAAATCAATACCAATCGTTCCACAAGTCATGAACTTTAGCGGTAGTTACTTGAAAACACTTTTAACTTATAATGAAAGCAAAATCATACTTAAGAAAAGAGGAAAACAAAAAATGAAAAAAGTTATTCCATTACTCTTATTAATCATGAGTGTTTCCTTTACGGCATGTGGAACTGTGAGTGAAACTTGTTCTGTCATCTTATGTGGTTGATGAGTTAAAAAATGTGGTAAAGCGTAAATTCCCGAAAAAGGAACAGACGATTGAGAAGTTGCTTATGATGATGAGTTATGAATATGTTTATACACCGAAAGACATTGATGGGAGCCTGTTTTGTATAAGAGATGGAAAAGATTATCCGGTACTTTATACTGCAATTATTGAAGATGTTGAGCAAAGGGATTCAAAGGGATTCAAAAAATTTTAATAAAGGTGCGTAATAAAAATCGCGGAAACCCTGATTTTACAAGGTTTCCGCTACCTAAACTTTAGTAGCGAGAGGGGGATTTGAACCCTCGACACTACGGGTATGAACCGTATGCTCTAGCCAACTGAGCTATCTCGCCATATTAATATGAACCGGTTTCCCGGAAGTGGGACCTATAGGGCTCGAACCTATGACCCTCTGCTTGTAAGGCAGATGCTCTCCCAGCTGAGCTAAGATCCCAATTGCTTCAGGCCATTTCCTGACCCGCTTTGCTAGTATACTATTTTTAGACGGTGCTTGTCAAGTTTTTTCTCCTCTTTTTTCATATTTTTTGGAATAATCATTTGTCCGTATTTTTAAAGTCCTTTTATAAAACATTCCAGCAGAATACTGCCGTCTACAGCATCCGCTCGTCGAAGGGAAAAGCATAACCTTTCCGGGTGCCACTGAACCCCAATGATCGGAAGATATTCATGCTCAAGTGCCTCTACCACCCCGTCCCCGGCATGCTGTGTATATATGATTCTCCTCCCCGGAATGTCTACCCCCTGATGGTGAGCACTGTTCACACGAAAATGACCTCCATACAACCGCTTAAGAATACTTCCTTCACAGGCTATGGTATCGTGAAGTTGATCCCCTTCCCTATACTCATGGTTTCCGGCAGCGGGTAAGTGCTGTACCATATCCCCACCAAAAAAAATGTTGATCAGCTGCATCCCCTTACAAATTCCAAGCACAGGTTTTCTGTTCAAAACAAATGCTTTAAGGATTGCAAGCTGCAAACGATCCAGCTCCGGATCAAAGGCTCTGGTTCCCCTTGGGAGCTGCCCGAACAGTCTTGGGTCTATGTCTCCTCCCCCCGGAAGAACCAGTCCGTCATAGTCAGAAGGGCTGGGAACGTGCAGTGATGTAATCGGCACAGTTCCCAGGCCCTTCAGCGCATTTTCATAATTTTTCGTCTTGTCCGGTTCCCCGGCAATCAATATTTTTTTCAAATTTAGACTCCTGCAAACATTCCTTATTCATGTATATGCATTTGTCTCAAATCCGAGTCTGTCTTAACCGGGTTTTAGGCACCGATATATTCATTGTCATCGGGTATCTCTTCAAGCGGCTTATCAAAAATAAACTTGATTTCCTTCAGCTTTAAACCATTCTGTGCAAAATATAATCTGTACGGAGCATATTTAAATCTAGGAATAACCTTCTTTTCGATGGTGCGCCATTCTCCTCCTGTGCCGTTAAAGGTAAACACTCCGGAAGGTGTGCTTAAGTAAAACAGGGAAACCGACATCTGCGCCAATTCGGAAAGGTCTGACTTTGCAGTCAGCTGTACTCTATATCCACCCACCTTTTCAACATCCAGTGCAATCACATACTCTGAACCTTTCACGGCTTCCACTTCTTCAAGGTTAATGGTCAGATCTCCATTAAGCTTGTGGTAGGTAAGCTCCACTTCTTCTGCCATTCCAGCAGTGTTTTCGCCAATAACCTCCACTTTCGTTTCTTCTTCATGCATTCTTTTATAAGCATGAGTATTTAAAAGGAATTTGCATATGTTCATGGCATTTCTCTGAAGTTCTCCCAGCGTAAGCGTTCCTACCTCCAGGGAATCAAGTGTATTGTCACCTGAACTGTTAATATCGGATTGCGCGCATACCATATAAATATCATTCTGTGCTCTTGCCATTGCCGCAAAGTTTGTCTTGTTTGCCGGAACGCCTTCTTCATTGATCATGGCCCACCAGTCGGTCATGACAATTCCCTCAAAGCCCCACTCTTCACGAAGAATGACTGTATTTAAGTCATAGCTCCCCGCTGTCCAAAGGCCGTTGACTGCGCCGTAGGTGGTCATAACAGAATCGCATTTCCCTTCCTTTACCGCAATTTCAAAGCCCTTCAGATAGATTTCCCTTAGGGCCCTTTCTGATACAACAGAGTTCAGCTCGTGCCTCTTTGTCTCCTGATTATTTGCGCAGAAATGCTTAGCCGTTCCTGTCACCCCTGCCCGATGCATTCCCTGAAACTGTGCTGCAGCCATCTTACCGGTAAGCACGGGATCCTCGGAAAAGTACTCAAAATTTCTTCCATTTAACGGATGTCTGTGAATATTCATTCCCGGTCCCAAGAGGGCATCCACTTTATTTTTCACCATTTCAATACCGGTGAAGGCATAAAGCTCCTCTACGAGCTCCGTGTTGAAGGTACTTGCAAGAAGGGTGCCATTCGGCAGACTAAACGCCTTCATACCACTGTCAAGACGCATTCCGGAGGGACCGTCATCACAGCATCCGCATGGAATTCCAAAGTTCTTGAGGTTCTCGGAAACACCACCAAAGGCTGCTGCGGTACCGGCGGTTACCTTGGGGCTTCCCATTCCCTCACCGCGAATGATACAGGACAAATCCTCTGCAGAAAGCTGTGCAATGAATTTCTCCATAGATACCTTACCGTTTTTGACATCAGACAGCTTATAGCCCTGATCTCCTGTAATTGTATATTCTACCGGTATATTTTTTGCACGCCTTTCGGAAGGGCTTTCCTTTCTTGCCGGAGCCTCCTCATAGACCATGACAAGACTTCCATCCTCACTGCACTGTGGCTTCATCCGTCTGAATTTTTTCTCCGGTGCAAGTGCCTGCGAGAGCCTTTCCAGTACCTTCGTCTCCTTCAGTTCAAAGCTGCCTGCTTCCTTTACATTCCTTACACTGTTTCCTGCAAAAAGAACATACTCGCCCTTTTCCATTACATAGGAAGATGCGGTTCCCGTAACACCGGTCTCATCATAGGAAGCCAGATAGCTATAAGGAACTGTCAATTCAAGTTCCTGAGTCTGTCCGGGCTCTAACTCTGCAGTTTTTGCAAATGCTACCAATACCCTTGCAGGTTTACCCAGCATTCCCTGAGGCGTGGATGCATAAACCTGCACCACCTCTTTCCCCCCATTTTTCCCGGTGTTCCTGACAGCTACTGTCAGCTTCACGCCATCCTTTTCCTGCACAAAAGCTGTTGTTTCCATCGTAAAGCTTGTATAGGAAAGACCAAACCCGAAGGGATAGCGCACCTTGTCCCTTGCAACTGTCTCAAAATAACGATAACCTACATAAATATCTTCCTCATACACATCCTTATCCAGATTTCCGAAATTGCTGTCAGAAGGATAATCCTCAATTTTGTAAGCAATGGTATCCGGCAGCTTTCCGGAAGGATTCACCTTGCCGGTAAGAACATCCACCGTTCCCAGGCCACCGATCATTCCGCCCTGCCATGCATAAAGAACCGCATCCGGATGAAAGCTGTCTTCAAAGCTCATGTCCATGATATTTCCGACGTTCAAAACGACGATCATTTTATCAAAAGCGCTGCGTACCTTCGCAAGCATATCCTCTTCCAGATCATTGAGGCGATAGGAGCCGGGATGATCTAAGTTATCCTGGTCCTCCCCTGCAGTTCTCCCGATAATAACAATCGCATAATCGGATTCACGCGCCGCCTGCAACACCAGTTCATCGGATAGTGGCATTTCTTCCTGAGACCAGGGTTCATTTCCCCAGCCTACTCCTTCATTAAAAGGATGTGTTTTTTCCCATTCTTGATAAACACTCAAAAGCCTCTGGTTTACCTTAACACAATCACTATCAAGGAGTGCATCCAGAATACCGGTCACATGATCCACATTTACCATACCGCCTGAACCGGTTCCGCTCTTATAATAGCTGAGCTGAATCCGCCCAAATACGGAAACCGTACTTCCTGTCTGAATCGGAAGTACATTCTTTTCATTTTTCAGAAGGATCTGCCCCTCTGCTACTGCACGTCTTGCCACATCAGCATATTTGTCAAGATCCAAAATCATTTCTGCCATAGCCGCCTCCCAAATCATATAAGATTTATTTATGTTCAGTCTATCCTTTCTTTGAACACATGGCTATATCTTTTTTGCACAGTTTTTATGTCGATATTGACATTTTAGTAAAGAGAAATGTATTATTTTTATATAATGTAAGGTCAATTTTATCTACGAAAAGTTTATGAGGATTTTAAAATGGGAACCTATTCACATGAGATTATCAATGATGACACCCGATTACAGCTTCATTTCGCAATGATCACTGCCACAAACGACTATACCCCTCTGCACTGGCACGGTCATCTGGAAATCATCTTTATCTTAAAAGGATACATGACCGCTTACATCAATGATCAGAAATATACCTTGTCAAGGAATGATCTTCTCATTGTCAATGCCAAGGAGCTGCACACAACAAGAACCTGGTCTGAAGTGCAATATCTCTTATTACAGATACCGTATGCCTATCTGGCACGTGTACTTGACAATGTTTCCCTGATTCACTTTCAGGAATTCTTTCCATCTATTACGATGAGTTCTGCCCAGAAGGAGATGTGTGACCGCCTCTTCGAACTGGCGTCCATCTATAAAGAGAAGGAAGACGGATATCTTCTGCGCTTCTCTTCTATCATGTATGAATTTCTTTATCTTCTTTACCGGAATTATTCTCACAAAATCAGCCGGGAAACCAAGGATAAGGAAAACAGAAACTTTGAGCGGATGGAGGAAGTCCTCCGGTATGTGAAGGTTCATTACAAAGAAAACATTTCTCTTGACGAAGTGTCCGGACTTTTGCATGTCAGTCCGGAATATTTTTGCCGATTATTCAAAAAACACACCGGTCAGACCTTCCTGGAATATCTGAACACGGTGCGAATGTTTCATTTTTATCAGGAGCTTACCACCACTGATTACAGCATTACCGAGCTGCTAAATCGAAACGGGATCTCGAATTATAAGGTGTTCAGTCGCTCCTTCAAGGACACCTATGGTGCACCGCCCGCCAAGCTGCGCCGGCAGCTGAACTCCCGCCAATAATTCAGTCCAGCGACAGTGCATCAAAGAAATCCACACTCTCCATCTCCTGTGCCTTATAGCGCATCAGGTATCCCTTCATCTCCGGGTACTGTTCGCCCATCTCAGATAAAAGCATGTCGTAGTTTTCCTCACTCACGCAGCCGGCATCTGTAAATGCCGTATAATAGTCCTGCTCATTACCGTGCTCCCGAAAAACAACCTCCCAGGCGGCCTCACTCTCACAGCCCTTGGTATGCTCTCTCAGATAGCCTTGCAGCTCCTCCCGGAATTCCTCCGGAAGCTCCACGGGATTCATCAGCCGCAGGAAACACAGTCTTGATTTTGCCCGCCGGCGCTCCGCAAGGTACAGGTCAAGGTTTGACATGATATCCTCCTCCCCGCAGTAGACCATATTCAGATAGCCGTCCTCGTCCGGCTGCTCAAGAAACCATTTCAATCTTGCGTCAAACCGCATGATCCACTCCTGGCTTCCTGCTTCCTTGGGTGTAAAAAGATATTCCGTCTCCATCTTGACAGGCACTGCACCAAGCAGCATTCCGCTTTGATATTCCCTGGCAGAATCCTCATGCAGATGCCAGATCCCCTTTAATGCACCGCATTCCTTAAAAATGCTTTTGCCCATTCGCAGATTGCGTCTGGGAAACCACACGCCGGTCAGATTGCTGCAATAGGCAAATGCCCAGTCTCCGATCTCCTGAAGTTCTCCGGGCAGGCAGATTTCCTTCAGCTGCTTGCGGCTTAAAAACGCCTTCCGCTCAATCCTGAAAACCGGAATTCCTTCAATCGTATCCGGCAATTCCACTCTGCTCTTTTCCACCCGGCAGGCGGTAATTGCAATTCCTTCATCTCGAATTTCATAGGAAAGGCGCCCGCCTTCCATTTCCAGTTCCTTTTCCATCTCTAGATTCCTTCTAAGTGTAACGCTGCAATTTCCTCCTGCAGCCCTCCCTGACGCTCTTGGAGCATCAGTTCTCGGTTGTGTCTTTCATAGGCCGGACAGCCAAACTGCCCGATGAAGCGCGCGCTGTCATTATTTACGGTAAGCTCTGTCACGAGGATCAGCATTTCATTTCCGTCCGGGAACGCCTTTTCTGCAAAGGCAAACAGATTCTCCATCCGCGCCCTTGTCCTTGCTGTCTTCTGCTTCAGTTCTGCCGTTAGACCGTCAAAAGCAGCCTTCAGAATGTCAAAAGCTGCTTCGCCGGAAGCACCTTCCAGCAGAATCTGCTTTTTCTGCTCCTCCAAAAAGCGCAGGATTCTTTTCCCTTTTCTCCGCTCTGCTTCTGACAAACTTCCTGCCATCTGTGCCGATTCCAGCTTCTTTCTCCTTGCATTCATCTGATTTTCCAGCATCTGCTCCACCGAAACCGTCTGCGTTTTCAGTTCCTCCTCTGAAAGCTTTGACACAGCCGCCTTAATCGCCTTGAGGCACCCAACAAGCTCCATCAGATAATCACTGATCTCCATGTCCTCACGGGCTTCACTGAGTACCTTATCAATCAACATTCCAAGCAAGGAAATCCTCTCATCAAATGCTGCCTTAGCTGCCCGTTCAGCAGTCTGCTCCGCCGCTGTTCCCGCCAGGATTTCTTCTGTCTGATATTCCTTTTTGTACTTATTGAACAGGTCATAATACGCTGTGAATTCTCTCACCACCCGGTCATTGCGCAAATATTGCTCCACCAGTGTCTCATCAACCTTCATGCCCTCTTCCTCATAAAGGGAAAGAATTTCCGAAAGATCCTCCCATCCTCTGGCGGTCACATAGCTCCTGCCGTTTACTGTGGTTTCTATCTTATAGAAATATTCCTTTTTCAATTCCAGGAAATTCAGGATTGCCGCATGAAGACCTTTCTGCTGGGCATATTCCTTCCACACCTTATAATCTGCCTCCACATCAAGGACCTTCAGTCTGTCCATGGTCACAACATCAAACTCCCGAACCGACTTATTGTATTCCGGTGGGTTCCCTGCCGTCACAATGACCCAGCCATCCGGCACCTGATGACGTCCAAATACCTTATATTGCAAAAACTGAAGCATGGAAGGGGCAAGTGTTTCGGACACACAGTTGATCTCATCCAGGAAAAGAATTCCCTCGGTGATCCCGCTTTTTTCCATCACTTCATAGATGGATGCAATGATCTCGCTCATGGTGTATTCCGACACATCAAATTTCATTCCCTGATATTCCCGGTGGGAGATAAAAGGAAGCCCCAGCGCAGACTGTCTGGTGTGATGGGTCATGGAATAAGAAACCAACGCAATGTTCAGATCCTGTGCGATCTGCTCCATGACCGCCGTCTTACCGATACCGGGTGCCCCCAGCAGGAAAATAGGTCTCTGGCGTACCACCGGTATCCGATATTCTCCGAATTCATCCTTTTTCAGGTAAAGACGGACCGTACTTTCAATATAATCCTTTGCCTGTTTAATGTTCAAAGCCTATTCCTCCAATTCCTCATAGTCAAGAAGCACCTTTACCGCCCAGGGTGGCACATCCGGTCCCTCATCTCCATTATCCAGAAAAACAAACATCACATCATAGGGTGGCATCTTCTGTGGGTAAACACCGTACCCATCCGTAAAGTAAACCAATCCCTTTAGATTTTCAAACTCACCCTTATTAAGAAGCTCCTCCACGTGCGCAAATACCGGTCTGAAATCCGTGGAGCCAAAGCCGGTCAGCTTCTCATTTTTCAAAAAATAATCCAGATCATCCGCACCGGTGATCTTTGTATCCCGCTGTACCTCGTGGTCACACTGGATAATATGCACATTCATTTTCTTAAAAAAGGTATCCGATCCGCTCAAGATCGCATAGGTCTTCTGCAAAAAAGCCTGCACCAGCGAGCCACGGCAGGATGCCGAGGTATCAATGGCTATCACAAAGTCTCTGATCTTCCTGCTGTCCCTGTATTCCAGCGGTTCCACAAGCGGCATATTTCCATAAGTCTTAAGGCCATAGGTGTAGTAAATGTAATCAAACTCGTCATCATTGATCTGCATGTCCTCATTCATCACTGTAAATCGTGAGAGCAGATCACTGTAACGGACTCTGTCCTTCACTGCCTGTGCAAGGTTCTTTTCAATGCTCTCCGACTTCGTTTTCCCCCGGGAAAAGGATTTCAGATCAGCCTGAACCCGCTCGCTGAGCTTTTTCCACTGCTGCGGTGTAATTGCAAGCTCCTCCCTGGGCTCCCAATACACATGAGAATCCATAAAAAAAAGGAGGGATAGTTCACCGCGCTCCTTTGCACTGATGCCAAAATTCTTAAAATATCGATAGAGTTTCTCCGCATTCAAAGCACCGATTTCCTGTCGAATGCCCCGAAGCTTCCGCTCCTTCTCCTCATCAGAGCGTAACCCCAAGCCCGGCATTTCCAGTTCCAGAATGGCTGCTTCCACTGCCATATCTGCCGATAATTTCCACAATTCCTTGTCCAGCTTGTCATAGCGGAAGCTATGATAGAAAATCAGATGAAATAAAATGTGAAGATACATCCGCACAGCAAAAGCCGGCTCCTCCTGATAGCTTTTCAAGAGGAAAACCGGATCATAGTACAGCTTCTCTCCATCCGACGCAAATCCGGAAAGTCCCCTGCGCTGCTCGGCCTTCAGTGCCGAAAGCGCCACATCCAGGAACCTCATATTTACCAGAATGCTGTCCCTTGCATAATCCATGACTTTCCGGGCAATCAGTTCTATTTTTTCTGTGTTATTGTCTTTATCGCTCATGCTGCCTAATATCCTCTGGTTCCGCTTAAAGACTCATCGTTGTCAATCCAATCCTGCACCTCTACAACACGATAATCATCTCTGCTGTCTCTGATATAGACTCTTTTGATCCCGGCATTAATGATCTGGCGTTTACACATGGAGCAGCTGTTAGAATTGGCAATATAATCTCCTGTCTGGGCATCCACGCCCGCAAGATACATATCACTGCCGATCATTTTATCTCTGGATGCACTGATGATCGCATTCGCCTCTGCATGGACACTCCTGCACAGTTCATATCGCTCGCCCCGCGGAATGCTGAGTTCCTGCCGGATACAGGTTCCGATGTCCGTACAGTTCTTCCTTCCTCTAGGTGCTCCCACATACCCGGTTGCGATCACTTCATCATTCTTGACGATAACCGCACCGTATTTTCTTCGAAGACAGGTACTTCTCTGAGAAACCGTCTCCGCAAGATCCAGATAATAGTTGATTTTATCACGCCGTTCTATCATTCGTACCGCCTCCCTGTTTTCTTACCGGAATGTAACAGTCAACAAAAAACTCTTTTAGGGCTATTATACCCTAAAAGAGTCTAAAACAAAAGTAAATTCCTGTTACGCCTCCAGATTTTTGACATATTCCACAAGCGGATCTATGTAACTTTTATCACACTCATCAAAGGAACCCGCGATCATACGCTCCATTTCAAGATCTTCCTCCGTTTTGTCAGCCTTACCCGCAAGCATTTTCTTAAGCATTTTCATCATCATTTTTTCCACGGGACTCATCTTCTCATAATTTAGACCGCTATGCATATAGAAATAGGGAATTCTCTTTCTCTCCTCCTCTGTAAAATTTCTTGCGGCAGATGCCTCAATCATCTCCGTTGCCTCCTGCGGAGTCGCTCCGGTCTGGAAAACGATCATCTGCCCGGTATACAGCTTTTTGATTTTGGCAAGTCCGTTAATGCTTCCGCCGATGGAGCCACCGCCATAGATCACCAGCTCATAATCCTTCAATTTTTTTGCTGATTCCTGCTTGATGCTTACCGCTTCGCAGCCAAGAGCCTGCGCGATCCACTCTGCGTATCTTTTGGTAAATCCCGTACTGGTCTTATAAACTACTATCTTTTTCAACTTTCCATTCTCCTTTTTTTAAATTATTTTCCATAGTCGTAATTGTCTTAATGGTAATGAGCACATCCGACGCCTCCACATCCTGATAAAGACATTGGATAAATTCATCACTGGGCTTATCATATTTTTTGCAGAATTTCTTTCCCTGCTCGGTAATAACAACACGTTGTTTCCGCTTATCTTTTTCATCCTCCAACAGGTTTACATAACTAGCATCCTGCAATTTCAAAAGAAGCTGCTTCACATTCTGATGGGAACTCCCCATCACCTGTGCAAGCTCCTTAAGCGTGGGTGGCTGCTCAAACATCTGGATACAGATCATGGCAAAACACTGTTTCCAGCTGATTTCTTCAAAGAAAAGATTTCCCTCTGCCTGAAGGCGATTGGTGAAGGCATTTAAGAGGCCGAACAGGAAATATCTCCTTTCCATTTTCTGCACTTTTGCAGATTCCAAAACATTACTTTCGTCTCGCTCCATATACCTCCCTCTTTCTCATATTATGTAATAAGTTACCTTTTATATGTAATAT
>JAHAYJ010000120.1 GCA_018384375.1 Lachnospiraceae bacterium
TTCCAACGGTTATAGTCTGGAGGAAAGAGTATATGAAATCAAAGCAGGAAAGGTTCAGATAGAGCTGCCGGCAACCTGTGCAATGATTTTAAAGCATATCGATATAAAAGTTATATAAAATGATGCAATTAGGTTGTATACTGAATAGGTAACTGTTTCATAGTGGACAGTTACCTATTTTTACATATCTTAACGGAAGGGATGGTGTCTGTGAGGAAAAAAATAGTGCTTGGAATCATCAGTGTATGTCTTGTTCTTTTTTACTGCTTCCGGCGCAGACACTGGCACAGGACTTATTACAAACGATTCTTTTACAGTATCAGGATTATGAAGAACGCTTTGCCGCCGTTGAAAAGAAAGAGGATATTTCCGGGCAGGGCTTTACACTGATTGAGGATCAGTGCTTTTTGGTACAACTCAGCTGGAGACAAATTATCGTTTTCAGGGGCAGATGAAGCAGCCCACCAAGGGCATTGCAGCAGTCTCCTTTCAGGATTTAAATCATGATGGGTGGAAGGATATTGTGCTGGTTACCAACTGTGAGAACGCCACCGGGGAATACGCAGGAAAAATTTACAAGATTGGTGATGTTTTGCAATGCATAATGAAAGAGGAACAGCATATGCCTTACTGCTGTCATGTTATGGCTGAACTGTTACGAATGCTGTGTCTTGAAAGCAATTAATGCTTGCATTCTGAGAGATTCTGTGCTAAAATTTCACATTGTTAGAGCATGTGCTCTGCATGGATGGATTCCCGAGTGGCCAAAGGGGACAGACTGTAAATCTGCTGCAAATTGCTTCGGTGGTTCGAATCCACCTCCATCCATTTCATCTGCTTTGCAGATGAAATGAATGATGCACACAGTCCTTCGGACTGGCGCATGATACCCACCACAGAGCGTGAGACGAGGACGTACTTTTGTACGCCGCTAAAGAGTCGCTGCGCTCCTTATTTATGCTGGTGTGGCGGAATAGGCAGACGCAAGGGACTTAAAATCCCTCGGGAGCAATCCCGTGCCGGTTCAAGTCCGGCCACCAGCAGTATTAAGAGTAGAGAAAACACTGATAAATTCAATGTTTTCTCTTTTTTTATGTGGTGAAAATGTATGTACATACATGTTATCTGATTTATGCAAGAAGTTTTGTGTATCATTCTATGCAAAAATAGAGATATTTGCTATAATGCCAGCAGAAAGACGAATTAGAATTGACCGAGCCCTTTAGAGCGAGGGATGCTTCTTGTCCGGAGGGCAATATGATATACCGGTGTCGGAAAATAGTTATAGAATACCAGTTACTGCCTATAAAAACCTTACGTAACGCACAGGCAGTAAATAAGTGAGGCTAAAGGATATCCATATCCAAGATATACTGCTTAAGCAAGATAAATGAAAAGACTAAGCCGTAAACACAAGCCTCCAAGCTAAAAACAACAAACAAAATTACTGCTCGAATCATAGGAAATGAAACATAAGCAGTAGGCAACTTGAGCTACGGGAGACTCAACTACTTTCGACTTATAAACACCAATTGCAACCAGTGGAACTCGACAAACCTTAATTTAAGGATTTCTTTTGTAAAATAACAGTTGATAATAATACTTATTCAGATTAGTATAAAATTAGAAAAGGGCACTACCGATAGAAGGCTAGTCCACATATTAATAGTCGAATAATCGCCTACTTGTTTAGCTGACAGAGGCGATTATTTTTGTGATTTATTACCAATTGTATATCCGAGACCGAATGCAGTAAGTACGAGACTTACAACAGCAATCAGACCTTCAATTACAAGGAGTTTTATTCCATCATCATATGCAAAAATAGTTATAACTGTTATAATAAACTGAAAAACGTAAATTGAAGGAGAGATTTTATGCCAATAATCAAAGGTTTGGAATGGACATTTGATACGGTTGCGAGTAAATACGAAAAACTTCGTCCGGGATATACAGATGAGCTCTATAAAAAGATTTTTGATTATATTACTATTGATAGTTTATCTAATGTTGTTGAGGTTGGAATTGGAGGCGGACAAGCAACATTGCCAATTTTGAAAACCGGATGCACCTTAACGGGGATTGAACGTGGAGAAAACTTTGCAAAATTGTGTGAGGAAAAGTTTAAGGAATATGGGAAATTTTCTGTTATAACAGATAAATTTGAGAACGTGACTTTTGCTGATTCTAAGTATGATCTGGTATATTCTGCATCAGCATTTCATTGGGTGCCGGAGGAAATTGGGTATTCAAAGGTGTATGCTATGTTGAAACGTGGAGGAGCTTTTGCAAGATTTGCAAATCACCCATATCGTGATAAGGGGAATACAGTCCTTTCGGAAGAAATAGATAAACTATATTCTAAGTATTATTATGAATACTATGGCATAGATATAAAATCCGAAAAAGAATATAGTGAAGAGCGTGCTGTACAGAGAGCTCAAATTGCTGAAAAATACGGTTTTATCGATATAAAGTATGCCTTATTTTATAGGACGAGAACTTTTTCTGCTAAAGAGTATATCGAATTACTGGGAACATATTCAGATCATATTGCTATTGAAGAAAGGATTAGAACTGAATTTTTTTCAAAAATAGAAGAGAAAATAAATCAATATGGTGGTTCATTTACATTATATGATACTATTGATTTGCAGCTTGCACGGAAACCTTGAGCGTTTTTGTGCTACCCGATAAATGATTAGTCCAAAATAGTTATTAGCAAAAATACAGATGATTGCTATAGCAAATTGAGGATCGGGATTTGAGGAGATAAAGGACAATGGATTTTAGAAAAACCTTTGACAAAATACCTGAAAGCTTTGACAAATATAGACCGAGATATTGTGATGAATTGTTTGAAGAATTGATAATAAGATGTGAATTGAATTCAAATAAGAAAGTGCTTGAGATAGGACCTGGTACAGGGCAGGCTACAGAACCAATATTGAAAACAGGATGTGATTATACGGCAATAGAACTCGGAGAAAATTTTACTTCTTTTATGAAAAAAAGTTTTGGGGCCTATTCAAATTTTAATATTATAAATGCTGATTTTGAAAAGCAAATATTTGAAAAAAATGTTTATGATTTAGTTTATTCAGCGGCAACGATACAGTGGATTCCTGAACAAATTGCTTTTTCCAAAACATACGATATGTTAAAACCAGGTGGTTATTTGGCTATGTTTATGACACGTTCCGATGAAAGTAGTTTAAATGAAAATTTGAGTTATGAAATCGACCAAGTATATAAAAAATATTTTCATGTAAAACAAAAGTATAATTGCAAGATGAATTACGAAAATGTTACTAATTATGGCTTTACAAATTTTACATATTTAGAATGGAAAAAGCAAAGGGAACTTGATGCGGAAGAATATATTTCTTTTATAAGTACACACTGTGAGCATATTACGTTGGAGGAACCATATAAGTCTAATTTTTATAATGGAATTAGAGATGCTTTTATGAAATGTGGAAACAAAATTAAAATTATAGATACTATTCCGTTGTATTTAGTTCAAAAGCCAAGCTGAGTTCAAGGATAACACTAACCCCCAATTTTACGTGGAGTTGATCATAAGTACAAAAAGAAATGTTATTCAAATGTTGATTTTATCGAAGATAACGTTGTAGAAGGTGCATTTGCCTATAAAGATGAATCTTGTAGAAGGTGTCATATGGTAATTACAAAATGATAATTTTTATTTCACTTGCAAAAATAACAGTTGACAATGATATGTACTCAGACTAGTATAAAAGTAGAAAAGGGCACTACCGATAGATGGTTAGTCCACATATGATTAGTTACCAAAATAACCGCTTAGTTTGCAGACAGGGCGGTTATTTTTGTGATTTATTACTTCCGATTGTATATCCGAGACCGAATGCAGTTAGTACGAGACTTACAACAGCAATCAGTCCTTCAATTGTCATCATGGCAATCATCCCTCTTTCGTATAAATTTCCAATGCAGTAAAAAACACACAGGATTTCTATATTAACAGAGAGTCACAGTCCCTCTGATTGAAGGACTAACCGCCTACCGTGAATGGTAGTACCCATAAAAGTAGTGTAGCAGAAGAAATAATAGAATACAACTGATAATAAGAAGAAAAATAAACAAATTAACATTAAAATGAAAAGATTTTTTACACTCTGTTTACACACGTCAAGTCAGCGCTACGACAATCTCCTTTCTATACAGCTTTGCAGGGGGCTGTCCTGCCTTCAAGTTCGGTTGCCAATATTTTCTTTCATAAGTTACCTTCCATAAAATTGACAAACAGATGGAATGGTGCTACAATTTTTGAAAATTGAAATCCCATGAGGGAGTAGCAAGCGTACCGTCGTAACAAGTCAACATACTGGCCGTAAGGTCTGGCTTGTTTTTAATTGCGAGACTCATGTATAACTGGAAAGCTATGCATGGAGTCTTTGTTTTTTGTCAATGATACCCAAGTATAGCCGACAGACTATATTTGGGTTTTATTTTGTTAATAGCAAATTTCTATTACTATACGCAGGAGGAAGAAAAATGGAGTGGAGTTTTGTATTCTTTTTTAACAGTGTGTTGCTGGGAGTCGGGCTTGCAATGGATGCATTTTCGGTATCGCTTGCAAACGGTCTGAATGAACCGTCTATGAAGAAGAAAAAAATGTGCGGTATTGCCGGGGTGTTCGCAGTATTTCAGGCACTCATGCCAATGATCGGATGGATCTGTGTTCACACGATTGTCCAGTATTTTAAATCCTTTGAAAAATTGATTCCGTGGATTGCATTGCTTCTTTTGGGATTTATTGGCGGAAAGATGCTGATAGAAGGGATCAGAGAAAAGGATGAGGAGAGGGAGAAGCCGGGAGTAGGGCTTTGGGCATTGATTGTACAGGGCATTGCTACCTCCATTGATGCACTGTCAGTCGGTTTTACAATTGCAGATTACGGGTTTGTGATGGCGCTTGTCTGTGCGGTGATCATAGCAGCTGTGACCTTTATCATTTGTATGCTGGGGCTCATCATCGGCAGGAAATGCGGCACCAGACTTTCGGGCAAAGCAGCAATTCTGGGTGGGTCTATTTTGATCGTAATAGGGCTTGAAATCTTTATTACCGGAGTATTTGGATGAAAGTAAATTTGAGACAAAGGGCAGAGCAATTAAAAAAGGATGTTCCGGCAGTATTTCTTGCGCTGAAGGACAAAGATACACCGCTTGTCGCGAAGATTTTTGCAGGGATCACGGTTGTATATGCTTTATCTCCTGTTGATCTGATTCCGGATTTTGTTCCGGTGCTTGGGTATCTGGATGATGTTATCTTGCTACCGCTTCTCATCACCTTGACTATACGACTGATACCGGCGGATAAGCTTGAAGAATGCAGGCTAAGAGCAGAGGGTATGTGGGGTGACGGAAAACCAAAAAAGTGGTATTATGCGATACCATTTGTGGCAATATGGTTGCTTATTGTCCTCTTCCTTGTTAAGATGATGTTGTAAAAGAAAGGGAGGTAATTCTAATGGAAAACACAGTATATCTTTATGGACAGATTTTGGGAACACATTCCTTCTGGTTAAAGGATGGATTTCTGAAGCCTGATGAGTATTCAGAAATCAGTGAAAAGTATTTTTTGCCGGGAGGGGAAACCGGAACTGCAGCAACTGTGCTGGCCTCTTTGGGTGTGCAGGTTAAGATGGACGGAACCCATATTGGGACACAGGTTGCGGGAATGTTGAAGCAGTTTTATGCGGATAAGACGGTTGATCTGTCTTCGCTTACCTTTGATACAGGCTATGAAGGGCTTATGGACTATGTGGTTATCGCCGATCTGGTACGTTCTCCGATGGGCTTTTTCCGGCAGCTGTATGCTTCGGGAATCAAACGTTGGAATGTCCCGAAGGAAGATGATATAGAAGAGTGCTGTGTTGCGGCAATCGATCCTTATTTTCAGGAGGAAACGCAGAAGGCAGCAGAGCTGTGCGTAAAGTATGGAAAACCATTTGTAACCATTGACTGTAAGCATGATACTTATTTACACCGTCATTCGGCAATCAATATTGTTTCGAAGGAATGCACGGGAACAGATTATGCCGGTATGGATAAGGAAGAAATCTTTACACTTATGACAGAAAATACAGACGGGCTTGTCATTATTACTTCCGGAGAAAAAGATATGATATGGAGCCGGAAGGGCCAGCCGGTTCATCACACAAAGCCGTTTCAGGTAGATGTACGCAGTACACTTGGTGCGGGAGATACCTTTAAGGCGGGATGTGTATATGGTCTGCTTCATGGTATGAAGGACGAGGAAATTGTACGTTTTGCAAGCGCATGCTCTGCAGTGGCGATTTCAAGATTTCCATTACCCTTAAATCCACCTAAAAAAGAAGAGGTTAATCATTTACTGGCGCCAGGGCTCCGGTGATCAGACCATTAAGAAATGGAAGCGCTGACGCCATTTACCGTTAGGTGGTGCGCTTGATTTCGCCGCAGCCGATTTTGACTCCGGAGTCTCCGGCGGGCTGTGAGGTGAAGTCATCGCGACTTAAGTGGATGACAACGGATTTTCCAATAATATCGTCTATCCGGAAGCGCTTGTCGTAGAAGGCAGACCAGGCATAGCCTTGATTACCGAGAAGGGGAGGCATATCGCCGGCGTGATCAGGATGTAGCTGTCCCGGACGGGCATAGTGGCTGCCGGTCTTGGAAAAGTCATCGGAACAATCCCCGAATTCATGGATATGCAGGGCATAGAAATTACTTGAGCCTCCTTCAGAAATGTTAGGAAGTCCGAAGACCTCTACCTCCACCAAAACGCCGCCATAGTTTGTCTGATAAAATTTGGCAAGTCCGCTTAGCCGTGGATAGGCACTGCCGCCGTGGATCCAGGCAGCAGCCTGTGGGCGCTCATATTGAAGTAATTGAGAAAAAGTAATTTTGGGAGTAAGCTGATCGGTGTACATAAAAGAACCTGCTTTTTTAGATTATTTTATGCGGATTGCGATTTACGTGTTCTTCATTACAATTGTTTCCACACAGTCTCCGACATGCTCGCAGGCGTCTGCACATTTTTCCAGATGATCATAAATTTCTCTCCAAAATAGGATAGTGAGAACATTGAAGGTGTAATTTTTGATGTCATGTGTTGCTTTTAGATATAGGTGATCACAGTTTTCCTCCAGATGGTTCAGCGCTACGATCATCTCATGCAATTTTTGTGGCCTTTTGAAATTATTCAGCTCGATCAGAAGATTTCTCATCAGATTACAGCAAACTACAATCTGTCTTGAAAATTCGATAGCTTCCTGAGTCACCACTTCAATGCGGTCAACGTAAAATCTTTGGAGTACTTCTTCAATACAGTCTGCAACCTCGTCAATATTCTGGCTGATTTCAGCAAGATCCTCCCGGTCAATGGGTGTGACAAATGCCTTAGCCAGAGCGGAAGACATTTGATGCTTGATTGCATCGGCTTCATGCTCATAGGCGTGCATTTTTTGAAGCATCGTCTCTATTTCCCGGTGGTCATAATGTGTTAAACATGTTTCCAGGTATTTGGCCGCATTACAGCAACATTCTGCTGCAGAGACAAAATTTTCAAAATAAAAACGGTCTGGTTTACTTGCCATAGCAGTTCCTTTCTTAAAAAACAGAGATAAAAATTTTGGTCATAATATATCCGATTAAGCCACAGCCGGGAAAGGTAAGGATCCAGGCGGAGACCATTTCTTTCACAACAGAGAAATTAATGGCAGAAATTCTTCTGACTGCACAGGCGCCCATGATAGAGGTTGTCTTTGCGTGGGTGGTGGAAACCGGGATGCCAAACACAGAACTGAAAAGAAGAGCAACAGATGCTGCAATATCTGCCGAAAACCCTTGGTATTTTTCCAGCTTTACCATATCCATACCTACGGATTTAATGATCTTTTTACCACCGATGGAGGTGCCAAGTCCCATGACCGCGGAGCACAATAGCATGAGCCATACCGGCATTTGAACGGAAACATTTGTGTTCTTTCCGTTTACCAAAAGCACACATAGCAGAATGACACCCATAAATTTCTGGCCGTCCTGTGCGCCATGCATGAAACTCATGGATGCGGCACCGAATATCTGTGCAGCACGAAAAAAGCCTTCTGTTTTGTAGCGCTCAGTGTTCTTAAATAAGGTGATTACCAGCTTACAGACCACCCATCCAAGGGAAAAACCTAAAAAAACGGAGATTACCATACCGTAAAGAACCTTAACCCATTCATTGCCGTTTACCCCTTCCAAACCACCGTGTAGCGCAATTGCGCCTCCGGTCAGACCTGCAATCAGAGCATGGCTTTCGCTGGTGGGAATGCCAAAAAGCCATGCAAGCGTAGCCCATACCACAATTGCAAATAATGCGGCGCTGAGCGCAACAATTGCTTCGTGGGAGTCAGAACCGAAATCTACCATTTTGGTAATTGTCTCTGCAACTGTGGCATTAATCATGCTCATGAGAAAAACACCAAGAAAATTGAAGAGTGCTGCCATCCAAATGGCACTTCTTGCTGACATACATCGTGTGACCACACAGGTTGCAATTGCATTAGGAGCATCTGTCCAGCCGTTAACCAGTATGACACCTAAGGTAAGAATGACCGCTGCCATTAACAGCGGAGTTTCCGTCACCTGATTCCAAAAGTGTACAAAAGACAAATCCATTTTTTCCTCCGTAGTTAGAAAGATACTATATGAGAAATAATTCGTTTGTGATAAAATAATCGTAGCATCTGGGACAGGGAAGCACACGTTAAGAAAAAGTTAAAAATAGAAAATAAGTGACGAGGAGATAACACGATGAAGTCAAAGGTTTATTTTTCAAGCACGATCACACCGGAAAAGATCCTGGAGCTTTATAAGGCAGTAGGGAAAGAGCTTCCGGGGAAAATTGGAATTAAGGTTCACTCGGGGGAAACAGGAAATCAGAACTTTTTAAGACCGGAATTCTGGAAGTCACTCATTGACTATGTGGGCGGAACGGTGGTTGAATGCAATACAGCTTATGAGGGAACACGCAATACTACCGAGAAGCATAAAAAGACGATACAGGAGCATGGCTGGGACAGTTATTTTCCAGTTGACATTATGGACAGCGAAGGTCCGGATATGGTGCTTTCGATTGAAAATGGTAAGCGCATTACAAAAAACTATGTAGGCAGACATTTAGCGGACTATGATTCCCTTCTGGTTTTGTCTCACTTTAAGGGACATCCCATGGGCGGCTATGGCGGAGCTTTAAAGCAGCTGTCAATCGGTGTGGCATCTTCTTTTGGGAAGGCTTATATTCATGGAGCAGGTGTTCCGGAGGAAATCTGGACAGCGGATCATGATTCCTTTCTGGAGGCGATGGCAGATGCAGCAGCTTCGGTTGTTTCCTACTTTAAAGGGAATGCCGTGTATATCAATGTGATGAAGAATATGTCTGTGGATTGCGATTGCTGTGCAGTTGCAGAGGATCCCTGTATGAAGGATATCGGAATTCTGGCTTCTCTTGATCCGATCGCAATTGATCAGGCGTGTCTTGATCTGGTCTATGCGGCTACAGATGACCCGGGACAGGCACATCTTCTTAAGAGAATTGAAAGCCGGAATGGTGTACATACTATAGAAGCATCTGCCGAGATGAACTTCGGCTCCAGGGAATATGAATTGATAGTGCTTGATAAATAGAAGGGTAAATTTATGACAATGGATGAAACGATCAAGAGAATCAATGAGTTATACCATAAGTCCCAAAAGGAAGGATTGACGGAGGAGGAAAAAGCAGAGCAGAAGGTGCTTCGCCAGAAATATGTGGAGAGCGTGAGAAATAACCTTCGCGGACAGTTGGAAAATATGAGTATCGAAAGGCCTGACGGAACGATTGAGAAGGTTAAGAAGGTAAAATAAATGATATACTTATCATGGTTTTCATTCCCCGATATAGAGAGGGAATACAGCTTTACAATGGGATTGAAAAGAACCTGTTACGATACCTTCTATCCCTTTCAGGTTCTTTCTAAGCATGGACTTGTGCGGCTTGATTTTGAACCAATTACCATTCTTTACGGAGGAAATGGCTCAGGTAAGACAACGGCGCTGAATGTGATCGGAGAGAAGTTGCGTCTTTCCAGGGATACCCTTTATAACAGGACAAACTTTTTCGAAGATTATACAGATATGTGTGATTATGAGCTGGAGCTTTCAGTACCGGAGGACAGCCGGATCATTACCAGTGATGATGTTTTTGACTTTATACTTAATTTGAGGAGTATCAATGACGGGATTAATGAAAAGAGGGAGGATCTGTTCCAGGAATATCTGGATTCTAAGTACTCCACCTTTCAGATGAGGTCTTTGGATGATTATGAGAAATTAAAAAAGGTGAGTATGGCAAAGCGTCAGACACAGTCCAGGTACATCAGAAACAATCTCATGGATAATGTTCGCGAACATTCTAACGGAGAGAGTGCTTTCTTATATTTCTCGGATAAGATAAAGGAAAACGGCCTTTATCTTTTGGATGAGCCGGAGAACAGCCTCTCACCGGAAAAGCAGCAGGAGCTCTTGCGGTTCATTGAGGATTCAACACGCTTTTTCGGTTGTCAGTTTATCATCGCAACCCATTCCCCGTTTTTACTTTCTATGCGGGGTGCAAAGATTTATGATATGGATGAGGAACCTGTAGATGTGAAGCGGTGGACGGAGCTGGCCAATGTGCGAGCATATTATGATTTTTTCAAAAAGCATGAAAGGGAATTTGAATAGATGTCAGAGAGTCGATTGTTTCAAATTTTATATTATCTGCTTGGCAGGGGACAGGCAACGGCTTCGGAGCTGGCAGAGAAATTTGAGGTATCGACCAGAACGATTTACCGGGACATTGACAAGCTGAGCAGTGCCGGAATTCCGGTATATACGACGACAGGGCATGGCGGCGGGGTTCAGCTCGTTGAGAACTTTGTGTTGAAGCAGGCGCTGCTGTCGAAGGAGGATATGCAAAATATTCTGATAGGTGTGCAGAGCCTGTCAGCGGCTTGTCTTCCTGAGGCAGATGCAGTGATTGCCAAATTGCAGGCAATTTTTCAAATGCAGACTTCAAACTGGATCGAGGTTGATTATTCCCGTTGGGGATGCCGTGCGGAAAAAGAGAAGAGCTCTTTTGAACTACTAAAAAAGGCGATACAGGATAGATACCAGATTCAGTTTCAGTACTATAATTCCACAGGGGAATTTAGTGAAAGAAGATGCCATCCTCTCAAGCTTATTTACAAGGACAAGGCCTGGTATTTATCTGCTTTCTGTCTTAAAAGAAAGGATATACGCCTATTTCGTATTTCCCGGATGAGAAAACTGGAGCTGACAGGTCAGCATTTTGAAGAGGTTCCGGAAGTAAGACCATCTTTTTCCTCTCAATCTTCGGAAGACCATCTCATAGTGATGAATTTAAGCTTTTCTAAGGAGGTGGCATATCGGGTATATGACAGCTTCGATGAGGAGGTGATAACCCATTCAGATGAAAGGCTGATTGTTAAAGTGGCAATGCCGGAGGATGAATGGCTGTATGGATTCCTTATGTCTTTTGGCGATAAGCTTACGGTTCTGGATCCATCATATTTAAAAGAGGAACTTAAGAAAAGATTCAAGGTGGCTTTGAAACATTTGGAAGGATAAAAAGATTGAGGAGAAGCTGTGGAAATCAGGTATTAAGTGAAGCGGGGTATGAGGTAGTGAAGTAGATGAATAATATAACAAAAAACAGGCAAAGTAAAGAACAATTACATAAAATTATTGAGAAAGTTTTTCAAGGAAAAGTAACACTTACCGACTACAGGGAATTGACAGATGGATTTTGCAATGTAGCCTATGACCTGGTTTTGTCAGACGGAAGACAGGCAATTTTAAAGATTGCACCGCCGACGGGGGTGCAGATGATGTCCTGTGAGGCAGAACTGATGAAAACGGAAGTCTTTGCCATGAGACTTGCGGCAGAGCATCAAATTCCGGGAGTGGCCAGGATTTATGCTTATGATGACAGCAGAGAGCTATGTACCGGTGAGTACTTTATTATGGAGAAGCTTGCGGGGCAGGGCTGTCATGTGGCAAAACAGGACATGACAGATGAGCAGCGTGCGGAGATTGACTTTAAGGTAGGACAGCTTCTGCATAAGATCCATCAGATCAAAGGAAAAACTTTTGGACACCTTTGTGTGAAAGAATTGCAGAAACCGGTATGGTTTGATGCTTTTTATTCCATGGTGGAAGGAGTTATTGGGGATGGCGTTCGTGCCGGAATTGAGATAGGTGTTGACTATGATGAAATACTGGCGCTTCTCAAGAAGCATAAAGAAGCTTTCCTTGAAGTGAAGGAGCCGGAACTGGTTCATTTTGATTCGTGGGATGGTAATATTTTTGTAAAAGATGGAGAAATTGTGGGGCTGATTGACTGGGAGAGGGCCCTCTGGGCAGAAGGATTAATGGAGGATCGATTCCGGTTTCACAGTGTGACAGATGCATTTAGGAGGGGATATGGGTTGGAAACCCTGACAGAAAGCCAACAGCTCCGTAGCAGATGGTATGATATATATCTCTATCTGATCATGATGTTTGAGGGAACTTACAGACAATATGAGACAGATGAGCAGTATCGATGGGTACATGAACTTTTCATGAAGGTATGGAAACAGCTGAAATAGAGATTGACATTCTCTTAAAGATTCCCTTATTATAGTAACAGATACACAACTGACGGAAGCAGGTATTGCCTGTGTAGGAAAACCTACAGGGAGTGTATCGTTCATAAAGAGCCGACCGTCTGGGCAGCATAGTAAAAGTGCGCCCAGGCGTTTTTGTATCAAGAACTATGGAAATGGAGGAAAAGGAAATGAAAATGTTGTCTTTGGAACAGGAACTCAAGGAAAATGCTTATCCCGGGAGAGGAATTGTGATTGGCAGATCTGCAGATGGGAAAAAGGCTGTAACTGCTTATTTTATCATGGGAAGAAGCTCCAACAGCCGTAATCGTATTTTTGTAGTGGAGGGCGAGGGCATCAGAACAGAAGCATTTGATCCTTCCAAGCTGGAGGATCCCAGCTTGATCATCTATGCACCGGTGAGAGTCTTGGGAAATAAGACGATTGTCACAAACGGTGATCAGACCGATACCATCTACGAGGGAATGGATAAACAGCTTACCTTTGAACAGTCATTACGGTGCAGAGAGTTTGAACCCGATGCTCCTAACTATACACCTCGCATTTCCGGTATCATGCATGTGGAGGGCGGTAATTACAATTATGCTATGTCTATTTTGAAGAGCAATAACGGAAATCCGGACAGCTGCCACAGATATACTTTTGCATATGAGAATCCGGTTGCGGGAGAAGGGCATTTCATTCATACCTATATGCATGACGGCAATCCGCTTCCCAGCTTTGAAGGTGAGCCAAAGCTTGTGGAAATTGAAGGAGACATTGATACTTTTGCAGGTAAGGTATGGGATAGCTTGAATGAGGAAAATAAGGTTTCTTTATTTGTGCGCTTTATCAATATCGAAACGGGCACCTATGAGACGCGTATCATAAATAAAAATCATTGATAAGAACTAAGCAAAAATAATTAATGGATCAGCATATGGAGGATATCATGAACGAGATTCAATTAAAATACGGATGTAACCCTAATCAAAAGCCTTCAAGAATTTTTATGGAGGATGGAAGTGAACTTCCTGTTACTGTAATCAACGGTAAGCCGGGATATATTAATTTTTTGGATGCCTTTAATGGCTGGCAGCTGGTAAAGGAGCTAAAAGAAGCAACAGGACTTCCTGCAGCAACCTCCTTTAAGCATGTATCCCCTGCGGGGGCAGCAGTGGGGCTTCCTCTTACAGAAACACTTGCAAAGATTTATTGGGTAGATGATCTTGGAGAACTTTCTCCTCTTGCCTGTGCATATGCAAGAGCAAGAGGAGCAGACAGAATGTCCTCTTTCGGAGATTTTATTGCTCTCTCGGATGTATGTGATGCAGACACGGCACGGCTGATTAAGAGAGAGGTTTCGGACGGTGTGATTGCGCCCGGATATACAGACGAGGCACTGGAGCTTCTAAAGGCAAAGAAAAAGGGTAATTATAATATTATTCAGATGGATCCTTCCTATGTACCGGCTCCTGTTGAGAGAAAGCAGGTTTATGGTATTACCTTTGAGCAGGGAAGGAATGAACTTGACATTAACGGCGATCTGCTCTCCAATATTGTAACAAAAAATAAAGAGCTGCCGGAGTCAGCGATTATAGATATGAAGATCGCATTGATCACTCTGAAATATACACAGTCCAATTCTGTCTGCTATGTAAAGGATGGTCAGGCAATCGGTATTGGTGCAGGCCAGCAGTCAAGAGTACACTGTACAAGACTGGCAGGCCAGAAGGCAGACAACTGGTATCTGCGTCAGGCACCTCAGGTATTGAATCTTGAATTTATCGATACGCTTGGACGTGCTGACAGAGATAACACCATTGATGTTTATATTGGAGATGAATATGAGGATGTGCTGCGGGAAGGTGAATGGCAGAAGCGCTTTAAGGTGAAGCCACCGATATTTACCAGGGAGGAAAAGAGGGCATGGCTTGACAGAAATCAGGATGTCACACTTGGTTCCGATGCGTTCTTCCCCTTCTCTGACAACATTGAAAGAGCTCATAAGAGCGGCGTGAAGTATATTGCGCAGCCAGGCGGTTCCGTTCGTGATGATCTGGTGATTGAATGCTGTGATAAATACAATATGGTAATGGCATTTACCGGAATCAGATTATTCCACCACTAATATTAAGAGGGTGTTATTTATGAATCAGATTGATGAAGTTATTAAAATGCTGGACTCCATGGCGCAGGCAGAGGTGAGCCGTATGAAGGTAGAGACTTCAGAAACGATGGAGGAAGGAAAGGTAAAGAAGGTTTATCACCATGGACGCTGTGATGTGGGGAGCCCTTTTTCAACCGGGAAGCTCTTTGATCTTAATGACGAACAGTGCGGTAAATAGATAGGCATCGCAGGAAAAGAGAGGGTGTTCTCCAATCGTAACAGAGAGGAGAGCACTCTCTTTCATTTGGTTCCCTGTACCATATTTGCTGAGAATATGGTAAACTGTTTGTGTTATTGCTCCATAAGATACAAAAGGTTAAGGGCAAAATCAAAAATGAAAAGAGAATGAGGTCATATGGAAAAAGAAAAATCAGTACAACTCGAACAGGCAATGAGAAAGATAATTGATACGAATTCCTATATGAGATATCTTGGTGTAGAAATGCTTAAGTTGACAGAGGGCTATGGACTAGGCAGAATGAGATATAAGGAGGAGTTGCTTAATCCTTATGGGATGTTGCATGGTGGAAGTCTGTATTCTCTGGCGGATATTATTGCGGGAGCAGTTGCGTGCATGGGAGGTCACTTTGTGACAACTGTGTCGGGAAATATGAATTTTCTGCTTCCGGCAGATCATACGGAGTTTGTTTACTGTGAGGCCATACAGCTCCGGCAGGGAAAGCATTTGGCTGTATTTGATGTAAAGATCAAGGATGATGAAAACAGAGTTCTTGATAGCGGAGAATTTACTTTTTTTCTTACGGAACATGAGGTAATTGCACAGAAAACAGAATGAAACAGCAGGTATGTGTATGAAGAAAACGCAGTTGAAAAAGAGCAGTAATGCGTGGATTATAGTGACTACAATCGGTTTTATACTGATTACAATTACGGTAGGTATTTTTGCATTTCGCTTTTATCTGAATGGATTTAAGGAAGTCAAAGACGATAATACTTACGGGCAATATTATGTAATGATCACAGAAGAAAGAAAATCTTCCTTCTGGCAATCTGTTTACCGGGGAGCATATGAAAGAGGCCTTGAAGAAAACGTTTATGTAGATCTGCTGGGTGACAATTTGTCCCAGGAGTATTCCAGAGAGGACCTGATGAGGATTGCTATTTCTTCGGCGGTAGACGGAATTATTGTAGCTGCGGATGAAAGCGATGAAATGACACAACTGATCGATGAGGCTGTCGCAGAGGGAATTCCGGTAGTAACTCTTTATGGAGACAATACACACAGCAGCCGATGCAGTTTTGTGGGTGTGGGAAACTATAATCTGGGCAGGGAGTATGGAAGACAGGTTTTGAAAATTGCCGAGGAAAAAACACAGAATGCTTATATGCTTGACACGGATGAGCAGTATAATGCGGATCAGGTACAGGAAAAACAGCCGATTAAAGTAGCTGTTCTTGTTAATGTATATGCACTGGATTCCGGTCAGAATATTTTCTGTTCCGGTATTCAGGATGCCATCGATCAGGAAAAAACAGAGGAAACCGAGATAGAAATTTCTTTGATTTCGGTGGATGATACGAATGCTTTTTCCGTAGAAGAATCTATCAGAGATATTTTTATGGAAGAGGAATTGCCTGACATCATTGTATGTTTAAATGAATTAAATACCACATGTGTATATCAGGCTGTGGTAGATTACAACAAGGTAGGACAGATTGCAATTCTTGGTTATTTTGATTCAGATACAATTATTAATGCGATTGACAGAAATGTTATCAATGCGACCATTTCCATTGATACCGGTCAAATGGGGAGATTTTGTGTTGATGCTCTTACCGAGTATTATGAGTTTGGAAACACAAGTCAGTATTTTACAGCGGATGTCACATTGATTGATAAGAGCAATGTATCCGGCTACCTGGAAGGCGGTGATGAGGATGAAAATTAATCTTCGAAAGCTATCCTTACAGGGAAAAATGAGCAGTATTTATATACTGGCAAATCTCTTGGTTTTTGTTGTAACCCTTATTCTGCTGTCGGGAATTAACAGTATGTCTCATGATATGGATATGGTTTATCAGGATAATCTTCACTTGAATGAATTGTCTGCTGCGCTTACGGATGTACAGGATAGTATGACTGATTATCTGAATGCAAAGACAAGTGATTCGCTGGAAGAATTCTATAGAAATGAGCAGACTTATTCTCAAATGGTATTGGAACTGAATGATGATATTACCGGAATTTCATTTGGACGAATGGAACGAAGCATTAAACATATGTCTGAAAAATATCTGGATATTGTAGGGCAGACGATTGAGGCAAAACGTGGTCGGAATGTAGAAAAGTATAGGGTACGATATGAAAATGCAACCCAGATGTATGACTATATCAATACCTATATTTATAGCCTTAACAATGAACAGTTTAAAAGCAATTCTGAAAACTACAGTGAACTTTCCAAAGCATTCCGTAGCTTTGAGACGGTCAGTATGTTGGTCCTCTTTGTGGTAATTGTAGGCAATGTGGGAGTTATTGTAAGACTGACAGGTACGATCATCAGTCCGTTAAAGAATCTGGCAGCTTCAGCAAATGAGGTTGCAAAAGGTAATTTTGACACGGAGCTTATTGAGGTTCAGGCAGAGGATGAGATCGGTGTCGTAACTGGGGCCTTTAATCAAATGGTAATCAGTATTCGTCAGTATATTGAGAGGATTCGTCAGAGCATGGAAACGGAGCGTGCCATGAAGGAAAAGGAACTGATGATGGAAGCACACCTTAAAGATGCAAAGCTAAAGTATCTGCAAGCGCAGATCAATCCTCATTTTCTATTCAATACGCTAAATGCGGGTGCGCAGCTCGCTATGATGGAGGGAGCCGACAGGACTTATGAATATGTGCAAAATATGGCGGAATTTTTCCGCTACAATGTAAAGAAGGGGAACGATACGGTTACCATCCGTGAAGAGATGGAACTGGTGGACAACTATATTTACATATTAAATGTCAGATTTTCCGGGGACATTCATTATGAAAAGAAGGTAGACAAATTACTTCTCAATGTAGAAATGCCAAGTATGATACTGCAGCCGATCGTGGAAAACTGCGTCAATCACGGCATTCGAGAGATGGATGGCGAAGGCAGAATATGGCTTTCTGTATACAGGGTAGATGATGTGGTGTGCATCAGTATAAAGGATAACGGAATCGGAATGAGCCGGGAAACGATTGATGAGATTATGAGTGGAACTTATCGTGATAAAGAACTGGCAGCAGGTTCCAATGGAATTGGTATGGATAATGTAATTGCAAGATTAAAGCTTTTTTCGGAAAGTGATAATGTAATGTCAATCATCAGTGAGGGTGAGAATCAGGGAACAGAGGTTATTATTTACTTACAGATGAGAGAGCGGGGGGAAGAGAATGTATAAAATTATGCTGGCAGACGATGAAGGAATTGTGATCGACTCCTTAAAATTTATCATTGAAAAAGAATTTGGTGATATCTGTATCATTGAATATGCAAAAACGGGAAGAAGCGTAATTGAATTGGCAGAGAGCTTCAGACCGGATATTGCCATTATGGACATTCAAATGCCCGGAATAAACGGAATAGATGCCATGAAGGAGATTCGCCAGACCAACAGTAGCACTGTCTTCATAGTAATGTCTGCATATGATAAGTTTGATTATGCAAAAGAGGCGATTAAGCTTGGAGTGTTGGAATACATTACGAAGCCAATGGAAAAAACGAAGATTATCACAGCACTTCAGAAGGCAATGGAAATGATTGATCGAGAGAAGGAAAAGCGTAGCAATGAACTTTTGGTCAAAGAAAAGCTGGAGACGGTGGTTCCCATCATAGAGAGCGGTTTGATCTATAATATTCTTCTACAGGAACATTTTGTGGAAGATATTGAAAACTATAAATCCATTTTGGGAATTAAGCAGAAATACGCGTATATGATCGCTGTTGTATGCGGAGATGAACAGGACGGCAATCATATGACCAATGCAGTGGGTAGCGGAGTGAAGATGCAGAAGCACTATCAGGAGGTCAGAGAGAGCCTGAAGGAATGCTTTCAATGTATTGTTGGAACTGTTTTGGCTAATAAATTGGCAGTATTGGTTCCCTATGAGCGGGATTCAATGGACTATAATGAGCGAATTGAGTTGATTGAAAAGGCGAGAGAACTAACTCGCCGTATGCGGAAGAGACTCGATATCAGTTTTCGAATCGGAATTGGAGGTGCAAAAGAATTTCATGAGATGTCAGAATCCTACAGCGAAGCACTGAATGCATTGGTAGCCACGACAGGAAGTGTTGCTCATGTGGACGATCTTCCGATTCGATGTGAATATGCAGGGGATTATCCTATTAAACTGGAAAAGAAATTATTTGCAGAGATAGAAAACGGTGAAATGAATAATGCTGTAGCGTCAGCGAGAAGCTTTTTTGATTGGATGGAAGAGAACCATTCCAATTTAATGGATATTCGTTTAAAGATATTGGAGTTTGTACTCTGGGCCGAACATATTGCATATGAAAAGGGAGGTATGACCTACCAGTTGAATGCGAGAGCAGATTATCTTCCGGAAATTATTGATATGACAGAAATTTCCCAGATGAGAAAATGGTTTGTGGAAAAAATTATGGAAGCATGCCAGAATATTTTAAGTAAACGGACAGAAAAATCCAACAGCATTATAGGAATGGCGAAGGATTATATCAGAGGAAATTACAACAGGGATATTTCTCTTGATGACGTTTCAAGGGCAGTGAATATCAGTCCTTATTATTTCAGTAAAATATTTAAAGAAAACACGGGGGAAAACTTTATTGAATATCTGACTAATATCAGAATTGATAAGGCAAAGGAACTGCTTGGAACCACGGAGTATTCCATGAAAGAAATTTGTTCCATGGTAGGCTACTCTGATCCAAATTATTTCAGTAGATCCTTTAAGAAAAATGTAGGAGTTACTCCGACAGAATATAAGGAAGGCAGGGGAAGATGACAGAATGAAAACCATGAAAAAAATGATGAGTATGTTTCTTTGCATGGCACTGTTGATGACTGCCTGCCAGACAGCAGACAGCAATAAAGCGGAAGGTGATCCCGAAAAGGAAGATAAAATTCAGATAGGTATGAGCTTCGACTCTTTCGTTATTGAGAGATGGCAGCGCGACAGGGATATTTTTGTTTCCATGGCAAAGGAACTGGGCGCAGAAGTTAATGTCCAGAATGCAAATGGGGATATTGAAGAGCAAAAGAAGCAAATAGATTATTTTATTAAAAAGGAAATGGACGTGATTGTTATCATCTGCATTGATTCAGAAGGTCTGAAGGAGCATGTGCAAAAGGCAAAGGATGCAGGAATTAAGATCATAGCTTATGATCGTCTTATCAATAATGCAGATGTGGATCTATATATTTCTTTTGATAATGAGATGGTGGGAACCATGATGGCACAGGCATTGATTGGTGAGGGGATTTCAGGTGGCTCGGTTCTGATGCTTGGAGGATCTGCTGCAGATAATAATGTGTCCCTGGTAGAAAACGGATTTAGAGAAGTTATGAAGAAAAACAATGTAACAATACTGGACTCTATGCATGCGGAGGGATGGAAGGCGGAGCTGGCTGCCGCCTATGTATATGATCACATGGATATAGTTTCAAGGGCAGATGCAATCATGTGCGGGAATGACGATCTTGCCAGTAAGGTAGTCCATGCACTTTCTGAAAAGAGAATGGCGGGCAATATTCTGGTTGTAGGGCAGGATGCAGATCTGGAAGCGTGCCAGAGGATTGTTGAGGGAACACAGGTAATGACTGTTTATAAACCTGTGGAAAAGCTGGCACAGCGTGCAGCAGAGTGCGCAGTACAACTGGCAAGAGGAGAAGAGATTACAGGTGCCGATGTGAGTACAATTCATAATGGAAGCTTTGATGTTCCCTACATTGGACTTGAACCCATCAGCGTTAATGAGGATAATATCAATGAGGTAATTATCGGAAGCGGATTTCATTTGAAAGAAGACGTATATTTGAATGTACCCTCAAAGATGCCACAATAGCAGAACTGTAAATTTATGATAGGATTATATTGGGAAAAGGACTGTGCATAAAAACAAAATTATGCTAGCACAGCCCTTTTTTTGCTTGTGAGGGCAATAAAAATTTGAAGAAGGTCATAAATTATTCCTATTTATTCTGTGATATGCTTCATTTGTAAACAAATTCCAATCAGTAAAGGGAGGTAAATTTTAATGAAGAAAAAATTACTGAGTGTGGTTCTTGCGACTGCAATGGTTGCAACACTGTTAGTAGGATGCGGCGGAAAAACAGAAGAGGCTGCAGCACCTGCTGAGACAAAGACAGAAGAAACAAAGTCTGAAGAAGCACCGGCTGAAAAAGAAGAGACAGCTGCTGCAGACACGACAACAGGTGGCGGTAAGATTGGTGTGGCAATGCCTACCAAGGATTTACAGAGATGGAATCAGGATGGTTCCAACATGGAGGCTCAGCTGATTGAAGCCGGATATGAAGTGGATTTACAGTATGCATCCAACGATATTCCTACACAGGTTTCACAGATTGAAAACATGATCAACTCCGGTTGCCAGTTACTGGTTATTGCATCTATTGATGGTGATTCTCTCGGTACAGTTCTTGAGCAGGCTAAGGAAAAGAATATTCCTGTTATTGCATATGACCGTCTGATCATGAACTCTGACGCTGTTACATACTATGCTACATTTGATAACTACATGGTAGGTACAAAACAGGGCGAGTACATCAAAGAGCAGTTAGATCTTGACAACGCAGCAGGTCCTTTCAATATTGAGCTTGTAACAGGTGACCCCGGTGATAATAATGCAAGATTCTTCTTTGGTGGTGCTATGGACGTTCTTCAGCCCTACATTGACGCAGGTAAGCTGGTAGTTAAGTCCGGACAGACTGATTTTGAAACAGTTGCAACTGCTAACTGGGCAACAGAAACAGCTCAGTCCAGAATGGATGCTATCATTTCTGCAAATTACGCAGACGGAACCAAGCTTGATGCTGTTCTTTGCTCCAATGACTCTACAGCACTTGGTGTGACAAACTCTCTGGAAGCTAACTACACAGGCGAATGGCCGATTATCACTGGTCAGGACTGTGATAAGGCTAACGTTAAGAACATGATCGCTGGAAAGCAGTCAATGTCTATCTTCAAGGATACACGTACACTTGCTTCCAAGGTTGTTGAAATGGTTGATGCAATCATGAAGGGTGGAGAAGCTCCGGTAAATGATACAGAGACTTACGACAACGGAACCGGTGTAATTCCTTCTTACCTTTGCGAGCCTGTATTTGCAGATGTAAATAACTACAAGGAACTGTTAATTGATTCCGGTTATTATACAGAAGCTGATTTACAGTAATCACAGGTAAATAAGTTAAGTAAATAAAGAATAAATGCAGGCGGGACAGTTACCCGCCTGCTATATTCATGAAGGTAAAGAGTTATAACAAATTTGATTAGATAATGTGGAAATAGCAGACTTGGGAGGGATACAATTGGCAAAGATATTACTTGAAATGAAAAATATTACCAAAACATTCCCTGGCGTTAAAGCACTTGATAATGTAAATTTACAGGTGGAGGAGGGCGAGATACATGCTCTCGTAGGTGAGAATGGTGCAGGAAAATCCACATTGATGAATGTTTTGAGCGGTATTTATCCTTATGGGACCTATGAAGGTGATATTGTTTATGATGGAGAAATCTGTAAATTCAATACAATCAAGGATAGTGAAGAAAAAGGTATCGTTATCATTCATCAGGAATTGGCCCTGATTCCATACATGACGATAGGTGAAAACATGTTCCTCGGAAATGAAAGAGGACATAAATATAAAATTAACTGGAATGAAACAAATGCGCGGACGGCTGAATTGCTTAAGACGGTTGGTCTTAAGGAAAGTCCGCAGACATTAATTAAAGATATAGGTGTAGGAAAGCAGCAGTTGGTAGAAATCGCCAAAGCTCTTGCAAAGAATGCAAAGCTCTTGATTTTGGATGAGCCGACAGCTTCCCTAAATGAGACAGATTCCAAAGCACTTTTGGAGCTGCTTCTTAAATTTAAAAAGGAAGGTCTTACTTCAATCATTATTTCTCATAAATTGAATGAGGTATCTTACGTAGCAGATAAGATTACCGTAATCAGAGATGGTGCAACCATAGAGACGCTGGATAAGGAAAAGGATGATATTTCCGAAGGCCGTATTATCAAAGGCATGGTAGGTCGTGAACTTTCTGATCGGTTTCCGAAGCGAGAACCCCATATCGGTGATGTGATGATGGAAGTAAAGAACTGGAATGTATATCATCCACTTTATTCTGAGAGAAAGGTTGTTGACAATGTCAATATCAATGTAAAGAAGGGTGAGGTAGTCGGAATTTCCGGTCTGATGGGTGCAGGGCGTACAGAGCTGGCAATGAGCTTATTTGGTAAAAGTTATGGTGATAATATCAGTGGACAGCTATTTATCAATGGCAAGGAAGTTCATCTTAATTCTGTACAGGATGCAATTAAGAATAAGCTTGCCTATGTTACAGAAGACAGAAAGGGTAACGGCCTGATTTTAAGCAATCCGATTAAGATTAATACAACACTTTCAAATCTGGATGCAATCAGTCGACATACAGTAATTGACAAGGACAAGGAATATAGCATTGCAGTTGAATACAAGGATAAGCTGAAAACCAAATGTCCTACTGTTGAGCAAAATGTCGGAAATTTAAGCGGTGGTAATCAGCAAAAGGTACTTCTTGCAAAATGGATGTTTGCCGATCCTGACATTCTGATTCTGGATGAGCCCACAAGAGGTATTGATGTAGGGGCAAAGTACGAAATTTACTGTATTATCAATCAACTTGTAGCCGAAGGAAAATCAGTTATTATGATTTCCTCAGAATTGCCGGAAATTCTTGGCATGTGTGATAGAATTTATGTCATGAATGAAGGAAAAATCGTTGGGGAACTGAAGGGCAGTGAGGCTACACAGGAATTGATCATGTCACACATTTTGAAATCCGGCAGTAAAGGAGAATAAATATGAATAAAGCAAAATCCTTAGAATTTATTAAAAAATATACTATGATCATTGTTTTGATTGTAGTTACAGCTTTTTTTGCATGGCGGACAAATGGGGCGATCCTTCTTCCCATGAATGTCAGCAGTTTAATTTCCCAGAATGCGTATGTGTTCATACTTGCAACCGGTATGCTTTTGTGTATCCTGACAGGTGGAAACATTGATCTTTCTGTGGGATCGGTAGTTTGCTTTGTAGGTGCAATAGGCGCAGTATTAATGGTTAACATGAAGGTTAACATGTGGGTAGCAATTCTGGTCATGCTTGTTGCAGGTACTTTAATTGGTGCCTTTCAGGGCTTCTGGATTGCTTATGTTAGGATACCGCCTTTTATTGTAACGCTGGCAGGCATGCTTGCTTTTAGAGGCTTAAGCAACGTTGTGTTGGATGGTATGACAGTTTCCATTAAGGAATGCACTACTTTTGTCAATCTGTTCGGAGGAGGTGCTGACTGTTATATTCCTGATTTCTTTGGAAACGGCACAATCAATCTGACCTGCATTTTTGCGGGGGTTCTGGCAGCAGTGATTTATATTTTTATTCAGATTAAGGGAAGAATAGATAAGCAGAAGAAAGGCTATGAAGTAGAGAATATTGGAGTAACGATTGGCAAAATTGTTTTAATTTCAGCCGTGATTCTTGCGTTTACATACAGGCTGGCACAGCATAAAGGTATTCCAAGTGTATTGATCTGGGTTCTGATCGTAATTATGGTATATGGGTATATTACTTCAAATACAACGGTTGGCCGTTATTTCTACGCTGTAGGAGGTAATGAGAAGGCGACAAAGCTTTCCGGTATCAATACAAACAGAGTATATTTTCTTGCATATATGAATATGGGCTTTCTGGCTGCTTTGGCCGGTATGGTTACCATTGCACGTATGACTTCCGCACAGCCTACTTATGGACAAAACTATGAAATGGATGCAATCGGATCCTGCTTCATTGGTGGTGCTTCTGCTTATGGCGGTACCGGTACGGTTCCGGGAGTAATTGTTGGTGCTGTACTGATGGGCGTTATCAACCTTGGTATGTCATTGATGGGTGTGGATCAGAATATGCAGAAGGTGGTAAAGGGTCTTGTACTTCTTGCAGCCGTTATTTTTGATGTTGTATCAAAACGTGGTGGTAAATTAATTGCTAAAAATTAATTTCTGCAATATCTAATCAAGAAGGGACGGAGTGCTTAATAGGCATTTCTGTCCCTTTTTGATGTATAAAATTTTTAGGATGCATAAAGCCGGTAAATGTAGTATAGTTATATTGAAATTTTTCTGTATTATTTCATAAAGGAGAAAACAGAATGGCTTTCTGTATTATAACAGACTCTGCTTCCGATGTACCGGAGCGTGTCATTAAAGAATATCATCTTCATGTAATTCCCACACCGGTAACGATTGAGGGAAAGGATTTTTTTGACGGAGATACCATCTTTCCGGAGCAATTCTATGAAATACAGGCATCGGGGAAGGAAATTAAGACATATCATATCAACCAGTTCATGTTCCATGAGAATTTTCTCCCTTATGCCCAAAGAGGGGATGAGGTGTTATACATTTGCTTTTCGACAGGAATTGCGGGAACCTATAATGCGGCAAAGCTGGCATACGAGGAAGTTTTGGAGGAATACCCCGATTTTAAACTGACAATCATTGATTCAAAATGTGCTTCTGTAGGTTATGGGCTGGTCGTGGAGAGACTTTTACATATGCAGAAGAACGGTGCACCCAGAGAGACTTTACTTGAAGCAGCAGAATTCTTTTGCGAGCATATGGAACATGCAGTTACTGTCGTAGAGCTCAGTTATCTGTTTAAAGGCGGAAGGCTCAGCAAGACTTCGTTTCTGGCGGGCACGGTTCTTGATATCAAGCCTATCATCATTGTAGATGAGAACGGTTCCCTAAAGGCAGTGGAGAAGGTGCGCGGATGGAAAAAGGCACAGAAAAGAATTCTGGATATGGTAGGCGAAAAGGGAAAGAATCTGGAAAAACAGGTGATAGGGGTATGCTATGGGACGGATGTGGAGGCATTTGCGTATCTGAAAAAGGAATTGAAGGAACGCTATCATGTCAAGGATCTTCTGGAAGGCAGGGTAGGCTGTGCAATCGGAGCACATACCGGACCGGGAATTCTTGGAATTGTATTCTTAAATGAAACAAATGAAAAATTTGAGGAATATTTAAAATAGAGGAACAAATTTATGCTTGAAGTAAGAAATCTGGTATTCCATCCGCTTGATAACGGTGTGGAAAAAAGTATTATTGAGGATATCAGCTTTACCGTGGAGGACGGAGAGATGTTGGTCATCACAGGACCAAACGGCGGCGGTAAGTCAACCATGGCAAAGCTCCTTATGGGAATTGAACCGCTTGACAGTGGTCATATTATCATGGACGGTATAGATATTACTGATTATTCCATTGCCCAGCGGGCGAATGCGGGAATCGGCTTTGCATTTCAGCAGCCACCACGGTTTAAAGGGATGACGGTAGCTCGTTTCCTTTCCCTGGCAGCAGGTGCTCAGCTGTCGGAGCGGGTATGCTGTGATCTGTTAAGCGGTGTTGGGTTATGTGCAAGAGAATACCTGAACCGGGAGGTGGACGGAACCTTGTCCGGTGGTGAGATGAAACGTCTTGAGATTGCATCTGTGCTTGCAAAGCCTCATAAAATATGTATCTTTGATGAGCCGGAGGCAGGAATTGATTTATGGAGCTTCTCCATGCTGGTAAAGCAGTTCGAAGAACTTCACGCAAATAAAAGAGAGAGTCTTATTCTGATTTCCCATCAGGAGAGAATTATTCAGATGGCAGACCGAATAATGGTCATCAAGGACGGAAAGATCGATGCAATAGGAAAGAGAGAACAGGTTTTTCCGGGGCTTGTGGGAGAGGATACAGGCTGTGTTTGCAGAAGCAAGCAGCATAAAGCATAGCAGAGAGCTTTGTCAGAACAGAAAGGAAGAGAAAAGTGGCAGACATAGATCAGGTAACACAGTCAGTTCTTGCTCAAATTGACAGTGAAGGCTTTAAGCAGGAAGGGGCATACAATTTACGTTATAATGGATATTCTCTGTGCCATGGAAATACAGAGCATATCAAAATTGAAAAAAAGAAGGATAAACAGGGAATTGATGTCTATATCAGTGGTGAAACTAAAGGAGAGCAAGTACATATTCCCGTAGTGGTTGCTGTTTCCGGCATGACAGATGAGGTCTATAATGATTTTTATGTGGAAGAAGGAGCAGAAGTTGTCATTGTTGCCGGATGCGGAATTCATAACAGCGGATGCAATGACAGCAGGCATGATGGGATACACACCTTTCATGTAGGGAAGAATGCCAATGTCCGGTATGAAGAAAAGCATTATGGAGAAGGAGAAGGAACCGGTGCAAGAATCTTGAATCCTGTGACGAAGATCATCATGGAAGAAAATTCTGTTTTTACCCTGGATACAGCCCAGATTAAGGGAGTGGATTCTACCAAACGGGAAACGGAAGTGATCATGGGAGAGAATACAAAGCTTTTTGTAATAGAAAAGCTGATGACACATGATAAGCAGAATGCAGTTTCCAATATGGATATTTATCTGAATGGAGCCGGAAGCTCTGCGCAGATTACCTCCCGTTCTGTTGCAAAGGGAGAATCCGGTCAGGTTTTTCATCCCAGGGCTATCGGGAATGCACCCTGCCATGCGCATATCCAATGTGATTCTATAATTATGGATCAGGCGAGAGTTTGCTCCATTCCGGAAATTGATGCCAATCATGTGGATGCGGCTATTATTCATGAGGCTGCAATCGGAAGGATCAATAATGAGCAGCTGATTAAGCTGAATACCTTCGGGCTCAGTGAGGAAGCTGCAGAAGCAGTAATTATCGAAAATTTCTTGAATTAGGAGTCAGCTATGAAGCAATTGCTTGTTTATCTGAAGGATTATAAAAAAGAAAGTATTTTGGGGCCTCTGTTTAAACTGCTGGAGGCTTCTTTTGAGCTTATTGTACCGCTTGTTGTAGCATCCATGATCGATGTGGGGATTGCAGGAAGCAATAAGGGCTATATTGTGAAAATGTGTCTGATTATGGCAGTACTGGGGTTGATCGGATTGATCTGCTCAGTTACAGCCCAGTTCTTTGCAGCAAAGGCGGCGGTCGGCTTTGCAACCAGACTTCGACATGGTCTGTTTGCACATATTCAGAGTCTTTCTTTCTCACAGATGGATCAAGAGGGAACATCGACTCTGATCACAAGAATGACCAGTGATATCAATCAGGTGCAGTCCGGAGTAAATCTGGTACTGCGTCTGTTTTTGCGTTCTCCGTTTATTGTGTTTGGCGCCATGATTATGGCATTTACGGTGGATGTGAAGGCTGCACTTGTGTTTGTAGTAGTGATTCCGGTATTGTCTGTTATTGTTTTCGGAATCATGCTGATCAGTATTCCACTGTTCAAAAAGGTGCAGGCAAGACTGGATCAGGTTCTGGGAATCACAAGAGAAAACCTGACCGGTGTGAGAGTGATTCGTGCTTTCGGAGAGGAAGAACATGAAATCCGAAAATTTGATGAAGGGACGGATGCTCTGAAACATATGCAGATGGTAGCTGCAAGATTTTCGGCATTGATGAATCCGCTTACCTATGTAGTTGTGAACGGAGGATTGATTGTGCTGATCTACGTGGGAGCTATCCGCGTGGAGACAGGACTTCTGACCTCCGGACAGGTAGTTGCTCTGGTCAATTATATGTCTCAGATTCTGGTAGAGCTGGTAAAACTAGCAAATCTGATCATTACGGTGACGAAGGCAGTTGCCTGTGGAAACAGAATCCAGAGCATTTTGGAAATTCCGGCGGGAATGGAACAGGGAACAATTAAAGAAAAGGAAGAAAATGCAATAAGCGGAACAGTTGAATTTGATCATGTCAGTCTGCGCTATTATGAAGGCGGAGAGGAAGCACTTACGGACATTCATTTTAAAGCAAACAAGGGTGATGTCATTGGAGTAATCGGAGGTACCGGATCAGGCAAGTCCTCTTTAGTCAATTTAATTCCCCGCTTTTATGATGTGGAGAGAGGAAGCGTTAAGGTTGATGGCAGGGATGTAAGAGAATATTCTCTTGAGGAACTGCGGGACAAGATCGGAATGGTAATGCAGAAAGCTGTACTGTTTCACGGAACTATCCGGGATAACCTGAAATGGGGAAATGAAGAGGCCTCTGATGATGAACTCTGGGAGGCTTTGCGGATCGCTCAGGCAGAGGAATTTGTCCTAAAAAAAGAGAAGCAGCTGGATGAAATGATTGAGCAGGAGGGAAGAAATCTGTCCGGTGGTCAGAAACAGAGACTTTCCATTGCAAGAGCTCTGGTAAAGAAGCCGGAAATCCTGATTTTGGATGACAGTGCATCGGCGCTTGATTATGCAACAGATGCATCGCTTCGCAAGGCACTTCGGGAAATGCCGGGAGAAACTACGGTATTCATTGTTTCCCAGAGAGCATCCTCGTTAATGCATGCGGACACGATTATTGTATTGGATGATGGTGATGTGGCAGGTATGGGAACGCATGAGGAACTCCTAAAGAACTGCCAGGTCTATCAGGAAATATATTACAGCCAGTTTGAACGGAAGGAAGAGGATCAGAGAAAGGAGGGTGAACACTGATGAAGGATACGCAGAAAAGTGCAAAACAGAAGGAAACGCTCTTTAAAGTGCTCAACTATATTAAGCCCTATCGCTTCCTGATGATTCTCACTATTATTATGGCGGCGGCCTCTGTGGCACTTACACTTTATTTACCAATCCTTACGGGAAATGCGGTGGACAGTATTGCGGAGCTGTTTGAAGGTGGGATCAGTATTCCAAAAGCTTTCAGTAATGCGGATTTCTGGGCAAAGCTGACGTTTATCCTAAAGAAGATGGGGATCGTGATTGCACTGACAGCATTGACCCAGTGGATTATGAATATCTGTAATAATAAGATTGTATATAATATTATCCAGGATATCAGAAAGAAAGCCTTCCGAAGACTGGAGGAGCTGCCTCTCAGTTATCTGGATGCACATTCTCACGGAGATATTATGAGCCGCGTTGTGGCAGATGTGGATCAGTTCGCAGACGGGCTGCTCATTGGGTTTACACAGCTTTTTACAGGTGTTGTCACGATTTTGGGCACGCTGTGCTTTATGCTCTCTGTCAATGTAGGCATTACACTGGTGGTAGTAGTGATTACGCCGATTTCCCTGTTTGTTGCCAGTTTCATTGCAAAAAAGACATTTAGGATGTTTAAGCTTCAATCAGAAACCAGAGGGGAGCAGACTGCTTTGATCAATGAAATGATTGGAAATCAGAAGGTGGTTCAGGCATTTGGAAGAGAACAGAAAACATTGGAACAATTTGATGAGATCAACGAGAGATTGGAAAAGTGCTCCCTAAAGGCAATTTTCTTTTCCTCGCTTACCAATCCCTGTACCAGATTTGTAAACAGCCTGGTATATACAGGTGTGGGATTTACAGGAGCTCTTGCAGCAATCCGGGGAGGACTTTCCGTTGGTCAGCTCACCTGCTTCCTCTCCTATGCGAATCAGTATACCAAGCCTTTTAATGAGATTTCAGGGGTAATCACGGAACTGCAGAATGCACTGGCATGCGCTGCAAGAATTTTTGAGTTGATTGAGGAAAAACCGCAAATCCCGGATAAGGAAGATGCAAGAGTTTTAACCAGAGTAGAGGGCAATGTGGATCTTCAGAATGTAGCCTTTTCTTACGTGCCGGATCGAAAGCTGATCGAGAACTTAAATCTGCATGTAAAACCAGGGCAGAGAATTGCTATTGTAGGGCCCACCGGGTGCGGAAAGACGACAATTATCAACCTATTGATGCGGTTTTATGATGTTGATGCAGGAGAAATTAAGGTAGAGGGAACGAATATTAAGGACATTACCAGGAAATCGCTGCGCACCTCTTACGGTATGGTGCTTCAGGATACCTGGCTGAAGCGGGGAACGATCAGAGATAACATTACGGTCGGAAGGCCGGATGCCACTGAGGAAGAGATAATTGCGGCAGCAAAGGCATCACATGCACACAGCTTCATCAGGCGCCTGCCGGAAGGGTATGATACGATGATCGGTGAGGATGGTGGCAGCCTGTCGCAGGGGCAGAAGCAGCTTTTGTGTATTACCAGAGTCATGCTCAGTTTGCCGCCGATGCTGATTTTGGATGAAGCAACCTCCTCTATAGATACCAGAACGGAAATCCGGATTCAGAAGGCGTTTGCTTCCATGATGGAAGGGAGAACCAGCTTTATCGTTGCACACCGGCTCTCCACAATTCAGAATGCAGATATTATCCTGGTGATGAAGGACGGACATATCATTGAGCAGGGAAATCATCAGGAACTGCTGGAAAAGAACGGTTTTTATGCACAGCTCTATAACAGTCAGTTTGCCATTGCATAATAAATCTAGGGTCTGTAATCCTTTCGGATAAAGGGTTCTTCTATCTTTTCAGAAACAAGTAACCCGTATTTTCGGGGATGCCGGTAGGCATTCCCGTGGACTTCACAGTTTCTATAGGCGCGGATGTCATCTACGGGAAAGCTTGCCATATAGAGGCCTTCTTCCTCACCAGCTTCTATGATCAGGGTATCTCTGGAACCTGAGCCATCCGGTCTGTAGGCAATTCCGTCAAAAGCGGAGGAGTGGCCGTTACAGTCAGGTTGTAGTCTTGGATAGTTGACTGTTGCAATTCCCACCATATTTTCATAGGCTCTTGCACGGAGCTGGGACAGACGGTTGATTTCCATAGGGCAGGCATTGGGAACCAGAATGATCTCTGCGCCTTTCAGCATGAGAATCCGGGCACTTTCAGGGAATTCTCGGTCATAACAGATCATAGCACCAATCTTAACGACGCCATGTCCGGTATCCAGGTCAGCTACATAAAAATCATCGCCGGCGTTCAGCCGACATTCTTCTCCAAAATCACAGGTATGCACCTTTGCATAGGTAAACATTTTTTTCCCAAAGCGGTCAAACAGACATAAACTGTTCCGGGGAAGAGGCTCATGTGCCTCCAGGAAGGTGATCCCTACTGCCATTTCCAGTTCCTGCGCTACCTTCTGAAAGGCGCGGATAAATTCACTATCTTCCGGAATGGAAATAGCTTTCAATTCTTTCATGTTTTCCGGTATGTTGTAGCCGGTACTCCACATTTCGGGAAACAGGGCAAGATCTGCACCTGCAAGCTTTGCCTTTCGGCAGGCATCCAATCCTTTCTTGAGATTTCCTTCTATTGATTTTTCAGGTAATAATTGCAGTAATGCAACATTGAATGATTTCATAGAACCAGCCCTCCTGAGAATGATTTTATCATAATATGACATGACAAAATAGAAAATATATAACTCTTTATGTAAAATATAGTTGACTAAATGTATAATAGGAGGTAAGATGCTATAAGAAAGTGCAGAAAAGGAAGGAGAAGATCTTGAAAAATAAGAGGATGAAAATAGCCAGAATTGAAAAGGATCTTTCCCAGGAACAGCTTGCAGAGCTGGTGGGGGTTACCAGGCAGACCATCGGAATGATTGAGTCCGGTAAATTTAACCCATCCCTGCAGCTGTGCCTTTCCATATGCAGAGCGCTTGGAAAGACGCTGGATGAGTTGTTCTGGGAGGAGGAGAGTGAAAGGGGAACTGAATTATGAAGGTAATAAAAGAATTATTTGCCAAGAGGGTAGACGAAAGACAGGAAATGGAACTGCTGAAGGTGGAACATATCGGATTCTGGGCCATGTATTGGATGTTGTTTGCTGCCCTGCTGATTCAGGGAGTGATCATGCAGAAGGAAATAGAAGTGGTGGCAGGAGAATTCATTACGTTCATGGTAACAAGCTTGATCGTATTGATTGGCTGGGTGAGAAAAGGCGTCTGGAGTTATCAGTCCAGAAAGGTACCAGGCATTAAAGCATATTTATGCTACAGTCTCGTTACAGGAGTGATCGGAGGGCTCTTTTTTGGAATTCTCATGGGGATCAGATGGCATCAGAATGATGTAAAAGGGATTGTAGCCTGTGTGCTTTTCTATATAGTCTTTTTGTTTGGATTTACCTTTGTCGTATTTTTGGTTTTTGGAACCATTGCAAGAAAAAGGGAGAGGATGCTGGAACAGGCAGAATCTGAGGAAGACGATATGGAGAAATAAGGAAGAAATCAAGAGAGGGATGACAAAAAATGAAGTGGACAGAATTAGAAAAGAAGCAACTGATTATTTTTGCACTGATAGCGTTTGGATTGCCGATTTTGATGGGAATCCTGATGGGATACAGCTATTTTCAGGGGAATGACGTCAGTACCTTCCCTAATGCACAGATGTATTATCCGGCAGCGGGTGTTATGCTTGCGCTTTTCCTTGCCGGAGACAAAGAGAAGCCTTTACCGAAAAAATTCTATATTGGCTTTTTAGGGACAACGGTTGTGATGATGTTGACAGCGGTTTTCAGTATCTTTACACCGCAGTTTAATTGGGCGGTTTATGGCCAGATACCGATTATTATTCTCAGCATTGTATGCCTGATTCTTCTTCTGACAGAGAAGAAGGAGATACGCGGGGAGTATGGACTTCGATTTGTAGGAAAGAGGAAAGGAAATTCATGGCTGTGCATTTTTCTGTTTCTTGCCATTTATATTCTGCGCTTATTTTTAAGCTGCTTAATAGAAGGGGAAATTACTATGTTCGTGGATGTTTTTAAGAATCCTATGACATATGTTACGATGGTTAGTTTACTTCCCAGCTTTTTCCTGGTATTCACAGCATTTTTGGGTGAGGAATATGGTTGGCGGTTTTTCTTCCAGCCTCTTTTACAGAAGAGATTTGGTTTAAAGGGCGGTGTTCTGATCTTGGGTGTGCTGTGGGGCTTATGGCATCTGCCGATCAACATTTTCTTTTATAGCCCGGATACCTGGGTGATTAGTGTAGTCCTTCAGATTATTACCTGTATCAGTCTGGGTATATTCTTTGGTTATGGATATAGTAAGACCGGAAACATCTGGGTTCCCGTAGCAATGCATTTTCTTAACAACAATATGATCGCTGTAGTGACAGGATCAGCAGATATCAGTAATCAGGTATATCGCCTGATAGATATACCACTTACGTTGCTTGTGGATTTGATCTTTATTGTATTTTTCTTTTCTAAAGAGTATCGAGAGAAGAAGGCCAGTTAAGAGGCAGATATAGGCATTTATACAAAAAACCTCCCAATCCTAAGGAAGCAATTCGCGATAGCCGGATGAGACCTGAGGCTCATCCAGGCGATAGCGTGCTGACGAGGATTGGGAGGTTTTCATATATTTATATATATACATTTATGCTTCCAAATAAGCTTTCAAGTACTCGGTAAGTACTTTGGCGGCCCGTGCATGGGATTTTTCTCCCGGATGTGCATGGGAACCAACTGTCTCATCTGTAGTATTGGGAAGATGAAGGAAGGCAACATTATTATCTTTGGTTGCGTTCTTGTAAGAATTCATCGCGTCTGTAATGGCGAGAGTCAGATCATAGCCAAGCATGCCGTATACCCACACAATATGGGAATCGGGATTATTGCGGCGGAGCATGGTGAGAAAATCAATCACTGCCTGCTTGAAACGGTTCAAATCATCCGGATCAAAGGAACCATCAGGGTTTTTATGCTGCTTAAAAGTTTCGCCGGTTTCGGGATTTGTCCACTCCGGTTGGTTGAAAGCACTGGCATCATTGGTACCCAGATTTACAATAATAGCATCCGGTTTCCAGCTTTCAAAACGATAGGGCTTTGAGGCGCCGAGACTTTCGTTCATTTTACCGCCTGCAAGTCCGCAGATCTTTTCATAGCGGGAAGGAATATTATGCCTCGGATCATTGTCCCATCCGCAAAGGACACCCCAGCCGCCTTGGGAAACCAGACGAAATTCTGCATCGAGAGCATCGGAAACCATAAGAGCATAGTTGCGGCTTACACCCATATACATGGCAAGCCAGTCGGTATCCTCCTTTGCACCATAGGTTCCCTCCCCGGAAGTGATGCTGTCACCAATGAATTCCAGCTTATATTTTTTGTTCGAAACAGGAAGGAAGAAGCCATCTGTACGGAAGCCCCTGATCAGTATATGACAGGAATCATCCTCCGACATTGCCTGAAGCTCTCGGAAGAACTTCATATTCTTCACGGTATCAGGGCTCATGCTCCTGAAAAGACAAAGGGAATAGGAACCGGACATCAGCATCTGACGGCTCATGAAGGAGTTGTTTAGTCTGGTAAAAATCCAGGGTTCGTGCATATCATAATCAACATCAATATCGATCCAAAGCTCGGAACCGGTTACATTCACTTCTATGCCACTTCCGTTAAAAAACAGGGGAAGAGGGTATTGCGTCTCATCGGTTCTTCCGTAAATTTTGTAATATTCCATGTCCTTTAAAGAGTAGGTTTTCAGGTTACTGTTTGGTTTCATCTTCTGCCTCCGCATTTGATAGGAATTATAATAAATTTCTTACGATATCATCAGTGTATTTCTTTCCATTCACATTTGCAAGAATAAAATATCATAAATACAAGAGTTATTAATAAAAAGGGAAACCATTGTTTCAGTGGTTTCCCCTAATAGTGAATAAGCGGGTGATGGGAATCGAACCCACGTATCCAGCTTGGAAGGCTGGTGTTCTACCATTGAACTACACCCGCAAAGTATTATAACAGCGTCCTTACGAGTATGTATAATACCATAGAGAAAAACATTGTGTCAATAGAAAAGTTTATCTGTTATTACCAGTCACTTCCCCAATCGTCATATCCTGAATCCCAATCACTGCCTGAATCCCAGTCACTGTCGGAATCCCAATCGCTGCCTGAATCCCAGTCGCTGTCCGAGTCACTGCTACTGTCAGGTTCTGTGTAATATTCCGAGTCCTCAAAATCTGAAAACTCCGAATCATAAGAATAACTGCTGCTGTCAAAATAGTCATCAGCCTGATCCAGAAAAGTGCTGTTCGGAGAAGTTGTCTCCCAGGTATCCGTTGAGAAATCGTACTCATACCAGCTATCATTGGCACTCTGATAATAGTATGGAATACTGTCATAATAATAATATCCGGTTTGAGGAGCTTCATCGACAAAAAGTGCCATGGCAATGTATGCCAGTACCACTATAGTGAAGATAACACCTGCTGCAGATATCTTGCGTTTTTGGCGTTTGTTTGAGGAATTTGGCATAGGATTGCGCCCATTCCCTTGAACGGATTGATGAGACTTTTGTGTTGCCACACGTTCCTTCATTTTCAAATAAAGCTCATTTACCGCATAAGCTTCATCAGGTCCCTCATAGCGGATTACACGGGTGCCATCGTCCTTATTTTTATATACAATAAAATTACCGGTCTTCTTTTCCTGATAAATTCCGAATGCACGGGCTCCTTTATAGTCAACACCAATATAGGTTCGCATATCAGCCAGCGGCAGGTGATGCTCGTTAGCCCAACTTTTGAGCTCTGCTATGGTGGTTGGCACACCATTGCCTACTCTTTTGAAGCTTTCATTTGCAGCTCCGCAGCTTTCACAGGTTTCATCACTTTCGTCTATCCAGTTTCCGCAATAAGTACACTTAACCCTCATACATAATCCTCCTATGGAATTATTATATTGTATTTTCTTACTGTTGTCACCAGTCGTTTTGGTGGATTAAAATATAGAGAGAAAAAAATAGAGGACTACTGAAAAGAGCAGTAATCCTCCCGAAACGCATTGATAAGTGCCCAGAACCGGAATCGAACCAGTGACACGAGGATTTTCAGTCCTCTGCTCTACCAACTGAGCTATCTGGGCTAATCATTGACACGCAATGCATCAGTTATTTTAAAATAGAGATTTTACTTTGTCAAGCATTTCCACATAAAAAACAATTGCGTAAACTGATTACCATTAATATAATTAAAGCATCGGTGTATGAGGTGATATGCTATGCTAAATCAGTTTTCAAGAACAGAATTATTACTGGGAAAGGCGGCAATGGACCGGCTCAGGAAATCCCGTGTGGCAGTATTTGGAATCGGCGGTGTGGGAGGATATGTATGCGAAGCGCTGGTCAGAAGCGGTGTCGGAGCCTTTGATTTGATTGATGATGATAAAGTATGTCTTACCAATTTAAACAGGCAGATTATTGCTACCAGAAAGACAATCGGACAGTATAAAGTTGATGTGATGAAGGAGCGCATTTTGGAAATCAATCCGGAAGCGGATGTCAGGGTTCACAAATGCTTTTTCCTACCGGAGAATTCTGAGGAGTTTCCCTTTGCGCAATACGATTATGTTGTGGATGCTGTAGACACGGTAACAGCCAAAATTGAATTGGTGATAAAGGCAAAGGAAATGCACATTCCGATCATCAGTAGTATGGGAGCCGGGAACAAGTTAGACGGAAGCCGTTTTCAGGTGGCGGATCTGTACAAGACAAAGGTTTGTCCACTGGCAAAGGTGATGAGGCGGGAGTTGAAGAAGCGGGGAGTGGAGAAGCTTAAGGTTGTTTATTCGGAAGAAACTCCGGTTCCGCCTATTGAGGATATGGCAATCAGCTGTAAGACAAACTGCATTTGTCCGCCGGGGGCAGCGCGTAAATGTACAGAGCGAAGAGACATACCGGGAAGTACTGCATTTGTACCGTCTGTAGCCGGACTTATCATTGCCGGTGAGGTTGTGAAGGATTTGGTACGGGATCTGATAGATAACAGAGAGGAAAGACAGATATGCGAAAGAGAGTAGGAAAAATCGGAAGGGCAGGGGTGATATGCTTATCATGTCTGATGTTTTCAGGCTGTGGGGGACCATCTGAAGAGAAAATTGCACAGGCGCAGGAGGCTTATGCCCAACTGGCTGAGATACACAATGAGGTTGTGGAGGCGCATAAGGAAATACAGGATGCTTCTTTAGATAAAGGATTGCAGGCGCTTGCTGAAAAAGTGGATAAGGTTGATGATTTTGCCCTGAACGAAATGAAGGATGAGGACATTGACTTTCTGATTGATACTATGAATACCATTAAGCAGTCGTATGAAGAATATCTTGTAAAAATAGATGAGATTAAAGCATCTGAGGAAGCAGCAGTGTTGATTCCAATTTCTCTGACGTTGGTAAATAGTACAGAACAGACATTTTCACAAATTATTCTGCATCCGCAAAACAGTACCTCTCAGAAGATCGATGTATTACAGGGAGCGTTCAGCTTTGAACCGAAACAGTCCCTGACAGGACTTGTCGTGAATAAGGATGTCAATGCAACTCCGTGGATTTTAGAGCTTGAAAATCTGGAGGGGACAAGCTATACGATTGAACTTTCTGTGAAGGATTTTGATGAAAATGGAGAGGTACTGGAGCTTATCGTTGATACTGAGACAGGAGAAATACTTTTCCAGGAATAGCTGATATAGGTGAGGAACTGAATTTATGGAGAAGGCATATAAATTGGAATTTACCGGGGAAAAAAGCGGCAGTCTGTTTGTTAATTGCTGTGGGTGTTCGCGAACGGAGCCTTTACATAGCTTTGGACCGGCACAGAAGCCGCATTATCTGATCCACTTCATTCTGAGCGGAAAAGGAAGATTTTCTATACGGGATAAGGAATACACCTTAGAGCCCGGGTATGGCTTCTTGATTCCACCGGAGGAGCTCGCTTTTTATCAGGCAGACGAAAGGGATCCATGGACCTATGTATGGGTGGGATTTTCTGGTATACTTGCTGAAAGTACCGTCAAAAGCATGGGTCTTTCTTTATCAAATCCAATCTTTAAATCCGAACGGGGAGAAGAACTGTATGAAGCGGTAAAGGATATGATGGAACATAATACCTATGGAATATCCAATGATCTTCGCAGAAATGGGCAGCTTCATCTTTTTCTGTCTATCATTTCAGAGAGTGTTCCCATTGAAAAGAAAAATGAGAGCGACAGTGCGGATAATTATGTTCGCCGGGCGGTGGAATTTATTCAGGGAAATTACTGTAATCCCATTAAGGTTACGGATGTGGCAGATTATGTCTGCATTAACAGAAGTTATCTCTATACCTTGTTTCGAAACGGGACGGGAATGTCTCCACAGCAGTTTCTTACCACCTTCCGAATTACCAAAGCAACAGAGCTTCTTCAGCTTACGGAGCTTCCCATTGAGAGTATTGCTCTTTCCTGTGGCTATACAGATCCATTGGTGTTTACCAAAGCATTCAAACAGATGAAGAAGATGTCTCCGTCAGTATACAGGAAGGAGATGCAAAAGGGGGAAACGCGGAGGAATAAAGAGTACCTGAAGCAGATCGAGGATTTCATAGGACAGGTAAATAAGATCAACAGTTAACATTTCGACAGATTTATGTAACAAACCGGACTGGTGTGGAAATAGAGATATTTCTATAATAAAAGCAAGAAGACAGGAAAACTGTTTGTAACAGAAAATGCAAGGTATTCATTTCGGAGGGCAAGGAATTGAAGGAGATCGTATTAAAAAAATTTCAGGAAGTATTTGGTGACACAGAAGGGGTGAAGGTGTTTTTTGCACCTGGGCGCGTGAATCTGATCGGGGAGCATACAGACTATAACGCAGGGCATGTATTCCCCTGTGCGCTCACTATTGGTACGTATGGAGCTGCAAGAGTGAGAAATGACAGAAAGCTCTGCTTTTATTCCATGAATTTTGAAAATCTGGGCGTGATTGAGTCAAGCATTGACAGTCTGAAACCGGAAAAGGAAGCCGGATGGACCAATTATCCTAAGGGTGTTATGTGGGCATTCGGAGAGAGAGGATTTGTCATTCCAAGCGGAATGGACATTCTTCTGAACGGAAATATTCCCAACGGTTCCGGGCTTTCTTCTTCTGCATCCGTTGAGGTGCTTACCGGATCTATTTTACGGGAATTTTTCGGGTTTGAGGTAAGTAATCAGGATCTGGCTTTGATCGGGCAGTATTCCGAAAATAAATTTAATGGTGTAAACTGCGGAATCATGGACCAATTTGCAATTGCCATGGGTAAGAAGGATCATGCAATTTTCCTTGATACAGCAGATCTGTCCTATACTTATGCACCTGTGAAACTGAGGGGTGCAAAGCTTGTGATTGCCTGCAGCAATAAAAAGAGAGGCCTTGGAGATTCCAAGTACAATGAGAGAAGAAGCGAATGCGAGACAGCTCTTGCCGAGCTTCAGAAGGTGATTGATATTGCTGGTCTTGGCGATCTGACAGAAGAGCAGTTTGAGGCAAATAAATCAGCGATCAAGGATCCCGTAAGAGTAAAGCGGGCAAGACATGCAGTATATGAAAATCAGAGAACCATACAGGCAGTTGCTGCGCTTCAGGCAGATGACATTGTAAGGTTCGGACAGTTGATGAATGCATCTCATGTATCCCTGCGGGATGATTATGAGGTGACAGGCGTTGAACTGGATACGCTGGTTGAAGAGGCATGGAAAATAGAGGGTGTCATCGGTTCCCGCATGACAGGTGCAGGCTTTGGCGGTTGTACTGTCAGCCTGGTAAAGGACGAAGCAATTGATTCCTTTATTGAAAAGGTTGGAGAGGCCTACCTTGCAAAGATTGGTTACCGTGCGGATTTCTATGTGGTGGAGATCGGGGATGGTCCCTGCACGCTGTAAGGGGGGAGCAAAATGATACAGGATGATATCAGGCAGCTTACTGCCTATGGGATAAAGACAGGGCTGATTTTGAAGGAAGATGAGATTTATATAATCAACAGACTTTTAGAGTTTTTTAGGCTGGATGAGCTCTCGGAGTCTACGGAGGATATGCCGGAAGAACCTGACCTGGAAATGATTTTACAGAGAATGCTGGATTATGCATACGAGAAAGGCATTTTAACGGAAAATAGTGTGGTATACAGGGATCTTTTTGATACAAAAATCATGAGTGTACTGATGCCCCGTCCAAGTGAAGTGATAAGAACATTCCGGACATTTTATCAGGAGAGTCCCCGTAAGGCAACAGATTACTATTACAAGCTGAGCTGTGATTCGGACTACATCAGACGGTATCGGATCAAAAAGGACAAAAAGTGGATTGCGCCTACAGAGTATGGAGATCTGGATATCACGATCAATCTTTCCAAGCCGGAAAAGGATCCCAAGGCAATTGCGGCAGCTAAGAGTGCAAAGCAGGCAGGGTATCCGAAGTGCCTCCTCTGCAAAGAAAATGAAGGCTATGCAGGGCGGATAAATCACCCGGCAAGACAGAATCACAGAATTATTCCTGTTACGATTCAGGGGGATGAATGGGGATTCCAGTATTCTCCCTATGTATATTATAATGAGCATTGCATTGTTTTTAACGGAAAGCATGTGCCCATGAAGATTGAGCATAATACCTTTTGCAAGCTGTTTGATTTTGTGAGACAGTTTCCGCACTACTTTGTAGGCTCCAATGCGGATCTTCCGATTGTAGGAGGTTCTATCTTAAGTCACGATCATTTCCAGGGTGGAAATTATGAATTTGCCATGGCAAAGGCACCGATAGAACGGTGCTTTACGGTAAAAGGCTTTGAGGATGTAAAAGCAGGTATTGTCAAATGGCCTATGTCCGTTATTCGACTGTCTGCCGGAAATACAGAAAGAATTATTGAATTGGCAGATTTGATTCTGGATACCTGGAGAGGCTATACGGATGAGACAGCATTTATTTTCGCTGAAACAGATGGAGAGCCTCACAATACGATTACACCGATTGCCCGCAAGCGTGGTGAGAATTATGAACTGGATCTGGTGCTTCGAAATAACATCACCACCGATGAACATCCATTGGGCGTTTTTCATCCCCATGCAAATCTTCATCATATCAAGAAGGAAAATATTGGTCTGATTGAGGTCATGGGTCTTGCTGTGTTGCCTGCCCGCCTGAAGGGAGAAATGGAAGCTTTGAAGGCGTCAATTCTTTCAGGGGAAAATTTAAGAGAAAATGAAATACTGTCCAAGCATGCTGACTGGGTGGAGGAATTTACGCCCAGGTATGCGAAGATAGATGCATCCAATATTGAGGATATTATTCAGAAGGAAATCGGACTTGTATTCATGCAGGTACTCACCGATGCAGGTGTGTACAAAAGAGAGCCGGAGGGACAGCAGGCTTTTGACAGATTTCTGCAAAGTCTGAATAAATAGAAAGGCAATAAAATGCAGTTTTTACTGGTGGCTGTAAATGCCAAATATATTCATACAAACCCGGCGGTTTACAGCTTAAAGGCATATGCCGGGGAGAAACTTAAGCCCTATATTTCTCTGGCAGAATATACAATCAATAATCAGATGGATGAAATATTAGGAGACCTGTATAAAAGACATCCAGATGTAATTGGATTTTCCTGTTACATCTGGAATTTTAGTCTGATTCGGGAGCTGCTTCGTGAGCTTCCCAAGGTGCTTCCTGAAGCAGATATCTGGCTGGGAGGACCGGAGGTTTCTTTTGAATCGTCCGATCTTCTTAATCAATTTCCAATGGTAAAAGGAATCATCGTAGGAGAGGGTGAAGAAACCTTTCGGGATCTGCTGTCCTTTTATGTGGGAAATGGTAACCCGGAAGCTGGCAGCAGATATCATGATCTGAAGGATATTCCGGGGCTTGTGCTGCGAGAGGGAGCAACCTCTGTAAGAAATCTTCTGGATATCAATGATCTGCCATTTATCTATGAAAACTTGAAGGAACTGGAAAACAAGATCATATATTATGAATCCGGTAGAGGATGTCCTTATCGGTGCAGTTATTGTCTGTCATCTATAGACAAGAGAGTACGATTGCGGGATTTGGACAAGGTAAAAAGGGAATTGCAGTTTTTCTTGGACAACAGGGTACCGCAGGTTAAGCTGATTGACAGAACCTTTAACTGTAACCGCAGGCATGCTATGGAAATCTGGCAGTATATCAAGGAAAACGACAATGGTGTCACAAATTTTCATTTTGAAGTGGCAGCAGATATTCTGGACGATGAGGAACTGGCTATCTTAAAAAGCTTTAGACCCGGACTTGCCCAGCTGGAAATCGGTGTGCAGACAACAAACCCGGATACTCTGCGGGAAATCAATCGAAGCGCAGACATAAGCCGCATTGCCGCGGTAGTAGAGGAAATACAAAGCAACAGAAATATTCATGTACATCTTGACCTGATTGCAGGTCTTCCCTTTGAGGGGTATGAGAGCTTTCAGAAATCCTTTTGTGATGTGTACGCCATGAAGCCGGAGCAGCTTCAGCTTGGTTTTCTGAAGGTGCTGAAGGGCACGGAAATATGGAAAAAGGCAGAGAAGTATAAAATCGTATATCAGGACAGGCCTCCCTATGAGGTACTGCATACCAGATGGCTTTCTTATGAAGAGATTCTGAAGCTGAAACAGGTGGAGGAGATGGTGGAGCTGTATTACAATTCCAATCAGTTCATGCATACACTGCCTGTACTTATGAAAGAATTTGCCACTTCTTTTTCCATGTTTGAGAAACTGGCAGAATATTATGGCGAAAAAGGATATTTTTTAAATTCGCCCGCAAGAAGCTATCGATACCAGATTTTGCTTGCATTTGCAGTGCAGACAGTACCGGATAAGGAAGCGCTTTTTAGAGAGCTTCTTACCTATGATTATTATTTGCGGGAAAACGCGAAAAGCAGACCTCCTTTCGCAGGGGAGCTTGCACCTTACAGAGATCAGATATGGGATTTTTACCAAAGGGAAGAAAAGAAACCGGAGCTTCTTGCCGATTATCGTGGGTATCATGCCAGACAAACCATGAAAATGACACACATGGATGTTTTTTTCTATCCGGTATGGAACAGTCGGGAAGCGACAGAAATGAAAAAATCAGACAAACCTTTCTTTGTTCTTTTTGATTATCAGAAGAGAGATGCATTGACAGGAGAGGCAAAAGCAGTCAGAGTTTACCCGGATGCCGGAAATGAAGCGCTTTAATCATAAAAACCGTGTGGGGAGCCATATATTGTAGAGATATGAGAAGCGCGGTAACACTAATGTCTTTTGTTTTATCCAATATTTCCAATATAATTATTCCGGTTATTATTTTTTATATCATAGCTTATGGCATTGCCAGCAAAACCAAGGTGTATGAGGATTTTGTCAATGGGGCAAAGGATGGCTTGAAAACTGTGGTTGGGATCATGCCCACACTGGTAGCTTTGATGACAGCGGTGGGGATTCTGCGTGCATCAGGGTTTCTCACTTTCCTGGGAAATCTGGTGCGTCCGCTCAGCGAGAAGCTGGGATTTCCGGCAGAACTGGTGCCATTAGCGTTTATTAAGATGTTTTCATCGTCTGCAGCAACCGGTCTGGTGCTGGATATTTTTAAGAACTATGGGACAGATTCCTATATCGGACTGGTGACCTCTATTATGATGAGCTGCACGGAGACGATCTTTTATACAATGAGTGTCTACTTTTTGGCAGCAAAGGTTACAAAGACGAGATATACGCTGACAGGAGCACTTTTATCTACGTTGACGGGAATTGCGGCAAGTGTTTTGCTTGCCGGAATAATGTAAAAGCAGCATAAAAGAAAAAAAGAATTTACGAAAAGGAGAAGGAGATGGAAGCAGAAATCAAATGGCTGGATGACCCGGAGATATTTCAAGTTGGAAGAATCAATGCTCACAGTGACCATCGGTTCTTTGTAAATGATGAGGAGATGGGCAAGGGTAAAACCGTGCTGGAACAATCCTTAAATGGGGAATGGAAATTTTGTTACAGTGTATGTGCCAAGGAACGTCCGGCTGATTTTTATCAGGATGGATATCCGGATGAGAATTTTGATCGGATTATGGTCCCCGGACATATTGAACTTGCCGGTTATGACAAAATTCATTATATTAATACCATGTACCCATGGGAGGGTCATTATTACAGGCGTCCGGCATATACCTTGAATGGGCAGAAATGCTGGGCGGGAATGTTCAGTGAAGCGGCCTATAATCCGGTAGGTTCTTATGTGAAAGAATTCGACCTAAACGAAGGGCTTCTTCACAGGAGGGTATTGATTTGCTTTGAGGGCGTGGAACAGGCAATGTATCTGTGGCTTAACGGAAGCTTTGTCGGGTATGCGGAGGACAGCTTTACCCCTTCTGAGTTTGATCTGACCCCTTTTCTCAAAGACAAAGGTAACCGGCTTGCTGTTGAGGTGCATAAAAGAAGTACTGCAGCATTTCTGGAGGATCAGGATTTCTTCCGTTTTTTTGGAATTTTCAGAAATGTAACCTTAATAGCAAAACCGGAAATCCATGTGGAGGATCTTTGGGCAAAGCCGGAGCTTTCAGAGGATGGAAAAGGCAGTCTTGCCGTAGACATGAAGCTTACCATGCCGGAGGGCACAACAGGCAGGGCAGAAATTTCGCTGACAGACAAGGGCGGACAGATGCTTCTCTGTCATAATCTTCTGCTTCCGGGAGACAGAAAGCCCATGCCGGGGCAGGCAGAACAGAAATCCGGTTATCGTGAAATCAGTGGTGAGATGGAGGCTGTCGACGTTGGTGAGGTAATACCCTGGGATCATCAAAATCCTTATTTATATTTGCTGCTTATTAAGCTGTATGATGAAACGGACAGACTGATAGAGACAGTTCCCTATCGGATTGGATTTCGCAGAATTGAGATAAAGGATAAGATCATTCTCCTGAATGGAAGACGTCTGATCATTAATGGTGTAAACCGTCATGAGTGGAGTGCAGAAAGCGGCAGATGTATCGGCCTTGGAGAAATGAAAACGGACATGCAGTGCTTTTTGCGGAACAATATCAATGCAGTGCGTACCTGCCATTATCCTGATCAGATACCCTGGTATTATTTATGTGACGAGAATGGTATTTATATGATGTCTGAGACGAATCTGGAATCCCATGGCTCCTGGCAGAAAAAAGGAGCGGCTGAGCCTTCATGGAATGTGCCGGGTTCTCTTCCGCAGTGGAGGGCAGCAGTGCTTGACCGTGCAGAAAGCAATTTTGAATATTTTAAAAATCATACGTCGGTTTTGTTCTGGTCGCTTGGAAATGAATCCTTTGTAGGGGATGATATTGAAGCAATGAATCAGTATTTTAAGGATAAAAAAGACGGAAGACTGGTTCATTATGAAGGTGTATGCTGCAACAGGGCGTATGAGGACACGGTATCGGATGTGGAAAGCCGCATGTATGCAAAGCCCTGGGAAATAAAGGAATATCTTGAGAACCATCCGAAGAAACCTTATCTTCTTTGTGAATATATGCATGATATGGGGAATTCTATTGGAGGAATGGGTTCCTATATCAAGCTTCTTGATGAATTTGAAATGTATCATGGAGGCTTTATCTGGGACTATATTGACCAGGCTTTATGGGTTTGGGATGAGGTGACAGGAAAAAGGGTTTTGCACTATGGCGGAGACTTTGATGACAGACCTGCGGACTATGAGTTTTCAGGAAACGGGATCGTGTTTGCAGACAGAACGGAGAAACCGGCTATGCAGGAGGTGAAATACTATTATGGCTTGCACAGATAATCAAGGTATGCAAAATGGAAAGCTGCATGTGGTATATGGAGATGTGACGCTGGGAGTTCATGGAGAAAGAAACGGAAAAAGATTCAGCTATCTTTTTTCCTATGCAACAGGTGGCCCCGAGTCGATCTGTATTGATGGAAGAGAATGGCTGTATCGTTCGCCACGTCCTACCTTTTGGAGAGCCACAACGGACAATGACAGAGGAAATGGATTCCCGTTAAGAAGCGGCATGTGGCTTTCGGCAGATCTGTTCATCAAATGTACCGGAGTGCAGGTCCGGGCAAATGGAATAGAGCTTCCGCTTCCCTGTGCACCGGAAAATAACAGATACAGTGAGGATGAAAGGGCAGAAACCATTGAGGTAACCTACACGTATGAAACCATTACGAGCCCCCAAACGGAGATTTTTGTTTCCTATCAGGTGAGTGGTGATGGAGAAATTCTGATAAAGGTACACTACTATGGAAAGAAAGAATTGCCGGAACTTCCCGCCTTTGGACTTCGCATGATCATGCCTACCTGTGCGGATAAATATGTTTATGAAGGATTGTCGGGAGAAACCTATCCTGACCGGAAGGCAGGGGGAGTGAAAGGCGTATATGAGGTGCAGGGGCTTCCTGTAACCCCTTATCTTGTTCCACAGGATTGTGGTGTTCACATGGATACGGAGTGGCTAAAGGTCTATCGAAGCACCGGACTTGACAACAGTCAGAAGGAAAAGAAGGAGACGGCGTTGCATTTCGAACTGAATGGGCTTGCTTTTTCGTGTCTGCCTTATACAGCATGTGAATTGGAAAATGCGACACATATGGAGGAACTTCCGCCTGCAAGAAGAACTGTGCTCTGTATTTACGGAGCAGTACGCGGCGTGGGCGGTATTGACAGCTGGGGATCGGATGTGGAGGAAGCTTATCATGTGAAAGGTGGGGATGATATCAGCTTTTCTTTTAGAATCTGTGTTTCCTAATGTCTGCATGCCCTGGAAGTGCTTTTACAAAAACATGGAAAGGTCAGATCAACCCAAAAGTTTTTAACAGATAGAGCCAGAAAGTAATCGTAATGGAGCTTAAAAAGGTGGTTGCTACCACCACACTGGAGGTCAGAATTCCTTCATGCTTCATATTTTTGGCCATGATATAGCAGCTGACTGTAGTGGGAGCACCGAGCATAATCAGGATAGCGACCAGCTTGTCACTGCGAAAGCCCAGAAGAACAGCAAGTGGGAGAAAAATTGCGGGTTGAAGAATCAGCTTAATAAAGGAACAGACAAGCGTTGGCTTCATTTCGGCCAGCGCTTTTTTTCCTTCAAATCCGGCACCTAAGCCTATGAGAGCAAGAGGTGTGGCAAGAACGGCAATATTGGTAATGGTTTTGTTAATGATAGCAGGGAACTCAAAGGGAAGAAACGAAGCCAGAATACCTGCAAGAATGGCAAGAATAATCGGATTCGTGACAATACCTTTCAGAGACTTTTTTAATGCAACAGGACTTAAGCCCTGACTGTCGGGTCCGGTAAAGGAAAGAATAATGACGGCGGCTATATTATAAAGAGGAACAGTTCCTATAATCATAAGCGGAGCCATACCTGCATTCCCATAAATATTTTGAATGAAAGCAATGCCGAGAACAGCGGCACTGCCCCGATAGGAGGCCTGTACAAATTCTCCCACAAGGTCCTTTTTATGGTACACTTTATCTGCTATAATCCAGATAACAGCAATACAGAAAAGAGTGGTAAAGAAACAGAAGAGGACATAGCGTGTGTCCCATGCGGTAAGAAAGTCCGAGTCACTGATATCCTTAAACAGAAGTACAGGTAGAGTAACCTTAAAGTTAAAGGAATTCAAGGTCTTTGTGAAGGGCTCATCAATAACCTTCAGGTTTTTTAAAATATATCCAATCACCATGATCAGAAAGACGGGGATGGTTGCATTCAGGCTGAATATCAGATTTTCCATGGGGCACCTCTTAACAGATGTAATAATCAAAGAGTATAAAAGTGTTTGGCAGATTTGTCAATTGCAGATAGAAAGGGCAGAGTTATCAGAATGGATATTAATTTAAATGGGAAAATGATATTGGCAGGAGCAGCATTGCTGCTTGTGTTTGTGGGAATTGTGTGGAAGCTTCTTATAAGGAAGAGAAGGTCGTCTGATCTGTTTGAAGATATGGAGGGACATGAATTTGAATACTTTTGTGCGGATATCCTAAAACAGAAGGGCTTTGTGGATGTGGAGGTAACCAGGGGCAGCGGTGATTACGGAATTGACATTTTGGCAGAGAAGGAAGGTGTGACTTACGCCATCCAATGTAAACGTTATGCTGCCCCTGTAGGAGTCAAGGCGATTCAGGAAGCATATGCGGGAAGGGACTATTATGACCGTATGGTGGGAGCAGTCATGACAAACCAGTATTTTACCGCGCCAGCGGTGGAAGCAGCGAAAAAGCTTAAGATTTTGCTCTGGGATGGGGGATATATAGAAAGCATGATGGAGGAACATTAGCCTATTGGGGATGCAGTAAGCCGTGTCCTTAGGGATGTAAAGTCAGATGGACCGGCTTCCAGAACAAATCGGTGGAACCGCATCAGAGAGAATTTATCATCCCATTGCGTAGCAGCCTCTTCTTTTAGCTCCTGAAATTCCAGAAATCCCAGATAGTATTTCGGATAAGTTGTGGGTTCTTCTACAATATATTGATAGATCGCAGTGACGGATGCCGGATTGGTAATTCCGATCTTTTCAAGAATTGCCTGTACCTGTGCAGGAGTAGCCCCCTCGTAGTGAATTGCAATGTCCAAAAGAGAGTACAGACATAGCTGGATATTCCGGTTAAGGCGGCAAGCCTCACACCAGGCAGCCTTTGAAGGCTCGTTCTGATAAATGTTTTGCGCATAGTAATAAGACAGGTTTTCTACATAAAGGGCCCAGCCTTCCACATAACCACCGTAGTGAAGAATGCGGCGAACAGGAGAAGCGGCTTTTTGGCTTAGGGCAAGCTGACTGTAAACAGTCTGGTAAAGGTGCCCGGGATAGCCTTCGTGAGCGAGTGTCGTATATAAGGTGAGAGCATCAGGCTGATTACGATGATTGATGTAAATAGTGTTTTTTTGCATATCATCCATAGGCGGTGTCAGGTAATAGGCAGGGCTGCAATATTTTTCCATAGCCGGTGAGACACTTTTGACCGTGCAGGAGGGAATGAAGCCGTCTTCAAATTGCGGGAAAGCCGGAAAATCAGTTTTCATTTGAGACTGCAGATCGACAAGCATTTCTTCAGGGGTAGAAAAAGGAAAATCTGAGGAAAATGGCTCATTCATGGAGATCAGCTCCGGGTAATTTCCCATCAAAGAAAGCAGAGCGGCATAGTTCTGCTGAAAATCCTGATACAGCATTTGTTTTGCCTCAGAAATGCTTCGGCTGCTTCCGGTAGTAGAGGCAAATAAGTATTCGTAATAAGCGCGTCCTTTGGGGAAATGAGAAAGTCCCATAGAATTTTTGCCACTTCCTGAGAGTAAAGTAAAGGCATCTGCAACAGCTTCATAGGACGGCTTCATAACTGTAGTAAGCAGGCGGTCATTTTCGGAAATCCAATGCAGCTTTTGGTCTTCTGTAATTAGTCCTTCATTTTCCAATTCAACCAGACGTTCCTGAAAGGTGGTGTGGAGAAAATGTTCTCCGGAAGACAGAGCTGTTTGATCCATAATGGAACCACATTGCTCAATGATTTTTTCAGCAGAGCTGTCAGGCATAAATAGTCCCTGTGCAGATTTTTCTGTTTCATATTGAATCAATCCTTCAAAATATGTGTCGGTTTGGTCCAGAATATTAAGATAGTCTTCTACATCCTTTTCGGAACGAAAGGTGTAGTCTGCAAGAAGAATGGGCAGACCGGAGACCATACCGGAGGATGGGGAAAGGGGTTCCCCGTAATAAGCAAAATCAGAACCGGAAAGCTGTAAGGTAAGGTGGCGGGTCAATAACTGATAAGTATAGGCATCCTCCGAACTTAAGTACCTGGGAGAAATTTCACTGAGGCGCTCTAATATGGATTCAAGATAAGCGGCGTTTTCTTCTTTTCCCGGCTGGTAACAGGGAAGAACAGCTTTACCGTCAAGATCATAATCCTCAGGGTAAGCAAGAGTATAATGCAGACTTAAGGTGTCACTTGAAAGTTCGGAAATAAAGAGTGTTTTTGTAAGAGACTTAAATTGGCGGGCATCGTTTGTCAGCAGACAGAATAAAAGAAAGAGAAAGCCCAAAAAGGATAACAAAAGAAAGAAGTAATATTTTAGTCTGCGCGATAATTTTAATCTGGATAACAAAACGGAGACCTCTTGGGGATATTCTTTTGATTATATGAATGGAAATGGGTGAAAATACATAGAAAAATAGCAATATCTGAAAAGTATTTAGCATGATTATCGTATAGACGCTACCTATAAAATATGGTAAAATATGAAACGGTTCAAGAGAATGAACAGTGATAATATTTTATGTACAAGATGAATATGTAAATGGAGGTAATCATGAACAATCTGGAGCTCAAAAAAACAGCCAATCAGGTGCGTAAAGGCATTGTTACGGCGGTTCACAGCGCAAAAGCAGGACACCCGGGTGGATCTCTGTCAGCAGCAGATATTTACACATATCTTTATTTTGAAGAGATGAACATTGATCCTAAGAATCCGAAAATGGAAGACAGAGACCGTTTTGTATTATCTAAAGGTCATACAGCACCGGGACTGTATTCCACGTTGGCAAACAGAGGCTTTTTCCCGGTAGAGGATCTGGTTACCTTACGTAAATTAGGCTCTTATCTTCAGGGACATCCCTGTATGCAGCATATCCCCGGTGTAGATATGTCCAGCGGTTCTCTGGGGCAGGGAATTTCCGCAGCAGTGGGTATGGCTCTTGCAGGAAAGATGGACAATAAGGATTACAGAGTATATACCCTTCTGGGTGATGGTGAGTTAGAGGAAGGACAGGTCTGGGAAGCGTCTATGTTTGCAGGACACCGTAAGCTGGATAATCTTGTTGTTATCGTAGATAACAATGGTTTACAGATTGACGGACCGATTGCAGATGTTTGTTCTCCTTACCCTATTGATAAGAAATTTGAGGCTTTCAATTTTCATGTGATCAATGTAGATGCGCATGATTTTGATGCAATCCGTGCTGCCTTCAAGGAGGCGAGAGAAACCAAGGGAATGCCTACAGCAATCATTGCTCACAGTCTGAAAGGAAAAGGAGTTTCCTTTATGGAAGGCAGCGTAGACTGGCATGGCAAGGCGCCGAACGATGAGCAGTATGCAGTGGCAATGGCTGATCTTGAAAAAATTGATGAAGAGCTCATGAAGGAGGAAGCATAATGGCAGAGAATACAGTGAAGAAAGTAGCTACCCGTGAAAGCTATGGAAATGCCCTTGTCGAGTTGGGCGCTGAAAACCCCAATGTTGTTGTACTGGATGCAGACCTGGCAGCAGCTACCAAGACAGGAGTATTCAAAAAAGCTTATCCGGACAGACATATCGACTGCGGTATTGCAGAGTGTAATATGGTTGGCATTGCGGCGGGACTTGCCACAGCGGGAAAGATTCCCTTTGTCAGCAGCTTTGCAATGTTTGCGGCAGGAAGGGCTTTTGAACAGGTCAGAAATTCCGTGGGCTATCCCCATTTAAATGTTAAGATTGGTGCAACGCATGCAGGCATTACGGTAGGCGAAGATGGAGCCTCTCACCAGTGTAATGAGGATATCGCACTGATGAGGACCATTCCCGGTATGGTTGTAATGTGTCCGGCAGATGATATTGAAGCAAAAGCGGCAGTAAAAGCGGCAGCAGAATATGTAGGTCCTGTCTATATGAGATTTGGGCGTGCGGCTTGCCCTGTTATCAATGACAAGCCCGATTACAAATTTGAAATCGGCAAGGGTACGGTAGTGCGCGAGGGCACAGACCTTACTATCGTGGCCACAGGTATTTGTGTAGGAAATGCGCTGGAAGCAGCAGAAATGCTTGCAGCAGAGGGTATCAGCGCAGAGGTAATCAATATCTGTACCATCAAGCCGTTGGATGAAGAAATTATCATTAATTCTGCAAAGAAGACAGGTAAAGTAGTAACAGCAGAGGAACATTCCGTGATTGGTGGATTGGGAAGTGCAGTCTGTGATGCGCTTTGCAAGTCATATCCTGTTCCGGTTATGAAGATTGGTATGCAGGATGTTTTCGGAGAATCCGGTTCTGCAGCAGCATTGGTTGAAAAATATAAGCTGGATGGGAAGGGAATCTACGAGCAGATCAAGGATTTCCTGAAATAATAGTTTGAAAGGCTGAAACCATGAAGTACATTTTAGCACCCTCCCTGCTGGCAGCAGATTTTACAAGACTGGGAGAGCAGATTAAAGAAACGGAAAAAGCAGGAGCAGAGTACCTTCATATTGATGTGATGGATGGGGTATTTGTACCCAGCATATCTTTTGGGATGCCTCTGATCGAATCCATCAGACCAGCCAGCAGTCAGTTTTTTGATGTGCACCTGATGATTGTTGAACCCGAAAGGTATATTGAAGAATTTGTAAGGTGTGGTGCGGACGGTATTACTTTTCATTTAGAAGCGACGAAGAATCCTCAGACAGTGATTGACAGGATTCATGCATGTGGGATCAAGGCGGGAATTTCAATAAAGCCTGGAACACCTCTTGAGGAGGTATTTCCTTATGCAGACAAGGTGGAAATGGTGCTTCTGATGAGTGTAGAGCCCGGATTTGGAGGGCAGTCTTTTATCCCGGAATCCTATGAAAGAATCAGACAGCTTCGCAGTTATGTGAATGAAAATGGTCTTGCTACCAGGATTGAAGTGGATGGTGGTGTCGGCAAGAAGAATATCAGAGAGGTCATAGCAGCGGGTGCCGATATTTTTGTAGCGGGTTCGGGTGTGTTTCGGAAGAACAGCATTACTGACAATATTAATAAATTTCTAGAAGCGTTCTAGCTAAAGATAAACAAGCCGGTATTACTGTTAAGGTAATGCCGGCTTGTTATCATACATGAGAATGATAAGAAGAGGTTTATGGAGGGAATAGAAAGGACAAGGGGCAATATCAGTTATGAAATTTGACAAAGAAAATTATACTGTGGAAAAATATACCTTTCAACATGAAACTATTGAATTTCGTGCATACCGTAACAGAGTATATGTAGACAAGCCTGTAAGTGAGGAATTTCAAAGAATGAATGTTTTTGCACCGGAAGGATATTTTCGTGGTGAAAGCATCAATGGATATACTATTGATACTGCACCCATTTTTATGCCAAATCAAGTGGGTGGCTATATGCCGGGTAAATTGGATGAGCCAAGGTGCACATTATGGAAAAATCAAGAGGTACCAAATAGTATTTTTAGAGCTTTGCAGCATGGATATGTAGTTGCCGCACCTGCTATTCGCGGCCGTGTACAACAAAATGAAACTGGTGAGTATATAGGAAAGGCACCTGCCTGTGTGGTAGATTATAAGGCGGCTGTCAGATATCTTCGCCATTTTGCAGGGGAACTGCCGGGTGATGTTGAAAAAATTATTACCAATGGAACCAGTGCGGGTGGTGCATTGTCCTCACTGATGGGAGCAACGGGAAATCATTCGGATTATGAGTCGTATCTTGAAAAGATCGGTGCGGCCGACGAAAGAGACAATATTTTTGCTGCCTCCTGTTACTGCCCAATTATCAATCTGGAACATGCGGATATGGCTCATGAATGGCAGTTTTTGGGAGTGAATGACTATTATCGGATGCATATGCAGATGGATGAGGGTGGAAGACCTTCTTTCACGCCGGAGGATGGCATGATGTCTGAACAACAGATCAGAGTGTCCGAGGAATTAGCAAAACAATTCCCGGAATATTTGAACAGTCTGGTTCTGAAGGAGAAAAACGGGAATATACTGGAGCTTGATAAGGATGGCAATGGTTCCTTTAAAGAGTACATGAAAAGAGTGGTTTTAAAATCAGCACAGAAGGCAATGGATGCGGGTATTGACCTTTCTGATAAAAAATGGCTTGAAATAAAGGACAAAAAAGCTGTGGGAATGAATTGGTATGAATATGTCAAGAACATTACCAGAATGAAAACAGCGCCGGCTTTTGATGCTTTATCTATGGACAGTCCGGAAAACGATCTGTTCGGAAGTAGAAATGTGAATCTGCGTCATTTTACAGAGTATAGTAAAGAAAACAGTCTAAGAACTGGAGAACTGGCAGAAGAGCTTGTAATTAAAATGATGAATCCGATGGATTATGTGGATGACGAAAAAGCCGTGAAAGCCCCCCATTGGCGTATTCGTCATGGGGAGTGTGACAGAGACACTTCGCTGGCAATATCGGCAATGCTTGCATTAAAGCTGGAAAATGCAGGGCTGGATGTGGATTATCATTCACCCTGGAATACACCCCATGCCGGAGACTATGATCTGGAAGAATTGTTTGCTTGGATTGATGAGATCTGCGGATAG
>JAHAYJ010000123.1 GCA_018384375.1 Lachnospiraceae bacterium
ACAAAACACGTGTTTTTGTATTATCCTCCAATACGGAAGGAATGCCGAACACATTGATTGAAGCCATGATACTTGGTCTCACTGTGGTGTCGACAGACTGCCCCTGCGGCGGTCCGGCAGAGTTGATCACGCACGGAGTCAATGGATTATTAAGTCCTGTGAAGGATGAAATAGCAATGAAAGAAAACTTGCAATATGTACTAAATAACTTGCATGAGGCTGATGACATGGCAAATGAAGCAGCAAAAACGAGCGATATTTATGATGCTGATAAAGTGTATCTGGAATGGGAAAACTACTTAAATAAGTTGATTTTTGGTAAAAAAGCGGGAAATCTCAGAAAAAAGAAATAGCAAAAAATTCCTTCAATTGTCAGATTATTAATGGATGAAAAATGGGAGAAAAATAACATGTGTGGAATAGCCGGTTTTTGTAATTTCTCAGGTGATAATGAAAAGAATATTGAACGCATGAAACAGAGAATGATCCACAGAGGACCGGATGCGGGAGGAACCTATCTTTCAGAGGACGGGGCAGTGGCGTTGGGACACAGGCGGCTCTCCATTGTGGATCTGTCCGAAAATGGTTCCCAGCCAATGACCTCCCACAGTGGCAGATTTGTCATCGTCTTTAACGGTGAAATTTATAATTATAAGAAAGTGGCAGACAGGCTTGTTTCAGACAAAAGAGTAGAAGCCTTCCGGGGAAGCTCCGATACGGAGGTTTTACTGGAAGCCTTTGAGGCATATGGAATTGAGGAGACGATCCGTATGTGCAAGGGCATGTTTGCAATCGCTCTGTATGATAAGAAAGAAAAAACACTATATCTTCTCAGAGACCGGGTGGGAGAAAAACCGCTTTATTACGGAATGGTGAACGGGAGCTTTGTTTTTGCATCCGATATCGGTTGCATTTCAGTGCTGGATGGGTTTCACAATCCCATCAACAGGAAGGTCCTGGACCTTTATTTTGTGCATGGCTATGTCCCGGCACCCTATTCCATTTATGAGGGTATTTATAAACTGGAACCCGGAACGATACTTAAAATTAAATCACCATTTAATAAATGGGAGATTTCTCCTTACTGGAGCATGAAAGAAGCAGCGAGAAAGGGGCAGCAGAATCTGTTTCAGGGAACGGAAGAGGAAGCGGCGGATGAATTGGAAAAGCTTCTGAAGGCTTCTATCGCAGAGCAGATGGTTGCCGATGTTCCGGTGGGCGCATTTCTCTCGGCGGGAATTGACAGCAGTACAGTGGTAGCTCTGATGCAGTCTCTCCATCAGGGAAAAGTGAAGAGCTTTACCATTGGTATGAAGGAGGAGGGGTATAATGAGGCTGTTTATGCAAAAGAAATAGCCGGACATCTGGGCACGGAGCATACAGAACTCTATATTTCGGATCAGGATGCAAAGGCGGTGATTCCGGAGCTTGGATATCTGTTTGGAGAGCCCTTTGCGGATTCCTCTCAGATCCCTACCTATCTGGTAAGCAAAATGACCAGAGAGCATGTGACGGTATCCTTAAGCGGAGACGGCGGAGATGAGCTTTTCTGCGGATATAATTCCTATGTATCCGTGGAGAGAATCTGGAATAAGATGAAAGCGTTTCCTTACTTTATCAGGAAACCGGTCAGCGGCCTGGTGCTTCACAGTCCCCTTAAGGATCATCCTATTTATAAAGTGAAGGGAAAGCTTCTGGGGGCCAAGGGACCTGCAGACCTTTATATCTGTTCCAATGAGACGGAGCCTCTGGCACGGCAGATCAGCCTGTACCATGAAAACTGTCCTTACAAGCACAGTGAATACCAAGAGGGCTTTTTAGAGGAACCCAATCATAATATCATGCTGATGGACATGCTTATGTACCATCCGGATGATATTCTGGTGAAGGTAGACCGGGCAGCAATGGCGGTTTCCCTGGAAACCAGGGTTCCCATGCTGGATAAAGATGTGGTAGAATTTGCCTGGACCCTTCCCATCGATTATGAACGAGGGGAAGGCGTGGGGAAAAAGGTATTACGAAATGTTCTTTACCGCTATGTCCCTAAGGAAATGATGGAGCGGCCCAAGAAGGGCTTTTCCATACCGATTGATCAATGGCTCTTAGAGCCATCTCTTCGTGAGTGGGCGGAAAGCCTGATCGACAGAAAGACCTTAAGCGAGCAGGGAATTCTTGATCCGGATGTGGTGTGGAAAATCTGGGATGACTTTACACAGCGCGGACAGTGGCGGATCCAGATCTGGTATATTTTAATGTTCCAGGAATGGATGGCTTCCCGCCAGCTCCTGAAGTAAGAAAACGAGGAATAACATATGTTTTTT